>JBJDXS010000047.1:0-5903 GCA_051866815.1 Candidatus Onthomonas sp. | reverse complement strand
TTTCCCGCAGTACATCCGAAATGTTCAGCGCCTCGCAGCCGATGGTTCCGCTGGGAACTGTTTTTCCCTCATAGCTGACACTATCCTGCCAGTAGTCCAACGCCAGCAGATTGTGTTCGGGCATTGCGCCTGCCATATAGCTCCCCCTGTCATGTTTTTTTATTTTAATTATACCATAGAGATGTGAACAAGGAAAGCGTCTGTCATGTTTTTGAAACAGTCTTGTCATGCGATTCGCCTGTTTTTACGAAATTCAACATAATCTGGAAGGTATGCCGCAATCCGCAACTTATTTAACGAGTGGTATCCACGCGACACTTCCAAGAAAGTCCGTATCAGTCTGCATCAGCGCGGTACCAGCGGCAAGCATCCGGGCAAACCGCCCTATGGCTACCGCTGTAACCCGGATGACAAGGACAGGTGGATTCTGGACGAAGATCGTCATTCCTGCGCCGGACAAGTCCAGCGGAAAGCGCAGGCAGAAGGTGGAGATATTCTTCAGCTTCGTGGACGAGGTGGAAATCCCCGTACTGGCAGAACCCATGATTGCAGAATTTACCCTTGGACGCAAAAAACGGCGTGACCTCTATGGTCACACCGTTCTCTGCCCTAACCGCAGGGCAAATAGTTCCTTACGACTGTTAAGCCTTACCCTGCGGGGCTTTTTTCAGATCCAGCAGCCAGATGAGAGTCTCATGCCTCTGCATCCACATACTCCAGCAGCTGATCAAACCGCTCAATGGTGGGAATCGGGTCGTTTACCTGTCCCAGGCCGTAGGAGGCGAAGATCATGGGCATCCCCGCCCGTTGACAGGCCTCCCAATCCCCTTGGGTGTCCCCCACATAGACCGGTGCTTTCAGTCCCTCCCGCTGGGACAGCAGGCGGAGGTTCTCCCCCTTGGGCAGATGGGTGTCGTCAAAGCACATGCCGCCCCGGAAGCAATGGGCCAGGCCGCTGTGCTTTACCATCAGTTCAATATAGCCCGCCTGGCAGTTGGAGACGATATAGAGGGGATACTTTTGGGCCAGCAGGGGGATGGTCTCCAACACGCCGGGATAAAAGTCCCCGGGACGGTGCTCCAGCTCCTCATTCTCCCCTACATAGCAGAGCCGGGCCAGGCGGTAGCGGTTCTCCGGCTCCAGATTGGGAAAGAGCAGGTCGGCGATCTCGGTCATGGTTTTGCCGAAGAGATAGGAGATATTTTCTCCAGTATAGCCCGGGAAATAGCCCTGGTCCTCCTGTACCACCCTGTTCCAGGCGTCAGCCACCACCTGGCGGGAGTCCCACAGGGTTCCGTCGATGTCAAAAATGATTGCGTCCATCTTGCCCTCCTATACGGAAGCCGTCCCCCGAAGAAAAGCTCTCCGGGGGACATGAAGTTGGGATTATTTGAAGTACAGGGCGCCGGACTCGAAGATGGGCATCCACTTCTCGCCGGGGATGTTCTTGGCGACGCCGGGGTTCCAGCGTTCGCTGTGGCCCATCTTGCCGAAGACACGGCCATCGGGGGAGAAGATGCCCTCGATGGCACAGACCGAGCCGTTGGGGTTGGCGGAGATGTCCATGGAGGGGAAACCGCCGCCGTCCACATACTGGGTGGCGATCTGACCGTTTTCGATCATCTGCTTCAGAATGGGCTCCGGAGCCACAAAACGGCCCTCGCCGTGGGAGACAGGGACGGTGTACAGATCGCCCACATGGCTCTTGAGCATCCAGGGGGATTTGACCGAAGCCACCCGGGTGTCGCAGTAGCGGCTCTGGTGGCGGCCGATCAGGTTAAAGGTCAGGGTGGGGCATCTGTCGTCCAGATCCCGGATCTCGCCGTAGGGCACCAGGCCCAGCTTGACCAGCGCCTGGAAGCCGTTGCAGATGCCCAGCATCAGACCGTCCCGGTTCTTCAGCAGGTCATGAACCGCGTCCTTGATCCGGGGGTTGCGGAAGAAGGAGGCGATAAACTTGCCGGATCCTTCCGGCTCGTCGCCGCCGGAGAAGCCGCCGGGAAGGACGATCATCTGGGCGGACTGAATCGCCTTTTCCAGGTCGCGCTCCGAGGCCAGCAGCTGCTCCACGCTCAGATTGCGCACCACCAGGATCTCCGGCTCAATGCCGGCCCGCAGGCAGGCATTGGCGGTATCATACTCGCAGTTGGTGCCGGGGAATACCGGGATAACCGCCTTAGGCCGGGCCGTCTTGACGGCAGGGGCCTGGACGGAGCGGGCGGTGCAGGAGAGCATGGGAGCGGACGCACTCTCCGCCTTGGCCTGGGTGGGATAGACGTCCTCCAGGGTGTTCTCCCAGCGGCGGGTCAGTTCTTCCAGAGGCAGACTGACGCCGCAGACCTGGAGCACAGGCCGGGCGCAGGTTTCGCCGATCTTCAGGCCGAAGCCGGAGATATCCTCGGTGAGCTGGGCCACGATGGAGCCGTAGAACTTGGAGAAGAGCAGCTCAGAGGTCAGGCGTTCATTGCCCGCAAAGCCGATGCCGTTGCCCAGGGCCATCTTGAGCAGGCCCTCGGCCACACCGCCGGCGGAGAGGGCCCAGGCGGCCTCCACCTTGCCGTCCAGCACCAACTGACGGTATTTCGCCCACATGGCTCGGGTGCCGGCGTAGTCCCCGGAAGGGGCCTGGAAGAGATAGACCGGCTTATCCGTCTCCTTGAACGCGGCGGAGACGATATGATTCACCTGCTCCGGAGCGATAGCAAAGGAGACCAGGGTGGGGGGCACATCCAAATCCAGGAAGGATCCAGACATGGAGTCCTTGCCGCCGATGGCGGCGCAGCCCAGCTCGATCTGAGCCTTGTAAGCGCCCAGCAGGGCAGCAAAGGGCTTGCCCCAGCGGCTGGGATCCTCGTGGAGGCGCTCAAAGTACTCCTGCAGGGTCAGGTAGGCCTTGTCCGGGTCGGCGCCGGCAGCCACCAGCTTGGAGACGCTCTCCACTACGGCAGACTGTGCGCCCACGAAGGGATCCCGCTCCATGAGATAGGGATCAAAGCCCCAGGCCATGACCGAGCAGGTCTCGGTCCGCCTGCCCGGGCCAACGGGGAGCAGGCCAACCATGGTCTGCTCCGGGGTGAGCTGATACTTGCCGCCGTAGGGGGAGAGGACGGAGCCAGCGCCGATGGAGGAGTCGAACCGCTCCCCCAGGCCCCGCTGGGAGGCCAGGTTGGGGTTCTCCGTCAGAGCATAGAAGGCGGCGGCTACATCCTCCACCCGGGCGGGAGCCTCCCGGCCGGGGAGCACAGGGACGGACACCTTGGTATGCTTGGGGGCGCCGTTGGAGTTCAGGAAGGCCCGGGACAGGTTGGCGATGGTCTGGCCGTTCCAGCGCATCACCATCCGGGGGCTCTCGGTGACCACAGCCACCTGATAGGCCTCCAGGTTCTCAGCAGTGGCGTAGTCGATAAATTTCTGGGCGTTCTCCGGAGCCACGCAGACCGCCATCCGCTCCTGAGACTCGGAGATAGCCAGCTCGGTGCCGTCCAGGCCGTCGTACTTCTTGCGCACGGCGTTCAGGTCGATCTCCAGGCCGTCGGCCAGCTCGCCGATGGCCACGGACACGCCGCCGGCACCGAAGTCGTTGCAGCGCTTGATCAGCTTGGTGACCTCCGGATTGCGGATGAGCCGCTGGATCTTCCGCTCCTCGGGGGCGTTGCCCTTCTGCACCTCAGCGGCCATAGTGGTCAGGGAGGACAGGTTATGGGTCTTGGAGGAACCGGTGGCGCCGCCGATGCCGTCGCGACCGGTACGGCCGCCCAGCAGAATGACTACGTCGCCGGGATCCGGGCAGACGCGGACCACCTGATCAGCGGGCACAGCGCCCACCACGGCGCCCAGCTCCATGTGCTTGGCCACATAGCCGGGGTGGTAGAACTCGCTGACCACGCCGGTGGCCAGGCCGATCTGGTTGCCGTAGGAGGAATAGCCCGCCGCGGCGGTGGTGGCCAGCTTGCGCTGGGGCAGACGTCCCTGGATGGTGTCCTTCAGGGGTGTCCGGGGATCGCCGCAGCCGGTGAGACGCATGGCCTGGTAGACATAGGCCCGGCCCGCCAGAGGATCCCGGATGGCGCCGCCGATACAGGTGGCCGCGCCGCCGAAGGGCTCGATCTCAGTGGGATGGTTGTGGGTCTCGTTCTTGAACTGGAGCAGCCAGTCCTGCTCCTGGCCGTCCACGTCCACAGGGATATGAATGGAGCAGGCGTTGATCTCCTCGCTCTCGTCCAGGTTGGGGAGCTGGCCCCGCTTTTTCAGCACCTTGGTGCCGGCGGTAGCCATATCCATCAGGGTGCGGGGCCGCCTGGCAGCCTTCTCCTCCCCGTAAACCTCCACCCGGCCGGCCAGGTATTCCTCGAAAGCGGCCTTGACGCCCTCGTCCTGGATGTCCGTCTCCTCGATGAAGGTTCCGAAGGTGGTGTGGCGGCAGTGGTCAGACCAGTAGGTGTCAATCACCTTGAGCTCGGTGATGGTGGGATCCCGGCCCTCGTCATTTTTGAAGTAGTTCTGGAGGAATTTCAGGTCGTCCAGATCCATAGCCAGGCCGTAGCGAGTCAGAGTCTCCTTGAGGCCCTCCTCATCCTGGCCGATAAAGCCAGTGAGGGTCTCCACCGAGGTGGGGATGGCGTACTGCTTGACCAGGGTCTCAGGCTTTTCCACGGAGGCCCGGCGGCTCTCCACCGGGTTGATCAGGTATTTGGCCACCCGATCCACATCCTCCTCGCTGAGCTGGCCCAGCAGGACATAGACAGTGGCGGCGCTGACCAGGGGCCGGCTGCAGCCCGCCAGCAGCTGGATGCACTGGGCGCAGGAGTCCGCCCGCTGGTCAAACTGGCCGGGCAGGGCCTCCACTGCCAGGATGGCGTGGTCTCCCTCAATCTCCGGCATGGTCTCCCGGTAGAAGTTGTCGCACATGGGCTCGGAAAATACGGTGGTGGCAGCCTTCTCAAAGACGTCCTGATCGATCTGATCCACATCGTACCGATAGAGAATCCGTACGCCGGTGAGGCCCTGGATCTCCAGCTGTTCCTTCAGCTCCCGGAATACCTTCCCGGCTGCCACATCAAAGCCGGGACGTTTTTCCGCATAGCAGCGGTATACGTTGTTCATTGTGCAGTTCTCCCTTCTGTTTCTTGCTCTCCAGTGTGAGCAGGCCCGCCCAGGTCCCAGTCCTGAATATGGTAAAACAGGTTGGACTGAGTGGCCGCATAGCTGCCCAGACTGCCCCAGTTAGAGAGAATGGAGTGCTTGAGAAAGCACAGGGGCAGAATCGGCGCCGCTTGGCTGACGGCCAGGGACAGGTCATAGGCCCTGTCGGCCCAGCTCTCCCCATCAGCGGCCAGATAGGCCGCCAGCGAGGCGTTTATCTCATCGGCAGAGAACCCTGAAAAATTCAAACTGCCGTCAAGATCAAAAAAGGGTGAAAGATCAAAATTTGGCTCCAGCTTAACCACACCCAGATAGAGGTCATACTCCCCCGCCTCCAGCGCCGCACGGTAGGCGCTCCACGAGAGGACAAAAACCTCCGCCTCCAGCCCCGCCTCCTCCAGGCTTTCTGCCAGGAAATCGGCGATGGCCGTACGGAAGGTGGACTCTGCGTTGACCAGGATGGTTACCCGCTCCCCCGCATAAGGCTCCAGGCCGGAGGCGTCCGGCTCGGCAAAGCTCCGGGCCAGGCTCTTATCATACCAGGGAGATTCCGGATGAAAGGTCAGCGGACTGGTGTCTGCATGGCCGGAGAGGAGCCGGTCGGCGATGGTCTCCCGATCCAAGGCGGACTGGAGCGCCAGGCGAAAGGCCTGGTCCCCGCAGGGGCCTGTCCTGGTATTACAGCCCAGGTAGAGCAGATAGCTGGTGGGATAGTCCCGCACCTCATAGCTGCCCGAGTAGCCCAGGCTGTTGGAGCCGGT
>JBJDXS010000046.1:0-37165 GCA_051866815.1 Candidatus Onthomonas sp. | reverse complement strand
CGGTGACCAGCAGGTGCTTCTCCAGCGCCTTGTGCTTGATCTCCACGCTGGGGGCGAAGCCGTCAAACTCCACGCCGATCAGGCAGCCCTGATGGCGCACCTCCTTGACGTGAGGCAGGGTCTCCAGCCGGGCGGAGAAGTAGTCGCCCATCTTTTTGGCGTTGCCGGCCAGATCCCGGTCCAGCAGCTCGTTGATTTCGGCCAGAGCCGCCGCGCAGGAGACGGGATGTCCGCCGAAGGTGGTGCCGTGGGAGCCGGGGGTGAAGGCCTTGGCCACCTCGTCGGTGGTGCAGATGGCGCCGATGGGCATGCCGCCGCCCAGGGCCTTGGCCATGGAGACGATGTCCGGCTTGATGCCGTAGTTCATGTAGGACATCACCGCGCCGGTGCGGCACCAGCCGGTCTGCACCTCGTCCAGCAGCAGCAGCAGGCCGTTCTCATCGCAGAACTGCCGCAGGCCGCAGAGGAACTCCTTGGTGGCGGGATGGACGCCGCCCTCGCCCTGGACAGGCTCCACCATGATGGCGATGGTGTTCTCGTTGCAGGCGGCCTTGAAGGACTCCAGATCGTTGTAGTCGGCGTAGGTAAAGCCGTCGGTCATGGGGCCGAAGCCGATCTGGCAGGCGTTGTGGGGCTGGCCGGTGGCGGACATGGCGCCGAAGGTGCGGCCGTGGAAGCCCATCTTGGCGGTGACGATGTTGTACTTATGGGGGCCGTACTTCTCCACGCCGTACTTACGGGCCATCTTGATCATGGCCTCGTTGGCCTCAGTGCCGGAGTTCTGATAGAAGATCTTGTCCATGCCGATGGTGGTGCAGACCTTCTCCGCCAGCAGAGCCTGGGGAATGGTGTAGGGATAGTTGAAGGTGTGCATGATGTCGTCCATCTGATCCTTCACAGCCGCTACCACCCTGGGGTTGCGGTTGCCCGCGGAGTTGACGGCGATGCCCGCGTAGAAGTCCAGATAGGGAGTGCCGTTTTCGTCGTAGAGATACATGCCCTCGGCGGTCTCCGCCACGAAGTCGAAGCGCTCGTAGGTCTCGATCATGTACTTTTTGACCAGTTCCTTGATTTGCTCTGCAGTTTTGCCGGTGTCCTTTAATTTCATGACAATCTCCTCCTCAAAATCCTCAAAAAACAAAAAAGCGAAGGTGCCGCTCCCTTGTCATTACGGGATAAGCTCCTTCGCTTTTGTCTTTTATTTTGTACTCTGAAAGAGTAGCACAACCGAATTGGATTGTCAATCAGACTCTATAATTTTCTGTAAAACGACGAAACTACAGAAAAATTTCCTTAGAATATTGTAAATTCTTCTGACTTCTTCCGACACCCCTGACGGCCCTACTGTATATTTTGTGCATTATATCGCACATCAGTCCCGGTATGCCACGAAGAAGCAGAGGAAGACGCACGCCTCTTTGTCCCCGTTGCGGTAGACGTGGGGCCGATCCGACTCGAAGCGGAACACGTCGTCCGGGGCTACCGTATGGTAGGCGTCGCCCACCTCTACCCGGAGGACGCCCCGGAGGACGGAGAGATACTCCCGGGTGTGCTCCCCGTGACCGCCGGCAGCGTAGGTGCCTCCCGGCGCAAGCTCAATCCGGTAGATCTCCACCCGGTGGTTGTCCTGAAAGGGGAAGCAGGTCCAAACCCGGTACTGTCCCGGCACATCCTTGATGGGCTCGGTCTCGGGCACATGCACCAGGCAGGAGTCCAGGGGCGGCGGGCTGATCAGGTCGTTGAATTCGATGCGCAGGCCGCTGGTGATTTTGCCCAGCACGCCGATGGAGGGGTTGGCGCTGCCCCGCTCAATCTGGGCCAGCATGCTCTTGCTCACGCCGGTCTGCTCGGCGACCACGTCCAGGCTCATGCCCTTGGCGCAGCGGATCCGTTTGAGATTGACCGAAATATTGTAGGACAGATAATCCATGGCACACAGCTCCTCTTCTGACGAATGAACAGAGCCATTATACCACAGTCCGGCTCACTTTGCCGAGCAGGCCGCCACGGCAGCTTCAAAAATATCCAGGCCGGCCTCCAGCTGAGCGTCAGTCATCACCAGGGGAGCCAGGAAGCGGATGACGTTGCCGTAGATGCCGGCGCTCTCCACCATCAGGCCGTGCCGGACGCACTCCTGAATGATGGCAGAGGTCAGCCCGGCGTCCGGGGTCTTGCTCTCCTTGTCGGTGACAAACTCGATGCCCACCATGCCGCCCAGGCCCCGCACGTCGCCGATGCACTCATACTTTGCCATCATCCCGGTGTAGCGGGCCATGACCTTTTCCCCGATCTCCCGGGAGCGCTGGGCCAGATTGTCCCGCTCCATGATCTCGATGACCTTGAGGGCGGCCGCGCAGGCCAGAGCGTTGCCGCAGTAGGTGCCGCCGATGGTGCCGGGGGCGGGGGCGTCCATAATCTCCGCCCGGGCAATGATGGCGGACAGGGGGACGCCGCCGGCGATGGATTTGGCGGTGGCGATGACGTCGGGCTGGACGCCGGCCTCCTGCCAGTACTCGGTGGCGAACATTCTGCCGGTGCGGCAGAAGCCGGACTGCACCTCGTCGGCCACCAGCAGGATGCCGTGGCGGTTGCACACGGCGCGAACCGCCTTCACCCACTCGATGGGGGCGGGGATAAAGCCGCCCTCGCCCTGCAGAGGCTCCACCACCATGGCGGCGATGGTGTTGGCGGGGGCGCACTGCTCGAACACGTCCTCGATGGACTTCATGTAGTAATCCACCAGCGCCTCCTGGGGCATGCCCTCGGGCTTCCGGTAGTAGTAGGGGAACTGGGCCCGGTATACGCCGTCGGGGAAGGGGCCCATGCCCACGGCATAGGCCTTTTTGGCGGTCATGGACATGGTCAGCAGGGTGCGGCCGTGGAAGGCGCCGGAAAAGACGATGATGTTGGGCCGTCCGGTGAAGGCCTTGGCCACCTTGACCGCATTTTCGTCCGCCTCCGCGCCGGAGTTGGCAAAGAAGGCCTTTTTCACCTCGCCCTTGACCGGCGCCAGGGCGCTGAGCTTTTCGGCCAGGGCCACATAGCCCTCGTGGGTCACGATATTGAACATGCCGTGGAAGTAGCGTCCGGCCTGTTCCTGCACCGCCTCCACCACCTCCGGCTGGGAGTAGCCGATGTTCAGCACGCCTACGCCGCCGATCCAGTCCAGGAAGCGGTTGCCGTCCACGTCCTCGATCATGGCGCCCTCGCCCCGCTGAATGACAACAGGGTAGACGCAGCCGATGGCTTTGGGAGTGGCGGCTTTGCGGCGGTCGATGACCGCCTTGGCCTTGGGGCCGGGCAGGGTTTCAGTGACAATTTCAGGTAATGCATCTCGCAGCATGGGAAATCCCTCCAACAGAGTGTGATTTATCGAAACCTATGATACGCCGGCAGTCTGCCCGCTTCAAGCGGCCCGGAAAACAACAAATTCGCCGGAGATTGTGCTGAGAGCACAACGGAGACAAGAAAACCGATTTACAGCCCCCTGTTTTTGTGCTATAGTGCGAAGAAGAAAGGAGCGGATGCACATGGCGCTGAAACTGAGAGACCTCTACGGGGAGCACCGCCGGCGCTTTCAGCTGGAGCTGATTGCCGGAGAGGCAGGGCTGGACAATCTGCTGAGCTGGGTCTATGTGGCGGAGAACTACACCACCTCCCACTTCCTCCACGGCGGCGAGCTGATCATCACCACCGGCGTCATCAGCGGCGGCAGCCCGGACTGGCTGCTGGAGTTTCTGCACCACATGACCGCCCAGCACACCTGCGGCCTGATTCTCAATGAGGGGCCCTATTTCCGGCGTGAGATGATCTCCCAGGCGGCGCTGGACTACTGCGAGGAGCAGCGCTATCCACTGATGCTCATGCCCTGGCATATCCACATCTATGATATTACCCGTACCTTCTGCAACCGCATTTTTATCGATACCCGCCGGGACGAGGAGATCAACCGGGCCTTTGTGGCGCTGGCGGAGGGCGCCGGAGATCAGGCTGCCGCCATTGCCCGCCTGGGCAGCTTCCAGTTTCCCGCCGACGCGCCCTATTATGCTGCCGTATTCTCCATGCCCGGCCATCCCGAGCTTTCGCCCGCCGACAGCGACCGGCTGATGACCCAGTTGTCCGCCGAGCTGCTCCACCAGGACTTTCCCTGTTATCTGGCGGCTCGGGAGCGGGGGGTGTTTCTGGTCTGCCAGTGCGGCGAGGCCGCTCCGGTGGAGACGCTGACCCGCCGCCTTCAGCAGCAGATTGATCTCCATTACCACGGTGAGCTGTGCGCCGCCGGCGTCGGTGGCCGGGCGGACTGTCTGGGAGCCATCGCGGCCAGCTGCAGGCAGGCCCGGGCCACATTGCAGCTGGGCCTGCTGCGGGGGCAGCGTTTCTTCCGGTATGACGATGCCGGCTTTTTCCGATTGCTGATGGCGATTCCTGACCTCTCCGTGCTGCGGGCCTATGTGGCGGATCAGCTGGGCCCGGTGCTGGACTACGACCGGCGGCACAACAGCGATCTGGCCCGCACGCTGCAGCTCTACCTGCTCCATGACGGCAGCATTCAGGCGGTGGCTGCCCAGGCCTTCTGCCACCGGAACACGGTGAATCACCGCCTGCACATTTTAAAAGAAACGCTGGGCTATATCCTGGACAGTCCGGCGGTGCGCTTTGAGCTGCTCAGTGCTTTTCTGGCCCGGGAATATCTGGAGAGCAGGGAGATTCTCACCGGCTGAGGCTGTCGTTTTTCGACAGGCTCTCCAAACAAATGCGTTGCATTTGTTTGGAATTATGCGGCCGAACTACCCCAAGGGCACTTTGTCGCCGCCTACGGCGGCTCGGGCGCGCGCGCCCTTCGGGCACACTCCCGGCCTCCCTGTGTGCTTTTTGCCGGCACAGGTCCGGCTAAAAGCACATATTTCATTTTATTTTGTTGCTGTCGCAACAAAACTCCTGCGGAGGGCTTCCTAAACTTTTAGCCCTACTTGGAATTTGCAAAAGATACTTTTTTTGACAGCCTCAATCTATTACTGCAGCTCAGCGTTGCCCGGAGCGAAGGGTATCTCAGCTTTCTTCCTCCCTGCGCAGGCCCAAGCTTTTGTCTGCGTCCCTATATTCAGACTCTGGACTGTCAAGCAACACAATGCCCCTGCGGATCAAAACCCGCAGGGGCGCTTTGTGATATAGCTCTTTTTGTCAGAAAATCATAATACGGTACCTGAATGGGAGAACTGCTGCCGCCCTTCCTTCGGGCGTCTGCCAAAAATACAGCCGCTCAAGCCTGGGCGTTGAGCTGGGTGAGCAGCGCGTCAAGCCGGTCGGGAGAGAAGTGTTCCGGATCCATCATGGACACCTGCCGGAGGGGCATATCCTCCAGCATGGCCAGAATCATCGTCTCCAGATCGCCGCCGCCGCCCACAGCGGCCTGCATCCCCTGGGTCATCTGTTCCACCAGCGCCCGGCCGATAGGGGTGGTCTGCAGCTCACCCAGAGTGGAGTTGCGGGTAAAGGGCCGCACCGGACGCCAGGGGGTTACCGGCCCGCCCAGCAGCGCCTCAAACTGGTCGCCGGGCACATCCAGCCCGCCGTGCAGGTCGTAGTAGGCCGGGGCGCTCTCCCGATAGTCCGGCGCCTGACCGGCCTGGGCGCTGCGGATGGTCAGCGGCGCGGAGAGGCGGAGATCCCGGCTGGAGGAGCCGAGCTGAATCTGATAGACGCCGCTCTCCACGAACCAGTCTCCAAGGCTGACGTTGTAGTAGGCAAAGGCCCGGCGCTCCAGCCGGAAGGTGACCGTTTTGCGCTCCCCGGGGTGCAGGAAAATCTTCCGGTAGTCCCGCAGCTCCCGGAGGGGCTTGAAGGCCGCGCTCTCCGGAGGCGCCACATAGAGCTGAACCACCTCCGCGCCGGGGTAGCTTCCGGTGTTGGTCACCGTGCAGGAGACTTCAACTGTGTCCGAGTCGGTGCATTCTGAGGCGGACAGCGTCAGATCAGAATAGGCGAAGCTGGTGTAGGACAGGCCGTGGCCGAAGGGATAGGCCACCGCCTTGCCCGCCTTGTCATAGTACCGGTAGCCCACATAGATGCTCTCCCGATACTCCACATTGCCGCCGTGGCCGAAGTGCTCCCCGCAGGGGCAGTCGGCCAGACGCTCCGGCCAGGTCTCCGCCAGCTTGCCGCAGGGGACGGCGTCTCCGAACAGCAGGTCAGCCGCGGCATTGCCGCCGTTCTGGCCGGTGAGATAGAGCAGCAGAATGCTGTCCACCCGGTCCTTCCAGGGCAGAACCACGGCGCTGCCGGTGCTGACCACGGCTACCACAGGCCGGTCGGTTCCGATCAGGGCCTCCATCAGGGCGTTCTGCCCTGCGGGCATATCCATATGCCCCCGGTCAAAGCCCTCGCTCTCATAGCTGTCCGGCAGGCCGACACAGGCGAACACCACGTCCGCGTCCAGGGCGGCCTCCACCGCCTGGGCGATCAGAGTGCTGTTGGCCTCCGGCTGCTCCGCCTCATAACCGGTGGCCCAGGTGTAGGGGATGCCCCGGGCGTCCAGCGCATCGCACAGGCTGGTGACCCGGTGGGGATTGATCTTGCTGGAGCCCGCCCCCTGATACCGGGGCGTTTTGGCAAAGGCGCCGATGACGGCGATTTTGCCGGTCTTTGCGGCAGGCAGGGCGGCTCCCAGCTTGAGCAGCACCGCGCTCTCCCGGGCGGCTCTGGCGGCCAGAGCGTCATGGGCGTCTGCGTCGTAGGGCTTTGGGTTGTTCTGGGCAGCCAGGAGCAGGAGGGCGGTGATCCGCCGGGCACAGATGTCCAGCGCCTCCTCCGTCAGACTGCCGTCGGCAATGGCCGCCAGAATTTTCTGTTCCGAATCCGGGCAGGGGCCGGGCATCTCCAAATCCAGGCCTGCCTGAATGGCGGCGACCCGGTCGTTCATGGCGCCCCAGTCGGTCATAATCGCCCCCCGATAGCCCCACTCGCCCCGGGGGACGTCGGTCATCAGGCGCTTGTTGTCCGAGGCGTAGGTTCCGTTGATCTGGTTGTAGGCGCACATCAGGGTCCAGGGCTGGGCCTCCTTAATGGCGTATTCAAAGCCGGCCAGATAGATTTCCCGCAGCGCCCGCTCATCGATCACCGAGCTGGAGGCCAGCCGGGCCTTTTCCTGGTTGTTGGCCAGATAGTGCTTCAGGCTGGTGCCCACGTTCTGGCTCTGAACGCCCCGGATCATGCCGGCAGCGGTCCGGCCGGACAGCAGCGGATCCTCCGAGAAATATTCAAAGTTCCGGCCGCACAGGGGGCTGCGCTTGATGTTGGCCGCAGGTCCCAGCAGCACCGAGACCTCCTCCTGGCAGCATTCCTCTCCCATGGCGGCGCCCAGGGTCTCCATCAGGTCGGGGTCAAAGCTGCATGCGGTGGCACAGGCGGGGGGGAAGCAGGTGGCAGGCACAGACTGATTCAGGCCCAGATGGTCCGCCTCGGCGGCCTGCTTGCGCAGGCCGTGGGGGCCGTCGGTGACCATGACTGGCTTGAGTCCCAGCCGCTCCACCCCGTGGGTGTGCCAGAAGTCCTGCCCTGAGCAGAGGGAGGCCTTCTCCTCCAACGTCATCTGCGCTACAAGGGTCTCTGCCTGCGTCCGGACAGAGGCAAAGGGATCTGGTGCGTATTTCATAAATTTTAGCTCCTTCTTTTGCTTTTTTCTATAGAATAGCACAACACGGCCGCTTCTGTATTGCAAATATCCCAGCTCCATTGCAAAAATGAACTGTCATTTCACCCGCTTCCGGTACTCCATGGGCGTCTCTCCGGTGACCCGCTTGAACACGTTCTGAAAATGGCTCTGGGAGGAGAAGGAGAACAGGGCCGCAATCTCCGTCAGGCTCTTATCGGTGAACTCCAGCATCCGCTGGGCCTCGAATATCTTTTCCTGCAGGACGTATTGGGTCAGGGTCATGCCGGTACACTTCCGGAACTGGCTGCTCAGATAGCTGCGGGTATAGCCCAGCGCCTGGGCCATCTCCTCCGCCCGGATGGGATTGTAGATGTTCTGAGCCACATACTCGGCGCAGCTGGCAAACAAATTCCCGCTGCTCTCCTCTGTCCCGGGCAGCACCCGGTAGCGCACCCGGCGCACCTGTTCGGCAAAATCCACGCACAGATCCGCCCGCAGCTTTTCCAGAGAGGGGATGTCCTGCAGCAGCTCGGTTTTCTGGATGTAGAGATCTGACATCCGGAAGGCGGTTCTGCTGTCCAGACCGCCGTCAATGGCAGCCCGGCTGGCGACGGTGGCCATGCAGACGCAGGTGTTTTTGACCTGCCGCAGGGTGTCCTCTGACATCTTGCCTGCCTGGGCGGCAGGGGGCGCGTGAAACAGATTCTGCAGGCGTGCCGGCGCTCCCAGGCGGATGTAGGACAGGATCAGCTTTTCAAACTCATAGGCCCGGTCCCGCAGCAGCTGCGTATCCGTCTGCCAGCGCTCCGCCTCCTGTGCCTGGATATAGCCGGCCTGGACTGCCGTTCGGTGCTCCTCTGGCCTGACATTGACATAGAGCGTGTCGACGAAACAGACGCGCTGCTCCACTGCCGTGAGCAGAAAGGCCATCAGCCACCCCATGCGTTCCGCCGAGACCAGAGGGACACAGTTCAGGCAGCGCAGATAGCTCTCCTTCTCCTGGGGAGGGACGCCCAGAAGAAACAGCTGCTCCTCAATCAGACGTGCGTCCGGATGTTCCATGTGGCTGGGCCCGACAATGACCCGCCATCCACCCTGCAGGGCGGCAAAGCCATAGAACTGGTACAGCGGCGTGGTAAATACGCCGGCGGAATGACTTTCCTCCAGCAATTGCGGCAAAAAGGGGCCTGCCGGGTCGGGGGAGAGGGGATAGACGGATTCAAAGCAGACCCGCTCCTGCCCACGGTACAGCCGCACCGCCATGTTGGTTGCCCTGGCCAGACTCCGGCACAGAAACAGGAGCTGATCCTGCTGCAATTCTTCCATAAAAGAGCCCTCCTTTTTGCAAGCAATTTAACATATTTACAATACTGTGTCAATTGTGCATGATAAAATAAGAGAAGGGAGATTGATATTTGGATGGATTGCCGGTGCTGTGCCTGCACGGCATCCTGCGTCCGCCATCTGTCAAAGCGGAATCTTTGATTATGGGAGGAGATTATTGTGGAGAAAAAACGGATCAGTCATTTGGGACTTTGCATCGTTTTGGGACTGCTGGTTCTGCTGACGGTGGTGCTGGCTGTCGCCAAATGCAATCCCAGCCCCTACGGCCCGGACCTGAAGCGGATTACAACGCTGATCTTCGCCGGCGTCTGCGTGGCGGCGGCGGCGATGATCGCCCTGCTGGTGGTGCGGGCGATCCGCAACAAGCGGCTGCTGAAGGTGGCGACCATTTTCCTCAGCCTGCTGCTGGTGCTGGTTCTGGTGCTGAACTACGCCCTGATGCCGCTGCACATCGTGTTGGGGCTGGTGCTCTCCGGCGTGGACCGGGATGCCCCGGACACCGCTGCCGTCAACGCCGCGGCCATGGACATGACCGAGCGGCTGGAGGAGGAGGGCATAGTGCTGCTGAAAAACAACGGCACCCTGCCGCTGGAGGCGGGAAATATCAACGTGTTCGGCTATGCCTCCGGCAAAATCGTATTCGGCGGCGCAGGCTCCGGTGCGGCGGATGAATCCAGAAACGTGCTGCTGCCCACTGCCCTGAAAAACGCCGGTTTCCAGGTCAACGAGGACCTGATCCGCTTCTATGAGGAGAAGGCGGTGACCGGTGAGCAGAGCTTTATGATGGAGATGCTGGGCACCGACTATAACGTTCCCGAGCCCGCTCCCGCCGACTATCCGGAGGAGCTGCTGACCGGCGCCGAGGCCTTTTCCGACACCGCCTTGGTGGTCATCTCCCGAAAGGGGGGCGAGGGCCTGGATATGCCCATGGACATGGCGGACTACACCGGCGGCACCGCCGGGCGGCATTATCTGGAAATCACGGAAAATGAGCAGGCCATGCTGGATATGGTCAGTGAGCGTTTCCAGCGGGTAATCGTGCTGATCAACTCCTCCTCCGCCATGGAGCTGGGCTTCCTGGAGGCGGAGGGCGTGGATGCGGCGCTGTGGATCGGTGGCCCCGGCTCCACCGGCCTGAACGCCGTGGCCAAGGCCTTGTCCGGCCAGGTGAATCCCTCCGGCCGGCTGCCCGACACCTACGCCTACGACCTGACCTCCAGCCCCGCCTATTACAACACGGGAGACTTCACCTATACCGGCTCCGAGCATGAGGCCAGCGGCATGATCGCCGCCCTGACCGGCGCCACCACCGAGGAGTATAAGTTCGTCAACTATGTGGAGGGCATCTATGTGGGCTACCGCTACTACGAGACGGCGGCGGCAGACGGCTTTATCGACTATGAGACCACCGTGCAGTACCCCTTCGGCTACGGCCTGAGCTACACCACCTTCCAACAGGAGATGGGAGAGCTGAAGGCGCAGGATGGCACGATTTCTGTGGATGTGACCGTGACCAATACCGGCGCCGTGGCCGGCAGGGAAGTGGTGCAGCTCTATTACACCGCCCCCTACTATCCCGGCGGGATTGAGAAGGCCCATGTGGTGCTGTGCGCCTTTGACAAGACGGAGCTGCTCCAGCCCGGCGAAAGCCAGACGGTCACCCTGCGCTTTGCCGCCGACGAGATGTCCAGCTATGACGACCGGGATGCCAGGGCCTATGTGCTGGAAAAGGGCGACTATGAGATCAAGCTGATGAAAAACGCCCATGAGGTCATCGACAGCCGAACCTATACCGTGGACGCGACCACCACCGGCCGGGCCAGCGACCTGACTCAGGCCACCAACCGCTTTGACGACGCCAACGGCGGCCTGGTCTACCTCTCCCGGGCGGACTGGGAGGGCACCATGCCCAGAGAGCGGGCCCAGGATCAGCCCATCACCCAGGAGCTGATGGCGCAGCTGGGCAATCTGGACGTGGAGACGGATCCCAACGACCCGGAGGTGGTCTTTGCCAAGCACGGCCTGACCCTGGCGGATGTGCGGGGACTGGACTACGACGATCCCCTGTGGGAGCAGCTTCTGGAGCAGCTCAGCGTGGCGGACATGGAATACCTCATCGGCTCCAGCGGCTGGCAGTCTCCCGCCATTCACTCTGTGGGCAAGCCCGCGGTGATTGATGTGGACGGCCCTGCCGGCATCAACGGCATGTTCAACGGCATTATGGGCGTTCAGTACACCAGCGAGGTGGTGGCGGCGGCCACCTGGAACCAGGCTCTGATAGAGCAGTTCGGCCAGACCATGGGGGCGGAGGCGGTGGCCAACGGCGTCTCCGGTTTGTACGGCCCCGCCATGAACACCCACCGGACCCCCTTCACCGGCCGCAACTTTGAGTATTATTCCGAGGACGGCCTGCTGGCGGGCAAAATCGGCGCCGCCATGGTGCGGGGCGTCAACGCCCAGGGGGTCTACACCTACATCAAGCACTTCGCCATGAACGATCAGGAGACCAACTGCCGGGGCGTGGCCACCTGGTCCAATGAGCAGGCCATCCGGGAGATTTACCTGCGGCCCTTTGAGTTGTGCGTCAAGGAGGGCGGCGCCAGGGCGGTCATGACCGCCTTCAACCGCATCGGCACCACCTGGGCCGGCGGCAATGCGGCGCTGCTGCAGGGCGTGCTCCGGGACGAGTGGGGCTTTGTGGGCGTGGTGATCACGGACAACACCATGTCCGGCGCTTACATGGACGCGGACCAGGCCGTCTTTGCCGGAAACGACCTGATTCTGACCCCCACCAGCCACACCTTCCATTTCGGAAATACCACCACGGCTCATCAGAAGATGCGCACCGCCTGCCATAATATCCTCTACACCGTTGCCAACAGCGTGGCGCTGGACGTGGTTCAGACCGGGCTTCCCACCTGGGTCATTGTGGTGGTGGCGGCTGACGTGGTGCTGCTGGGCCTGATCACGCTGGGCTACATGGGCGCGACGAAAAAGAAAAAGGTCAAGACTGTCTCTGCCCAACAGACAGAGACAGAGAAAAAATAATTAGAATTGGAGGTCTTACTATGCCACGCAAGTATGATACAGCTCTGCTGGAGAAAATCCGGCGGGGGCAGTGGGAGACCGTCTATGAGGGCGTACCGGTTCTGGTAAAGCCCATCCCCGAGGGGGGACAGCCCGGCGACATGGATCCCCGGCTCTATAAATCCATGCGGATGATGCCCCTGCTGAGCCACTTCATGCCGAAGCCCAAAAAGGACGCCACAATCCAGGAGACCGTGGCGCCGCTGCGGAAGATGTTTGCCGAGTACAAGGGGGACTATATTGCCGACGAGGGGGTGACCACCCGGCACGTCAAGGTGGAGAGCGCCGACGGCTATCCGGTGCCCGTCCGCGTCTACCGGCGGGAGAATGCCGGCACCGGACTGCCCATCTTCGTCTATTACCACGGCGGCGGCTTCTTCGGCGGCGGACCGGATATTGTGGAACAGATGTGCAAGCTGCTGGTGCAGAAGCTGGACTGCGTGGTCCTCAACGTGGACTACCGCCTCTGCCCGGAGCATCACTACCCCCAGCCGCTGGACGACTGCTGGGCTGCCACCCGCTGGGCCTATGAAAATGCCGCCAGTCTGGGGGCGGACCCGGAAAAGCTGGCGGTGGGCGGCGACAGCGCCGGGGGCAACCTGGCCGCCGCCATCACCCTGCGGGACCGGGAGGAGCAGACCCATATGGTCAAGCTCCAGGTGCTGCTCTACCCGGCGGTGAACCTGACGGGCAGGCCCACCGGCTTTTATCAGGGGGTGGATCTGGCCAAATACCGTTCCAGCAAGCGCCACAAAAAGGTGCTGGACTGCGTGCTGAAGATGATGACCGGCATGATGAACGACGCCAGCCTGCTGGACAATATCTACCTGCAGGGCCACCTGCCGGCAGAGCACATCTACGCCTCGCCTCTGCTGGACGATTTCCATGACCTGCCCGCCACCCTGCTCATCTTCGGCGAGCACGACATGTTGGCCTTTGAGGACTTCGCCTATGCCCGGACTGCCGTCCGGGCGGGGGTCCCCATCAAGACGGTGGTCTATGAGGGCATCAGCCACGGCTTTGCCGACCAGATCGGCGTCATGCCCCAGGCGGAGGACACCATGCAGGAGATTGCGGATCGGATGCGGGCGGTGCTTTGAGCCTGCCAAGGGAATGGCTGTGAGAAGAGGAGGTAAAAGAATATGACGAGAGAAGCATTGGTATCCAAAAAGGAGGCGGGGTGCCTGTTCGCCCTGCTGGCGGTATTGCTGGCCGCCGGCTCTGTCTTTGATTTTCAGATCTCCCAGGCGCTCTACAACGAGAGCAATCCCATCGCCAATTTCTTTGCCGCCTACGGAGAATACCCCGCCATGCTGGGCTTTGTCGCCTCCGGCGCTCTGCTGGTCATCGGCCGTAACCGTCAGCGCAGGGTGGTCGGAGCGCTGCAGCTGGTGGGCGGCGTGTTTCTGATCGCCTGGGGCGGACTGATGGTCAGCGTCATGCCGGGCCTCTATCTGGACTGGCCCGCTGCCGTGATTTGGGCCGTCGGCGCGCTCTGCACCGCTCTGGTTGTGCTCTGCATGGCCCGGCTCTGCAAGGAGGCCCGGCGGGAGGAAGTGCTCCGGGTGGCTACGGTCATCAGCTTCGCCATTCTGGCGGAGATGGTACTCATCAATCTGATCAAAATCCCCTGGGGCCGGGCCAGAATGCGGCTGGTCGCCCGGGATTCCAGAGCGTACTTTATGCCCTGGTGGCAGCCGGGAACCGGATTGCGGGACACGCTGGTGGCCGCCGGCGTGGCGGCGGAGGAGTTCAAATCCTTCCCCTCCGGGCATTCCGGCAATGCGGTCACCCTGATGCTGCTGGGCCTGCTGCCCCGGCTGGACAGCCGCCTGGCCGGCAAGCGGCGGCTGCTGGTGGGCATCGGCTTTGCCTGGGCCTGTGTGGTGGCCTTCACCCGGATCGTCATGGGCGCCCACTATCTGACGGATACGGTTGTCGGCCTGGCAGTGGGACTGGGCTGTCTGATCCTTGTGGACTGGCTGGTGTCCGGAAGAGCTCCCGCCGGGCGGGAGAAAAGGGTGAACTGATCCGGGGCTCGCTGAATGCCGCCCTCGGGAGCGCATTACATTCATATCCCTCCAATGCTCCCAGCAGACCGACGATCAGAACCGCCGGATTTCCTGCGCTCCTCCACAGGCGTGGAAAGCCGGATCCAGCTTTTACCGGACAGTGTCCAGCCCGGCGGAAGGCTGGATCTGCTGCAAATCATACTGCGGCGGAATTTTTTAACATCATAGCTGTTTCTGCATCCTTTGCCAATGATCAACCTACTAAGTTTGTTGGATTTTAACGTGTGGTTCGTCAAAGCGGCCCTGCCTCAGATTAGAAGACGGCACAGTCTCATTGGCGCCAAATGGGAGGGATGAAAACCAACGACGAGCGGCATAACACCGCGGGAGGTGCCTTCGCCACGGGCCGCCGGGCAGCGGAGTGAGCCGCGCTGCTCTGCAGGCAGCTGCAATTAATTTTAAAGCATTCGGATGGATTCCACTTGACTTACCACTTCAAAAACACTATAATAAGCTAAATACTACAACTGATTAACGAAGCAAAGGACCGCTTCCCATCCAAGGGAGGCGGTTCTTTTTTTGATCCGGTTGACTGCAGCCCATATGCCCGTCCGCCCGACTTCCCAACGCGGCGGCAGATGTGCCTGTGTTCAAAAATAAGATGATGAAGACCGACGACACAAAGGAGAGAATGATTCCATGAAAAAGAACCGAATGCTGTCCCTGGCGCTCGCCCTATCCATGATATTGAGCCTGTGCCTGACCGGCTGCGGCGGCGGCAGCCAGACCAGCGAGCCCCCTGCGGACTCCACCGAGCCTGCCGCAGAAGCCGACGCCTCCGCGCCTGAGACGGAAGCCGAAACGCCCAGTGAAGAGCTCAGCTACGAGGAAGAGAGCTGGAACATTTATCAGGCAAACCTGGGCGAGTATTACGAATATTACATGGCCGCTAAGGATGAGGTGGACAGCCTTGACCAGCGGTATGCGCTGATGGCGTTGGCCGAGGCCAAGCTGCTGGAGAGCGGCACTGTGGTTCCCACCATCACAGAGGGCGGCGCCTACGCCCTGAGCCGTATGGCCCCCCGTACCCGCTCCACCGTCATGTGGGGCAGCGACTACCGCCGTTATCACACCTCTTTCATGACCAATGAGATCCTGAAGATAGAGGACATGATGGCCATGCGGGATCTGTGGAACGAGCTGAAGGGCACCGGCACCTATCTGGACGCTGCCGAATCCTACCTGGCGGAGCACGGCTACACCCTGAAGGACACCATGACGCTGGCTTACACCTCCGACCCCACCAGCTGGGATCTGTTCGCCTCCTATCTGGCCACCGACAGCGATGTGCTGGTAAACACCTATGACGGCCTGCTGCAGTATGACTGCGAGAACGAGCTGCAGCCCGCTCTGGCCGAAAGCTATGAGGTCTCTGAGGACGGCATGACCTACACCTTCCACATTCGCCAGGGCGTCAAGTGGGTTGACTCTCAGGGCCGTGAGCTGGCCGAGGTCACTGCAGACGACTGGGTTGCCGGTATGCAGCACCTGCTGGACGCTCAGGCCGGCATGGAGTACCTGGTGGACGGTGTTCTGGTGAACGCCTCCCAGTACATCAGCGGCGAGATCACCGACTTCTCCCTGGTTGGCGTTGAGGCGGTGGACGACTACACCCTGGTCTATACCCTGGAGGCCCCCTGCCCCTACTTCACCACCATGATGGGCTACACGGTCTTCGCCCCCCTCTGCCGCTCCTACTACACCTCTCAGGGCGGCACCTTCGGTGAGGAATATGCCGTCAGCGGCTCCGGCAACTATGGCTCCGGCCCCAACAATATCGCCTACTGCGGTCCCTATCTGATCTCCAACTGGACCGCGCAGAACATTATCGTCTTTACCTACAATGACAGCTACTGGAATCCTGACAACGTGAACGTCCACACCATCACCTGGATGTACAACGACGGCTCTGACCCCACCAAGTCCTATAACGACTTCCTGTCCGGCACCACCGACAGCGTGACCCTGGTCAGCTCCACCCTGGAGCTTGCCAAGGGCGACGGCAACTTTGATCAGTACGCCTATGTGGGCGACACCACAGCCTGCTCCTACGTCCTCTTCTTCGGCCTGAACCGGGGCGCCTTCGCCAACTTCAACGACGAGACCGTCTGCGTCTCCCCCAAGGCAGACGACGAGGAGGAACAGGCCCGTACCCACGCCGCCATGAACAACGTCCACTTCCGCCGGGCTGTGGGCACCGCTCTGGACAAGATCAGCTGGAACGCCCAGGCCTACGGTGATGAGCTGGCAGCGGTCAGCGTGCGCAACTCCTACACCCCCGGCTCCTTTGTCACCCTGGCGGTGGACGTGACCGTGGACATCAACGGCACCGCCACCACCTTCCCCGCCGGCACCTATTACGGCGAGATCATGCAGGCCCAGCTGGACGCCGACGGTGTGCCCGTCAAGGTCTGGGACACTGAGACCCAGAGCGGCGACGGCTTTGACGGCTGGTACAACCCCGAGTACTCCGCCTCTGAGCTGGCCCTGGCAGTGGAAGAGCTGGCAGCGGAAGGCGTCGTCATCGATGAGGAGAACCCCATCCAGATCGACATCGTGTACCCTGAAATCAGTGTGACCTACACCAACAAGGCCATGGCCTTTAAGCAGTCCATTGAGTCCACCACCGGCGGCCTGGTTCAGATCAACGCCGTGGCCGGCAGCAGCTTTGACGACTGGTATTACGCCACCTATTACCCCTCCTACGGCATCGAGCAGAACTGCGACATCAACGACTGCACCGGCTGGATTCCCGACTACGGCGATCCCTCCACCTATCTGGATACCATGCTGCCTGAGTATATGGGCTATCAGACCAAGTGCTTCGGCATCTATTGATCTCCTGAAAACACAGACGAACTTACCCAGCCGCGCAGGGGGGATGGAAGCTCTTTCATTCCCCCTGCGCCCCTGTGTTTCAATTCTGACGCTGCAAAGGGGGGCGTTTTGTGGGCAAATACTTTCTGAAACGGTTGCTGCACGGCATTGTCTCCATCATTATCGTGGTGGGAATCGTCATGGTTCTGATCTATTCCTTGCTGGACCGGAATCTGGTCTTTGCAAAAGACTCAAAGTACACCAAGGTAACCAACAATGTAAAGACCGTCTATAAATACGACAAGTGGGAGTCCTACGGATACCTGGACTATGTGACCTACGCGGACTATCTGACCGAACTGGTCAAGGCCGGCGAGCTGGACGAGGAGACCCGCCAGAAGGTGGTGGTCTTCGGCCGCACCGCAGAGCAGGACTCTGAGGCGGTGGCGGAGTACGTCCAGAAATTCTATGACTGCTATGAGAGTCAGGGCTATACCGTAGAGCGGCTGGACGCCGTGATGCTCACCTCCAAAAAGGTGGCGGACGGGGGACAGCAGCAGCTGTTCGCCCATAAGGACAAGCCCCTGACCTCCCGCCTGTGGACCTACTTCACCGGGCTGCTGGAGGTGGACAACATCCACTATGTTCAGGACGATATCGAGGACCGGGGGCTGACCTTCACCCTCCACGATCCCGCCTACAGCGACGGGCGCTTTTCCCCCGCCATTCTGGGCAGCGGAACCAAGCACAAATACCTTCTGTACTTCGATTCCTCCCTCCCCTACATTCACCAGAACCTGCTGACCATCAACCTGGGCGTCTCCTACACGGTGAATTCCGGTGAGGATGTGGCCAACACCATGACCCGCTCCCAGGGCTCCTATGTGAAATCCACGGTGACCTATCCCACCGGTCTGACGGAGTCCAGCGCGGACGACCTGCACACCGCCGTCTATCAGTCCGGATCCCTGGAGGGCAATCAGATGCTGTCCGCCCGGTTCACCGATGACTACACCAATGTGAGCACGGTGAAAAACGGCCATTCCAAGATCGGCTACTCCTTTATCATCGGCATCATTGCCACCTGCATCGCCTATCTGGTGGGCCTGCCCCTGGGCATCCTGATGGCCCGGAAGAAGGATAAGCTGGTGGACAAGCTGGGCACTGTGTACATCGTGTTTATCATCGCGGTGCCCTCTCTGGCCTATATCTTCATCTTCAAGGCCATCGGCGGCAAGCTGGGCCTGCCCACTGCCTTCAACACTGATCAGCTGGTCAATACCATGTACGTCCTGCCCATCATCTCGCTGGCGCTGCCCTCCGTCGCCAACCTGATGAAGTGGATGCGCCGGTATATGATCGACCAGATGAACTCGGATTATGTCAAATTTGCCCGGTCCGGCGGCCTGACAGAGGGCGAGATCTTCAACAAGCATATTATGAAAAACGCCATTATTCCCATCGTCCAGGGCATTCCGGCCAGCATCCTCTACGCCATGACCGGCGCCATTGTCACCGAGCGTGTCTACGCAGTCCCCGGCGCCGGCGGCCTGCTGACCACCGCCATCGCCGCCTATGACAACGGCGTCATCGTGGGCGTGACCCTGTTTTACGCGGTACTGTCGGTGATCTCCCTGATTTTGGGCGACCTGCTGATGTCCATGGTGGATCCGCGGATTTCGTTCTCGACCAAGGCCAGATGAGAGGGGTGGAAAAATGACTACGAAAGACTACAGCGAAGTATACGGCAATCTGGGGCTGAGCACCGGGGAGCTCTTCTCTCTGCACGAGCACAGCGACAAGGAGTCGGAAAAGATCGCCGCACCCAAATATTCCTACTGGCAGTCGGTGTTCCGGGTCTTTTTCCGGAATAAGTTGAACATTGTGATTCTGATTGTGCTGGCCGTCATTATCCTGTTTGCCTACATCTATCCGACGGTGACCAACTATGACCGGTTCGGCAACCTGATGAACGGGGACGCCAAGCACCTGGGGCCCCTGGCCGCTATGCAGAAGCTGGGCTATAACCTGCACTGGTGCCTGGGCACCGGTGCCGCCGGAGAGTCTACCTTTGACGCGGTGTGGTTCGGCTCCCAGATCTCCATCTCTCTGGCCCTGATCTGCGCCGCCATCAATATGACGGTAGGCGTCGTGGTGGGCGCCATCTGGGGCTTCTCCAAGCGGGTGGACGCCGTGATGATGGAGATCTACAACATTGTGGCCAACGTGCCCTACATCCTGATCATCTCGGTGATGATCATGCTCTTCAGCGCCAGCTTCTGGACCATGGTCTTCGCCATGACCATCACAGGCTGGCTCACCATCGCTTTCTTTATCCGGACCCAGGTGGTCATCATCCGGGACCGGGAGTACAACCTGGCCTCCCGCTGCCTGGGCACCTCCACCATTAAGATCGCCATGAAGAACATCCTGCCCTTCATGACCTCAGTGATCGTCACCCAGCTGGCCACCGAGATCCCCTCCTACATCTCCTACGAGGTGTTCCTGGCCTACATCGGCATGGGCATGTCCGATATGTCCCTGGGCCGCCTGATCTTTGAGGCGGAGAGCGCCATGGTCACCCCCGGCTGGGGCTTTGAATTCTGGAGCCCGGTGGCAGTCGCCGCCATCATCACGGTTGTGCTCTACGTTGTGGGACAGAACCTGGGCGACGCGTCCGATCCCCGGACCCATATGTGAGGAGGCAGCGGCATGGAAGAGAAAAAAGTGTTGCTGTCCATCCAGGATCTAAGCGTCAAATTCCGGGTTCGCGGCCGTACCCTGACCGCCATCCGGGGCATTTCCCTGGACATCTACGAGAATGAGTCCATCGCTATCGTGGGCGAGTCCGGCTCTGGCAAGTCGGTGTTCACCAAGACCTTCGCCGGCATGCTGGACTCCAACGGCTATGTCAGCGACGGACATATCATCTTTCACGATGAGGAGCTGATGGAGACCCACGCGGCGCTGAACCGCTCCGCCCTGGGGCAGATGGCCTCCATCCGGGAGGAGCTGAACCAATATGCACGCCTGGAGCCCGGTGCCGCTACTTACCGGGAAATCCTGGCTCTGCAGGCGGAAAAGCGGGACCGGGGCAGTGTCTCCTCCGAGGAGAGCGCCCGGCTGGAGCAGCAGCTCCACAACCTCCGTCTGCGCCGGGCGGAGACCTACAACCACAAGACTACCCTCAGCCGCTTCCGGAACAAGGCGGAGCGCAGGGAGGCGGCCAAGGCCATCTCCGCCCTGGATGCGGAGATCAAAGAGATCGAAAAGCGCAGGGAGGCCCTGGCGAAGGAAAAGAGCCAGGCCCTGGCCCACGACACCGCCTATCTGGAGGCGTATGAGGCCCGGGAGTCCGCCCTGAAGGCGCAGTATGAGCGGGAGACCCAGGGGGAGCCCTCCGCCGAGGCCCTGGCCCGGAACGAGGTGCTGGCCAAGGAGATTTACCTCTCGGTGGCCCGGTATGACGTCCGCAAGCGGGGAAAGATCACCAGGCAGGTGCTCCGCGCTTTCCGGGAGGCCATGCGGGTGGGCATCGACTGGGACGACGAATCCCAGCGCAACGCCCTCTATGCCGGCATCACCCCCCGGGTGCGCTATGTGGACGAGACGGATCAGCAGCTCAACGGCAGCTGCGTTCTGGATCTGGCCTATGTCAAGTATTCCAAGGACTGGACCCAGATCCGGGGCGGCAAGATCGCCACGGTGTTCCAGGATCCCATGACCTCTCTCAACCCCATCATTACCATCGGCAAACAGATCACCTCCGTCATTATGAAGCACCAGGACTGCTCCGAGGCCCAGGCCCGGGCCCAGGCGCTGGAGCTGATGCGGAAGGTGGGCATTCCCAACGCGGAGGCCCGGTTCGACGACTATCCCTTCCAGTACTCCGGCGGCATGCGGCAGCGGATTGTCATTGCCATCGCCCTGTCCTGCCGGCCCAAGATCCTCATCTGCGACGAGCCCACCACCGCCCTGGACGTGACCATTCAGGCCCAGATCCTCAAGCTGATCAAGGACCTGCAGAAGGAGTTTAACTACACCATCGTCTTTATCACCCACGACCTGGGCGTGGTGGCCAATGTGGCGGATCGGGTGGCAGTGCTGTATGCCGGCCAGATTGTGGAGCTGGGCACCGTGGAGGAGGTCTTCTACGACCCACGTCATCCCTACACCTGGGCGCTGCTCTCCTCGCTGCCCCAGCTGGCGGAGCGGAACTCCACCCTGTACTCCATCACCGGCACGCCGCCCTCCCTGTACAACGAGATTACGGGCGACGCCTTTGCCCCGCGGAATCCCTACTGTCTGACCATAGACACGCTGCTGGAGCCGCCTATGTTCCGGATCAGTGAGACCCATTGCGCCAAGACCTGGCTGCTGGATCCCAACGCGCCGAAGATCGAAAAGCCCGAGGGGATTCAAAATCTCCACGAGAAGCTGATCAAGGCATTCAATATCTAAGGGGGTGCAACTGTGAACGCTGCAGCAGAAAAGACAAAGAGAAGAGCCTCCGCTACCAGTTTCCCGGAGCACGGCCCCATAGACGAAAACGGCAAAGAGATCCTGCTCTCCCTGAAGAACGTGGACATCACCTTCGGAAAGGGCGACAGCGCGGTGAAGGCAGTCCAGAACGCCTCCTTTGACATCTACAAGGGGGAGACCTTCTCCCTGGTGGGAGAGTCCGGCTCCGGCAAGACCACCATCGGCCGGGCGGTGATCCGGGTCAACCCGCTGGCCGCCGGCGAGATCCAGTACAAGGGGGTGCCCATCTCCGGCAAGATCTCCCGCGCTCTGGACCGCCAGGTGATCCGGAACATCCAGATGGTATTTCAGGACCCGGCGGCCTCTCTGAACGAGCGGGCCACGGTGGACTACATCATCTCGGAGGGCCTGAACAATTTCCATCTGTATCAAAACGAGGCCGAACGCCAGCAAAAGGTGGAAAACATCATCAACGAGGTGGGCCTGCTGCCGGAGCATCTGACCCGGTATCCCCACGAGTTTTCCGGCGGCCAGCGGCAGCGGATCGGACTGGCCCGGGCCATGGTCATGGAGCCGGAACTGGTGGTGGCGGACGAGCCCATCTCCGCATTGGATGTGTCCATCCGCGCCCAAGTGCTCAACCTGATGAAGCAGTTCCAGAAGGAAAAGAACGTCACCTATCTGTTCATCGCCCACGACCTGTCCATCGTCCGCTTCATCTCCGACCGGATCGGCGTCATCTACAAGGGCCGGATTGTGGAGGTGGCCGACGCGGAGGAGCTGTTCAACTTCCCCCTCCACCCCTATACCCACTCCCTGATCTCCGCCATTCCCATCCCCGACCCCAAGCTGGAGAAGAACAAGGTGCTCTACACCTATGACCCCTCCATCCACGACTACAGCCAGGAGGATCCGGAGCTGGTGTGCATCGGACATGACCACTATGTCTACGGCAGCCGGAAGGAGATCGAGGAATACAAGGCGATCCGGGAAAAGGGAATTCCCATCCAGTCCATCACCATTGGGACGCCGGGCAGCGAGACGGAGACGCCTGTGACCCCGGAGGAGACCCCGGCGGAGGACATCCGCCTTGCGCCGGTCCACGACACGGGCAGTATCTGGTACGCCATTCTCTCCTTCTTTCTCCCCATCCTGGGACTTCCGGCCTGCCTGATTTTCAAGCATTTCAAGCACATGCGCAATGCCAGGGCCTGCAAGAAGGGCACCATCGCGGGATTCATTACGATTGGCGCAATCGTTCTGCTCTTCCTGCTGCTGCTCCTGCTGGCTGTGGTATAAGTCCCTTCGGCACTGCTGCGCCAAACCCTTTTGCCATCATGGAGGAATCCGCTTGAGAGAGACAAGGGCAGGCAGCCGGGATCTGCCCCATCCGAAACCGGTAGAAAAAATAGAGCTTTCCGAGAATCGCTTCGGATTGAGGCTGGCCCTCGCCCTGGTTCTGCTGCTTGTGGGGGCGGGATGTATCACCTATGCCGTTTCCTCCCTGTTTTCCGCAGACGACGGATGGTGCCAGATCACATCCAACGCCGCGGAGTATCACTGCGGAGAGGACTTCACCTTTTTGTACTGCCTGGGGGAGACCGGCGTATCCGCCACAGCGGAGAAAAAGGCGATCACCGCCCTGTACTCTGACGCCACAGAGCTGGCCTTCCGGCTGTTCACCAACGACGTAGAATATGAAGGCGTCCACAACGTGTATGACATCAACCGGCACCCCAATGAGGTGCTGGAGGTGGATCCGCTGCTGTATGAGGCCTTTGCCCTGGTGCAGGCCTATGGCGACCGCTGCATCTACCTGGCCCCGGTGTATGAGCAATACGACGACCTGTTCTACTGCACCGACGACTCTCAGGCGGTGGACTTTGACCCCCGTCTGAACCCGGAGGTGGGGGAGGCCTACCGGGAGATCGCCGCCTATGCCAACGACCGGAACGCGGTGGATATAGAGCTGCTGGGAGACAACCGGATCCGTCTGCAGGTGTCTGAGGAATACCTGGCCTATGCCCGGGAAAACGCCATTGACAGCTTTGTCGACTTCTTCTGGCTGAAAAACGCTTTCATCGCCGACTACCTGGCGGAGGTCATGATCTCCAATGGCTATACCCGGGGCTGTCTGTCCAGCTGTGACGGCTTTGTCCGCAATCTGGACAGCAGCGGAGAGACCTACTCCTTCGATATCACCGACCGGGTGGGCCAGGTGCTTTACCCTGCGGCCCGGATGACCTACTCCGGGCCCCTCAGCCTGGCAGTCCTGCGGGATTACGGCGTGGATCAGGAATACTACTACACCTTCTCCGACGGAGAGATCCGCACCCCCTATCTGGACCCTCAGGACGGACTCTGCAAGAGCGCGGTCAGCGAGTTGATTTGCTACTCCCAGGGGCAGAGCTGTGCCGAGATCCTGCTGCGGATGATCCCGGTGTATCTCTCCGACGCCTTTCAGCCGGAACAGCTGACAGCGCTGGCAGAGGAAAAAATCTATTCTGTCTACTGTCGGGACAGCAAGGTGCTCTACAACGACCCCACTCTGACGCTGACAGACCTGTACAGCGGGGAGGACACCCGGTATTCGGCGGAGCTGACCTCCTGATCTGCCGCACAAAGCCCCCGATCTCCACGAAAGAGACCGGGGGCTCAGCATATCATACCCTGCATAAACGTCGGCACCTGTCTTTTCCGACAGGTGCCGACGGGCTGTCAGGCCCAAAGGTTTTCTGTTTTTATGATTTATACATTATGCCGGTACTCATAGGGGAGCACCTTGATCTGGTTATAGCTGGGGCAGTCCCGCACCCACTCCAGAGACTCCTTGACGATGGCGGTCTGTTGGGGGATGTTGTTGGGCTCGCCCGCGTTGGAGCCGATGGGCACGTGGGGGGCGGTGATTCTGGGCGCGCCCTGCTGACGGGCGATGGGAGGCAGGGCAGCGATGACCACACAGCTCATCCCCGCCTCTTCGCAGCAGCGGGTCACGATGGTGGCGGAGCGGTGGCAGGTGCCGCAGCCGCCGGTGCAGAGGACGATGTCCACCCCCTGGGCCTTCAGCTTCCGGGCGATCTCCGGGCCGGTCTCGTTCTTGAACTTCTCCACGTTGCCGCCGCCGCCCATAAAGGTGTAGGTCTCGTCGGCCAAGGAGCCGATAAAGCCCTCGGCCACCAGCTCATGGAGCCGGTCAATGGGGAACATGGCGTTGACGTCCTTGTTGATATCGGAGTTGTCAAAGCCGCCGTGGGTCACCATCAGCTCGCTGGAGGGGGTGCTGAACTCGATGGTGCGGTAGGAGAAGTCGCCGGAGGTGTTGAAGGGGACCTGGCTCTTCTTGTGGATGCCGCCGGCGGTGATGAAGGCCACCTTGCATTCACTCAGCGGCTTTTTCAGCTCGGTAAAGACAGGAGCAGGGGTCACAGGGACAAAGATCTCAGACTGCATCCCTGCTACGGTAGTCAGTTTCATTTGGATTCCTCCTTGATTCATGTAACCCGGTCAAATGGATTGGGCCGGGATGTCTCGCTTGCCTGTGACCTTCATGGGGCTGAAGTAGAACTCCGCCGTCTGGCCCACCGCCAGCGGAAGGTTGGTAAACACCCACCGGCGGGGCACCGCCACGGTGCCCAGGCCCTCCGGAAGCCGGGCCTTCACCGCAGTGTCATTCACCTCAATCAACTCCGCGCCCACCAGAGCGGGAACCAGCTCCCCGCCGGTTCGCAGGGCGGCCATGTCATAGTCATAGGGCTGTTCGCTGATTTCCAGATAGCTGAAATAGAACTGCATTTCATGTCCCGGTTCCAAAGAAATGTCATCCAAAACCAGGCATTTCGGCACCGTGATCACCCCAAGGCGGCCGTGAAGGTGAACCTTGACTTCGTCCTGCGTGATTTCCTTGACAAGGCCGCCCATCAGTACAGGGTTGATGATGTAGTCCATCCGCTCAGTGCAGGGTGCCGTTGTCCAGCAGGACGGTTTCGGGGAGGCCCAGCAGGCGGTTGTTGGCGTTTACCACGTCGTTGCTCCACTTCTTGGGAGCGGGCTTGATCTCCACACCGGCCATCTTGTTCTTCAGCATCTGGATGGCCCGGGCAGCCACCTCTTTGGTGACGCAGGAGCAGCCCGCCACGTTGTTCTCAAAGCCGCCCATATCCATATTCTCCTCCACCATGGCAGTGGCATACTCGTTGCCCACCACCAGCTGGCCCTGATAGGCACAGAAGGAGACGCCCACTACGGGGATGCCCCGCTTTCCGGCCTGGCCGATGTGCTGGATGAAGTCGATGTGGTTGTTGCCGAAGCCCTCGGTGGTGATGATGCAGCCGTCAATGTCCAGAGACTCCAGCAGGGAGCCCAGCCGCTCAGAGACCCACAGCTTTTCGTCGTTGACCTGGGGAGAGCCCACGAACACCACGCCCACCAGATCCAGCTCGGCGTCGGCGGCCAGGCCTTCCACCAGAGGCTCCCGGATGTAGTGACGGGTCATCTCCTTGGTGGCAGGGCCGATGCAGGTCAGGGCGTGGATGGAGCCGTCCCGCACCTGGTTGGGGGTGAGGATGATGGGCACGTTGCCGCAGTCCACGTTCTTCTGGCCGCCCAGGATGCCGCAGGGCTCGTTGGGGCAGATCACGTTGTCGTGCATGGCGCCCTGGCCCATGATCTCCTTGACCAGAACCACCCGGGGATTGCCCCGGCGGCGGACGTCCTCACAGACCTCCTCCCGGACGACCTCGCCGTCATACTTCTTCAGCTCGTCGCGGACTGCCTGGATGATGTAATCCTGGCACTTGTGGGCGGCGAAGGGGCCGGGACGGGTCATGCCGGACAGGCGCTGAATGACCACATGGCAGCGGATGATGATGTCATTTTCATCCGCGCAGCCGGGATGGCCGAAGTACATCTTCTCGTCCAGCCAGCCCTCAGAGGAGCCGAACTCATGGACCTGGACGCCGTCCTCGTCCACGCCGGTCAGCATGAACACCACGCCGTCAGCCACCTTGGTGACGCCGCTGCCCAGCTCGCCCTCCGCCTTGGTGGCGATGGGGCAGACGTCCATAATGGTCTCGGTGTAGATATGGCGCTGATCGGGATAGATCACGTCCAGCTTCATGCTCTTGCACAGGGGATCCTCCAGGATTGCCTTGTCCACGATGGAGCCGTCGATGGTGATCTTGCCGTCCCGGATGCTGGTCTCGGTGCCGATCTCCGCGTCGGTGATCTTGATGTGCTTTTTCACCAAGGTGCGGATCACCTTCTTCTCTCCGGCGGGCTCTGCCGCAGGCTCCGCCTCAGGGGCAGGGGCTGCTGCCGGCGCCGGCACAGGAGCCGCTCCGGAAAACAGCGGGATGTCCATGACCAGGTTCTCCAGCTTTTCGGCCCTGCCGATTTCAATGTGAATCATTCCGTTTCCTCCCACGCTTGTCTGAATCACGGGGGCAAAGGCCTCCGCGGGCTTAGCTGTCTCTTCTGCCGGGGCAGCGGCCGGCTCCTCCGGCTGGTTGATCTTGTCCAGTACCTCCCGGGTGATGGGGGTCAGGGCCTCCACGTCAGTCAGAAGGGTGGAGCCCAGAACCTGCTCGATGCGCAGGCCCTCGTCGCTGAGGGTGAGCAGACCGGCCTCCACCATGTCGTCAAACAGGGTGGGATCCTCCAGATCAGCGGCGCTGATCACCAGCCCCTTCTGTCTCCGGCAGCAGAAAATAGCCGGATCCTTCAGGTGCTGCTGCAGGGTTTCTTTGGTAATCGACATGTTATTTCCTCCTCAATTCAGGGGTTTTATGAATGGATGCGGCGCACCAGCGGATGGTTGACCGCCCGCAGCGCGCCGTCGGTACAGTGATAGACCGGCAGCCCCAGCCTGGGCGCGCAGGACATCACCGTGTTGGAGCAGTCGGTGCAGTTGCTGATGAGCACCGCCTGGGCTCCCGCCTTTTTCAGGGCGAGAACCTTCTGCACCTGCCCAGGGCAGCGGCCGGGATTCTCACATTTCAGAGTGCCCTTGACCTCCCTGGCCTGCTTGCAGCACTGGACGCCGACCACCTGACTGCCCATGCTGGCGGCGATCTCCTCCAGCCGCTGCTGGTTGGCGCCGCAGGCGCAGACCAGCAGTCCCAGCTGCTCCGGGCCCTTCAGAAAGCACTCGGCGGCGATCAGCCCGCCGGTGGTCTTGATGACCGGAGCCTCCGGACAGGTGCGCTTTCCGGTGAAGGGGCCGCCCATAATCAGCTCCCCGTAGCCGGGAGCGAGGCCGCCGGCCTGCTCAAACATGGCGCCCACGGAGATGCCCAGAGGGACATTGCGGAAGACCTGGATCAGATTCTCGTTGTTTTTCAGCTTTCCGGCCACCGTCATATCCTTGTCGATCAGGGGCTTTCTGAGATCCACTGCCTCCTGCACCCGGCAAACGGTCTCTGCGTTGACCACCACCGCGTCCGCCTCCAGAGGAAGGCTGTTGACGCCCAGCAGCTTGCCCAGCACCTCCCGGACAATGGCCCGCTCCTCGCCCATGGGGTACTGGTCAGGCAGGAGAGCAATGCGGATGCCGGAGGCCGGAAGGACTTCCCGCAGCTTCGCAATGGCCTCCCCATGCTTTTCCTTGATGGCGATGACGCCTTCGGCGGCGTGCATCACCTCCACCAGGATTTGCAGGCCCCGGATGAGCTGACCGGGATTTTCTTCAATGGCGGCAATGTTGTGGCACAAAACCGGCTCACACTCGGCGGCGTTGACGATGACTGTGCCGCCGCTCTGAAAGGGCTTGCCCAGCTTGGCATAGGTGGGGAACCCCGCCCCGCCCAGACCGACAATGCCGGCCTCCTCAATCAGCTCCAGGGGCCGGCTCCCCTTGAGGGGGAGATAGTCGGGGGACTGCTCCCGGTCTGCCAGAACTACGATCTGCTCCCCGGTGACCTCCTGAACCACGCCGGAGACGCTGGAAAACAAATTTGCGCCGAGGCTGGTTTCTGGCTTCCTTGCCAGCAGCTCTCCGCGCAAAATTGAATCACCCATTGACACCACTGGCACGGCCGGCGCGCCGATGTGCTGCTTCAACGGATATCGAAACAGGTTCTCCTGCATTCAAATCGCCTCGTTTCTCTCTCGAAGTCAAAGAGATTATACCTGTAATCCGTCCATTTGTATAGCGACACTTTCAGCCGCTATACATGACAAGATTTCATGTCTGGCCGGGTCGGCCGGGCAGTCCCGGACTGTTGTGCCGCCTGATTTTCCCGGCGAATTTCGTTGACATTTTCCGGGATTCTTGCTATATTGTTTATTGCTTCAAGAGAATATTTTGCAGGACAAAGGCGTTCCGGCTGCATTGCAGCGGCGGAACGCCTTTTTTGTCATGCCTTTCTTATGACGGACAGACCAGGCCCTTTAAGAAAACGGGCATCAGCCGGTTTCCGGTCTCGGTCAGGCTGCCTGCATTTTTATGAATGCACCAGTCATAGAGAAATCCCCGCTCAATCATGGCGTAATCCTCCATCAGCTTCTCGGCGGGTTCTCCGGAGGTGAACGCCCCGGACTGCAGGCCCTCGGACATAATTTGCTCCACCAGCCGGTAGTAAAGCCGGTCCCGGTTGAGCAGCGCTTTGTTCCCGCTGTCGATCATCTCCTCGGAGTAGAGATAGGCCAGAAGCTCCACGGGGATCTTGTTCTCAATCATGGTGAACAGCTCCCGGTTGAGCATGACCAGCTTCTGGAAGGCGGTCAGCGCAGGATTCATCTCGGTGATCAGTTCGGAATACCGCCGGTCGAACAGGTCGGACAGGGTGTACAGCAGCGCCTGCTTGGAGGGGAAATACTGAAGAAATTGGTCCTGGGTGACCTTTGCCCCGGCCAGGATTTCCTCCAGCGTGGTTTCCTGATAGCCCCGCCTGCGAAACAGCTCCCATGCGGCGTCGATGATCTGCTCCTTCGTGTCTCTGGAGGACTGCCGGGTCTTGCTGCCCAGCAGGAAGCCGTAGCGCAGCGGATCCCGGTCGTCCAGCACCCATTCGTTGTAGCCGGTGATATATGCGCTGCCCGTAATCCGGGGGATCACCGCCTTTCTGCCGTCAATGTCGATTTCCGCCGTGATCACCCCCCGGAAGAGAGAGCCGGTGATACTCTCGTAGACGAATTCCTGCCCGGGAGCCAGCTGGCCCTTGGCGTACAGGGCTGCCAGCTTCGCGCTGGTTCCGGTGCCGCAGGGGGAGCGGTCGGCCTGGGCGTCTCCGAAGATCACCACGTTTTTCCGGTCCGCGGCGGGATTTGACGAGGGGCCGTAGATCTCCACCAGGTCCACCGTGGTGATGTTCAAATAGGGATGCTGAATGTGGATGGTACGGTTGATCTTGTCCCGGAGGCGCATGCCGAAGTCGGTGAGCTGCTTCAGGTTCTCCTGCCGGAGCTCCAGCCCCACCTCTTCCGAGTCCACCAGGGCGAAAAAGCTGCCGCCGAAGGAGATGTCAAAGGGCACCGTCCCGTATTCCCCCAGCTCCAGCGTCAGATACTCCCTGTACAAGAAGGAGGGGACATTCAGAATGCTGACCTCTACAGCCCGGCCCTGCTCCACCCTGACCCGGGCCCGGATCAGGCCAACAGGCGCTTCCAGAACCACCTCGGTGTATGGCTCTGTCACAGGCACCATGCCGGTTTCCACCGCCACGGCGGCGCTGCCGATGCTGCCGTGGCCGCACATGTTCAGATAGCCGCCGCTGTCCATAAAGATGACGCCCAGATCCGCCTCAGGACTGACCGGATCGGTCAGCAGTGCGCCGAACATATCCCGGTGGCCTCTGGGCTCCAGCATCAGCGCCCTGCGGTAATGGTCGAAATGCTGTTCCAGATACGCCTTGCGCTCCATCATGGAGCTGCCCTGAAGGGCGGGGAACCCGTCGTAGATGATGCGGGTAGGCTCTCCCATGGTGTGGGAGTCAATCACCTTGAAAGATTGGCCCACCTTTTTTTTCACTGCACAAAGCTTCATACGCTTTCTCTCCTCTGCACGCAGGGGAGCCGCCCGCTGCCGTGCGGCTTCTGAATGAAACATTAAGATGGGCTCATTATACAACCCTCCATTTCAGATGTGAAATGGAGAAGTGGCATTACAAGAATGAATGTTTTTCATGAAAGGAGAACCCATGGATATTAAAAAGCTGGAGCTCTTTGCTGACGTGGCAGAAACCGGGAACTTCACAAAGAGCGGAGACCGGATGGGCTACACCCAATCCGGCGTCAGCCACATTTTAAAGTCCCTGGAGACCGAGGTGGGCTTTCCGCTGTTCATCCGAACCAAGCAGGGCGTTCGTCTGACACGCAACGCAGAGCTGCTCCTGCCGCTGGTTCACACGCTGCTGTCCACCAATGAGAACCTGGTTCAGACCATCAACGACATCAACGGGGTGGATTCCGGGAGCCTGGTCATCGCCTCCTTTGCCAGCATTTCCATTCACTGGCTGCCCAAAATCATCCGGCGCTTTCAGGAGATCTACCCGGGCATTACCATCAGCCTGATGGAGGGCGGCACCGACGATATCGTGGACTGGGTGGCCAACAATCAGGCGGATTTTGGCTTTATGAGCCAGAGAAACACCAGGGGGCTGGAATGGATCTCCCTCTGCGACGACCCGCTGATGGCGATTCTGCCCAAGGACTATCCGGTGCCGGAGGACAGCCGCTTTCCCATCGAAGGGTTTCAGGGACAGCATTTTATCATTTCGGCCATGGGAACCGATTATGACGTCCACTACGCCCTGGATTCCGCCAACGTAACCCCCAATATCCACTTCACCTCCAAGGATGACCACGCGATTATCTCCATTGTGTCCAACCATCTGGGCATCAGCATCCTGCCCCAGCTGGTCATCCGGGGCCATGAGGATCAGATTCAGGCCTATCCGCTGAACCCGTTCTGCTCCAGAAATCTGGGGATAGCCGTCAAATCCAGACAGGGCATGTCTCCCGCGGCCAGGAAATTTCTCCGCTTAACCCAAGAAATTCTGCCGGAAATTCTTTGAGGCAGCACTGCACAATTGCTTTTATATTCACGAGTGTATCCGGAAAAAACTGGAGCGGCGCAGCATCAGCTGCGCCGCTCGGCATAAACTAGGTATTTCCCGCGTAGGGGCTTATTTGCTCTGCCTGCACGATTCGGGGCAGTTCATGCTTCCGCATGGCAGAGGGTGCTGCTTCCGGGCAGCTGGATTTACAGAGTATCGTCAATCAGCTCGTGGAAGAAATTGTAGTAGTCTTTCCGGCCCTCCTTGATGAACTTGATGGCGAAGGAGGGGTGGGCGTTGAGCTGACCGGTGAGCAGGTAGGGGATGTCATAGCCCCAGACAACGCCCTGTTCCCGCAGGGGGATGATGTAGTTTTCCACGAACTTGAGGATGGGAATGGTCTTGTATTTGGGGTTGCGCAGGAAGCTGAGCAGGCCCTCCAGATGGCAGTTGCCGGCCCCCCGGCCCAGGCCGCTGACGGTGGCGTCCAGATAGGTGGCGCCCTGGCCCTTGTTCATAGCCTCAAGGGTGTTGGCAAAGGCCAGCTGCTGGTTGTTGTGGGAGTGGATGCCCACCTTCTTGCCGTATTTCTCGGCCACCTCCATATACTGGTCGGTGAGGCGGCGGATCTGCTCGGGATAGAAGGAGCCGAAGCTGTCCACCAGATAGATCACGTCCACGTCGGACTGGCCCAGCAGCTCCAGGCTGTTTTTCAGGTCCTCGCCGTTGACCTTGGACACGGCCATAATGTTGACGGTGGCCTCGTAGCCCTTTTGCTTGGCGTCCTGAATCATGTCGATGGCGGTGGGGATGGCGTTGACATAGGTGGCAACCCGGATGGTGTCGATGACACTGTCCGCCTTGGGAATGATGTCCGTCTTGTAGTCGCAGCGGCCCACGTCCGCCATGACCGAGATCTTCAGGTCGGAGTCATTCTCTCCGACAATGGCGCGGATACTCTCCTCGTCACAGAACTTCCACTTGCCGAACCGGTCAGGGCTGAAAATCTTCTTGGAGGCCTTGTAGCCAAACTCCATATAGTCCACGCCCGCCTTCTGGTTGGCATGATAGAGGGCGGAGACAAACTCATCGGTAAAATAGAAATCGTTGACCAGACCGCCGTCCCGCAGGGTGCAGTCCAGCACTTTCAGATTGGGCACATAGGAGATCAGATTGGGATTCATCTTGTTGACACCTCATTTTCTCTTGGAACACTGTTGCACTTTAAAGCGTGAAACGTCCCGCGGCTACTAGAATACTACCAAATGTGGGCAATGTCAAGAGAGGGAGGGAGAAAAGCGGGGAAAAAGGAAAGGGAGTGAAAACCGCCTGCAGGGCGGACCTCTGGATTCCGGCGGCGCCGGCATTCCGCTGCGGTGCCGGAGCGGGAGAAGCGGCTCATGCGAGCGGAAGATTTTCTGCAGTATCTTTCAAAAGACCGAAATGGAAACAACTCTTTAACAATCCCGTGCTATACTGGCGCTGCAATAGATGAGAATGGAGGGGTACGCCTTATGTTTCATATTCTGGTGGTGGAGGATGACAGGGAGCTCAACCAGTTGGTCTGTTCCTTCCTGGACCGAAACGGCTTTGACGCGGTGGGCTGCCTGGGGGCCAACGAGGCCTATGACGCCCTGTACGAGACCTCCTTTGATCTGATCCTATCCGATATCATGATGCCGGGGACAGATGGCTTCGCCTTTGCCGAGACGGTGCGGGAGACCGACCGGGAGATTCCCATTCTCTTTATGACTGCCCGGGACGACCTGGCCTCCAAGCAGCGGGGCTATCGGGCGGGAATTGATGACTATATGGTCAAGCCCATCGAGCTGGACGAGCTGATCCTGCGCATCCACGCCCTGCTCCGCCGGGCAAAAATCGCCTCCAGCAGGCGGCTCACGGCGGGAGGATTGCTGCTGGACGCGGAGGAACACACCGCCTATCTGGAGGGAGAGGAGCTGCCTCTGACAGTGCGGGAGTTTGACCTGCTGTTCAAGCTGCTCTCCTACCCGAAAAAGACCTTTACCCGGGCCCAGCTCATGGAGGAGTTCTGGGACGCGGACACCCCCGCCAGCACCCGGGCGGTGGACGTCTATATCACCAAGCTCCGGGACAAGCTCTCCGGATGCCGGGAGGTGGAGATTGTCACCGTCTACGGCCTGGGGTACAAGGCGGTGCTGAAATGAGGGCCAAGACGGAGGACAGCCGGGTACGCCGGAGCCTGTTCTCCCTGCGCAGCTATCTGATCTACTTTCTGCTCATCTCCTTTGTGGTGACCTGCTGCTTCCTGCTTTTCCTGCGGGCGCTTCAGGACAACCTGGGACAGCCTTTGGAGCGGGAGCAGATTCAGTTCGCCGCCAGAATCACGATGGGAAACGTACTCTTTCTCAGCCTGATCTGTACGCTGCTGGACGGTCTGTACCGGAAGCTGATGATTGAGCGGCCGGTGAAGCAGATTCTGGAGGCCACCCGCCGCCTGACCCGGGGGGATTTCTCCGCCCGTATCCAGCCGCTCCACGGCCTGGAGGGACAGAACGAGCTGGACGCCATCATCGAAAATTTCAACAAGATGGCGGAGGAACTCTCCGGCATCGAGACCCTGCGGACGGATTTTGTGGCCAACGTATCCCATGAGCTGAAGACTCCCCTGGCGGTGATTCAGAGCGACGCAGCCATGCTCCAGGCTCCTGACCTGACTCAGGAGCAGCGGGAGCAGTATACCAGGTCGATCATCGCCGCTACCCGGCGGCTGTCCGGACTGGTCTCCAACACCCTCCGGCTCAACAAGCTGGAAAACCAGCAGATCTTTCCGGAGCGGCGGGAATATGACCTGAACGAGCAGCTCTGCCGGTGCCTGCTTTCCTTTGAGGAGGCCTGGGAGGAGAAGGGGCTGACCATCCGGGCGGAGCTGGAGGAGCCGGTCTCCATTCGATCTGACCCGGAACTGCTGGAGCTGGTCTGGAACAATTTGATCTCCAACGCCGTCAAGTTCACCGAGCCCGGAGGCAGCGTCCGGGTAGCCTTGACCCAAAAGGAGGGCTGGGCGGTGGTCACTGTCTCGGATACCGGCTGCGGCATCACCCCGGAGGTGGGGCGGCATATTTTTGAGCGGTTCTACCAGGGAGATACCTCCCATGCTGCCCAGGGCAACGGACTGGGGCTGGCCCTGGTCAAGCGGGTGATGGACATTCTGGGAGGCGAGATCTCGGTGGAGAGCCAGGCGGGGAAGGGCAGCGCGTTCACCGTCCGCCTGGATCGGAGGCTGTCATGAGCCGGTGGAAGAAGCTGGCCCGGCGTCTGGCCCGGCCGGGCCTGGGATGGCGGATGCTGCTGCTCCTCCTCTGCGGCCCCGGCTTGATCTGGGTATTTGCCGGCGGTCTGGAGGAGAGTCCTATCTCCTATGCCCTCTACGCCCTGAGTACCTACACCCTTGTCATCTGGTGTATCCCGGTGCCCGGCTTTGTCAGGCGGGTTCGGGAGGGGCTCTACCAGAACCGGCTGAGCCGCCGCTACCTCACCGATCTGGTTTTCCGGGGGAGGCTCACCCTGGTGTTCTCCGCGGCCATCAATACCGCCTTTGCCCTCTTCAAGCTGGGGACGGGGGTGGTGTACCGGTCGGTCTGGTTTGGCGCCTTGGGCCTCTACTATCTGGTGCTGGCAGTTATGCGGATTCTGCTGGCGGCCAGCGCCCTCCGGCGGCAGACGGACCAACGGCGGGAGTATCAGACGGCCAGGCTGTGCGGCTGGCTGCTGCTGCTTTTGACTCTGGCCCTGTCCGGCGTCGTCCTCCAGATGGTGCGGGACGGAAAGGGATATTCCTATCCCGGCTATCTGATCTTTGTGGCCGCCCTCTATACCTTTTATTCTGTGGCTGCCGCCGTGGTCAACCTGTTTCGGTTCCGCAGGCTGGAGAGCCCCGCTCTGATGGCCTCCAAGGCTCTGGGCTTTGCAGTTGCGTTGGTGTCTCTGCTCTCCCTGCAGACTGCCATGTTTGCCTCATTCGGGGGAGACTTTGCAGCGCAGCGGCTGATGAATGTGCTCACCGGCGCCGGCGTCTGTGCTGCCGTGTCTGTCATTGCTATTTTGACCATCCGCTGGTCCGGCCGCGGACTTCGGGCGGCGGAAGAGAAGGAGAATTGACTGTGGAAGAGAAGAAGCCCTTTACCTATACCTACTCCGCCCAGCAGCGGGAAGAGATTCAGCGCATCCGGAAGAAGTATCTCCCCCCGGAGGAGGACAAAATGGCCCGCCTCCGCCGCCTGGACGAGAGCGCTGCCCGGCCGGGGCGGACAGCGGCAGTCATCCTGGGGATCATCAGCACCTTGGTCTTTGGCGTGGGCATGTGCTGTACCATGGTGTGGACGGAGTATTTTGTCCCCGGCATCGCTATCGGTCTTCTGGGGATGGCGGGAATGGCCTGTGCCGTGCCCCTGGAGCGGGCGATCACCGCCCGGCGGCGAAAAAAACTGGCCCCGGAAATCCTGCGCCTGAGCCGGGAGCTGATGGAGGAGCAATGAAATACAACAGACGGCAGACAGTAAAAATCGCTGTCTGCCGTCTGTTGTCTGCAGGCTCAGGGCCGGGGAACGGCTCCGATATCCTTTAAATTGTACGGGGTGGTCTGGTATACATAGTAGTTGAGCCAGTTGGTGTAGAGCAGCTGCCCGGCGCTGCGCCAGTTGACAATGGGGGCCTGGGTGGGATCGTCGTCGGGAAAGTAATTCCGGGGGACATGGATATCCAGTCCCCGATCCACATCCCGCTGATACTCCAGGGCCAGCGTATTGCTGTCGTACTCCGGGTGGCCCAAGACAAAAAAGTGCCGGTTGTCCTCTGACTTCAAAGCGAAAATTCCTGCCTCATCGGAGACGGCGTAGACCGCCAGGTCAGGTACCTTGGCCACATCCTCCGGGTCAATGGTGGTGTACCGGGAGTGAGGAGCGTAGAACCGGTCATCAAAGCCCCGGAACCAGGGAGACTCCTTTTTAATGACCCGGTGAGAGTAAATGCCGAACAGCTTCTCCGGAAGCGTGCGCTTAGGGATACCATAGTGGTGATACAGCCCCGCCTGAGCGCCCCAGCAGATGTGCAGGGTGGAGTGGACGTTGGTCTTGGTCCAGTCCATAATCTCGCACAGCTCGTCCCAGTAGTCCACCTGGTCAAACTCCCGGTTTTCCACCGGCGCGCCGGTGATAATCATGCCGTCAAAGGTGCTGTCCTTCACCTGGTCAAAGGTGCGGTAGAAGGATTCCAGATGATTGGAGTCCACGTGCTGGGGGACATAGCTGGCGGTCTGCAGCAGTTGAACCTCAATTTGAAGCGGGGTATTGGAGAGTTTGCGGAGGATCTGAGTCTCGGTGACGATCTTGGTGGGCATCAAATTGAGAATCAGCAGGCTTAGAGGACGGATGTGCTGGTGTATGGCCCGGAACTCGGTCATGACAAAGATATTCTCCTGCGCCAGAGTTTCCACGGCAGGCAGGGCGTCCGGAATTTTAATCGGCATAGCAATCGCTCCAGTAGGGAAGAATCAACATAAAATGTCTCCGATAGAGAGACACAGCTACATCATACCCCGAAAAGTCCGTAATTGCAAGGAAAAATGCAGAGAAAGACGAGATAAGAAAGACACACACGGATCGGATATAAAGAGCCGGAGAAAAGTCGAAAAAAGGTGTTGACAAACCGTCTGGCATTTGATATATTATCTGAGCTGTCCG
>JBJDXS010000045.1:0-5911 GCA_051866815.1 Candidatus Onthomonas sp. | reverse complement strand
GAGTCCGTTCGGCTCTCTGGCCTAGTTGGGAATGCGTTTCCCCTCCTGACAATGATAGTATAACACTATTTACGGGAATAGTCTACTGGCATAGTGTACATATTTACGGGAATATATTTGTCGGGGTTGACTATTTACGGAAATAGACAAATGAGGTATAATATAACCATACTGGAGAGGGAGTAGCTTTTTTGACGACTCCCAGATAGGAGGAAAACAATGGCAGTTTCGAAGGCCCAGCAGAAGGCGGTTCACAAATATATCAAAGCGAATTATGACCGGATGGAATTGACAGTTCCTAAAGGCCAGAAAGAAGAGATTAAGACCCACGCTGCCGCTCGTGGTGAGTCCGTGAACGGCTTTATAGGCCGGGCTATACAGGAGACTATGGAGCGGGATAGGGCCGCCGCAGGGGCGCAGGAGGGGCCACGGGAGATATAGCAAAGGCGCACGGCAAAGCGCCGCACGCCTCTGGGAAACGATCTTGACTTTTGGCCGCTCGCAGCGTACAATAATAACAGAACAAGGGCGCTACCGATAGACGGTTGCTCCCTGACGTTTGGTTTAGAAGTAACCGCCGGTCTGGACAGCTGGGCGGTTACTTCTTTTTATTGGCCTGGATGAAGAGGCCGATAATGCCGACGACTAAAATACCGATCTGAATCAGATCAGAATAAGTAATCATTGGGCAGCCCCCCTTTCGTGAGATCAGAGGGCAAAGAAGCTGCCCTCTGTGGGAGGGGGCGACCGCCTACCGTTACTGGTAGCGCCAAAGACAGAATAACATAGGCTGCGGCAAATATCAACGGGGATTACATAGAGACTACAGCTCGTGGGGGCTGCTGTGGCCTCGCAGGAGGGCCAAATCAGGAATGTTGGCCCTCGCTCCTATGCAGTCTGGAAAGACCGACACGGACAATCTGAGAGCCTGCTGGAGCAGGCAAAGGAGCGTTTTGTGGTCGTGAACTTTTGGGGCAGAATTGGGGCAGAGGGGGCAGAAAAGGGGTGCGACTGCCCCAAACGAGATAATGTGAATCTGAGCGAAATGTAACAAAAAACACGCTGGACGAAATGAAAGTGAGCCTGTTTTAACGAGATAAGTTTTGACAAAAAGGGAGAACCATGACTACGAACCAAAAGGTCGGGGGTTCGAGTCCCTTCTGCCGTATGTGAAAACGCCCTGAATTCGTGAGGATTCAGGGCGTTTTTGTTGTTGTCAGGCAGGGAAGAGGACGGCCCCGTGGGGCCGCCCTTCGGACGTTCCGGAAAACTCTGCCGCGCTTATCCCGGGAAGAACAGGGACACCACCGGAATCATCACCGTACAGAGCAGGGTGGACAGAACGATACCGCTGGTCAGGGTGTCGGTCTCCGCGTTGTAGTTGGAGGCCAGCATCACCGACATATTGCCCGCCGGCATGGCGGCCATCAGCGCCATGGAGGAGACCAGCATAGGCTCTCCCGGCAGCAGCCGGCCCAAGAGCACCGCCAGGAGGCAGGGCAGGCCAAGAAAGCGCAGCAGCACAAAGCCATACATCCGCAGATTGCCCAACACCTCTCTGAGGGGGGCAGTGGCCAGATTGACCCCCAGCACCAGCATGGCCAAAAAGGTGGTGGTGCAGCTCACATAGCCCAGGGCGTCGGTGACCAGAGCGGGAGCGGAAAAGGGATGGATGGCCCGGAACAGATAGATGCCCAGAGCGATGACGCAGGAGACGGTTCCCGCGTTGACCAGAGACTTGGGCTGGAAGGGGATGGTCTGGCCTACTGCCCGGGACATGGTGACCAGGCCATAGGTATAGAAAAATACCGAGTACATCATATTGAAGATGACGATGTACAGCATGGAGCCGCTGCCCAGAATGGAGAGGCCCACCGGCAGCCCGATGAAACCCACATTACCGAAGAGGGAGAGCATAGTATAGAAAGGGCGTTTCTCCTTGGGCATCCGCAGCAGCCGGGGCAGCAGCTCGCCTGCTGCCAGCAGGACGAGATAGACCCCGGTGCAGACGGCCAGAATCGCCGCCAGCTCTGCCAGAGTAAAGACGGACTCGTCCTCCAGGGCGTTGTAGATGATCATCAGCGGACAGCAGATCTGGATGACCAGGGCGGAAATTTCCTTGCTGCCCTGGACAGAGACGATTCCCGCCTTGTAGATCACTACGCCCAGAATCAGCAGCACGGCGATGGTGAGCATCTTGCCAAAAATCAAAAGCATGAGAAAAACCTCCCGATGGAAAGCATATCCAACACATTATACTATGGCGGGATTGGCAAAAAAAGGAGCAGATTGGCAGAAAAAGGACGAAACCGTCCGGAAAAATACTGCAAACCGCCGAGAGATGGGAGAGAGGAGGGCTTGAAGCGGGGAGAACGGCGTGGTAAAATCGAGTTATATTTTCGTGCGCACCGAGAAAACCGGGGTGCGCCCGCTTGGCAGTGAGGTAAGCGATTATGATTTCTGCTCAGAATTTAAGGCAGGAGGCGGAGGGTATTTCGGGTAAGCTCCGGGACCTCTACCGGATTATCCATCAGAACCCGGAGCTGGGCCGTCAGGAGCTGGAGACCTCCGTTCTGGTGGAGCGGCGGCTGCTGGCTATGGGCCTGCGGGCGGACCGGGTTGCTGAGACCGGCATTGTGGGTCTGCTCCAGGGAGGAAAGCCGGGGAAGACGGTGGCCCTCCGGGCGGAGCTGGACGCCCTGCCCATTCAGGAGGACAGCGGCCTGCCCTGGAGCTCTCAGAATCCCGGGGTGATGCACGCCTGCGGCCATGACTTTCACACTGCCGCCCTGCTGGGGGCCGCCCAGCTGCTGTCCGCCCACCGGGCGGAGCTGCCCGGCTCAGTGAAATTTTTCTTCCAGCCAGATGAAGAGGGGGAGGGGGGCGCTCAGCCCATGATTGCCGCCGGCTGTATGCTGGATCCCCCGGTGGACGCGGTCTTCGGCTTCCACTGTGACAGCCAGCTGCCGGTAGGCAGCATCTCGGTGATGGAGGGGCGGATCTGCGCCGCCTCCAATCCCTTCCACATCACCCTCCGGGGAAAGGGCGCCCACGGCGCCCGGCCTCAGGACGGCAACGACGTGATTGTGGCGGGAGCTCAGATTGTGAGCGGCATCCAGACCATTGTCAGCCGCCGGACTGCCCCCACCGAGCCAGTGGTGATCTCGGTAGGCACCTTCCACAGCGGCACGGCGGGCAATGTGCTGGCCACCGAGGCCCGGCTCACCGGCATCATCCGTACCCTGGGAGGCGAGGTGCGACAGCAGGTGACCGAGGAGTTTCGCCGGATGGTGGCCGCCCTGGCCGCCGCCTGGGATGTGGAGGCGGAGATTGAAATTGAGGAGAGCTATCCCGGCGTGCTCAACGACCCGGCCATGACCCGGCTGGTGCGGCGCAGCGCCGGGGCGATGTTGGGGGAGAGCCATGTCCTCTCCGGACGCACGCCCTCCATGGGGACGGATGACTTCGGCTATTTCAGCCGCAAGGCCCCGGGCTGCTATTTCCAGCTGGGGACGGCGGATCCCCAATGGCCGGAGCGGTGGCACTCCCACACGCCCCAGTTCCGCATCTCGGAGGAGGCGCTGCCCCTGGCCGCCGCCCTTTACGCAAAAATTGTTCTGGACTTTCTGGAAGGCAAATGAACGCTCTGGGTCTGACCCTGCCGCCGCCCCTCCGGCGGGGGGATACTGTGGCGCTGCTGGCCCCCGCCTCACCCGGTACGCCGGAGCGGTGGCGGGCGGGGCAGCGGGCGCTGGAGCATCTGGGCTATCAGGTGGTTCCGGGAGAACGGCTTCCGCCGGAATCGGGAGGCTTCGCCGCGGGCTCTGCCCGGGCCCGGGCGGAGCAATTAAATCGGGCCTTTTCCGATCCGGAGCTCCGGGGGATCTGGTGCCTTCGGGGGGGATACACGGCGGCGCAGCTGCTGCCCCTGCTGGACTATGAGGCGATTGCCCGGCACCCCAAGGTGTTTGTGGGCTACAGCGATATCACCTGCCTGCATACGGCGCTGAACCAGCGCTGCGGCTTTGTCACCTATCACGGCCCCATGGCGGCCTCTGATCTGGCGGAACAGCCCCATCCGGAGACCACCGCCAGCCTGTGGGCCGCCCTGGCGGGGGAGCGGCGGTTTTACAATCCGGGGACCGGAAATCTGCACTGCCTCCGGCCCGGGACGGCGGAGGGAATCCTGAGCGGGGGCAACCTCACCCTCGTGGCCTCCCGGCTGGGCACCCCCTGGGCGCTGGAGCCGGAGGGAAAGCTGCTCTTTTTGGAGGATGTGGGAGAACCGGTACCAGTGCTGGAACGGCTGCTCACCCAGCTCCGGGACGCCGGGGTATTCCGCGAGGCCGCCGGAGTGCTGCTGGGGACATTTACCGACTGCCAAAACAGATCCTGGCCGGAATACGGCCCCGTGGAGCTGTGCCGGGACTTTTTTCGGGATTATCCAAAGCCGGTGCTGGCCGGACTCTGCTGCGGTCACTGCCGGCCAAACGGCACCCTGCCCCTGGGGCGGTTGTGCCGGGTGGACGCAGAGCGGGGAGAGCTCCGGTACTTATGACTGAAAACAAAAAGCAGCCGTCCAAATCAGGGCTTGATTTGGACGGCTGAAGTTTTTCGGAGCGCCTCAGGAGATATTTCCGTTCTTGTCGCAGGTGAGGGTAATATTGACGTTCCCGGAGGCGTTCAGGGGTTTGGTCAGTTTACCGGTCAGAGTAATTGTCCCGCCGCTGGAGGTGAAAGAGCTCTGGCTAAAGCTCCAGCCGTTGTAGGTGTCCTTCTGAGAGACGACCTTGGAGCTGACGCTGACTGTGGAACCGTCATAGCGAAAGACTCCGGTGATGGCAATGTCGGCGATGGCCTCGCCGTTTTTGGAAAAGCTTTGCTTTTTGGTGGCAGCTCTGGACGCGGTTCTGGCTTGATCGTTGATGATCAGCTCCTCAGTGACCGTCCAGCCGTCCCCTAGATCAATGGTTTGCGTACTGACTGCCTGATCGGCACCGGTATCCAGCGCGGCAGCAGGAGCGAACAGAGAGCAGAGCAACAGCAGGCAGAGCAACAGGGCGGAAAGCTTTTTCATTTTAGAGATCCTCCTCGTAAATAATAATGGTTTCTACTACCTCAATTGGTGAGGTGACACTATAAGTAATCCAGGCGGCATAGCCGACCAGCAGCAGTGCTATCGCCCCGGCGGCGATCCGAAACAGCCAACGACTGCGCCGGTACTGCCGCAGTTCCTGCTCGGAGACCTCCTCCATCAACTGCCCGGCCAACTCCCGAGGACTGCCGAAGGCTGCGGTAAGCTCTGCCTGAGAAGGAGAGGGATTCTCTGCCAGAAAAAAGGCGGACATCTGGTCAAACTGGGTCAGCAGCTTTCGCCGGGTGTCGGCGCAGCAGCAGAGCTGAGACTTCAGCGCTTTGCGGTACGCCCGCAGAGAATAGTTCATCCTTCGTCACCTCCAGAGGACAGAATATCAGAAACGCCTCTGGAAAAGCGCCGATAGGTATCCAGCAGACCGGACAAATAGATCCGGCCCTGCTCGGTGATGGTATAATACTGTCTGAGCCGTCCGTCCGGGGCGGTTCTTTTTTGGCTCTCGGCGATATAGCCGCTCCGGCTCATCCGGTAGATGGCGGCATAGGGAAAGACGATGTTCAGAATGCCGCCGCTCCTTTCCTGGATCGCCGCAGTCAGTTCGCCGATATAATACTCCCGCTGGGAGAGCAGGAAGAGCACCAGCGGCTCGGTCAGGGCTTTTTTCAGGTTTTCTTCCAGCGAGTCCGGGGAGCGGCCGTGTTCAGGTGTGTTCGCCATTGCGTTCGTTTCCCGTTCCTTGTCAAATGGATTAACTTTACTCTAACACGATTTCAAATTTCCGTCAATCAAATCTGCTAAACTACACAAAATTTTCAT
>JBJDXS010000044.1:0-6328 GCA_051866815.1 Candidatus Onthomonas sp. | reverse complement strand
CGGACAGCTCAGATAATATATCAAATGCCAGACGGTTTGTCAACACCTTTTTTCGGCTTTTATTGTCTTTCTCTCCGAACATGAAAGGAGCCCGCCCCGGACGTACCGGAACGGACTCTCTGCTCTGTCTTTAGCTCTTTTTGGTTCTGTCCTGCGCAATAAGCAGCTTCAGCGCTTCCACCCCCACCCGCACTGCTGCGGAGGTGTCGTGGTCTTCGCTCTGATCCAAGCCTGCCGCCTGGCGTTCCTGGTTCCAGATCACATGGAAGCAGGAACCGCAGCGCACCCCAAGGGCAGCCGCCACTGTGAACAGAGCCGCCGACTCCATCTCGCTTGCCAGGACGCCCAGCCGCTTCCACGCCTCCCACTTGGCCTCCAATTCGTAGAAAACCGGCATTCTCTCAGGGGAATGCTGACCGTAGAAGGAGTCCTTACACTGAACCACGCCCGTCTTACCCTTTTTGCCCAGATCGGCCGCCGCCTGTGCCAGGGCAGTGGTGACCTCAAAGTCCGCCACAGCGGGGAACTCAATGGGGGCATATTCCCGGCTGGTGCCCTCCATGCGGACGGCGCCGGTGGCGATGACAATGTCTCCGCTCTGGACATCCAGCCGGATACCGCCGCAGGTGCCCACCCGAATAAAGGTGTCCACGCCGACTTCCTTCAACTCCTCCATGGCGATGGAGGCGGAGGGGCCGCCGATACCGGTGCTGACCACGCAGACCGGCTCTCCCAGCAGCGTGCCCTTCCAGGTGTTGAACTCCCGGTTGGTGTGCACATGCACCGGGTTGTCAAAGAGGGCCGCAATCGACTCGCACCGGCCCGGATCTCCCGGCAGAATGCAATAGCGCCCCACCTGATCCTCTCTGCTCAGTCCGATATGAAACTGGATTTCCCGCTTGTGATTGTCCATACGGCTCACTCCTTTTTATAATGTACTTTACATTATACCCCGAGCCAGCCCAAAAAGCAATCTCTCCCGAGCATGTCTCCATTTATATAGTATCGTCTGTTGCCCGTCTGCTTTCCTCCCGAATCAGTCCGATCAGCACCGGCACCAACAGCAGCACGCAGAAAAACAGCGTAATCTCTCCCCAGCGGGTGGCAAGCACCGCTCCGACCCCCGCGCCCAGCACAAAATAGAGGATCGCCTGGACATAGACCAATGCCTCCCGGTAAAAGCGCCGCTTCCCAGTGAGCATTCCCTTGTTGATCCGGATGGCCGTCTGACGGATATTGTTGGTGCAGAAGGTGGTGGCCAGCGTCACGCCTTTAAAGCGATTAAAGGTGTTGTACTGCATGGCACACAGAAAAGTGATGGGGACATTCCAAAACGCGTCCGGAAGGCTGTCCGGCAGCAGGGCCAGCAGGGTCAGCACCCCCATCTGCACCACCACATAGACTATCTCCCAGGTGAGCCGGAAAGCAGGTCTCTCGCCTTTCTCAGACCGGGCCCGCCGCAGCGCCTTGTGGTACCGACCGGCCCGGATATGGACCGGTCCCCGCACCGTCAGCGTGATGCCCACCATATAAAAGAACATGGGAATCAGGTAATAGGCCGCCCCGAGGTAGTTACTCTGGGCAAATTTGATCCCCATCATGACCACATTGCCGGTCTGGGCATTGCAGAACACTCCACCTTTTAATAAATAGGTATAGGCCTCCAGAAAGCCGCCTGTGATGGCCAGCATGGCGCAGGCGACCATAGACTGCCGAAAGCTCTCTTTTACCATCGGGTATCCCCCATTTCTCTTTTTTTCGGCTTTCCATGGTAGCACCCCGGTTGGAAGAAGTCAATTATTCCCCCGCTTCGGCAGCCCGGTCACAGACGCCTCTTCTGTTACTTTTTGTTGTTGCATTCCGGTATCTGTTCCTCTACAATACAATCGAAATAATTTTGTAAAAAGGAGGTATGCCCATGAAAGCCTGGAAACGAACTCTGCTCTGCTCTCTGCTGGCTCTGCTGCTGGGCTTTGGCGGCGGCTTTGCGCTGCATTACCTCCTGCCTCCCAGGAGCACGGCGGTACTCACCTCTCAGCTGACCGCAAACGCTCCCGCCCAGGCGGAGGCTGCGGCCGAGGGAGACAGCGCCTCCCTGATCCGCTGCGCCCTGGAAACTGCAGACGCCATCCGGAAGGGTGATTACAATCTGCTCTCCTCCTACGTCCACCCAGAGGAGGGCGTGACCTTTACCCCTGCCTCTACCGTCGACCGGAACTCCAACCTCACCTTCCAGGCCGGAGAACTGGCCCAGGTGGCCGAGTCCGGCAAAAGCTATGTCTGGGGCACCTCTACCGATGCCGCCACTCCCATCAAGCTGACTCTGCCGGACTATGTGTCCAGCTACGTCTGGGATCGGGACTATCTCGCCTCTCCCCGGATCAGTGCGGACGCAATGCAAGTCTCCGGCAACGCCCTGGAGAACACGACAGACGCCTATCCCGGCTGCCACTATGTGGAGTTCTACTATCCCGCCGCAGACGGCCAGTCGGAGTGGAGCACCCTCAAGCTGGTCTATCAGTGGTATCAGAATGAGTGGTATCTGGTAGGCATCGTCCACAGCGCCTGGGGCGCATAATACCGGCCATCCTTTCCCGCCGCGATTTTCTCCAATCGCGGCGTTTTTTACGCCTGTTTCTGCGGGAAATGGCGATTGCAACCGGCGCGGGAATGGACTATAATGGTTCGGAACGCCGTAGGAACTCTCTTCGGCAAATTTCGGGCCTGCCGGCCGCTGCAATGGGGTAGCGCTATGACCGGAATCTCTCAAAACTTGACAAGCGGGCCGCTGGCCAAGCAGATTTTTCTGTTCAGCCTGCCGCTGGCCGCCTCCAACCTGCTCCAGGTGCTGTTCAATATGGCCGACCTGATGGTGGTGGGCCGCTTTGCCGGCCCGGAGGCGCTGGGCTCCGTGGGCTCCACCACCACCCTGGTCGTCCTGTTCACCGGTTTTCTCATCGGCATGGGCAGCGGCGCCAATGTGCTGATCGCCCGATACTTCGGCGCTGGAGACCGGCGCAGCCTGCGGGAGACGGTGCAGACCGCCGCCATTGTCTGCCTGGCTGTGGGCTGTATCGTTCTCGCCGCCGGGGCGATTTTCTCCCGGCCGCTGCTGGTTCTGCTTGGCACCAAGGAGGAGCTGATCGGCGGGGCGGAGCTCTACCTGCGGATCTATTTTCTGGGCATGCCCGCTATGGCGCTGTACAACTTCGGAAACGCCGTCTTCAGCGCCATCGGCAACACGAAAAAGCCCCTGCTCTACCTCTCCACTGCCGGTGTGCTCAACATTCTGCTCAACCTGTTCTTCGTCGTGGTCTGCCATCTCAGCGTGCTGGGCGTCGCCCTGGCCAGCGTTCTCTCCCAGTACCTCTCCGCCGGGCTGATTGTGGGCGCCCTGCTGCGCAGCCGGGAGATCTACGCCCTGAAGCTCTCCGGCATCCGGCTGTACCCCGCCAAATGCCGCAAGCTGCTGGCTCTGGGCCTTCCCGCCGGACTGCAGAACGCCATCTTCCAGCTCGCCAACCTGTTTATCCAGGCCGGCGTCAACTCCTTCGACGCCGTGGTGGTGGAGGGCAACTCTGCCGCCGCCAACTCGGACGGCATCGTCTACGATGTGATGGCCGCCTTCTACACCGCCTGCACCAGCTTTATGGGCCAGAACTTCGGCGCCCGGAAAAAGAGCCGGGTGCTGCGGAGCTACTTTATCAGCCTGGCCTACTCCTTCGGGGCCGGAGCCCTGCTGGGCCTGTCTCTGGCGGTGTTCAGCCAGCAATTTCTGGGGCTGTTCACCACTGATGCCGCCGTCATCCAGGCGGGCACCCACCGGCTGGTCGTCATGGGCCTGTCCTATGGCCTCTCCGCCTTTATGGACTGCTCCATCGCCGCCTCCCGGGGTCTGGGCAAGACGCTGGCCCCCACCGTCATCGTCATCCTGGGCTCCTGTGTACTCCGGATCATCTGGGTGCACACCGTCTTTGCCTTCTTCCACACCATCGTCGCTCTCTATCTGGTCTACGCCTTTACCTGGACGGTGACCTCCATTGCCGAGCTGATCTACTTCGCCCACTGCTACCGCACCCAGACCGCTGTCCTGCCCGCCGATTCCTGACTTAGAAAGGAGCCCACACCATGGAAGCCCTCTCCCAACTGCTGCACCGCTATCAGCGCCGCCCCAGCCAGGCCCTTGTCGCAGAGATCTTTGCCGCCCTGGCTGAAAGCCAGGTCTATGTGCCGGTGAACATGAGCCGCAACGGCGACGTCCCCGCCCAGGGGGACGCCTTTGGCCTCAAGCCGGACACCATCCCCGGCCCGGAGGGCAAGGTGCTCTTCCCCGCCTTCTCCAATCAGGCCCAGATCCCCAACGCCTACGGGTCAAGATTCTCCTTCCTCCACCTGCCCTTTGTGGAGTTTCTCTCCGCCGCCCTGGCTGACCCCCGGTTCGGCGGCCTGGTGCTGGATCCCTTTACCGCAAAGTTTCTGATGCCAGAGGAGATCTCCCGCAGTTTTTCCGATTCTGCAAGAGGCCTACAGTAAAATTTCAACAATTTCACAGCGTATTGAGACGTGAAAAACAGCTGTTTTCACGTCTTTTTCTTGTAATGATTCCCACTACTTGAGTTTTTCTCTTGACGCTGGTATATTTATTGGTGAAATTCTCAGTTCAGGGCGCTGCGCCCTGCTCTTTGGAGGGATCACTGATGATCAATGTTCTGAATTCCGGCGCCTACTACTCCCAGGGGACCTTTATCCCTGTCAGTGAGGGCGCATCGTTTGCCCCGGTGGAGGAGGCCCGGAAGGGCACCATCTCCTACGGGATTCTCCAGTCCCACAACACCGTTTCCGGCATGGACGAGCTGAAGATCAGGTTCGACGCCATGGCCTCCCACGACATCACCTATGTGGGCATCATCCAGACTGCCCGGGCCTCTGGCCTGGAGCGGTTCCCCCTGCCCTATGTGCTGACCAACTGCCACAACTCCCTGTGCGCCGTGGGCGGCACCATCAACGAGGACGACCACGTCTTCGGCCTCTCCGCTGCGAAAAAGTACGGCGGTGAGTTTGTCCCCGCCCATCAGGCGGTCATCCACTCCTACATGCGGGAGCGGTACGCCGGCAGCGGCCGGATGATTCTGGGCTCCGACTCCCACACCCGGTACGGCGCCTTCGGCACCATGGCCATGGGCGAGGGCGGCCCCGAGCTGGTCAAGCAGCTGCTGGGCAAGACCTATGACATCTCCTATCCCCGGGTGATCGCCATCCATCTCTCCGGCAGCCCCCGTCCCGGCGTGGGCCCCCAGGACGTGGCCCTGGCCATTATCGCCAAGACCTTTGCCAAGGGCATCGTGAAAAACGCCGTCATGGAGTTCGTCGGCCCCGGCATCGCCAACCTCTCCATGGACTACCGGTGCGGCATTGACGTCATGACCACCGAGACCTCCTGCCTCTCCTCCGTCTGGGCCACCGACGAGACCACCCGGGACTATCTGAAGATGCTGGGCCGGGAGCAGGACTACCGCCGTCTTATGCCCGCTGAGGGTGCCTACTATGACGACGTGATTCTCGTCAACCTGGATCTGGTGGAGCCCATGATCGCCCTGCCCTTCCACCCCTCCAACGCCTATCCCATCTCGGTGTTCAAGGCCAATATGGCTGACATTCTGGCCGAAACCGAGGAGAAGGCCCGCCAGCAGTTTGGCCTGGACAAGGTTCCCTCTCTCCTCGACAAGATGAAGGACGGCAAGTTCTATGTGGATCAGGCGGTCATCGCCGGCTGCTCCGGCGGCACCTATCAGAACCTGCTCCGGGCCGCCCAGATCCTCAAGGGCAGCTCCATCGGCAGCGACTCCTTCTGGCTCTCCTGCTACCCCGGCTCCATGCCCATCTTCCAGGAGCTGACCCGCCAGGGCGCCATCTCCGACCTGATGGCCGCCGGCGCCTCCATCCGTTCCTGCTTCTGCGGCCCCTGCTTCGGCGCAGGCGACGTGCCCTCCAACGGCGGCTTCTCCATCCGCCACTCCACCCGGAACTTCCCCAACCGGGAGGGCTCCAAGCCGGGCAACGGCCAGCTGTCCTATGTGGCCCTGATGGACGCCCGCTCCATCGCCGCCACCGCCCTCAACGGCGGCGTCCTCACCTCCGCTCTGGAGCTGGAGCAGTTCCCCGAGGACAAGCCGGACGAGCTGGTCCACTATGACGACTCCGCCTACAAGAGCCGGGTCTACTACGGCGTGGGCAATCCCCAGCCGGAGACCGAGCTGGTCTTTGGCCCGAACATCACCGACTGGCCCCAGCAGATCGCCATGCCCGAGGATCTGATGCTCACCGTGGC
>JBJDXS010000043.1:0-39671 GCA_051866815.1 Candidatus Onthomonas sp. | reverse complement strand
TTCACTTTATTTTGTTGCTGACGCAACAAAACTCCTGCGGAGGGCTTCCTAAACTTTTGGCCCGACTTGGAATTTGCAAAAGATACTTTTTTGACAGTCTGATGGGAGACTTCCAAATAGTCATAGGAAGTCTCCCCCTTTTTATTTTGTTCTTCTTTTGCTTAGCCGCCGGTCATAGACCGGGCTCAGCCAGCGGCAGACCAGCCATCCGCCCAGTACGCCCAGCAAACTGCCCACCAGCACATCCGTCGGATAGTGCACCCCTACATAGAGCCGGGAGAGGGCCATCACCATGGCCATGACCAGCAGCAGGATTTTCGCCCCCTTGGCCCAGCGTCCCTCCAAGGTCTGCGCCCAGACACTGGCCGCGGCGAAGGAGGAGCAGGAGTGGCCGGATGGGAAGGAATAGGAGTCTGGCCGTTGAATCAGGGGCAGCAGTCCCTCCACCGACAGAAAAGGACGGGGCCGCATGACCAGATTTTTGATCACCAGGTCATTGCAGACATAGCAGATCAGCATTGCGGCCAGGCTGAGCAGCCCCGCCTTCCGCGTTTTCGGAATGAGGAGGAAAACCAGAGCGATGACAATCCAGATCACCCCCGCCTCTCCCAGGTTGGTATACCGGGTAAGCATGGCGGTGAGCCAGTCCATGCGTAAATGCTCCTGAATCCAGAGGAGAATGCCCCCGTCCACTGTTTGAAGTGCCTCCAGCATGGCCATCTTTCCTTTCCGCAGCGATACTTTTTAATAGTATAGCGGACGCGCTCCTGTTTTTCATGAATGAGAGGTTAAAATCTTCTGAAGAAGCTGGCGGTTCCCCTCCAGGCGGGCAGTCAGCCGCGCCAACGCGGGGCCGTCTTCTCTTCTTGCACCCATCCGTCGCTCCTGAACCGCCTGAACCAAACCCACAGCGGTCAGCCCATCCAACGGCAAACCGCGGGGACGCCCCAGCTCTTCCAGAAATGCATCAGATTTTGGGTCACAGGTAAGGGAGACAAGCTCCGCTCCCAGTTTCGCTCCCAGAATCAGGCCGTGGAGCCGCATGGAGATAACCACCCCGCACCGCCGCAGCCTGGGCCAAAGCTGCTCCCGAGGCACCATGCGGCCCCAAGGAGTCAATGTCTCTAAAATCGGGGTGTCCTCCCCGGGGCAGAAGGGCAGCAGCCAGGAGGTACAGCCCTGCCGGTGCAGCTCCGTCATGGCCTCCCTCAGCGCTTTACAGGCTGCCGGGGTACAATACCGGCCATGGATTACCCAGGCAAGCTGAGTGCTCTCCCCCTTTCCCGGCCGGATGGGCAGGGCGAGCACCGGGTCAGCTGTCACCTGCATAGGCCGTCTCAAGCCCAACGCCTCCAGCATCTCCCGGGAGGTCTCGTCCCGGATGGTGACTGCCGTCGCCTGCGACAGCACCGCCCGGGTCAGTGCCCGGTTCCAGGGTCGCAGCAGGGGGCCCACCCCCTGACTGTAGACCATGGTGTCCTTACCCATGGCCTGGGCCAGGGCCAGCAGTCCCAGATAATACAACAGGCTCCGGCTGGAGGTGCCATCCTGCAGCAGGCTGCCGCCTCCGGAGAGCAGCAGGTCACACTGCTTCAAGGCCCGGAGCACCGCCTGGAACTTGTTCCGGGGCACCGCTTTCACTCCATGCCGGGCCTGGGTGGCGGGAGGGCAGGCAGAGAGAACGGTAATCCGGCTCTCTGACGTGACCTGCCGCAGATCCCGGAGCAACGCGGTCAGCAGCAGCTCATCCCCCAAATTGTCAAAGCCGTAATAGCCGGAAATCAGGATGTCCGCCACTGCAGATGTCTCCCCAGCCTGAGCAGCCCCAGCAGTATCAGAGCAATCAGTCCCCCCAGCAGCCAGCCGGCCTCGGTGCGGATCAGGCTGAGCCGCAGAGGGGTGCACAGATGGAGAAAGGTGTTGGTCACCGACACAAGTCCCACCATGGCCCCCAGCCCGATGACCGGCTCCGTCCAGCGGGGCAGCTCACCCTTACACCAGAGCACCAGACAGGGCAGTCCCAGAGCGAACTCCTTAAATCGTGGCCGGACAGTAAACCACTCCTCCAGGGCGTTGCGCAGCCGCAGCTCCAGGGCAGTGGCAAGGCCGGAATTGCCTGTCCGGGCCAGATAGTAGCCCCCCACCGCCAGGATCAGCAGCACGCCCACCCCAGCGGCGCCTCCTAAGAGCAGCGTCCGTCCGTTGACCGGCCGCTCCAGCCACCGGCTTAATGCGGTTCGGTGATTGCTCCACTGCTTCCAGGCCCAGAGGAGCAGAAAGAAGGCCAGCGGCACCAGCTGGGCCAGCTTGACCCCCCGGAAGATCTGCTCGCCCAGAAAGAAGGGATTGCCTGACATCCAGACCGAGGCGGCAAGGCCCCCTGCCAGGGCGGCCAGCTGCGCACTGATCACCATGTTCCAGCCCCGCCGCCGGCGCAGCAGCAGCCAGCCGCAGAGGCATCCTGCTCCCGCCGCTGTCAGCCAGCTCAGCGCCTGGGCTGCGATGACCGGCAGGCCAGAGATCCGCTCACCCGGGCGGGCATCTCCCACGGAGAGACCGAACCGGGTCAGATCCTCCCTCAGCCACCGGAGCATCGTCACATATTCGCTCAGCTCCTCCACCGTCTCGCCGTTCTCACTGTCTGTCATAGGCCGGAGCCAGAGCAGGCGGCAGTTCCGCTCGGCGGCGGCCCGGGCCAGGGCCATGCTCACCTCACGGCTGTCCTCATAGCCCAGGGCAGCATACCGGTCAGAGACATAGTCCCACTGATAAAAGCAGCGCAGCAGGCTGTCTGTCCGCTCCAGCGCCGCCTCCTTTCCCGGGAAATCCAGACTGCCCCGCTGGGCGCTGCTCTCCACCAGAGCCAGGCTCCCGCTCCGGTCTGTGTAGTCCCGGAGCAGCTGCTCTGCTTTCTGAGGCGATTCTGTCCAGCCGGGCAGGCCGCCGCTCTGACAGATCACGGTAGAGACGCCGGTCTCCTCCCACTCCCGGTAGAGGCTGTCCGCCAGGGCCAGGTTATTTCCCTTCTCCGGTATAGAGATCACGGGACAGATGGCCAACCCAAGCTTCTTTGCCAGCTCCACCGTCTCCGGCCAGAGGCCCAGAGGCAGCCGGGCCAAGTCCTCATCGCCCTCCACCAGAAGATAGATCATGCCGTTTCCCGTCACCGTCTCACAGGAAAGGGCCCGAGCCTCCAATGCCCCGGAGAGCCATTGGGCTGTATCCCTCTCCCACAGGGCGATAAGGATTCCATCTCCCGGCCGGATCAGCCAGGTCTGTATCTCTTCCGGATAAGCGGACATCCAATAGGGGGACGCCAAAGCCTGAGCCCGGGTGAGCCAGGTGAGGACGCTTCGCTCCTTCAGCGTTTCCAGCGTCTCCTCCCGGAGCGCAAGGCCGGTGAGTCCCTGTCCCTGCAGCGTCTCCAGCCATTGCTCCACAGACAGTTCAGAGTCCCGGGCCAGCTCCTCCAGGGCCTGACCGTCAAAGAGGAGGGAGACGGTGTTATTCTCTGTCTCCCATTGCCACCGCCGGGCGAGAAACGGCGTCAGCGCCAGCACCAATGCCGCCAGCAGCACAAGCCACCTCCGTTTCACAGGTAAAACCTCCCTCATGTCAATATTCAGCTACCATTATGCACAAATACAGGAGGAAAATAACCCTTGTTTCCTTCTTGCGCTCAGCTGGAAAACAGGGTACAATATGGGACACACGTCTATGTCGAGCTGGTGTAAACCGGCGCTGTCAGATTTTCGGGAAAGGAGGAACAGGATATGGCTCAGATTATCTGTCTGTCCAGCACCCGGTGGCTCAAGCTACCTACCCGCACTCAGTGGCTGCTGACCCAGCTCAACCGCTACCACAAGATCCTGTTCTTCCAGCCTCCTCCCTCCCTGCTGTCCCGGGATCCCCGGAAGAACGACTACAAAAAGGAAGGGCGGCATCCCCAGGGCAATATCACCGTCTATACCCTCCCCCCCACCTTCCAGATTACCAACTATGACCATCCCCGCCTGCTGGAGCAGAATCTGAAAAAGCTGACCCGCTACATCACCGAAAAGGCCGCCAAGGCGAATTTTTACAATCCTCTGCTGTGGATCTGCTCCCCACTCTATGCGGGACTGCTGGACACCCTGGACTACAAGGGGATTGTCTATGACTGCTTCCAGGACTGGCCGCAGTTTGACATTCGTTGGGAGAGCATTCTGGCAAACCGGGCGGACGTGCTGTTCGCCGCCTCCCCCGGACTGGTGGAGCATCTGGCCCCCTGCAACACCAACATTGCCCTGCTGCCCAACGGCTGTGATCTGAAGCTGTATACCCAGACGGAGGATCTGACCCTCCAGGTACCCGCCCCACTGATGCGCATCCGGGGACCTCTTTTCGGCTATCTGGGAGACGCCGGCCGGGATCTGGATCTCCGCCCGGTCTACCGGACTGCCAAGGCCCACCCCGCCTGGAGCTTTGTCTTTGCTGGCCGCTGCAGCCGGGAAAACCCCCTCTATCAGGCGGTGCACCGGCTGGAAAACGTCCATTTTCTGGGCAAAATCAGCCCGCTGGATCTGCCCGGCTACGCCGCCCAGTTTGACGTGCTTATCGACCTGCTGGAAACGGATGATCCGGACGAGGATGTGGTGCCCAGCCGGATCTATGAGTACCTGGTGGTGGGCAAGCCCATCGCCGCTATGTATCCTCTTCGGTATATTCCAGTGTATTCCGATGTGATCTATGGCGCAAAGTCGCCCAAGGAGTTTGTGGACGCCTGCTATCAGGCAGTGATGGAAAACAGCGCCTGGGCTCCCGCCACCCGTAAGCGCTACGGCGCAGAGGCCTCCTGGGCCAACCGCGCTCAGGAAGCGGAGCGCATCCTGGAGAGCAACGGCCTTCTGTGAGCCGGATAGGCGGTTAAACCAATTCCCCTTCTCATTTTCCAATTTACATTGTACAAGCGTACAAAAAACTTTTTTAGCCCCTCTTTCCCTTGAAAGTCCCAATAATATGGGATAAAATACACTCAATTCGTAGTTGGGGGGGAGCTGCAATGGTGCGTCTGTCCGTCGGAAATCACAACGGCTGCCAGGGCTCCCAGTGCGCCTTCTCCCCTACCATATCCTAATCCAGCCAGCAGGCAGATAGTCCATATCTGCTTGCTTTTTTTCGTGATCGGAGGTTGTGATTTGATGAAAAAAGTTGCCGTTATTATGGGCTCTGACAGCGATCTGCCTGTCATGCAGGAGACCGTGGACAAGCTGAAGCTGTTCGGCATCCCCTATGAGGTGCGGGTCATCTCCGCCCACCGTACCCCCGCCGCTGCGGAGCAGTTTGCCTCCCACGCCGCGGAAAACGGGTTCGGCGTGCTCATCGCCGGTGCTGGCAAGGCCGCTCATCTGGGCGGCGTGCTGGCCGCCTACACCACGCTGCCGGTGATCGGCGTGCCCATCAAGACCTCGATGATGGGCGGTCTGGACAGCCTGCTGTCCATCGTCCAGATGCCCAGCGGCATCCCTGTCGCCACGGTAGGCGTCAACGGCGCCGCCAATGCCGGTATTCTGGCCGCCCAGATGCTGGCCGTGGGAGACGAGGCGCTGACTGCCAAGCTCGCATCCTTTAAAGAGGAGATGGCCCGCTCGGTGGCTGAAAAGGACGCCAAGGTCTGCGCCCAGATGAATCAGTAAGTAACCCCTGCAGTCCGGAGAAAGACTTCGGAGACACTGTTTTTGATTGAATCGGAAAGGAAGTCTGAACAATGGAAAAGATGGAGCAGCTCTACGAGGGCAAGGCAAAAAAGGTTTTCGCCACCGATGATCCCAACGTGGTCATCGTCTCCTATAAGGACGACGCCACCGCGTTCAACGGTCTGAAGAAGGGCACCATCGTGGGTAAGGGCGTCATCAACAACCGGATGAGCAACCACATGATGCGCAAGCTGGAGGCCCAGGGCGTCCCCACCCACTACATTGAGGAGCTCAATGACCGGGAGACCGCCGTCAAGAAGGTGCAGATCGTCCCCCTGGAGGTCATCATCCGCAACATCTCCGCCGGCTCCTTTGCCAAGCGCTTCGGCGTGGAGGAGGGTATCGTGTTTGACGAGCCCACCATTGAGTTCTCCTACAAGAACGACGAGCTGGGCGATCCCCTCATGAACGCCTACCATGCCGTGGCTCTGAAGGCCGCCACCTGGGAAGAGATCAACCTGATCAAGAAGTATGCCTTCCAGGTCAACGACCTGCTCAAGGGCTTCCTCAAGAGTGTGGGCATCGACCTGGTGGACTTCAAGCTGGAGTTTGGCAAGACTGCTGACGGCACCATTGTTCTGGCCGATGAGATCAGCCCCGACACCTGCCGTCTGTGGGACGAGACCACCCATGAGAAGCTGGACAAGGACCGCTTCCGCCGGGATCTGGGCGGCGCCGAGGAGGCCTATCAGGAGGTCATGCGCCGTCTGATGGGCGACAGCCAGGACTGAACGGACGTTCCCATGAAAGAGTTTACTGCCCAGCCCCCCAAGCTGAAGGAGGAGTGCGGTGTTTTCGGCCTGATTGCCGACCCTACCGACGGCCGGGAGCCCGCCTTTGACACCTACAACGCCCTCTTCGCTCTGCAGCACCGGGGACAGGACTCCTGCGGCATCGCCGTGTCTCAAAACGGCGTGCTCCGGGTACACAAGGACAAGGGCCTGGTGCCTGAGGTCTTTTCCATGAGCGAGCTCAAGGCCTTCCGGGGTGCCAACGCCGCCGTGGGCCATGTCCGTCACGCCACCAACTCCGCCTCGGTGAACCCTGCCAACATTCAGCCCCTGGTGCTGCACCACGCCTCCGGCTCCATGGCCATGTGCTATAACGGCACCCTGGTCAACGGCAAGGCCCTCCGGGCGGAGACGGAAAACCGGGGCGGCATCTTCCAGGGCACCAACGACGCTGAGGTGATCACCTACCTCATTGTCCGGGAGCACCTGCGCACCCACACCCTGGAGGACGCTGTCATCAACGCCATGGAGTATATGATCGGCGCCTATTCCATGGTACTGATGGAAAAGGACAAACTGATTGCCGTCCGGGATCCCAACGGCTTCCGGCCTCTGTGCATCGGCAAGATCGGCAATTCCATTCTCTTCGCCTCTGAGTCCTGCGCCATCGAGGCGCTGGGGGGCACCGTCCTTCGGGACGTGGAACCGGGCGAGGTGGTGGTTGCCAAGGACGGAATCATCACCAGCCACCGCTGCCGGATCAAGGCCGCCCGCCGGGCCTTCTGCTTGTTCGAGCTGATCTATTTCGCCCGGCAGGACTCCATCATCGACGGCTGCTCCGTGGGCGCTGCCCGGGAGGAGGCCGGCCGGATGCTGGCCCGACAGAATACGGTGGAGGGCGACCTGGTCATCGGCGTGCCAGACTCCGGCATCGCCGCCGCCATGGGCTTTGCCCGGGAATCCGGCATTCCCTACGGCATCGGCCTGATGAAAAACCGGTATATTGCCCGCACCTTTATCCAGTCCCAGCGCTGGGAGCGGGAGAAGAGCCTGCGCATCAAGCTCAACGCCGTCTCTGCCACCGTTAAGGGCAAGCGGATCATCCTGGTGGACGACTCCATTATTCGGGGCCGCACCTGCGCCCGGATTGTCAAGCTGCTCCGGGATGCCGGAGCGAAAGAGGTACACATGAAGGTGTCCTCTCCCCCCTTCCGGTATCAGTGCCACTTCGGCACTGTCACCCCCCGGTCCGAGGACATGATCGCAAACGGCCGCACGGAGGAGGAGGTCTGCCAGCTCATCGGCGCTGATTCCCTCCAGTACTTGCCTCTGGACTCTCTGAAAGCAATGGCTCAGAATCTGCATCTGGGCTTCTGTGACGCCTGCTTTACCGGCGATTACGTGCTCCCCGTCCCCAAGGAGACCGGCCGGCAGCTCACCATTAACAACTATTGACAGGAGGAACTTCCCGTGAACACTAACAGCAAATCCGCCTCTTACGCTGCCGCCGGCGTAGATGTCACCGCCGGTTACGAGGCGGTCAGCCGCATCAAGCCCCTGGTCGCCTCTACCGTCGTCCCCGGCGTGCTGGGCGGCATCGGCGATTTCGGCGGCATGTTTGAACCTCAGATCCAGGGGATGAAGCGTCCTGTCCTGGTCTCCGGCACCGACGGTGTGGGCACCAAGCTGAAGCTGGCCTTCCTCCTGGACAAGCATGACACCGTGGGTATCGACTGCGTGGCCATGTGCGTCAACGACATCATCTGCTCCGGCGCCCTACCCATGTTCTTCCTGGACTACATCGCCTGCGGCAAAAACGATCCCAAGAAGATTGAGCAGATTGTCTCCGGCATCGCCAACGGCTGCCGGCAGGCCAGTTGCGCCCTCATCGGCGGCGAGACCGCCGAGATGCCCGGCTTCTACCCGGTCAACGAGTACGACCTGGCCGGCTTCTCCGTGGGCCTGGTGGACTATGACAAGAAGATCAACAACCAGATGATGCAGGCGGGCGACGTGCTGCTGGGCCTGGGCTCCTCCGGCGTCCACTCCAATGGCTACTCCCTGGTGCGCAAGGTGCTGGACATCAACAACACCTACGATCAGTACAACGCCGATCTGGCCTGCACCCTGGGCGAGGAGCTGCTCAAGCCCACCCGGATCTATGTCCGCTCCATCCGCAGCCTGATGGACTGCGGCGTATCCATCCACGGCATCAGCCACATCACCGGCGGCGGCCTGTACGAGAACGTGCCCCGCATGATGCCCCAGGGTCTCACCGCCCGCATCAACGCCAGTTCCATCCCCCAGCTGCCCATCTTTGCCATCATCCAGCAGGCTGGTCAGATTCCCACCCGGGATATGTACAACACCTTCAACATGGGCGTCGGCATGATTCTGGCTGTGCCCCGTGACCAGGTGGGCGACGCCATGAACATCCTGGTGCAGAGCGGCGAGCGCGTCTCCGTCATCGGCCAGGTTTCCCAGGGAGACGAGGGCGTTGAGGTGATCCTGTGAAAAAGATCGCCGTCCTGGTTTCCGGCGGCGGTACCAACCTTCAGGCCCTCATCGACGCACAGAAGCGCTGCGCCATCAAGCAGGGCCGGATCGCTGCCGTCATCTCCTCCTCCCCCACCGCCTTCGCTCTCCAGCGGGCGGAAAAGGCGGGGATTCCGGGCTATGTGGTCTGCCGGAAGGACTACGATTCTAACCAGGCCATGACCCACGAACTGACCCGGCTGCTCCGGGAGCTGGACATTGACCTGGTGGTGCTGGCCGGCTTTATGTACGTCCTCACCGAGGAGCTGATCCAGGCCTATCCCAACGCTATCATCAACGTCCACCCCGCCCTCATCCCCTCCTTCTGCGGAGAGGGAGCCTACGGCCTCCATGTCCACGAGAAGGCCCTGGCCTACGGCGTCAAGGTCTCCGGCGCCACTGTCCACTTTGTCAACGAGCAGTGCGACGGCGGCCCCATCATCCTCCAGAAGGCGGTGCCGGTGGAGGAGGGGGATACCCCGGAGCTGCTCCAGCGCCGCATTATGGAGCAGGCGGAGTGGAAGCTGCTGCCCAAGGCGGTGAGCCTGTTCTGTGAGGGCCGCCTCCGGGTAGAGGGCCGCACCGTTCACATCCTGCCCGGCGTTTGAGCCGGATGATCCTTCCGATTTGAACCGTTACAGAGAGAGGTATCCCATGAAACTGCTTGATCTTACCCAGGAGCTGCAGCGCAACCCCTATCCCGGCCGGGGCATCGTTCTGGGCCGGAGCGCCGATGGCAAGAGCGCCGTCATCGCCTACTTCATTATGGGCCGCAGTGAGAACAGCCGGAACCGGATCTTCTCGGTCACCGAGGACGGCATCCGCACTGAGGCCTTTGATCCCTCCAAGATGGTAGATCCCTCCCTGATCATCTATCATCCGGTGCGCAAGGTGAAAAATCTGACCGTCGTCACCAACGGCGACCAGACCGACACCATTATGGAGGCACTCAACGAGGGACACTGCTTCCGGCACGCCCTGATGACCCGCACCTTTGAGCCGGACGGCCCCAACTACACCCCCCGCATCTCCGGCGCCATGCTGCCCAGCGGCGCTTACAAGCTGTCCATCCTCAAGAGCTTCAACGGTAACCCTGATTTCTGCAACCGCTACTTCTTCGAGTATGACGGCGTTCCCGCTGGCTTCGGCCACTTCATCCACACTTATATGGGTGACGGCAACCCCCTGCCCTCCTTTGAGGGAGAGCCGGAGCTGGTCTCCATCCCCAGCAATACGGCTCAGGACTTTGCCGACCTGCTGTGGAGCAGCCTGAACGAGGAGAACAAGGTCTCCCTTTTCGTCCGCTATATCGACCTGGAGACCCAGGCCACGGACGACGTGATTGTCAACAAGCATCAGCAGTGAGGAGGTCTCCCATGAAAGAACTGGAACTGAAGTACGGCTGCAACCCCAACCAGAAGCCCTCCCGCCTCTATATGGAGGAGGGAGAACTGCCGGTCACTGTTCTCAACGGCAAGCCGGGGTATATCAACTTCTGCGACGCCATGAACTCCTGGCAGCTGGTCAAGGAGCTGAAGGAGGCCACCGGCCTGCCCTGCGCCGCTTCCTTTAAGCACGTCTCCCCCGCCGGCGCCGCTGTGGGCCTCCCCCTGACCGATGTGGAGCGGGCAATCTACTTCGTGGCCCCGGATGCGGAAGTGACTCCCTTGGCCGCCGCCTATATCCGGGCCCGGGGCGCCGACCGGCTGTGCTCCTACGGCGACTGGGCAGCTCTCTCCGATGTCTGCGACGCCGCCACCGCCCGGTATCTGAAGTACGAGGTCTCCGACGGCGTCATCGCCCCCGGCTACACCGAGGAGGCCCTGGCTATCCTCAAGACCAAGAAGAAGGGCAACTACAACGTGGTGCAGATGGATCCGGACTACGTGCCCGCCCCCATCGAGCGCCGCCACATCTACGGCGTGGTCTTTGAGCAGGGACACAACTTCCTCAAGATTGACGAGGAGATGCTGCAAAATATCGTCACCGAGTGCAAGGATCTGCCTGAGAGCGCCAAGATTGACATGATCGTCTCTCTCATCACCCTCAAGTACACCCAGTCCAACTCGGTCTGCTACGTCAAGAACGGCCAGGCCATCGGTGTGGGCGCCGGCCAGCAGAGCCGGATCCACTGCACCCGGCTGGCGGGCAGCAAGGCGGACAACTGGTGGCTGCGCCACCATCCCAAGGTGCTGGGCCTGCAGTTCGTGGACGGCATCCGCCGGCCCGACCGGGACAACGCCATCGACGTGTACATCTCCGACGAGTATGAGGATGTGCTGGCGGAGGGCGTCTGGCAGAACACCTTCAAGGTCAAGCCAGACGTGCTGACACGGGAGGAGAAGAAGTCCTGGATTGCCCAGATGCAAGGGGTCACTGTGGGCTCTGACGCCTTCTTCCCCTTCGGCGACAACGTGGAGCGGGCCCGGAAGAGCGGCGTGCAGTACATTGTCCAGCCCGGCGGCTCCATCCGGGATGACAATGTCATCGACACCTGCAACAAGTACGGGATTACCATGTGCTTTACCGGAATCCGGCTGTTCCATCACTGATCTTCTTTTGGGGCAGAGGCTGTGCCTCTGCCCCGTTCTGTTTGACAGCTTCAGTGCTGTTTCCTATCTTTTCTGCCGCAAAGGAGGTTTCCATGGATTTTTTGGTTGTCATCGACATGCAGAATGACTTTATCGACGGAGCTCTGGGTACCAAGGAGGCTCAGGCCATCGTGCCCAAGGTCGTTGAACGGATCAAGGGCTTTTCCGGCCGGGTGCTGGCCACCCGGGACACCCATGAGGCAGACTATCTGAACACCCAAGAGGGGAAATTTCTCCCCGTCCCCCACTGCATCCGGGGCACCCAAGGCTGGGAGATCCAGCCTGAAATTGCCGCTTTGCTGGCCGAACCCCCCATTGACAAACCCACCTTCGGCTGCACCACTCTGGCCCATGTGATCACCGCGTTTCACACCTGCCAGGAGCCGGTGACCTCTATCACGCTGGTGGGACTGTGTACAGACATCTGCGTCATCTCCAACGCTCTGCTGCTGAAAGCCGCCTTGCCGGAGGTGCCCATCTATGTGGACGCCGGCTGCTGCGCCGGGGTAACCCCGGAGAGTCACCAGCGGGCTCTGGAGGCCATGCAGGTCTGCCAGGTGCAGGTTCTTGATTAACCGGATCAATTCAATTGCTTCAATTAGATTTCGGAGGTTGATTTAAATGAAAGTACTCGTTGTGGGCGGCGGCGGCCGTGAGCACGCCATCTGCTGGAAGCTGGCCCATTCTCCCAAAGTGACCGAGCTGTACTGCGCCCCGGGCAACGGCGGCATCTCCCAGGTGGCCACCTGTGTTCCCATCTCCGCCACAGACGTGGAGGGCATGGTGAACTGGGCCAAGAAAAACGCCATGGACTTTGTCATGGTGGCTCCGGACGATCCTCTGGCTCTTGGCATGGTGGACGCCCTGGACGCCGCCGGTATCCGCGCCTTCGGCCCCCGCAAAAATGCCGCCATCATCGAGGCCTCCAAGGCTTTCTCCAAGGAGCTGATGGCCAAGTACCACATCCCCACCGCCAAGTACCGCACCTTTACCAATGAGGCGGAGGCGCTGGCCTACATTGACCGGGAGGGCGCTCCTATCGTCATCAAGGCGGACGGCCTGGCCCTGGGCAAGGGGGTCACGGTGGCCGCCACGGTGGACGAGGCCAAGGCCGCCGTCCGGGATATGATGGAGGGCGGCAAGTTCGGCGCCTCCGGCTCCACTGTGGTGATTGAGGAGTGCATGGTGGGCCCTGAGGTCACCGTGCTGGCCTTTGCTGACGGCGAGACAGTAGTGCCCATGATGTCCTCTCAGGACCACAAGCGGGCCTATGACGGCAACCAGGGCCCCAACACCGGCGGTATGGGCGCCTTCTGCCCCTCCCCCAACTACACCCCGGAGATCGCGGAGCGGTGCATGAAGGAGATCTTCCTCCCCACCATGGCCGCCATGAAAGCAGAGGGCCGTCCCTTCAAGGGCGTCATCTACTTCGGCCTGATGCTCACCGCCGATGGCCCCAAGGTGGTGGAGTACAACGCCCGGTTCGGCGACCCGGAGACCCAGCCCCTGCTGTCCATGCTGGACACCGACCTGATGGACATCTTTGAGGCCTGTGTGGACGGCACCCTGGATCAGCTGGACATCCGGTGGAAGCCCGGCGCGGCCTGCTGCCTGGTGCTGGCCTCCGGCGGCTATCCCCTCAGCTATCAGAAGGGCTATCCCATTGAGGGCCTGGATCAGGTCCCTGAATGGGCTACCGTGTTCCACGCCGGCACCAAGCTGACAGACGGCGTGTTCTCCAACAACGGCGGCCGTGTTCTGGGCGTCACCGCGGTGGGCTCTGACCTGAAGGATGCCGTGGCCAAGGCCTACGAGGCGGCCAAGCCCATCCACTGGACGGACATGCACTACCGCACCGACATCGGCAAGGTGTGGGTGGACTGATTTTCTCCTGAAAAACCGCATCCCCGGCGGAGCAAATGCTCTGCCGGGGATTTTCTTGTGTCTGTCAGACAATCAAGGCCGCTCTGGTCTTCGGGCCCACAATGCCGTCCACTGTCAGGCCCTTGGCCTTCTGGTATGCCCGCACCGCCTGGTCGGTCAAGGCGCCAAAGATGCCATCCACCGCCAGATCTGCTTCGGCCTGGTTCAGCCTGGACTGAAGCCACTTCACGTCCTCACCCCGGGTTCCTTTGCACAGATTCCGGGTGGGAACCGGATCGTCTTCCGTCTTTCCTGCCTGCCAGTGAGCAGGGCTGACAAAAAGCTGATTTTTGTCCACATAGCCCCGGATACCGGAGACTTTGCCCTTGGAGCTGTACTGCCACAGCCAGGTTTCTCCCACTGCCAGCGTATGAGCCAGCTCTGTAGGCTGACCGGTATCATTCCGTGCATAGCGGGCCACCCAGAAAGGGAAGTCTTGCAGCGCCTCCAGGTCAAAAAAGCTGGGCAACTGGCCGTAGCTTCCGTAAATCACGGGCTGGCCGCCCAGTGCGCGCACCTGCTCACAGAAGGCCCGGGCGGCGGCGGTGCGCTCGGCCTTGCTCATCCCTTTGGTACGTCCGGAGTAGAAGTCCTCCATGTCAAAAGCCACCCAGCCGTTGGCATACTCTGCCCCCTCCAGAACATCAAATGCCCATCGGGCCTCCTCCCGGGCCTCCTCCTGGCTCAGCGCCTGGCTGTAGACATAGACACCCCAGGGCAGCTTCTGGGCCTCACAGCCCACCCGGTTGCACTCCAGGCGGCTGTCCCGGATCAGGCTGCCTGAGCTGCTGCCCCGGTAGCCCACCCGCAGGATAGCCATATCTACCTCCCGGGCGGCGGCGGCCCAGTCGATCTCCCCCTGATAGCGGGAGACGTCGATGGCGGTATAGCAGCCCATCAGTCCTGCGCCTCTCGGATTGCGTCCACCGCCTGCTGCACCGCGCCAGCGGCCTGACCGGCCGCAGCTTCGTCAATCCGCCCCTCAGTGAGGATGTAGGTCACCAGGCTGCACAGGGCAGTAATTGCGCCGGAGACAGTGGTAATGGTGTCTCCATCCACCCCCAAGGCCAGGGTCGCCCCCAAAATGATGCCGGCCACGGCGGCCCACAGCTTGCGGCTGGCCAGCTTATTCAGTTGCTTTGTCATAACGCTCCTCCTTCTCCCCGGATCTCCGGGGCATGCGGTAAGTTCATCTCCCGTCCCTCGCTGCGCAGCCGCTCCGGTCGACAGACTCATGGTAACAGCTTTTTCCTCCTTCAGCCATGCAAAATTCCAAATTATCCCCCGCTTTTCAGAAATTTCTGCCTGCTTTTGTCCTTTTGCAGGAAAAAGGCAAAAAGGGCGTTTCCCTCTTGATTTCCCGCTTCGGCTGCTGTATATTATCTGTATACTTGTATTACAGATTTGCAGTTTTCCATGGACAGAAAGGTGGTACAGACAATGGAGCTTCGCAGCAGCAGAGAGCGCCTGCTCTGGGCCCAGTTCGACGCCCTGCAGATGGGCACCGGCTGGGACGAAGAGGACATCGGCAAGCCTCAGATCCTGGTGGAGGACGCCTACGGCGACAGCCACCCCGGCAGCGCCCATCTGAACCAGATCAGCGAGCAGGTGGTCTACGGCGTCTATGAGAAGGGCGGCAAGCCAGGCCGGTTTCATGTGACCGACATCTGCGATGGCTGTGCTCAGGGACATGACGGCATGAATCTGGTGCTGGCCTCCCGGGAAGTCATCTGTGACATGGTGGAAATGCACGCCAGCTTTGTGCCCTGGGACGGTATGGTGCTCTCTTCCTCCTGCGACAAGTCGATCCCCGCCCATTTAAAGGCGGCGGCCCGGGTGGACATTCCCACCATCTTCGTCCCCGGCGGCAGCATGCGCCCCGGCCCCGATCAGACCACCTCTCTGGTGGCCGGGGATATCTCCCTCCGGCAGAAGCGGAAAAACGCCATCACTCCGGAGGAGATCCGGGACTACAAGCTGACCGGCTGCCCCTCAGTGGGGGCCTGCACCTTTATGGGCACCGCCAGCACCATGCAGTGCATGGCGGAGGCCCTGGGCCTGGCTTTGCCGGGGAGCGCTCTGGTGCCCGCTACCATGCGGGATCTCCCCGCCATCGCCCGGGCGGCAGGGCGGAAGATTCTGGAGCTGGTGGAACAGGATATTCGGCCCAGCCGCATTTTGACCCCTGCCGCATTCCGCAACGCCATTGTGGTGCACAGCGCCATCGGCGGCTCCACCAACGCCTTACTCCACCTGCCGGCCATCGCTAAAGAGCTGGGGCTGGAGCTGGATCCGGAGCTCTTCAACGAGATCAACCGGCAGATCCCCCACATCGGCAACATTAACCCCAGCGGACAGCACCTGACCGAGTCCTTCTGGTTTGCAGGCGGCATTCCCAGGGTCCAGTGGATGCTGAAAGAGCATCTGGATCTGGACGTGATGACGGTCACCGGCAAGACCCTGGGGGATAACCTGGAGGAGCTGGCCTCCGGCGGCTTTTTCCGGCGCAATGAGGGATATCTTCACAACTACGGCCTCGCTCCGGAACAGGTCATCACCCCGGTGGAGACCACCCGGGCGATGGGCTCCATCGCCGTACTCAAGGGCTCCCTGGCCCCGGAGGGGGCGGTGGTCAAATACTCCGCCTGTGAGGAGAGTATGCGCGCCCACACCGGCCGGGCGGTGGTCTTTGACTGCGAGGAGGACGCCCACGCCGCCGTGGTGGAGGGGCGAATCCAGCCGGGTGAGATCATGGTCATCCGCTACGAGGGCCCTCGGGGCAGCGGTATGCCGGAGATGCTGATGACCACCGAGGCCATCGTCTGCGACCACAAGCTCAACGGCAAGGTGTCCCTCATCACCGATGGTCGGTTCTCCGGGGCCACCCGGGGCGCCGCCATCGGCCACGTCTCCCCGGAAGCGGCAGCGGGCGGACCTATCGCCTATATCGAGACGGGAGACCTTCTCTCCTACGATATCGCCGCCAAGACGATTGACATCGTAGGTATCGCCGGGAAGCGGCTTTCCCCAGAAGAGATCGATCGCATTCTGGCAGAACGAAAAGCGAGCAAGCCGCTGAAGACCAGAACCTATAAGGGCGTTCTGAAGCGCTACACTGCCCTGGCGGACTCCGCCATGAAGGGCGCAGGCTATTGAGAGGAGCAGAGAGATGAACGCAAGCTATATCACCCCCGCCGTCACTGTATTCCATCCGGACGGCAGCATCAACCTGGAGGAGACCGGCAAGGTCTATGAGCATCTGATTCAGGGGCAGGTGGACGGCATCCTGCTGCTGGGCAGCATCGGCGAGTTTTTCGCCCCCACCCTGGAGCAGAAGAAGGAGCTGATCCGCTTCGCCCTCCGGAAGATCAACCACCGGGTTCCGGTGCTGGTGGGCACCACCAGCATGGTCTTTGACGAGATCATCCAGCTCTCCCGCTTCGCCGGAGAGGAAGGGGCGGACGGCGTCATCATCCTGCCTCCCTACTACTTCCCCCTCAGCGAGGCCAGCATTGAGGAATACTATGGGCGGATCGCCGAGCTTTTGCCGGAGCAAAGCATCTACCTCTACAACTTCCCTGACCGGACCGGCTACGACGTCACCCCTCAGGTGACCTTGCATCTGGTGGAGAAATACGCTAATATAAAGGGGTACAAGGACACCCAGGCCGGCATGGATCACACCCGGGAGCTGATTAAGCTGATCAAGCCGGTGCGCCCGGATTTTGAGATCTACTCCGGCTTTGACGACAACTTTGCCCACAACGTTCTCTCCGGCGGCGACGGCTGCATCGCGGGCCTTTCCAACCTGGTGCCCGAGGTCACCCACGGCTGGGCGGAGGCCCTCCGCCGGGAGGATCTGGCCGCCGTACAGGCTGGGCAGCAGAAGATCGATCTGCTCATGGAGATCTATCAGGTGGGCAAGCCCTTTGTGCCCTACATCAAGGCCGCCATAGAGGAGCGGGGCATCATCGCTCATGCGTCCTCCTCCTTCCCCTTCCCCCAGGTGACGGACGGGGATCGGGAGAAAATCCGCAAAATTCTGGAGAGGGCAGGTTTTTGATTGCTCACAGACGGAAAAGGAGTTGCACCGATGGCGATTCAGAAGATTTCCAAGGCCCGCATCAGCGACCAGGTCTACCAGCAGATGCAGGATCAGATCGTCAACGGCGACTGGAAGCCGGGAGACCGGATCCCCTCGGAAAACGAGCTGGCGGAGCAGTTCGGCGTCAGCCGGGTAACGGTGCGAAACGCCCTGCAGAAGCTGGCCGCCCTGGGCCTCATCGAGACCCGGCTGGGGGATGGCTCCTATGTCTGCCAGCCGGAGGCCAAGGCCATGCTCCAGCCCCTGGTGCCTGCCGCCTTTCTCACTGACAACAGCCTGGGGGAGATTCTGCAGTTTCGCCGGATGATCGAGGGGCCAGTCTGCGGAGAGGCCTGCCGTCAGGCAGGGCCAGAGGCGTTGAAGAGCCTCTCCGACCTCTATCAGGAGATGGTGGACAGCCGGGCCGATCTCAGGCGGTTTGCCGACATCGACTACCGGTTTCATTTGGAGATGGCCCGGCTTACCGGCAACTCTATCCTCATTGAGATGTACCATATTGTCCAGGAAGTGATGAGAAGCTCCTTTGACCGGGTGGTGTTGGCCCGTGGCAGCAAGGCGGGGCTGTATTATCACGGACAGATTCTGGAGGCCTTTTCCGCCGGAGACGCCCAGCGGGCTCAGGCGGAGATGCAGGCCCATATGAACGACCTTTATGAGAGTTATTTGAGAGATTTCAAGTAAAGCGAAAAGGAGAAAGCTGCTATGGCAACCATTCACAACCCCATTTTGCGGGGCTTCAATCCTGACCCCTCCATTCTGCGGGTGGGGGACGATTATTACATCGCCACCTCCACCTTTGAGTGGTTTCCCGGCGTCCAGATTCACCACTCCAGAGATCTGGTGCACTGGGAGCTGGTATCCCACCCTCTGGATCGGGTGAGCCAGCTGAATATGCTGGGCGCGGACGACTCCTGCGGCGTCTGGGCCCCCTGCCTGAGCTATGACAAAGGCACCTTCTATCTGATCTTCACCAATGTCCACTCCTTCCTGGGTATGTTCAAGGATACCCCCAACTATCTGGTCACCGCCAAAGATGTCCGTGGGCCCTGGTCCGACCCGATCTATCTCAACGCCAGCGGCTTTGACCCCTCCCTTTTCCACGACCCCAGCGGCAAGAAATATCTGGTCAATATGTTGGACGACTACCGCACCTATCAGACCGGCTTTGGCGGCATCGTCCTGCAGGAGTATTCCGAGACTGAGGGGAAACTGGTGGGTGAGCGGATCAACATCTTCCGGGGTACCTCCAGCGGCGGCGTGGAAGGGCCCCACCTGTACTGGCACGACGGCTACTACTACCTGATGACCGCCGAGGGGGAGACGGGCTATGGCCACGCCGTCACGCTGGCCCGCAGCCGCTCCATCACCGGCCCCTACGAGACAGATCCCATGCTGCACACCCTGACCACCCGCCATCTGGCAGGGTACAGGCTGCAGAAAGCAGGACACGGCAGCCTGATTCAGGCCGCCAACGGCAGATGGTACATCGCCCACCTCTGCGGTCGGCCCCTGGGCGAGCACAGGCGCTGCATTCTGGGCCGGGAGACCTCTCTGCAGGAGGTCATCTGGGTGGACGGCTGGCTGCGGGCTGCGGACGGCACCAATCGTCCCGCCCTGACGGTGGAGATCCCCGATGTGGACGGCGTCCAGAACAGTAACGACCTGCATGAGGACTTTGACGGCGAAGCCTGGAGCATCCACCTCCAGAGTCTGCGGGCTCCTCTGGGTGAGCGGGCCTCTCTGACCCAGCGTCCCGGCTGGCTGCGGCTGTACGGTGCAGAATGCCCCAGCTCCAAATTCTATCAGTCCCTGCTGGCTCACCGGCAGCAGAGCTTTGTGTGTGAGGCAAATACCAAGCTGGAGTTTGCCCCCCGGCACTACCAGCACATGGCAGGCCTGACCTACTATTACAATACTCAGTGCTACTACTATGCCTATGTGACCCGGGACGAGCTGTTGGGCAGAGTTGTCAGCCTGATGGCCTGTGATTACAAGGTTGGCTCCATGCCCATCGGCGCAGGCGTTCAGATCCCCGGGGAGGGGGCTGTCTGGCTGAAGCTGAATGTGGACTGCAAAAAGGCCTGGTTCTCCTACTCTCTGGACGGAACGCATTACGATCAACTGGGCCCCGTGCTGGACGCCACCATTCTCTCTGACGACTATTTTCAGGAGAAGGGCCACTGCATGTTCACCGGTGCCTTCATCGGCATCGCCTGCCAGGATCTGGCCGGCGACGGCTGCCACGCGGATTTCGACTTTTTCGATTACCATGAGCTTGAGGCATAAGCCGCTCGCCTGCTTCTTCTCATTTCTGAGACACAAACCCGCCGCAGAGCTGATTCTGCGGCGGGTTTTCCGTCTTTTTCACTCTATCCGGCAAACCTGTACTTTACGGAACACGGAAAATGCGGTATGATAAAGGACAAGTATAAAACTTCCCTACTTATGGAAAAAGGGGTGGGAACAATGACCCGGATCGCAGTTGTGGAGGATGACAGCGCCTACCGCCGGCAGCTGAGGGAGTATCTCCAGCGCTATGAGCGGGAGTCCGGCGAGGCCCTGAGCGTGACTGAGTTCTCTGACGGGCTGGAGATTGCGGAGCACTACAGCAGTTCCTTCGACATCATCTTCATGGATATTCAGATGAGCCACCTGGACGGGATGCAGACCGCCCAGCGCATCCGCGCCCAGGACAAGACAGTAATTATTATCTTTATCACCAATCTGGCTCAGTTCGCCCTCCAGGGTTACAAGGTGGAGGCCCTGGATTACGTGCTCAAACCCATCCAATACTTCGCTTTCTCCCAGGTACTGCAGAAGGCGGTGAAGAAGGTGCGGGAGAGCTCCGCTTTTTTCCTGCATCTGGTGCAGGAGAGCCGGATGCTGCGGCTGGACGTGTCCAAGATCAGTTATCTGGAGAGCCAGGGCCACAATGTGATCTATCACACCGACGAGGGAATCTACCTGGAGCGCAACTCGCTGAAAAGTCTGGAGCAGAAGCTGGAGGGGCGGCACTTCTCCCGCTGCAACAACTGCTATCTGGTCAATCTGGCCCGGGTGGAGAAGGTGGATCAGAATCTGGTCACCGTCGCCGGCGAGGTACTGCAGATCAGCCGGCCCAAGCGCAAGAGCTTTATGGAGGCCCTGGCCGCCTATGTGGGAGGGGAATGAGCATGGGCGTCATTCAGGATATTCCCAAATTTTATACCGCCCTGGCGGAGTGGCTGGCCTGTGTGGGCTTTGTGCTCATCCTGCCCAAACGATACGGAAAGGGCAAGACCGCCGGGCTGATGGCTGCCTTCTTTGTGCTGCTCTCCATCATCCAGTATATCATCGGCATTGTGCCGGTGGCCATCTGGATCCCCTGCATGGCGGTGGCCCTGGCCGTTATGTACGGCATACTGCTGCTCTGCTGCCGGATCCCCCCCGCGGACGCCGGCTTCTACTGGGCCATCGCCTTTATCTTTGCCGAGTTCATCGCCTCGCTGGATTGGCAGCTCTACTCTTTCTTCTCCCGGAACGTGGCGGACAGCTACCTGTTTCAGGCCCTCTTCCTGCTGCTGTTTTACGGAGGCCCCTTTTTTATCTTCTTCCGCATGGAATACCGGCAGTCGGAGAAGCTGCAGACCCTTCAGGTCACCAAGCGAGAGATGATCTCCGCAGCCACTGTCGCTGTAGGCGCCTTTCTCATCAGCAATATCAGCTATGTCAGCAGCGACACCCCCTTCAGCGGCCGGATGAGCATGGAGATCTTTTACATCCGCACCTTGGTTGACCTGGCCGGGCTGATCATGCTCATCGGCCTCCAGGACCGCTGGCAGGAGCTCCAGGCCCGCAAGGAAGTGGACGCCATCAACGGTCTGCTCCAACGTCAGTATGAACAGTACCGCCTGTCCCGGGAGAATATGGAGGTCATCAACCGGAAGTACCACGATCTGAAGCATCAGATCGGCATCATCCGCATGGAGCCGGACGCCGCCCGCCGGGAGGAGTACCTGACCCAACTGGAGTCGGGGATGCAGAGCCTGGGTACCGCCCATCAGACCGGAAACTCGGTACTGGACACCATCCTCTCCGGCAAGCAGCTCTACTGCAGCCAGCACGGGATCACCATGACGGTGGTAGCCGACGGAGCGCAGCTGGACTTTATGGAGGTCATGGACATCTGCAGCATCTTTGGAAACGCTCTGGACAACGCCATTGAGAGCGTGGAAAAGCTGGATGACCAGGAAAAGCGGCTGATCCGGTTGGCAGTGTTCTGCCAGAACGACTTTCTCATGATCCGGGTGGAAAACTATTGCGAATCCCACCTGGAGCTGGTAGAGGGCGAGTATCAGACCACCAAGGGAGACAAGGACTTCCACGGCTACGGCATCAAGAGCATCCGATACGTCTCCGAAAAGTACGGCGGCTCAGTTTCCGTACGGGTGGAGGACGGCTGGTTCCACCTGCGGGTGCTGATTCCATTTCCCCATTGAGAAGCAGCATACCTCTCAGCAACCCACAGAGCGGCAAGCCTGAACAGCTGCCGCTCTGTTTTGTCATTTTGCACCATTAACAGCATGCGATTCAGGAGGAAATCATGCAGAATACAACTTATGACACTGTAGAGACAGGTTATGCCAAAACTGCCCAAAAATATTTTTCCGATGCTATACTCAGTTCATCCAAAGTGCACTGCGCACCAGACAGGAGGTGAACAACATGAAACAGCAAGCCTTGAACCCCTATCTCCCCTCTTGGGAGTACATTCCGGACGGCGAGCCCCATGTCTTTGGTGATCGCGTCTACATCTACGGCTCTCACGACCGGTTCAACGCCCCCATCTTCTGCGTCAACGACTACGTCTGCTGGTCGGCGCCGGTGGAGGATTTGTCCGACTGGCGGTTGGAAGGGGTCATCTTCCGCAAGAACCAGGATCCCAAGAACAAGCTGGGCCTGCGGCTGCTCTTCGCCCCGGACGTCTGTCAGGGGCCGGACGGGCGGTATTATCTCTATTACGCCTTCGACTTCATGGGCGTCATGGGGGTCGCCGTCTGCGACACGCCGGCGGGACAGTATCAGTTTCTGGGCCACGTCCACTACCCGGACGGCACCGTCTGGGGACGACGAAAGGGAGATCAGTTCCCCTTCGACCCCGGCGTGCTGGCGGACGACGACGGACGGATCTGGCTCTATTCCGGCTTCTACATTCCCACCCCGGGGATTGTCACCGGCGGCAAGCAGCTGCGCAATGACGGCGGCGTGGTAGTGGAACTGGAGCAGGACATGGTGACCATCAAGGCGGAGCCCAGGCTGCTCTTCCCTAAGGAGGGGCCCGGCTCCTTCCCCAACCACGAGTTCTTTGAGGCCAGCTCCATCCGGAAGGACGGAGACAAGTATCTCTTTGTCTATTCCTCCCGGCACAACCATGAGCTGTGCTACGCAGTCAGCGACCGGCCGGACGGCGGCTTCGTCTTCGGCGGTACCCTGGTCAGCCAGGGAGACCTGTTCCTGGATGGAAACGAGGACGAGCGGCAGGCGAAAAACTACCTGGGCAACACCCACGGCGGCATGCTGAACATCGGAGACGACTGGTACATCTTCTACCACCGTCAGACCAACCGGCACTCCTATTCCCGGCAGGCCTGCGCTGAAAAGCTGGAGCGGAACCCGGACGGCAGCTTCCGTCAGGCGGAGGTGACCAGCTGCGGCCTCAACGGCGGGCCCCTCAAGGGTCTGGGCCGGTACGAAGCCCGGATTGCCTGCAATCTGTGGTCAAAGGACGGCGTGGGCCGGTACGACGGCAAGAACCCCCGCAAAGAACTGGCCGCCCACCCCTACTTCACCCAGTCCGGCAAGGATCGGGAGGAAAACGGAGACCAGTACATCGCCAACATGAGAGACGGCGCTGTGGCCGGCTTCAAGTACTTCCAAATGGGAGACGCCAGCCGGATCATTTTGGAAGTCCGGGGCAGCGGAGAGGGTACCATGGAGGTATCCGATACGCCGGATTTCGGGCAGCTGTGCGCCTGCATTCCGGTGAAGCCGGAGGGACACGCCCAAAAGGCGGATGCTCCGCTTCAGGCAGAGCCGGGCAAACGGCCCCTCTATTTCCGCTTCTGTGGAGAGGGTGCTGTGGACTTTGTCGCATTTGAATTGAGTTAGTCTGAGGAAACGGAGGAAATTATGAAAAATAAAAAGTGGCTCAAGCCGCTGATCGTCGTGGTCGTCCTCGTGGCGATCATCGCGGCAGCTGCATTTGGCATCCAGAGCTACCTGGCCAGCCGCTCTGTGGTTTTGACCGCAGGCGATATTCTGGCCACTGTCCAGACTCTGTCCAGCTATCTGATCGTGCTGGGTATCATTCTGGTGGCCGCCATTGTGATCAGCATCGCTGTTTTCAAGCTCAAGGCCTCTCTGAAGGGCATGATCCGCGGTCAGGCTCTGGCTGCGGCTATTCTGGCCATCGCCGTGGTGGTCAATCTGATCTGCCTGGGCCCGGAGTACGGCCTGATCAACAATGCCTTCGGCGACACCTATCTGCTCTCTGACGAGACCATCGCCGCCTCCGAGCAGCTGGTGCAGGATATCGCCGACGAGGGCATCGTCCTGCTGAAGAATGAGGACAACGCCCTGCCCCTGTCCGGTGTCTCCAAGCTGAACGTCTTCGGCTGGTCCTCCACTAATCCCATCTACGGCGGCACCGGCTCCGGTTCCGTGGATGAGAGCACCTGCGTCACCCTGCTCAAGGGTCTGGAGGACGCCGGCTTTGAGCTGAACACCACCATCTCTGACTTCTATACCGCCTACCAGGACGCACGTCCCTATGTGGGCATGGGCGGTCAGGACTGGACAGTTCCCGAGCCCACCCTGGAGGAGTATGACGCGGCCGGCATCTTCGAGAACGCCAAGGCCTTCTCCGACACCGCCGTTGTCGTCATCGCCCGTACCGGCGGCGAGAACGCAGACCTCCCCACCAGTCTCACCGACGAGAATACCTTTGAGTTCACCGGCGGCTGGTCCGGTTACTCCGGCGTGGTCTATTCCACCAATCCCGACGACATCGACCCCTCCAAGACCTATCTGGAGCTCTCCAACCGGGAGATCGCCATGGTGGAGCGGGTTACCAGTGAGTTTGACAACGTCATCGTGGTGGTCAACTCCGCCAGCGCCATGGAGCTGGGCTGGCTGGATCAGTACGACTCCATCAACGGCGCCGTGTGGCTGGCCGGCCCCGGTCAGACCGGCTTCGAGTCCTTGGGCCGGGTGCTCAAGGGCGATGTGAACCCCTCCGGCCGTCTGGTGGACACCTATGTGTACGACCTGACCGCCATCCCCGCCTTCAATTGGGTTGGCAGCTTCAAGTATGACGGCTCCAATCCGCTGGTGGCCACCGAGACCGCCGGCTGGGTCTATGCCTCCTTCAACGACTATGTGGAGAGCATCTATGTGGGCTACAAGTTCTATGAGACCGCCGCGGAGGAGGGCTTCCTGGACTACGACGCCACCGTCCAGTTCCCCTTCGGCTATGGTCTGAGCTACACCACCTTTGAGCAGTCCATCACCAATATGACCGATGACGGCACCACCATCACCCTGACTGTCAACGTGACCAACACCGGCGATGTGGCTGGCAAGGACGTGGTTGAGGTCTACTTCACTCCTCCCTACACCAACGGCGGCATTGAGAAGTCCTCTGTCAACCTGATCAACTTCGCCAAGACCGGTCTGCTCCAGCCCGGCGAGAGCGCCGAGGTCTCCATCTCCTTCGCCAAGGAGGACATGGCCTCCTACGACTGCGGCGGCGTCAAGGCCCCCGGCGGCGCCTATGTGCTGGAGGCTGGCGACTATGAGGTCAGCATCCGCTCCGACTCCCACAACGTCATTGACAGCCGCACCGTCACCGTGGACAGTGACGTCATCTACAACGATGACAACGCCGGCGCCCGGGCCTCTGACGCGGTGGCAGCCACCAACCAGTTCGACTACGCTCTAGGCGATGTCACCTATCTGAGCCGTGCCGATCACTTTGCCAACTACGACGAAGCCACTGCCGGCCCCTCTGACTTCTCCATGAGTGAGGAACTGCAGGCCTCCCTGTACTGCCAGAACAACTATGACCCCGCCTCTGTGGATGATCCCGACGCCGTCATGCCCACCACCGGTGCCAACAACGGCCTGACCATCCGCGACATGATCGGCCTGGACTACGATGATCCCCAGTGGGAGAAGCTGCTGGATCAGGTCACCGTGGAAGAGATGAACAGCCTGGTGGCCACCGGCGGCTATGCCTCCGCCAAGATGGAGTCCATCGGCCTGCCCGCTACCATTGAGTGCGATGGCCCCGCCGCCATCAAGAACAACTACACCGGCCAGTCCGGCACCGCCTATCCCGCCGCTACCATGATTGCCGCCACCTGGAGCAAGGAGCTCGCCTATCAGCGCGGCCAGTCCATGGGCCAGCAGTGCGATGACATGAACGTGGTCGGCTGGTACGGCCCCGCCATGAACATCCACCGCACCCCCTTCTCCGGCCGTAACTTCGAGTACTACTCCGAGGACGGCGTGCTGGCCGGCTGGATGGGCGCCAGCGAGGTGGCCGGCGCCAAGGAGTTCGGCATCCAGTGCTACATCAAGCACTTTGCCCTCAACGACTCCGAGATCAACCGCTGCAACATGCTCTGCACCTGGACCAATGAGCAGGCCATGCGCGAGGTCTATCTGAAGCCCTTCGAGCTGTCTGTCAAGGTGGGCGGCGCGGACAACGCCATGACCTCCTTCAACTACATCGGCAACGTCTGGGCCGGCGCCAATCCTGAGCTGCTTCAGAACGTCCTCCGGGGCGAGTGGGGCTTCCAGGGTGCCACCGTCTCCGACTGGTTTAACGGCACTACCGACGGCTACATGATCGCTGATTCCGCCATCCGGGTGGGCGGCGACAAGATGCTGTCCTCTCAGGGCGATCCCAAGGCTTATGCCAGCAATGTCAGCAGCGCCGGCACCGTGGTCGCTCTGCGCAACTCCACTCACAACATTCTCTACAGCATCGCAAACTCCAATGCCATGGATGATCGGAACTTCTCCACGCCCGGCTGGGTCAAGACCATCTACGGCGTTGACGCTGTAGTCGCTGTGATCATTGTAGCGCTGGAAGCCTACGTCATCCTCCGCTGGAACAAGCAGAGAAAGAAGGAGCAGGTCGCCTGACCTCTCTCCCCCTGACTGTTTTCCTCCCGCACAAGGCCCCCTTCTCCGGAAGGGGGCCTTTCCAAAAACAAGGAGTCATCTATGAACCAAGAAAAAAAGGGCTGGAGCGGCTTTGCCGCCCGCTATCCCAAAGCAGCCCAATGGATCCGGGAGGGCGGACTGTTTGTCATTGTCTGCAACCTGGTCACCATATTCAAGTACCTGATGCTGCAGTTTCTGCCCTACGCCTTTGCCGGTCTGGGAGACACCTCCTTCGGCTGGCCCGGCATCCCCCTGACGCTGTTCGGAGAGACCTTTGAATGGAACATCCTGGGCTATGGTCAGGCCCACGGCGGCCTGGCCTACTTCTGCGCCTACATGGTTGCCATGGTCATCGGCGAGGTGATCAACTTCCCCATTCAGAAGATCGTGGTCTTCCAGAACAAGGAAACGGGCAAGGCCCTGGCAAGGCAGATCACCTGGTATGTGGCAGCATTTTGCATCATCACCTGCATCGTCAACTCTATCAACTGCATCTGGGTGGCAGTGGCCGGACTGTTCGTCCCGGATTTCATCTACAATATCGGCACCACGGTGCTCAACGGCGGCGTATCCATGGTGATTTTCTTCGTGGTCAACAAGATCATCTTTCCGCCGCAAAGCCGGTAAGCACATATAATTTGACGATAAAAAGTCCGAAGCCTTCACGACTTCGGACTTTTTCTGTCAAATTCCGTTTACCACCGGTCGGGCCAGCCGATCCAGCCATCGTACTGTTCAAAGGGCTCCGGGACGCCGTTTTCCGGCACTTCCTGCCGGATGGCCTGGGCCAGGTCGGGAACCGTGTGCTCGTCATAGTCCTCAAACTGTGCGGCAGACAGGATGACCGCACCCATACGACGCAGATCGTCAATATTGGCTTGCTGGATTTCCCGGGTCTGGGAGGAACAGCAGTCCTCCAGCACCACCACGTTGTAATCCAGGGAGTTGGCGTCATAGGCGGTGGTGCGGATGCAGTTGGGGGTGGTGGTGCCGGTGAGGATAACCGTCCGGACATCCAGCCGGCGGAGGATCAGATCCAGCTCGGTGTGGAAAAAAGCGCTCCAGCGGGGCTTGATGATGGTGTAGTCCCCCGGCTGGGGCCGGAGCCCCTCCGGAGCCTGAGCGCTGCGGCTGCCCGCAGAGGCGGGGGACATGGCCCGTCCTCCCTCCTTCCAGCCGGCGTACCGGGTCAGCTCCACGTCAGAGCCATCCCCCCGGTAGATGCGCTTGACAAAAAAGACGGGAATCCCCTTCTCCCGGGCGGTCTTGACCGCTTGGGAGAGCGCAGGCACTGTGGCCGCTGCATTGCGGATGCAGTGGGCCGACTCCGGCGAGATAAAGCCGTTCTCCATGTCGATGACCAGGAATGCTGACCTGGTTCTGTTTTCACTCCGTCTGTTCTGTTCCATTACAATCCGTTTTCTCCCTCATCAGTTCAGCGCCAGGGCAGGTCTCAATACTTTCGGAAGGAATAACTGCCGTTGGCCCGGCGGAGGCTCTGACGCATGGTACCGAAGGCGCCGAGAATGGTAAAGAGGTAGCCGATGGCCAGCTCGCCCAGATAGGAACCGGTGAGCTCACACTCCTCCAGCACATCCCAGAGATAAATATTGGCGTCGGAGAAGGTCCAGCCCACATCGCTCAGCCCCTGATAGACCAGGAAGGACCAGCAGAGCTGATTGGCCAGACAGGTGAGCAGGGCAACGCAGACGCAGCAGACAACGACGCCCTTGCGGTCCATATGCCGGCCCAGCAGCTCATAGCCCTTGCAGGCGGCCACGGCGATGGCCAGACCACCCAGCGCGGAGATGTACCCCAGCTGATAGATGCCAAACCAGACCGCCACGCCGATCAGGCCGCCCAGCAGCGCCCCCACCAGCCCGGGCAGCAAATTGCTGGTCTGGCCCTTGGCCTCCACCTGGGCCTCTCTCAGCTCCTGCTCCAGCTGGGCTGCGCAGTCCGGGCAGAGATAGTAGCCGAAATCGTTGACGGTATAGCAGTCCAACTGAACATTGCTGCCGCAGCACTGACAGCCGGTGGAAATCTGCTGCTGCTCCAGATAGCGCACCACCTGATTCACCACGGGGTTGACTACTGTCTCAATCTTCTTCCGGTTCAGCGCCGCCCGGAGATCCATCTGAACTGAGTGGTTTTCCGTCTTGGCCAGGGCAATGTCCTTTCGTCCCTGAGAAAGCTGGGTCAGGAAACGGTTCAGGTCCTCATACTGGGCCTGGTCGGCAATGGAGGCGTTGATGACCACATGGAGCAGTCCGGAGGGCTTGCCCTGTGTGCCCATGCCCGGCTCCAGAATCAGGTGATAACCCCGATACTGGCCCTTGACCGCGTAGTAGCGGGCGCCGCCCCACTTGCCCTTGATCTCTTCCAGGGTACTGCCGGGGAGGAGCTGTTCCAGTTTCTTGTTCATAATCTCTCTTCTCTCTTACCATTCGTAGCACCGGAGCTCACAGTTGTCCGGAATACTGTCCCAGAATTCCTGGGCGGTGAGGTCATGAAAATAGGAATGAATCACCCTGCAGACAGTGCCATGGCAGACCAGCAGCAGGTTTTTGCCCTCATAGCGCCCATGCAGCTCATCCAGCAGGGGGTAAATCCGGGCAGCCGCCTGCAGTATCGACTCTCCCCCGCCCATGCGCCGGGTAAAGGTGCGCCGCACTGCCTGAAAGCCGGGGTCATCGATGTCCACCAGGTCATAGCTTCCATAGTCCAGCTCCATCAGCCGGGGCTCTGCCAGCAGGGGAATCTGCTTGACCTGGGCCACCGCCTGGGCTGTCTCCCAGGCCCGCTGGAGGGGAGATGCCAGAATCAAGTCGATGGATTCTTTCGCCGCCCGCTGGGACAGGGCTTGGGCCTGGGCCCTTCCCCGGTCGGTCAGAGGCACGTCTCCCCGGCCGCTGACCCGGTGCTGGGCGTTTACCACCGTCTCCCCGTGTCTGGTCACATAGAGTTTCATACAGTCTCTCCTTTTCCGTGGTCAGCCCAGTACCTGCTTGGCGATGTCCACGCTCTCTTTTGCGTCCCTGGCGTAGAAGTCGGCCCCGATCTCTTTGGCATACTCCGGAGTCAGCACTGCTCCGCCCACCCAGATCTTGCAGGGATGACCGGACTGGTGCAGGGCCTGAATCGTCTTCGCCATACTCTTCACCGTGGTGGTCATCAGAGCGGAGAGGCCGATGAGATGGACATCCTGCCGGATGGCCTCGTCCACCACCTTCTGTACCGGCACATCCCTGCCCAGGTCGATGACCTGGTAACCGTAATTCTCCAGAATCACCTTGACAATGTTCTTGCCGATATCGTGAATATCTCCCTCCACCGTGGCAACGATAATTTTTCCTTTGGAGACCGACTCGCCGCCCCGGCTGAGAATAGATTGTTTAATTACCTCAAAGGCCTCACAGGAGGCGTTGGCCGACTGGATGAGCTGGGGCAGGAAGATCTCCTGCCGCTCATATCGTTCCCCAACCTTGTCCAGTGCAGGGATCAATCGCTGATTGATGATCTCCAGCTCAGTCAAATTCTTCAGCAGCTCCACCGTCAGGCGGCGGCACTCCTCCTTCAGCCCCTTGGCTATGGCAGTCTCAATATCCATCTGGGGGGCTGGGCCGGGCGCCGCCGGGGCTGGCGCGGCATTGGCGAAGCGGGCGATATAGGCGGCGGCGTCCCGATCCTCTCCGGAGAGCACCTTGTAGGTAGCCACTGCGTCCATGATCTGCCGCTGGTTGGGATTGACAATGGGCAGGTCCAGGCCGCACTCCATGGCTTGGATAAGGAAGTTCTCGGTAATCCGCAGCCGGTCGGGCAGGCCGAAGGAGATATTCGAGACGCCCAGCACATTGTGCAGCCCCAGTTCCTCCTTCACCATCCGCACCGCCTTCAGCGTCTCCCTGGCCTGATCCTGCTGGGCGGATACAGTGAGGGTGAGGCAGTCGATATAGACGTCCTCCCGGGGAATCCCGTGGGCCAGGGCGGCGTCCAGAATCCGCCGGGCGATCTCAATCCGCTTCTCCGCCGTCTGGGGGATGCCCTCCTCGTCCATAGCGAGGCCGACAACAGCCGCGCCGTACCGCTTGACGATGGGCAGGACAGTGTCCAGCACCTCCCGCTTTCCGTTGACCGAGTTGACAATGGCCTTACCCGCGAAGTGCCGCAGACCAGTCTCGATGGCCTTGGGGTCGGAGGAGTCGATCTGCAGAGGCAGGGGCACAACTCCCTGTAGAGCCTTGACCACATCGGTCATCATGGCCGGCTCGTCCAGGCCGGGCAGGCCTACGTTGACATCCAGAATGTCCGCCCCCGCCTCCTGCTGCTCAATGCCCCGCTCCAGAATATAGTTCAGGTCATGCTCCCGCAGAGCCTGCTGGAACCGCTTTTTGCCCGTGGGGTTGATGCGCTCGCCGATAACCCGGACGCCGTTGAGCTCCGCCACCTGGGAGGCACAACAGACGCCGTGTCGGGTCTTGGGCTGCCGCCGGCCGGGTGTTTTGCCCGCCAGACGGCGGGTCAGCGCCTGGATGAAATCAGGCCGGGTGCCGCAGCAGCCCCCCAGGATGGTCACGCCCAGATCGGCAAAGGCCTCCATCTCCCGGGCGAACTCCTCCGGAGTAATCTGATACTCGTTGGTCACCGGATCCGGCAGACCGGCGTTAGGCTTGACAATGATGGGCAGATCAGTCCATTCGGTCAGCTCCTGCGCCAAAGGCAGAATCTCCTTGGGCCCCAGGGAGCAGTTGATGCCGATTGCGTCCACTCCCAATCCCTCCAGGGTCAGGGCCATGGCCGGGATCGTGCAGCCGGTAAAGGTGCGGCGGTTCTCCTCAAAGGTCATGGTCACATAGATGGGCAGATCACAGCACTCCTGAGCAGCCAGGACAGCGGCCCGCACCTCTCCCAAGTCCGTCATGGTCTCAAAGACCACCAGGTCGGCCCCGGCGGCGGCCCCCGCCTCCACCATCTCCCGGAAGAGGTCATAGGCCTGCTCAAAGGACAAGGTACCCAGGGGCTCCAGCAGCTCTCCGATGGGGCCAACATCCAGGGCCACCAGTGCGCCGGTCTCCCCCGCCGCCTGTCTGGCCACCTTGACTGCCTGGGTAACAACCTGTTCCACCGTGTAGCCGGTACCCGCCAGCTTGTGGGCGTTGGCCCCAAAGGTGTTGGCATAGATCACGTCGCTGCCCGCCTGGAGATACCGTCGATGGACGTCCGCCACCACCTCCGGCGCTGTAAAGCATAAGATCTCCGGCCGCTGGCCCAGAGGCAGGCCGGCGGCCAGCAGCTCAGTACCCATAGCTCCATCTAAAAACTGGTAAGAGCTCAATTTTTCTCTATCCTCCACAGGGGGTTCCTCCCTTTCTCATCTCGCAGTGTTCATACATGGCGCAGCCCTGACAGCCGTGACTTCTCCGGTGCCGAGGGGTATCCGCCACCCCCAGCACCGCCGTCACCGACTTCCGGGGAATCAGGATATTGCTGGCCGAGAGGGTCAGGCCGATCCTTCGTTGGGTGTCCAACAGGGTGCACAGCTCCGGCTGCTGCCCGATGGGAAAATCGCCGTAGCCGGGGCTAAACCGGTCGGTCAGATGGCGGCCTGCCTCCCGGAACCTTTGACGGAGCTGCTCCTCCAGCTGGTCGCAGACGGCTTCGATGGCGGCAGAGGCGCAGCTGTCCAGAATCAGGGCCTGGGCCATGTCCTGTACCTGAGTCCTCAGCAGCAGCCGCTCTGCCTCCGGCCCCAATGTGGCCGCCATCAGAATCACTTGTCTACAGCCTGCCAGATGGCGGCGGATATCCTCCCCCAGCAAACTGACAGTGGTGCCCTCTAGGTGCGTGCCCCGGAGCTCCATCAAACGCCAGACCGTCTTGGGCCGGGCGGCCTCCAGCAGGAGTTGGCTGCACCGGGACACCTCCCAGGTCAGTTTCTCCGGCGGCACCTGCTCACGACAGCCCAGATAGCGCAAAATCTCCCGCTGATCCAGAGATGTCAGTTCTATGCCCACACGATCGCCCCCAACATGTTGCTTTTTGCAGTATACCTGATTTTTCTCCAAAAGAAAAGCCCTGACCATTCAGATCAGGGCATAATCAAAGTGCGCATTGGAGCAGGGGAAATTACTCCTCCACTTGCTCGACGTTTTTTTCATTCTCTCGCTCTTCCAGCACCCAGCGCTTGAAGGTACCGGGAGAGACATTCAGCATCTGGGAGGCAGCCCGGGCGCTGATCTTCTCCTCACAGAACATAGCGTAAATGCTGGCAAACTTTCTGGGGCGCTTCGCAGGGGGCCGGCCCAGACGAACGCCACGCTCTCTGGCATTCTGCAGACCCTCACTCTGGCGCTGAACCAGCGCGGCGCGGCGCTGGGCTGCATCCTCCCGGACGATTGCCATGACCTGCTCAGCCAAGGCTGTGTCGCCCAGAAGGTCATAGATCTTCTTTTCGTTTTCAGGCAACATGATAATCACATACTCCTCTAACAGACAAATTCAACTCAAATCGGGCTCTTGTGCAGGATGTACACGAATCACCAAACGCTGCTTTGAACCCGTCTGCATTGGCAACTCCGGTACGCGGTATACTAGCACACAACATACCACCTGTTCACTTGTCTTGTATTATAATGAAAGCTTTTACCAATGTCAACCATCCCACCGCATTTTTTAGATATTTAATTTCCTTTTTCCATTTACTTCGCAAAAGAACAGGGGATAAGAGTTTTTCTTCTCTCATCCCCTGTATCTTTACCCAAGATTTCGAATTTTACCCCTCAGATTCACTCTTTTTTCCACTGGACGCCCTGTTTTGTATCCATCAGAACGATTCCCATTGCCTTGAGCTCATCCCGGATCCGATCAGCCTCGGCCCAGTTTCTTGCCTTTCTTGCCTCCTGGCGCAGGGCAATCAATTCTTCCACTTTACTGTCCAGATTCTCCTCTGTCTTGTCATACAAGAGCCCGAGGACATCGGTAAATTCGGACACCAAATTGGTCAACGCCTTGGCTCCTGCCTTACTGGGTTTCTGGTCCGGTCCTACCGCCTTGTTGGCGGCGCGCACCAGCTCAAAGAGGACAGAGATGGCGTCAGCGGTGTTGAAGTCGTCATCCATAGCGGCGTCAAAGCGGCTACGGAAGTCCTCCGCCTGATCCAGCACCGCCTGTTCAGCGGCGGTAATCTCGCCCTCAGCGCCATTCTTCTCCAGGAAGGCCAGGTTCTCCTTGGCGGAATAGAGCCGGTCCAGGGCGGCCTGGGCCTGCTGGAGGGACTCGGCGGAGTAGTTCAGCGGGGTGCGGTAGTGGGCAGAGAGCATAAACAGCCGGATGGGCTCGTAGCCGTAAACGGCGGCGGCGTCCCGAACGGTGAAGAAGTTGCCCAAGGATTTGGACATCTTCTTGTTGTCGATGTTCAGGAAGCCATTGTGCATCCAGTAGTTGACAAAGGGGGCCTCGTTGGCCGCCTCAGACTGGGCGATCTCGTTCTCATGGTGGGGGAACTGGAGATCCTCGCCGCCGCAGTGGATGTCGATGGTGGGACCCAGATACTTCCGGTTCATGGCGGAGCACTCAATGTGCCAGCCGGGCCGGCCCTTGCCCCAGGGGGAGTCCCAGGCGGGCTCGCCGGGCTTGGCGGCCTTCCAGAGGGCGAAGTCCAGGGGGTTCTCCTTCTCATCGTTCACGTCAATCCGGGCGCCGGAGAGCAGATCCTCAATGGGCTGGTGGGACAGCTTGCCGTAGCCCTTGAATTTGAGGGTGCGGTAGTACACGTCGCCGCTGGGGACAGGATAGGCATAGCCCTTATCCACCAGGGTCTGCACCAGGTCGATGATCTCCTCCATGGTCTCCGTGGCCTTGGGATGGATGGTAGCGGGACGGACGCCCAGAGCGGTGGCATCCTTGAAGTACTCGCCGATATACTTCTCCGCCACCTCCTGGGAGGTAATGCCCTCCTCGTTGGCCCGCTTGATGATCTTGTCGTCCACATCGGTGAAGTTCTGGACAAAGGTGACCTCATAGCCGCGATACTCCAGATACCGGCGAAGCACGTCAAAGAGAATGATGGGGCGGGCGTTGCCCACATGGATCAGGTTGTAGACGGTGGGGCCGCAGGCGTACATTTTCACCTTGCCCGGCTCGATGGGGACAAATTCTTCTTTCCGTCTGGTCATAGAGTTAAAGATTTCCATTTATTGTTCCTCCTGTGTACGCTGCTGCTGTTCGTTTTGCTGTGCGTAAATTTGATCCAGCTGTCCCTCCAGGAACTCCACCCGGGAGAGCAGGGATTTGATGGTCTCAGCGACCGGGTCCTTGATGTGAATCTGATCCACATTGCTGGCATAGGCCACCCGCTCCCCGGCAATCTTCACCACATGAGCGGGCACGCCCACAGCGGTGGAGTCAGGGGGGATTTCCCGGAGGACAACAGCGTTAGCGGCAATCCGGGCACCGTCCCCCACCTTGAAGGGGCCCAGCACCTTGGCGCCGGAGCCGATAAGGACGTTATTGCCAATGGTGGGATGGCGCTTGCCCTGATCCTTACCGGTACCGCCCAGGGTCACACCCTGGTAGAGCAGGACGTCGTCGCCGATCTCCGCCGTCTCACCGATGACGATGCCCATGCCGTGGTCAATGACCAGACGGCGGCCGATGGTGGCGCCGGGATGAATCTCGATGCCGGTCCAGAACCGGGCCCACTGGGAGACAAACCGGGCCAGAAACCGACAGTGGTGGGTGTGAAGGAAATGAGACAGCTTATAATATAAGGTTGCATGGACGCCGGAGTAGAGGAGAAGAATCTCCAGCTTGCTCCGGGCGGCGGGATCCCTGGCCTGATAGGCTTCCAGGGTCTCGTTGAGAAAACGAAACATGAAATACTGCGCTCCCTATCCGGACAAAAGAGACCTACAGCAAAAAACGCCTCCTGCATTGCTGCAAGAGGCGATGGTTCACCGCGGTTCCACTCTTTTTTGTCACTCAGTCAGCCGGTAACGGCGGCAAAACCGGAGGCATTACCCTCCTGCTCCGGGGCGCACTTCAAACCCTGGGCCAGAGACAGGCTCTCATCCGGTGACCCGTCCTCGCTGACTGGCTGGCAGATTTTACTCTTCCCCTTCATGGCAGATTGTTGTTCATACAGCTATTATATTAGCATTTCTCTTCAATTGTGTCAATCACCCCGGAATACAAAAATCCAGGCGCTTCCAAACGGAAACGCCTGAACGGATTCACTTATTTGGATTGAGCACATCCTTATTCTTCATAAAGTACTCAAGGCCGGAGTAGACGGTGGTCACCAGGATGACGATGTTCACCAGCAGATCCAGGGTGGGAACCGACCAGATCAGCATGACGCAGATTCCCACCATGGTGGAGGCGGTCTTTACCTTGCCCGACCAGCCGGCGGCGATCACCCGGCCGTTGTCCACCGCCACCAGCCGTAGAGCGGAGACGGCAAACTCCCGGGCGATGACGCACAGCAGCACCCAGGCGGGCATTCTCCCCTGCTCCACAAAGATGAGCATGGCGGAGGTGACCAGCAGCTTATCGGCGATGGGGTCCAGGAACTTGCCGAAATCGGTGATCTGATTGTAATTCCGGGCAATATAGCCGTCCACAAAGTCACTGATGCTGGCCAGGACAAAGAGGGCCAGAGCCACCCAGTGGGCGCCGGGGAAGTCCAGATAGCAGACAACGACAAAGGCCGGGATCATCACAACCCGGAACAAGGTGATCTTGTTGGCAGTATTCATGGCTCATCCTCCCAGGAATCAATTTCTCCCACCAGCTCCCCGTCCTCCGTGCCGGTGAGCAGCACCGGGACAAAGGTGCCCAGGGGCACATCTCCGGCGGCGGTAAAGTAGACGGTCCCGTCGATACCGGGGGAATCGGCGTAGGTACGGCCAGCCCAACAGCCCATCTCCTCGTCAAAGCTCTCGCAGAGCACCTCTGCCACCTGTCCCAAACGGCTGTCGTTCCAGTCGTCCATGACCCGGCTCTGAAGGTCGGCCAGCAACTCCACCCGTCGCTGGGCGGTCTCCGCCGGCACTTGATTGGGCATGGCGGCGGCCTCGGTGCCCTCCTCCGGCGAGAACTGGAACACCCCCGCCCGCTCCAGTTTTTCTGCCCGGAGGAACTGGCAGAGCTCCTCGAACTCCGTCTCTCCCTCTCCGGGGAGGCCGCAGATCAAGCTGGTGCGAATCACCACGCCGGGCAGGCGCTCTCGCAGCTTATGAAGCAGCTGGGTGATATGGGCCTTATCCCCCCGGCGGTGCATGGCAGTCAAAATTCCATCGTTGACGTGCTGGATGGGGATATCGATATAGTTGACAATCTTGTCCTCCCGGGCCATGACGTCAATCAACTCGTCGGTCAGGGCATCAGGATAGAGATAGTGGAGCCGGATCCAGTGGAAGTCCAGCTTGCACAGCTCGGTGAGCAGCTCTGGCAGCATATAGCGGCCGTACCGCTCCTTGCCGTACCGGGTCACGTCCTGGGCGATGAGGATCAGCTCCTGAACGCCGCCGTCTGCCAGCTCCCGGGCCTCGGCCAGGATGGACTCCATGCTTCGGCTGCGGTATTTGCCCCGGAGTTGGGGGATGACGCAGAAGGCGCAACGGTTGGAGCAACCCTCGGCAATCTTCAGATAGGCTGTCCAGGGATTGGTGGAGACCATCCGATCCCCGTCCTCAAAGGTGGTATTGATATCTCCGTAGTATTCCGGCCAGCCCTCCGACATGACCTCCTCCACAGCGGAGACAATGTCGGTATAGCTGCCGGTACCCAGCAGACCGTCCACCTCTGGAAGCTCCTGCTTGATCTCCTCCCGGTAGCGCTGAGACAGGCAGCCGGTGACCAAAATCTTTTTCAGCTGCCCTTGCTCCTTCAGGGCGGCCATCTCCAGAATATTGGCAATGGCCTCCTCCTTGGCGGCGTCAATGAAGCCGCAGGTGTTGACGACGCAAATATCCGCGCCCTCTGGTTCGTCCACCACAATGTGGCCGGCATCCTGCACCAGGGCGGCCATCTGCTCGCAGTTGACCCGGTTTTTATCGCAGCCTAAGCTGATAAAGGCAATCTGATAGCCCATTGGTATCACCTCGTTTATCTCAGTATAGCAGATTTGGGAGCCGGGGTAAACCCTCAGCTCCCAAAACCTGCCCAATTCACAGTTTCTTTACCAATTCCGACCACTCTGAGGCCAGCAGCGCCATGAGGATATCATCCGCCCAGCCGTCAGCCGTTTGAATTGCCTCCCGGCGTACTCCCTCCCGGCGAAAGCCCGCCTTTCGGTAAACCCGCTCCGCTCTCGGGTTGGTGGAAAAGACATCCAGCTCCAGCCGGTGGAGTTCCAGCGTCCCGAAGGCGAAATCGCGGGTGGTCTCCACCATCCAGCTGCCCAGGCCCCGGTTCCGCTCCTCCGGATGAAAGAGGGCAATGCGGAAGTTGGCGCAGCCCTGGAGCCAGTCAATCTCATTGAGGACGCTCTCCCCCACGATCCGACCTTCCGGTGAGACCAGCAGGAAATCAAACCGATCCGCCGCCTGCACACAGTCGCGGAAAAAGGCAATCACCTGACTCCGGTCAAACCGCTCCAGACAGCCAGTGAGCCGGGCCAGTTCGGGATCCAGAGGGCAGAAGTTTTCATCATAATAGGGCTCTGCATCCTCTGTTACCGCCGGGCGGAGGAGATAGCCTGACCGCTCCCAGCCAGGCCCGCTGCTGCAGAACCGGCTTTTTTCTATTCCATTTGTCATATTAATCCCACTGGGACAGCTCCGCCTCATACCGGCTCAGTCCCGTCCGGATGGCCTCCCAGCCAAAGCCACGGCGTCGCAGAGCGTTGGCCTGGCGCTGGAGCTCCTGCTCCGTCACCTCACGGTACCGGAATTTAGACGCCAGAAATGCCTCCACTGCCTCCTCCTGAGGCCGGGCCTCTTCCATGGCCGCTTCCCAGTACTCCCGGGGCACCTTGCGGCGATACAGCTCATCCCGGAGCTTCTGTGGGCCGTAGCCCATCCGGTCATAATGGCGCACCACCGTCTTGGCGTACTCTCCGTCGTTGACCGCCCCCAGATCCTCCAGCCAGTCGGCAGCCCGCTGGGCGGAGGCAGCTCCCTCTCCCTTTGTGACCAGCCGGTTGACCAGCTCATTTTTGGACAGGGGCCGGGCGCCGATCATTTTGGCCGCCCGGGCCTTGGCGGCGGTGTCCTGGCTGGAGGAGATGAGCCGGGTCAGCTCCTCCCCTTCCAGCTCCAGGCCGGGGCGGAGTCCGAAGTCCAGCAGCTCCTGCTCCCCCACCTTCAAAAGGGTGCCGGTATCCAGAAATACCAGATACCGGCCCTTGACATGTTTGGAGGGTTCTACCCGATCAATCCGGGCCATCAGCCTTCAAAGTCCTCTGCGGTGACGTCCAGATCCTCATCACCGGAGGCGGAGGTCATAGGCGCGGTGGCATTCCCGGAGATGCCCTCTCCTGGGGCGGCGGCGCCAAAGGTGCGGCCCGCGGCCTCAGCGGCCACCACCGACTGACGGCTCATCAGCTTATAGGCGTTGGCGCGAATCTGCGCCTCCAAATTCTCCGCCACGTCGGGATGGTCTGCCATATACTGCTTGGCAGCGTCCCGGCCCTGGCCCAGGCGGACGTCTCCCATAGCGTACCAGGAACCGGACTTCTCCACCAGGCCCAGCTTGGCCCCCAGATCTACCAGCTCGCCCTCCTTGGAAATGCCGGTACCGTACATAATGTCAAACTCCGCCTCACGGAAGGGGGGCGCTACCTTATTCTTGACCACTTTGGCCCGGGTGTGGTTGCCGATCAGATCGTCGCCCACCTTCA
>JBJDXS010000042.1:0-6579 GCA_051866815.1 Candidatus Onthomonas sp. | reverse complement strand
GAAAGGGCAAAAAGGCTATGAAGCCACAATAGCAATTTATTGTATAATAAAACCCTTGCCCTGTCAAGGCTGTTTTGAGAACCTGAGCGATTTTTCGCTCGGGTTTTTCTTTTTGTCTGCGGACAGGCTGGCAGACCTTTTCCTGGACACACAAGAATAGTCAAAATAGACAAAAACAGATAACTTAATTGTGCAAAGATACAAAGATGATCTAAAAACAAAAAATTGCTTGCTATTTCCCGCCAAAACAGATATACTTAAATCAGCAAAATTGGAATCGATTCCAAAATCGTTTCCAATTCCACGGCAAAAAAATAAGGAGGAACCAAAAATGAAAAAACTGTTAGCACTGCTTTTGGCTCTGGCCATGTCTCTGTCTCTGGTTGCCTGCGGCGGCTCCAGCACTTCTGCGGATAAGCCCGCGGAGGAGCCCGCTGCCGAAACACCTGCAGAGGAGCCCGCTGAGGAGCCCGCAGAGGAGCCTGCCGCAGAGACCCCTGCCGCTGACGGCTCTGTCTACTATCTGAACTTCAAGCCCGAGCAGGACGAGGCCTGGCAGGCTCTGGCCGCGGCCTACACCGAAGAGACCGGCGTGCCTGTCACCGTGCTGACCGCTGCCTCCGGCACCTACGAGGAGACGCTGATGGCCGAGATGGGCAAGAGCGAGGCTCCCACCCTGTTCCAGGTCAACGGCCCTGTGGGTCTGGCTAACTGGAAGGATTACTGCTATGATCTGTCCGGCTCCGAGCTGTACAGCCACCTGACCTCCGACGACTACGCCCTGATTGAGGACGGCGCTGTCTACGGCATTGCCTACGTCATCGAGTCCTATGGCCTGATCGTCAACAAGACCCTGCTGGCTGAGGCTGGTTACACCGTGGAGGATATCAACTCCTTCGACAGCCTGAAGGCCGTGGCCGAGGACATCACCGCCCGCTCCGGCGAGCTGGGCTTCGCCGCTTTCTCCTCCGCCGGTATGGATGGCTCCTCTGACTGGCGCTTCAAGACCCACCTGGCCAACCTGCCCATCTACTTCGAGTATGAGGCTGAGGGCGTCCACGCCGATGCCATCAACGGCACCTATCTGGACAACTACCGGGCGATCTGGGATCTGTACATCAACAACTCCACCTGCGATCCCGCTGAGCTGTCCTCCAAGACCGGCGACGACTCCCGCAACGAGTTCCTGGACGGCAAGGCTGTCTTCTATCAGAACGGCTCCTGGGAGTATGGCTCTCTGTCTGAGAAGTATTCTGACGACGAGCTGCAGATGATCCCCATCTACATCGGCCTGGGCGACGAGGCCAACCAGGGCCTGTGCACCGGCACTGAGAACTACTGGTGCGTGAACCAGGACGCCTCCGAGGAAGACATCCAGGCGACACTGGACTTCCTGGCCTGGTGCGTCACCTCTGAGACCGGCACCGATGCCATGGCGAACCAGATGGGCTTTGTCATCCCCTTCGACACCGCTGTTGAGTCCCCCAACCTGTTCGTGAAGCAGGATCAGGCTTATACCGCCGCCGGCAAGACCGCCGTCTCCTGGAACTTCCCCACCATGCCCTCTGAGCAGTGGAAGAACGACCTGGGCTCTGCTCTGACCGCCTATGCCGCCGACCAGACCGACGAGAAGTGGGACGCTGTGGTTTCCGCTTTCGTGGATGGCTGGGCCTCCGAGTATGCGCTGGCCAACGGCTGATGCCGCTGAAATCCTCAAAGTGAATGACTGAATCAAGAGGGTGGGCCTCCTGCCCACCCTCTTTTCTCTTATCCACCCCTGGCCGGATGGTGAAAGGTGAGGGGTGAGGCGTGCAGCTCACTCCTCGCCTTTGCCATTTGGCCCGAAAGAGATTAGGAGGGAATACACTTGGTCAAAACAACCCGCAAATGGTGGCCGATCTTTGTGCTGCCCACGCTGCTCGCCTTTATCATAGGCTTTATCATCCCCTTCGCAGAGGGTCTGTACCTTTCCCTCTGCAAGTTTACCACCATCAACAAGGCCACCTTTATCGGCTTTGACAACTATGTCAAGGCGTTCAGTGATGGACAGTTTCTCAACTCGCTGAAGTTCAGCGTCTCCTTTACGGTGGTCTCCACGCTGCTGATTAACCTGCTGTCCTTTGTCATCGCCCTGGCCCTGACCCGGGGCATCCGGGGCACCAACCTCTTTCGGGGCGTCTATTTCCTGCCCAATCTGATCGGCGGCATCGTCCTGGGCTACATCTGGAATATCCTCATCAACTGCGTCCTCAGCCTGACCGGCCAGCCGCTGCTGGCGCTGAACGCTGACGCCGGCTATTGGGGCATCATCATCCTTATGTGCTGGCAGCAGATCGGCTATATGATGATTATCTATATCGCCGGACTCCAGTCCATTCCCAACGAGCTGATTGAGGCGGCCCAGATCGACGGCGCCACGCCGCTTCAGACGCTGTTCAAGGTCAAGATTCCCAACGTGATGCCTTCCATTACCATCTGCCTGTTCCTGACGCTGACCAACTCCTTCAAGCTGTTTGACCAGAACCTGGCCCTCACCGGCGGCGATCCCAACCACGCCACCGAGATGCTGGCGCTGAACATCTATAACACCTTCTACGCCCGCTCCGGCGCCCAGTGGAAGGGAATCGGCCAGGCCAAGGCAGTCCTGTTCTGCATTATGGTCATCGCTATCTCGATGATTCAGCTCCGTGCCACCCGCTCCAAGGAGGTGCAGCAGTAATGAAAAAGAAAACCCGCGTCTTTGACCGTATTCTGACTGTGGTGCTGAGCCTGCTCTGCATCGCCTGGATCTACCCGGTGTTCATGATCCTGATGAATTCTCTGAAGAAGGAGACCGCCATCACCACCAGCAGCGCATTCGAGCTGCCTACGGCGGAGACCTTCAACGGCCTGGCCAACTTCGTGGACGCCATCAACTCCAAGGGCTTCCTGAGCGCCTTCCTCACCAGCCTGACCATTACTGTGACCAGTGTGGTGCTGATTCTGGTCTGCTGCTCCATGTGCGCCTGGTACATCACCCGTGTACAGAACGTCTTTACCAAGCTGTGCTACTTCCTCTTTGTGTTCTCCATGGTGGTGCCCTTCCAGATGCTCATGTTCACCCTGGCTGCCACCTCTGACCAGCTCAAGCTGAACACCCCCTGGAATATCTGCATCATCTATCTGGGCTTCGGCGCAGGCCTGGCGGTGTTCATGTTCTCCGGCTTTATGAAGTCCATTCCCCTGGAAATTGAGGAGGCAGCCCTCATCGATGGCTGCAACCCGCTCCAGACCTTCTTCCTCATCGTCATTCCGGTGCTCAAGCCCACCCTCATCTCTGTCGGTATCCTGGAGACCATGTGGGTCTGGAACGACTACCTGCTCCCTTATCTGGTGCTGGACCGGAAAAAGTATTCCACGATTCCCATCCTGATTCAGTATTTCAAAGGCAGCTACGGCAAGGTGGAGATGGGTCCCATGATGGCCTGCATTATGCTGACTGTCCTTCCCATTATCATTATCTACGTATTTTGCCAGAAATACATTATTAAGGGTGTTGCAGATGGGGCTGTAAAGGGTTAAAATAGAACTTTAGAATGAATTCCACCTCTATTTTATCGCAAAGGAAGGCCTGAAATGACCATCAAGGATATCGCGCGGCTGTCCGGCTGCGGCGTGGGAACGGTTTCCCGCGTGCTCAACAACCATCCGGACGTCACCGAGAAAACGAGACAAAAGGTGCTGGAAGTGGTAGAGAAATACCACTACCAGCCAAACGCCAACGCCAAGCACCTGAAGCAGCAGTTCCTGTCCAATATCTCCATTGTTGTCAAGGGCACCCAGAACATGCTCTTTGCGGACATCGTGGAGCAGATTCAGGCGCTGCTGTCAGACAGCGGGCAGGAGCCCGTTGTCCACTACCTGGACGAGGACGCCGACGAGGTGGCCTATGCGCTGCAGCTGTGCCGGGAGCGTCATCCCAAAGGGATTATGTTCCTGGGCGGTGACTTGGAGTTTTTCCGGGATCATTTCGCTGGCATTACCGTCCCCTGCGTCCTGATTACCAATACAGCCCAGGAGTTGGGATATGACAATCTCTCCAGCCTGACCACAGACGACCATGCCGCCGCTGAGCAGGCAGTCAATTTCCTCATCCAGCAGGGGCACCGGAAAATCGGCATCCTGGGCGGCAACCTCTCCTGCTCGCAGATCAGCTACTGCCGGCTCCAGGGCTGCCTGGCCAGCTTTCGGGCGCACGGGATTCCCTTCCGGGAGGAACTCCAGTGCGAGCCCTGCCGCTACTCCATGGCGGACGGCTATCAGGCGGCCTGCAGCCTGCTGGACCGGAATCCGGACCTGACAGCCATCTTTGCCATGGGCGACGTGATTGCCATTGGGGCAATCCGTGCCCTGCGGGATCGGGGAAAGCGGGTGCCGGAGGATATCTCGGTGATCGGTTACGATGGAATTGCATCTGCCCAGTTTTCCGTTCCCCGGCTGACGACGATTCAGCAGGACTCCCGCCAGTTGGCGGCCCGCGGTACCGACATTTTACTGCGCAACATTGAACGTAAGCCCCGCCCTGTCCATGAGGTGATTCCCTTCCGCCTGATCCGCGGAGAAAGTGTTTCGGCTCCGGCGGAGTGAGGGCTGGAAAAGGAAGGTGATTTCCCGTGAGACGAGCCGGAATTTTGATGCCCATCAGCGCCCTGCCGTCTCCCTATGGCATCGGCACCATGGGGCAGGCGGCCCGGGACTTCCTCCGCTTCCTCTCTGAGGCGGGACAGTCCTGCTGGCAGATTCTGCCCATCTGCCCCACCAGCTTTGGGGATTCTCCCTATCAGTCCTTTTCCTCTTATGCGGGGAATCCCTACTTCATCGATCTGGATGACCTGGCAGGGGAGGGGCTGCTGCGGCCGGAGGAGTACCGGACTCTGGACTGGGGCGCGGACGCCGGGCAGGTGGATTACGGACGGATCTACCAGCAGCGGTATCGGGTGCTGCATTTGGCCAGCCAGCGTCTTTTGGCCCGGAAGCCGGAGGATTATGCCGACTTCTGCCGCCGGGAGCGGGATTGGTTGGAGGACTACGCCCTGTTTATGGCCCTGAAGGGCAAGCATGGCGGCGTCTCCTGGTATCAGTGGCCCAGGCCGGAGCGCATGCGCCAGAAGGATGCCCTTCAGGCGGCCCGGGAGGAGCTGGCGGGGGAGCTGGACTTCTGGCGGGCGGTGCAGTACCTGTTTTACCGGCAGTGGAACGCCCTCCGGGCCGAGGCAGCAGAGAAGGGGATCGCCATCATCGGAGATCTACCCATCTATGTGGCTGCCGACAGCGTGGACGTCTGGGCCAATCCGGAGCAGTTTCAGCTGGACGGGGAGGGACAGCCCACCGCTGTGGCCGGCTGTCCGCCGGACGGATTTTCCGAGGATGGCCAGCTCTGGGGCAATCCTCTGTTTCATTGGGACTATATGGCGTCCAACGGCTATGCCTGGTGGCTGCGCCGGATTGCCTACCAATTCCGGATTTATGATGTACTGCGCATTGACCACTTCCGGGGCTTTGACGCCTATTACGCCATCCCCTATGGGGATACCACTGCAAGAAACGGACACTGGTGTCCGGGGCCGGGTATGGACTTCTTCCGGACTGTGCAGCAGGCGCTGGGGCATCGGGAAATCATCGCGGAGGACTTGGGCTATCTGAACGATTCAGTGGCTCAGCTGCTCCGGGACACCGGATATCCCGGCATGAAGGTGCTGGAGTTCGCATTTGACAGCCGGGACAGCAGCGGCAGCAGCTATCTGCCCCACAACTATCCCCGCAACTGCGTGGTTTACACCGGCACCCACGACAACGACACCATCCAGGGCTGGATGGCCACTGCCCCCGAAGAGGACGTGGCCTACGCAAAGCGCTACCTGCGGCTGAACGACCGGGAGGGCTACCACTGGGGGATGATGCGGGCGGCTTGGGCCAGCGTGGCAGACTTGGCAATCATGCAGATGCAGGATCTGCTGGGGCTTGGCAGCGAGGCACGGATCAATACCCCCTCTACCTTGGGTACCAACTGGAAGTGGCGGGCGCTGCCCGGTTCCTATGACAGTGATCTGGCCCGCCGGGTGCGGCAGGAGATGGAGCTCTATCAGAGACTGCCGGCAAAGGCTTGATTCGAGCGTAAAATACGACTCCCCCGGAAGCATTTGGCGCTTCCGGGGGAGTCGCAGTCTGTCAAAAAAGTATATCTGGCGTTTTCTGTTGGGGTTAAAAGTTTAGGAAGCCCTCCGCAGGAGTTTTGTTGCCTCAGCAACAAAACAAAGTGAAATATGTGCTTTTAGCCGGACCTGCGCCGGCAAAAAGCACACAGGGAGGCCGGGAGTGTGCCCGTTAGGGCGCGCGGTTCGGCCGCATTTTCGAACAAAATCGTAGATTTTGTTCGAGCGTGTCGATCTTTATCGACACGCTGCGACTCCCCCGGAAGCATTTGGCGCTTCCGGGGGAGTCGTTTGCGTTTGCGAGACGAAACGTTCCTGCTTACTGGCGGGCCGGGCCCTCCAGGGCAGCGAGCAGCTTCTGCAGGGCCTGCTTTTCCAGGCGGGATAC
>JBJDXS010000041.1:0-1708 GCA_051866815.1 Candidatus Onthomonas sp. | reverse complement strand
GGGTTTTATTATACAATAAATTGCTATTGTGGCTTCATAGCCTTTTTGCCCTTTCCCCCTACTGTGGGCATTGTAGCACAGCTCTCTCTCCAGTGCAAGAGAGAAACGGGGAAATGTTTGCAACCTTGCCGGGTGTGCCGCACTTTGCATCCGGCCATGCTTTGTGATATTTGACGGAAACGGGAGTGAAATCATCTATGGTCAAAGACGTAACCTTCGGCAACACCAAGCGGAAGAGCTTCATTCGCCACGACGAGATCATCCAGATGCCCGACCTGTTGGAGATCCAGAAGAAGAGCTATCAGTGGTTCTTTGACGTGGGTCTGCGCCAGGTGTTCAAGGACGTGGGCTGCATTACCGACTATGCCGGCAATCTGGAACTGAGCTTCATCGACTTTTCGATGAACAAGCCCCCCAAGTACAGCGTGGAGGAGTGCAAGGCCCGGGACGCCACCTATGCCAAGCCCATCCACGTCAAGGTGCGCCTGCGCAACAAGGAGACCGAGGAAATCAAGGAGCAGGAGATCTACATGGGCGACTTCCCCCTGATGACCCGGGGCGGCACCTTTGTGATCAACGGCGCCGAGCGCGTCATCGTCTCCCAGATCGTCCGCTCCCCCGGCATGTACTACGGCCGGGAGGAGGACAAGGCGGGCAACGTCTTCTACACCACCACCGTCATCCCCTACCGGGGCGCCTGGCTGGAGTATGAGACGGATCTCTCCGACGTGTTCTATGTCCGCATCGACAAAAACCGTAAGATTCCCATCACCTGCCTGCTGCGTGCCGTGGGCCTTAAGACCGACGCTGAGATTCTCGACGTCTTTGGCGAGGATCCCCGCATTGTGGCCACCCTGGAGAAGGACCCCTGCAAGACCTACGAGGACGCTATGCTGGAGATCTACCGTAAGCTGCGTCCCGGCGAGCCTCCCACGGTGGACTCCTGTGAGAGCCTGATGGAGGCCCTGCTGTTTGACCCCCGCCGGTACGACCTGTCCGAGGTGGGCCGGTACAAGTTCAACAAGAAGTTGGACATCGCCCGCCGTCTGGCCGGTCAGAAGCTGGCCGCCCCCATCGCCGATCCCTGGACCGGTGAGATCCTGGCCGAGCCCGGCGAGGTGCTGACCCGGGAGCGCGCCCGGGAGCTGGCCGCCCGGGGCGTCAACGAGGCCTTTATCGACGTGGAGGGCACCGTGATCAAGGTGTTCGCCAACAACGTGGTGGACATGTCCGCCTTTGTGGACTTCGACCCCGCCGACTGCGGCATCACCGAGCGTGTCCGTGTCTCTGTCCTGCGGGATCTGCTGGATCAGTACTCCGGCGACGAGCTCAAGGCCGCCGTGGCGGAGAACGCCGACCTGCTGCTGCCCAAGCACATCACCGTGGACGACATTCTGGCCTCGGTGAACTACCTCAACTGCCTGGCCTACGGCGTGGGCACCAAGGACGACATCGACCACCTGGGCAACCGCCGTCTGCGCTGCGTGGGCGAGCTGCTGCAGAACCAGTTCCGCATCGGCTTCACCCGGATGGAGCGTGTCATCCGTGAGCGGATGACCATTCAGGATCAGGACATCGTCACCCCCCAGTCCCTGATCAACATCCGGCCCATCACCGCCGCCATCAAGGAGTTCTTCGGCTCCTCCCCCCTGAGCCAGTTCATGGACCAGACCAACCCCCTGGCCGAGCTGACCCACAAGCGCCGTAT
>JBJDXS010000040.1:0-7506 GCA_051866815.1 Candidatus Onthomonas sp. | reverse complement strand
AACTCGCTACCTCCACCTTGGCAAGGTGGCGCTCTACCAGATGAGCTACTCCCGCGCGACAGATGTTATTATACTCATGGGCAGGCAATCTGTCAAGGGGCATTTTACAAAAAATGAAAAAATCTGCGGCTGACCGGAATGGACAGCCGCAGCAGAGAAATGGAATATCAGATGGACTTGACGTAGCGCCGCTCATACTTGTAGATGAGGGTGATGCCGATGACGGAGAGAACCAGGCCGGCCACAAACCAGAAGAGAAGCCAGTGGACGCTGGCGGGCTTGTCATAGATCATGGTTCGGCGCATCTGGAGGATGATGTGAGCCACCGGGTTGAGACGCTCCATCACATAGCCCAGGCCGCCCTTCAGCTTGCCCTCCAGATCATAAAAGATGCCGGAGAGGAAGAAGAGCATCCGCATGGCGATGGGGACGATGTTGGCCAGGTCATCCAGGAAGACACCGGCATGCAGCAGGATGCAGGACAGGCCGAAGGTGACCAGAAACAGCACCAGCAAATAGGGAATGCACCAGAACATCCTGGGAGAGAAGGGAACCCCATAGACAATCAGGGAGATGATGACCAATCCAAAGGAGATCAGCGTCTTGAAGCCATTGACCAGCATATTGGACAACAAAAAGACGTATTTCGGCACATAAACCTTGGAGATGATGCCCTGGTACCGCTTGATCATCCGGATGCTGCCGGTGATACAGGGGTTGAAAAAGTTCCAGCAGGTCAGGCCGATGAAGAGGAAGGAGGCCAGATATTTGGTCTCATTGCCGAAAATGGCAATTTGGACAAAGGCGTAGACCAGCATGAACATGATGGGGTTGAGGATGAGCCAGATCCAGTTGAGGAAGGAGTCCGCCACCTCCTGCTTCAGAATGCTCTTGGCGGAATAAAAAATATAGCGGTAATACCGTTTGAGGTCGCCGATAAAACGTCGCATAAATACACTCCTGCATCAGAAAATCGGGGTAGATAGCTAAGTTATTGTAGCAGTCCTGCCAGAGAATGTCAATATTGCCCCCGGCATGGCATGGAGAAGGGATGGCGCTCCGGAAGATGAACAAACCGTAAATAGTGTGCGAATAAAACGTAAATTGCGTCGGCACTTTGTTGACGTGTTCGGGAAAGAGGAATATGATAAATATCACAATCGAAATAATCGCCGGACAATCCCCGTGATTTGAGGCCGATTTACATGAAAAACTCTCAGGAGGGATACGATATGACGGAAAGCGCCAACCAAATCCTGCATGCTTATCTCCGGGCCAGCCGGCAGATGTCGATTCGCTCCCAGGGGTTCCTGGGCAGACTGAACCTGACCTATCCCCAGACGGTGACGCTGATGATCCTGGATGCCGACGGCCCCATGCCCATCAGCGACCTGGCCAAGGCCACCGGCAGCGCCAACAGCACCACCTCAGGCGTGGTGGACCGGCTGGAAAAGCTGGGCTTGGCCCAGCGGGTTCGCTCCGATCAGGATCGACGGAAGATCTTTGTCTCAGTCACCGACCGTTACCGGGATATTCGCACCAAAACTGTGCACGACGCCAGCGATCAGTTTGCCGAGGCGCTGCAGGATCTGAACCAGGATGAGCAGGAGCGGATTCTGGACGGGCTCAATCTGCTGGCCGATGTGCTGAGCAAGTGAGCGCGGGAAAACGGTAATTGCTGGAAAACAACAAAGCGAAAAGTTCCGGCAATTCGGGAAAAGAATCGATGTTGGACAAAACTTGCGAAATGCGCAAAAATAAGCGGCAGTAAAAGGGAAAAAATTTCGGGAAATGCAAGTAAAATGTGATTACTTGCATTTTTCTTTGAAAAACAATTGCAATTCGAAAAAGTTCCCGTTGCAATTCTGCAGGCAAATTGATATAATAGTCTCATCTGACAAAAAGTTCTTTTTTGAAGGAAATTTATAAGGAAAGGCGGTGAGACGATGTCTCTGGAAGCAGTCAAGCAGGTGACGCAGGCGGAGGAGCAGGGCAGGGCTCAGAAGGCTCAGGCCGCTCAGGAAGCCAAGCGCCTGGTTGCCGAGGCGGAGAAGGCCGGCCGTCAGGCCGTGCTGGACGCCCAGGCCAAGGCTGAGGCGGAGGTCCGTCAGATGATCGCAGAGGCAGAGCAGTCTGCCTCCGGCGATATGGCCCGGATTCGGGAGAAGGCCGCTGCGGACGCAGACCAGCTGCGCAAGCAGGCGGAAAGACGGCTGGAAGAAGCAGCGTCACTGATTGTCAGAAAGGTGGTGGATGCCTGATGGCAATCGTCAAGATGAAGCATCTGCGGCTGATTGCCCTGGCAGAGGAGCAGGAGGCCCTGCTGGACGAGCTGCTCCGGGTGGGTTGCGTGGAAATTGCCACGCCTGAGGCCCAGCCGGAGGATCCCGAGTGGGAGCAGCTGCTGAGCAAGCGGGGCAACACGGCGCTGGGCCAGGTGCGCAGCGAGAGCGGTGCGCTGAAGTCAGCGCTGGAGGCTCTCAAGCGGTACGCTCCCGGCAAGGAGGGGATGCTGACCCCCAGGCCCTATGTGACTGAGGAGCAGCTCTTCGACCCGGAGACCACCCGGATTGCCCTGGAGAGCGCCGGCATCATCAACCAGGCGGTGACGGAGCTGAACCAGGCGGTTTCCGCGGAGAACCGGCTTCAGACCCAGAAGGCGGGCTTCCTGCCCTGGGCGGAGTTGGATCTCGCCCTGGAGACGGAGTCCACAGATACAACAGAGATTGTCCTGGGCGTGCTGCCCGCCGGAGTGGAGCTGGAGCCCATCCAGCAGGCCCTGGCTGAGGCGGCGCCTCTTTGCGAGATCACAGAGGTCAGCCGGGACAAGGAGCAGTGCTATGTGCTGCTGGTGTGTCACAAGAGTGACTTCCAGGCCGCGCTGGATACCCTGAAATCCCGGGCCTTTTCCCAGGTCCGCTTCAAGGGCGTCAAGGGTACGGCACAGGAAAACCTGGCGGCTCTGGACGAGCAGATTGCTCAGGAGGAGCTGTGCAAGGCCCAGGCCATCGAGACCATCGCCGGCCAGAAGGAGCACCGGGACCAGATCAAGCTGGTCATTGACCGGGTGTATCAGGACATCCAGAAGGAGGAAGGCAAGGAGCGGCTGCTCGGAACCGACAAGACATTCCTGCTGGAGGGCTGGTACAGCGCGCCCGAGGAGGAGCAGCTGCTCCGGGTGCTGAACGGTCACACCTGTGCCTGGGAGCTGTCCGAGCCTGCTAAGGAGGACTATCCCAAGGTGCCGGTGAAGCTGCAAAACAGCAAGGTGGTCAAGCCGATGAACATGATCACCGAGATGTACTCCCTGCCGGCTTACGGCTCGGTGGATCCGAACCCGCTGATGTTCCCCTTCTTCGTGCTGTTTTACGGCATTATGCTGGCGGACATGGGCTACGGACTGATTATGATGGCGATCTCCATCATTGTCTGCAAAAAGAAGCATCCGAGAGGCAATATCTTCCAGCTGATCGGCCTGTGCGGCGTGAGCACCTTTATCTTCGGCGCACTCACCGGAGGCTTTTTGGGCGACTTCATTCCCCAATTGCTCAAGCTGATCAATCCGGCCAGCACCTTTGAGATGCCCGCCCTGTTTACCCCTCTGAACGACACCCTGATGATCCTGCTGGGCGCCATGTGCCTGGGCGTGGTTCAGATTGTCACCGGTATGGCCATTAACTTCTACAAGCTGACCAAGCGGGGACAGTTCTGGGACGCCGTCATGGATGTGGGCTCCTGGTGGCTGGTGTTCATCGGCATCGCGGTGGGCGCCCTCACTGGCTTCTGGTGGGTGGCTATCGCCGGCGTGCTGGCGCTGATCCTCACCCAGGGCCGGAGCAGCCCCACCATTATCGGCAAGTTGGTGGGTGGTGTCTCCAGCCTGTATGACATCACCAGCTATTTCGGAGATGTCCTCTCCTACGCCCGTCTGATGGCTCTGATGCTGGCCGGCTCGGTCATTGCCCAGGTGTTCAACACCCTGGGCGCGATTCCGGGCAATGTGGTCTTCTTTATCGTCATCTCCCTGGCGGGTAACGCTCTTAACTTCGCGCTGAATATCCTGGGCTGCTACGTCCACGATCTTCGTCTCCAGTGCCTGGAGTACTTTGGCAAATTCTATGAGGACGGCGGCAAACCCTTCCGGCCTCTGGCAATCAACACTGAATATGTAGACATGGTCAAATAATAAGGAGGAAATTACAATGAGCTTCTTCGAATCTTTTGGCGGCCTGGCTCTGGCTCTGCTGGGCGCCGGTCTGGCAGCCGTTCTCAGCGGCATCGGCAGCGCAAAGGGCACCGGCATCGCCGGTGAGGCGGGCACCGGCCTGCTGAGCGAGGATCCTTCCAAGTTCGGTAAGGTCATGATCCTGCAGGTCATCCCCGGCACCCAGGGCCTGTACGGCCTGGTGGTCTGGTTCTTTGCCATCTTCAGCATGGGCCTGATGGACGGCACTGCCGCCGGCATGACGGTGCAGCAGGGCCTGCAGTACTTCGCCGCCTGCCTGCCCATGGCACTGGGCGGCCTGTTCTCCGCCATGGCTCAGGGCCGCGTGGCCGCCGGCTCCATCAACATCCTGGCCAAGAAGCCGGATGACTGGTCCAAGGGCATGGTGCTGTGCATCACCGTCGAGTTCTACGCCATCCTGTCTCTGCTGGCCTCCATGCTGATGATCATCTATATCAGCTGACAGCCCGGAAACAAGGAAAGGCGGGAGAACAATGACTGGAATCGAAAAAATCACCCAGCGTATCGCAGGGGATGCCCAGCAGGAGGCTGCGGCTGTGGTGGCCCAGGCTCAGGCCCAGGCCGATGAGATCATGGCCCGCTATCAGGCGCAGGCGCAGCAGAACACCCAGGACGCCCTGGCCAAGGGGCGGAAGCAGGCGGACGAGCGCCGCAGCCGGCTGATCAGCTCCGCCGAGATGGAGAGCCGCCAGCAGACCCTGGCCGTCAAGCAGGAGATGCTGGACAAGGCCTTCGAACTGGCGATGGACAAGCTGTGCAGCCTGCCTGAGCGGGAGTATATCGACCTGCTGGCCCAGCTGACGGCCAAGGCCTCCTCCACCGGTAAGGAGCAGCTCATTCTGTGCCTGTCCGACCGGGCCCGGTACGGCGTCAAGATCGCCACCAAGGCCAATGACCTGCTGGCCAAGGCGGGGAAAGAGGCCCATCTCACCCTGTCCCAGCAGTCCCGGGACTTCCGGGGCGGCGTGGTGCTGGCCGACGGAGACGTGGAGGTCAACTGCACCTTTGAGACTTTGGTACGGCTGGCCCGGGGCAGTGTGTCGGGCGAGGTGGCCAAGGTGCTGTTCGCCTGAGGCGCTCCTGTATAAGGAGGGACCGAATTGTCTAAGAGAATCAAGGATACCGACTATCTGTATCTGTCCGCCCGGCTGCGGGCCATGGAAAACAGCCTGCTGACCCAGGCCCGGATGGAGCGGATGTTGGACGCCCCCACCGCCGAGGACGCGGCCAAGGTGCTCACCGAGTGCGGCTACCAGGAGCTGAGCCGGGTAGACGTGGACACGGTGAACGATATGCTGGCCAAGGCCCGGGATCAGGTGATGCGAGACCTGGCCGGCTGCGCCCCGGACCCCCGGATGGTGGACGTGTTCCAAATTAAATATGACTATCACAACGCAAAGGTGCTGCTCAAGAGCGAGGCCCGGGGGGAGGATCCCCAGCGCCTGCTGGTAGACGCGGGCCGTATTCCCGGAAGAGTGCTGGCGGCGGCGGTGGCGGAGTCCGACTTTGGCTCTCTGCCCGCCCCTCTGGCCAAGGCTATCCAGGACGCCCGGGAGCTGCTGGGAGCCACCAAGGATCCCCAGCAGGCGGATTTCCTGCTGGATCAGGCTTACTTTAAAGAGATGGAGACTTTGGCGCAGGAGACCGGCTCTGAATTCCTGCAGGGCTATGTCCGGCTGATGGTGGATGTGGCCAACCTGCGCAGCCTGGTGCGGGTGATCCGCATGGGCAAGGACGGGGACTTCCTCAAGACTGTCCTCTTCCGGGGCGGCTCCATGGATCTGCGGCGGCTGATTGCCGTGGCCGAGGGCAGCGCCACTGTGGAGGAGATCTATTCCACCTCCAGCTTGGCGCAGGCCGCTCAGCTGGGCCAAGCCGCTGTCAACGGCGGCGGGCTGACCGCCTTTGAGAAGGCCTGCGACAACGCCCTGATGGCCTATCTGACCCAGGCCAAACGGGTGGCCTTTGGCGAGCAGCCTCTGATCGCCTATCTGGCTGCCAAGGACAGCGAGTTCACTGCTGTCCGGATTATCATGACGGGCCGTCTGGCGGGGCTTTCCGCCGACGTGATCCGGGAAAGGCTGCGTGACGCTTATGTATAAAATCGCTGTACTGGGCGACCGCGAGAGCGTCCTGGGATTCAAGGCCCTGGGGCTGGACGTCTATCCCGCCGAGACGGTGGAGGAGGCCCGGAAAAAGCTTCACCACCTGGCCCGGGACGGAGAGACCGCCATCATCTATCTCACCGAGCAGTTTGCCTCCCAGATGCAGGAGGAGGTCAACAAGTATAAGGACGAGGTCATGCCGGCCATCATCCTGATCCCCGGCAAGGCCGGCTCTCTGGGCATCGGAATGCAGAATATCACCGATTCCGTGGAGCGCGCGGTAGGCGCCGACATTTTGTAACGATCCCAGGGAGTCCTCCCTGGCCAACCGATAAGGAAAGAAGGTAGAAAACCTATGGGCAAAATCGTCAAGGTGTCCGGCCCGCTGGTGGTTGCCACCGGCATGCAGGATGCCAACATGTCCGACGTGGTCCGTGTAGGCGAGCAGCGCCTCATTGGCGAGATCCTGAACATGAACGGCGACTCCGCCTCCATTCAGGTCTATGAGGAGACCTCCGGCATCGGCCCCGGGGCAGAGGTGGTCACCACCGGCAGCCCCCTGTCCGTGGAGCTGGGCCCCGGTCTGCTGGAAAATATCTACGACGGCATTCAGCGTCCCCTGGAGGGCATTATGCAGATCTGCGGCGCCAACATCAAGCGCGGCGTGGAAGTGCCTGCCCTGAACCGGGAGAAGAAATGGGACTTTGTGGCCACCGCCAAGGTGGGCGACAAGGTTGAGGGCGGCGACGTCATCGGCACCGTCCAGGAGACCTCCTCCACCGTCCACAAGATCATGGTTCCCCTGGGGATGAGCGGCACCATCGCCTCCATCACCTCCGGCTCCTTTACCGTGACCGATACGGTCGCCACCCTGAAGACCGACAAGGGCGCCGTGCAGAACCTGACCATGATGCAGAAGTGGCCGGTTCGTGTGGGCCGTCCCTACAAGAAGAAGTATCCCCCCCATGTGCCCCTGTCCACCGGCCAGCGTGTCATCGACACCATGTTCCCCGTGGCCAAGGGCGGCACCGCCGCTGTCCCCGGCCCCTTCGGCGCCGGCAAGACGGTGGTGCAGCACGCCATGGCCAAGTGGTCTGACGTGGACATCGTGGTCTATATCGGCTGCGGCGAGCGCGGCAACGAGATGACCGACGT
>JBJDXS010000039.1:0-47040 GCA_051866815.1 Candidatus Onthomonas sp. | reverse complement strand
TGCAGCCGGTGATGCCCTGGCTGCTCAGCTTCGCCGCCGGCGCCATGCTCTATGTGGTGGTGGAGGAGCTGATCCCCGAGGCGAACATGAGCCCCCACAGCGATCTGGGCACCCTGGGGGCCATGGGGGGATTTCTGGTCATGATGGTGCTGGATGTGATGCTGGGGTGAACCCTGCAAACGGAAATTGAAATCAGAGGGACTCTGCCGTCTTTCGCCCGGCAGAGCCCCTTTGTCGCTTTTCGTTTGATGAAATCCAGTCACAAGTGCAGCAGCATGACCGCAAAGCCAAAATAGATGAGCAGGGAGAGGGCGTCCACCACTGTGGTGATAAAGGGGCTGGCGATTACCGCCGGATCCACCCCCGCCCGTTCTGCCAGAATCGGGAACAACGCACCCAGCAGCTTGGCACAGACCACCGTCATAATCACGGTGAGGCAGACCACCAGAATCACCGGCAAGGTGACGGCAGGGTTGTGGAACAGCATCCGATCCACCAGCAGCATTTTCGCAAAGTTGATCACCGCCAGCGTAACGCCGCACAGCAGCGCCACCCGCAGCTCCTTCCACAGCACCCGGAGCAGCTCCCGGAAGGTGACCTCCCCCAGGGAGAGCGCCCGGATCACCTCGGCGGAGGACTGAGAGCCGGAATTGCCGCCGGTATCGCTGAGCATGGCGATAAACGAGGTGAGCACCATACAGGCGGCCAGAGCGTGTTCAAACCGGGCGATGATCAGCGCCGTAAAGGTGGAGGAGATCATCAGCAGGAGCAGCCAGGGAATTCTGCTCTTCCAGATCTCAAAGGTGGTGGCCCGAAGATAGGGCTTGTCCATGGGCAGGATGGCGGCCATCTTCTCCATATCCTCGGTGGTCTCCTCCCGGAGCACGTCCATGACGTCGTCCGCTGTGATAATGCCCACCAGATGGCCCTGGGTATCCACCACGGGCATAGCCAGGAAATCGTACCGGCCAAACTTCCGGGCCACGCTCTCCTGATCCTCCAGCGTAACAACCGAGATGGGGCTGCGGTTCATCAGCTGCTCCACCGTGTCTCCATAATCGCCCAGCAGCAGAGTGCGGATGGTAATGTATCCAATCAGTTCCCGTCCGGTATCCACTACATAGCATACGTCGATGGTCTCCACGTTGGCGGCATCCCGGCGAATCCGCCGGAAGCTGTCCTCCACCGTCATGTCCGGTGTCAGGTCAATCAGCTCGGTGGTCATCAGGGCGCCGGCAGAGTCCTTGGGATAACTCAGGATCTGATTGATGCCTATCCGCTGTTCCGGCGCGGCGTGGGCCAGAACCCGCTGCACCACATTGGCGGGCATCTCCTCCACCAGATCCGCCGCATCGTCCAGATACAGCTCCTCCAGCACCGACTTCAGCTCATCACTGGAAAAGCCCTCGATCAGCTGAGCCTGCTGCTCCGGCGGCAGCTCTATAAAGGTCTCCGCCGCCAGTTCTTTGGACAGCAGCCGGAACAGCAGAGGGATTTCCTTTTGCGGCAGACCTTCCATGATCTGCGCCGCGTCCGCCGCCTCCAGCGGCAGGAGCAGGCCCCGCAGCTGGGCGTACTGCTTTTCCTCCAGCAGCCGCTTTACAATTGCAAGTCTCTTTTCTGCATTGCGTTCTGATCCGTTCATCACATCAGCCTCCTTTCGGAACCGTGTGCTGTTCGGCTGCCGTCACAATTGCAGCAAAGTGGTGGCAAAGCCGAAGTAGATGAGCAGGGACAGGGCGTCAACCACAGTGGTGATAAAGGGGCTTGCCAGCACAGCCGGGTCGAGACCGATCTTGTCCGCCAGCATGGGCAGCAGGGCGCCCAGGGCCTTGGCGCAGATCACGGTACACACCAGGGTGAGGCAGACCACCAGAGCCACCAGAGGAGTGACAGCCGGGTTGTGGAACAGCATCCGGTCCACCAGCATCATTTTTGCAAAGTTGGCCACAGCCAGGGTAAGGCCGCAGACGGCGGCCACCCGGATCTCCTTCCAAATGACCCGGAACAGGTCACCAAAGCGCACCTCATGCAGGGAGAGGGCGCGGATCACCGCCACTGACGCCTGAGAGCCGGAGTTGCCGCCGGTGCCGCTGAGCATGGTGATAAAGGAGGTGAGCACCATACAGGAAGCCAGGGCGCTCTCGAACTTGGTGATGATCAGGCTGGTGAAGGTGGCCGACAGCATGAGCAGCAGCAGCCAGGGGAAGCGACTCTTCCAGGTCTCAAAGACGCTGGCCTTGAGGTAGGGCTTGTCGGTGGGCAGCATGGCGGCCATCTTTTCCATGTCCTCGGTGGCCTCTTCCTGCATGACGTCCATGACGTCATCCGCCGTGATAATGCCCACCAGCCGCTCTTCCGTATCCACCACCGGCATGGTGAGAAAGCCATAGCGGCTGAACTTCTGAGCCACGCTCTCCTGATCCTCCAGGGTAGTGACAAAGACCAGGTTGGAGTCCATAATCTCCCCGATCTCGTCCTCATAGTCCGCCATGAACAGATCCCGGATGGTGACATAGCCCTTGAGCTTCCGGTCCCGGTCCAGGACATAGCAGACGTTGATGGTCTCCACCTCGGTGGCGTTGCGGCGAATGCGCTTGAAGCAGTCCTGCACCGTCATGTCCCGTTTCAGGTCAATATACTCGGTGGTCATGATGGAACCGGCGGAATCCTCCGGGTATTTCAGAATTTCGTTGATGCTCTTGCGCATCTCCGGGTCGGAGTGAGCCAGAATCCGCTTGACCACGTTGGCGGGCATCTCCTCCACGATGTCCACGGCGTCGTCCAGGTACAGCTCGTCCAGCACCTCTTTCAGCTCGGTGTTGGAAAAGCTGCGGATCAGCTGCTCCTGATGGTCGGGTCCCAGCTCCACGAACACCTCCGCCGCCGATTCCTTTGGCAGCAGGCGGAACAGCAGCGCGATGTTCTGTTCCGGCAGACTGTCCATAATCTGGGCCACGTCCGCCGCCTCCAGGGGCAGCAGCAGCCCACGCAGCTGGGCGTACTGTTTTCGCTGAAGTAAACCCTCAATGATGGAAATTGTCTTCGCCTGTCTGCTCTCAAAATCAGCCATCGTTCCACCGTCCCTTCCTCTGACGCGGCTGGGTCTTCCCCTGCCGGCGAAATGAAAAAGCACCCGACACCACTCCGGCGTCAGATGCTGTAATGAGCGTTTCTCGGGCCGCCCCAAGGCCGCCCTCCCACCGTTCAAGCTTTAGCATCACAAGGCGTGAAATTGCATTATGTGATACCTTTGGGTTCGATATCACCTGCTCATACCAACGGATCGTGTCTCCACGACTTTGCGGCAGCAACCCATATCCTTGTGGTAGCCTTACCTACCGGATCTCTTTTGTTTTCACTTTTATAGTATGCCTTTTGCGCTCCATTGTCAACCCTGTCTGTCGGGTCGTGTCAAATTGTTTTTTTGATGAGACAGACTCCCTGCAGGCCAAACCCCCGCTCTGCCAGGCAGAACGGGGGTTCCGAATTTGCTGTATTTACTGGCGTTCCTTCTCCTCGATGTCGGCGATCTTGCCAATCCGGCGGCTGTGGCGGCCCCCCTCAAACGCAGTGTTCAGGAAGGTGTCCACAATCCGCTCGGCCATCATGTCGCCCACCATCAGGCCGCCCATAGCCAGGCAGTTTGCGTCGTTGTGCCGGCGGGTCATCTCGGCGGAATAGGGCTCGCTGCACAGCGCGCAGCGGATCCCCTTCACCTTGTTAGCGGCAATGGAGATTCCGATACCGGTGGAGCAGACCAGCACCGCCCGATCCACCTCGCCGTCTGCCAGCAGCTTGGCAGCAGGATAGGCAAAATCCGCGTAGTCGCAGCTGTCCAGGCTGTGGGTACCCACATCGATGACAGTGTGGCCCTGGTTGGTCAGGTACTCTCTGATATGCTCCTTCAGGGCGAAGCCGCCGTGGTCGGATGCCATGGAAATTTTCATTTTATCCCAGTCCTCCTCAGTGGTGATCTGATAGTTACAGTGTACAACATCCGGAGAAAAATGGCAATTGGAAACAGTCAAAAAACCAATTTCAGCGGCCGCTCACTTCACCCGTTTCCCGTTAATAAACACCATCCGGGTCTGGCTGGTCATGTCCAGCGGATCCCCCTCCCAGACGACAATATCCGCATCCTTGCCCACAGTGAGTGAGCCCACCCGGTGGGCGATGCCGGCAATCTCCGCCGCCCGAAGGGTGATGGCCTCCAGGGCCTCCTCCGGCTTCATGCCCGCCTTGGCCGCCAGAGCGGCCCCCAGGGGCAGGTACTGGATGGGATTTTCCGGATGATCGGTACAGATGGCGGTGGGCACCCCCGCCCGGGCCAGCAGGGCGCTGTTCTCCAGCCGCTGGTTGCCCAGCTCTGGCTTACTCCGGTCTCCAAAGAGGGGGCCGGTGATCACCGGCGCATGCTCCTTCGCCAGCAGCTCTTTGACCAGATAGCCCTCGGTTCCGTGGACGATCACCGTCTTCAGCCGGAACTCCCGGCCGATACGCAGGGCGGTGGCGATGTCGTCCGCCCGGTGGGCGTGGAAGTGGGCGGGAAGCTCCCCCTTGATCACCGGCACCAATGCCTCCAGCTTGGCGTCAAACTCCGGGGGCTCAGCGTCCTCGTCCTCCTGCGCCTTCTCCTGCTTGCGCAGGTACTCCTGGGCCTTGGACAGCTGCTCCCGGATGAGGGCGGCGGTGGCCATCCGGGTGATGGGGGCCTCGTCCCGCTCCTTGTAGCTCCACTTAGGGTTCTCTCCCAGGGCGAATTTCATAGCCACCGGGGCCTTGACAATCATCTCATCCACCCAGCGGCCCGCTGTCTTGATGGCGGCAAACTGGCCCCCGATGGCGTTGGCGGAGCCGGGACCGGTGAGGACGGTGGTGACGCCCCCCTCCCGGGCCTCCCGGAAGCAGCGATCCAAAGGATTGACGCCGTCGATGGCCCGAAGCTGAGGGGTCACGGGGTCGGTCGTCTCGTTTCCGTCCTCTCCCTCAAAGCCCAGACTGTCCCCGAACATGCCCAGGTGGCAGTGAGCGTCCACAAAACCGGGATAGACCCGAGCCCCCTGAAGATCCAGGCCTTCCCCCTGGGGACATTGCTCCATGGGGCCCAGGGCGGTGATCTTTTCCCCTTCAAAAGCCAGGTAGCCCGGTACAATGGGGGGCTGATCCACAGGATAAAGGGCGGCATTTTTTAAAATCATAGTTTTTTCCTTCCGTTCGACAAAATTAGAATTTGACATTTTCTGGAAATTGTCCTATTATAAACCTGCAGCTCAACCAATATGAAGCCCATCGGGAGCGCCGCTCCCGGAGTTCCCGTTTTGGGAATTCGCTCCATTCTCCCTGGGAACAGGAGAGGAAGCTGTCCCTGTTCCGTGGGCGCCGCCTTTGGGCGGCGTCTTTTTTTGCATGTGCGGAGCATCTGGTTTGTGGTCTGCTGTAGGGCGGGGGCTTGCCCCCGCCGTCTGTCAGGGCTTGCCGCTTCTTTCAGACCGTATCCAGCCCCGCAAAAAGCCGCCGCACAGGATAGCCCCATGCGGCGGCATACAGATACAGCGGACAATCAGCCCCGGCGGTTACGGCGGGGACGGCGGCTCTCTCCGCCCCGGTTCAGGTCGGACTGACGGCTCTCCGAATCGGAGAGGAAGTGCTTGAGCATATCATCAAAGCTCTGGGGCTCCCGGGGATTGCTCCGGCCCTGAGGGGCGGGGGCAGGGGCGGGACGCCGCTCCGGTGCATTGCCGCCGGACTGGGGACGGCTGCCGCCGGGTCTGGGCCCGGCGGACATGGGACGACCGGACTGAGGGCGGCCGCCTGCCGGGCGGGCAGGGGGCGGAGTTGTCTTTTTGATGGACAGGTTGATCCGGCCATTCTCATCGATGCTGATGAGCTTGACCTTCACATCCTGGCCCACCTCCAGAAACTCGCTGACGTCACTGACATAGGAATAGGCGATTTCGGAAATGTGTACCAGGCCGGATCTCCCGCCCGGCAGCGACACAAAGGCGCCGAACTTGGTGATGCCCGTCACTTTTCCTTCCAGAATTGCCCCGACTTCCAGCTCCATAAATTTTTCTCTTTCCTCTCTTGAAAGAACAGTCCGTCTCTCTCCCAGCGGCCTGCTCAGTTGGTGGTATCGTAGAAGATGACCTCGCCGGGCTCCAGCAGGCCCATCTTGTCCTTCGCCACGTCCAGCACGGTGTCAGGATCACTGCTGTTGGCGATGTTTTCCTCCAGGGCGGCGTTGACCTGCTGCTGCTCGTCCACGGCTGCCTGATAGACCTCCAGCTGCTGCTGGGCGTCCTTGACCTCTCCCCGGACGTTGAGCAGGGTGATTGCCACAAAGACGAGAAGTACCAGCACGACCACTTTTGACAGAAAACCGCTCTGCTTGAACTTCATTCTCTCTGGCTCCTTTCCTGCCGGACGAAGACGGCTTAGGTCGCCGTTCTACGAATAGTAATTCTACTATAAACCATTTTTTCCAATAATGAAAGTGATTTTTGAGAATTTTACAAATTTTTTTCAACTGCCTCCAGGCCAGCGCCGCCGGCGCAGTCAACCAGCCCAGCAATCGCTCCACGCCCCGGGCCAGCCGAAAGCCCACCGGCAGAAACACGGGGCTCATCCAGCAGATCCACGCCCCTCCGCCCAGGGCCATGGCAACGGCGTAGTAGCCCCGGATCGTCCCGGTGCCCTCCTCTAAGGTCACCCCCAGCAGGGCCCGGCACACGCCCAGCCAGAAGCAGAGATCCAGCGCCAGCCCCACCCCTGCTCCGGGGAACCGCCGGCGGAGAATGCGCAGCAGGTCATAGCCCGCCCCCGCCCCCAGGCCCAGCAGCAGGCTGGTCACAAGGCCCCGAATCTGGAGGGCCAGATCGGTCTCCACCCCTCAGCCCAGCAGCCGGGCGAAAAAGCCGCCCTTCTCCCGGGGGGCCTCATAGGTCAGGGCGTCCACCGTGCCCTCCACCCGGAGCTCCCCGCCGTCCAGACTCAGCTGCTCGATGTGCAGGTTTTCTCCCCGGATAATCAGCTCCCCCTGGCAGGTAGCCATGACAATCTGATTGTCGTCAAAGCTCTCCACCTCTTCCACCCCGGACACCGCCAGCCGGTTCCGGTTCTCCAGCAGAATGTGATGGGTGGTCTCCTCAGAAAACGCGCCGGTATTCAAGGCCATTGCGGTCCCTCCCCTCTTGGTCAGGACAAGAATATGCCGTCCCGGCGGCATTTAGTACCGGGGCGGCATTTGCTCTCCCAATCGGAGGGCGGACATGACACGGTCCAGGGGGTGAAAGAGCACCAGGGCCAGGACAAAGTTCCCCGCCCCGTGGAGGGCGTCAAAGCTCAGGCCTGCCAGCCACCAGCTCCAGGCCATCTTCAGCCCGCCGGTGACCACATAGGGAAACGAGCAGAAAAAGCCGAAGGACAGTCCGAACAGGCCGGAGACCACCGCCCAGAAAAACGCCCCGTGCCGCCGCCCCTTCCGGGAGAGCAGCATGACAACCGCCCACAGGATCGTCCACACATACAGATACATCACCCACCACAGGTGAAAGCCGTACCAGACCCCCTCCAGCAGAGCAAAGGCGTAGATGACTAGCAGGGTCTTTTTCCGAAAGTAGAGGGTGTAGAGCAGGATGAGCAGGCTCACCGGCTCAATGTTGGGCAGCCCCGCCATGGCGATCTGGAGGGAAAAGACCAGGGCGGTGGCCAGCCCCAGAACAGTGACGTCCCGGGCGGTAAGCCCGGGACGGGAGGATTTCCGCTCAGCCAACGGTATAGACCAGGGCGTAGCTGTCCCCGTCGGTCACCGGCTGGGCGTCAACGCCGTACATCCCGTACTCGTCATTGACATAGATGGCCCAGTAGGCGCCGTCCGTGTTGTAGTCGGCGGTGATGCCGTTGACGCTCTCAATGTAGAAGCCGTACTCGCTCTCAGAGCCGCCCAGCTCCACCTCGCCCTCAATGGCCTCCTTGAGGAATTCCGCAGTGGTGTCGATGGTGTACTCATCGCTGGTCTCGTCGGCGTAGGTGACGGTGAGAGTGATGTGCTTGACTGCCTCCGGGTCGCTCTCAGCGGGAGTCTCCTCCTCCGCGGGTGCCTCGGCGTCGGCGGGAGCCTCGGTTTCAGCGGGAGCTTCGGCGTCGGCGGGAGCTTCGGCGTCGGCGGGTGCTTCGGCCTCCGGCTCTGCCGTCTCGGCGGCGGAGGTGTCGGCGGCGGGCTGCTCCTGGGGCTTCTGTCCGCAGCCAGTGAGCAGGCCCAGGGTCAGGGCCAGGGCGGCCAGCAGGGCCAGAATGCGTTTGCTGTTACTTCTCATGTGTTTTCTTCCTTCCAAATAAATTTGGAACCATCGTTTTGCGGCGCTGCGGACGAAAACGCCCATCTCCCCCGACGCAGGGGGAAATGGGCGCAGAAATCCCAGGGCCATCTCCTCCATCCCGGTTCCGGCAGGATCGAGACGTCCGGCGCGTATCTGACTCATCTCTCCTCAGAGAGCCTCACAGTGACCGACTCGCGGGGCTTTCGACCCCATTCCGCGCGGATTCGGACGTACAGGCTTACTATATCGGTTTTTTCGCCCCGCGTCAAGGGGGAACACTCACCCCTTGCAGCCGGCGTCCTCCGGAATGGTGTCGTCCAGCCGGATCCAGTCCTCTACATGAACCACGGTGTAATCGGTTGGGGTATTGCGCACCACTACCTTTTTGATGCCGGCGTTGATGACCTGGCGGCGGCACATGGAGCAGCAGGTGGTGTCGCTCAGCAGCTCCCCCGTCTGAGCGTTGCGGCCCACCAGATAGAGGGTGGCTCCCAGCATCTCGCTGCGGGCGGCGGAGATAATGGCGTTGGCCTCGGCGTGGACGCTGCGGCACAGCTCGTACCGCTGGCCGGAGGGAATCTGCAGCTCCTCCCGGGTGCAGCGGCCCAGGTCGATGCAGTTTTTCCGGCCCCGGGGGGCCCCGTTGTAGCCGGTGGCGATCACCTCGTCCGCCTGGACGATAATCGCTCCGTAATTCCGGCGAAGGCAGGTGGAGCGCTCCAGCACAGTCTCCGCAATATTGAGATAATAATTCTCCTTATCTACCCGACGCATGGCCATATGGATCCCCTCCGGCTTATTTTTTCTCAGTATACGGGATTTTTCCCCAAGGAGCAAGAGTATTCACAATTATTTTACGAGTGAAACATTGACCTTTTTCCCCCGGTGCGGTATCATAACGATACAGAAATTTTGCCTGTTTTCGGGCTTGTAAGGAGTCTTTCTCTTGATCCGAAACTTTTTTAACCGGCTGATGTATGGCCGCTACGGCTCCGATGTGCTGTCCCTGTTTCTCGTCTCTGCCAGTCTGGTGCTGTGGATCATCAGCGGACTGGTCAAGGTGGAGGTGATCTCCACCATTTTGTGGGTCATCAGCTATGCGGCGCTGATCTTTGCCATCTTTCGGATGTTCTCCCGGAACTATACCCGCCGCCGGGAGGAAAACGACAAGTTCCTCTCTCTGGTCAGTCCCATTGTCCAGGGCTTCCAGCGCAAGCGGGCTCAGATGCGGGATAAGGATCACGTCTATTTCCGCTGCCCCAACTGCGGCCAGATGCTCCGGGTGCCCAAGGGCAAGAACCGAATCTCCATCACCTGCCGGAACTGCGGCAATGTGTTCCAGAAGAAAACCTGATGAATGCGCGATGCCCGCTCCTCTTTTAAGGGGCGGGCTTTTTCATTTCAGCAGCTGCTCATAGCTGGTTCCCAGGACATCCCGGATGCCCCGCAGCTGGGTAGCCCGGATATGCTGTGTGCCCCGCTCGATTTTGACCAGGGTCTCCCGGGTCATCTCAACGCCCTCCAGCTGGAGCAGACGAACCAGCTCTGTCTGTCCAATTCCCCGGACCAGCCGGATTTCCCGGATGTTCCGGCCGATGCAGATCTCGTCCTGCTTGATTTTCTGCTCCGCCATGAAATCCCTCCGCTTTTGAGCGCATATTTTGAGACATTTAAGGGGCCGCGGCAAACCGCCGTGGCCCCTCTGCGTATTCTAAATGGAATCAGAAGAAAACCTTCTCCTCCAGCCAGCTCTTCAGCTCGCTGATGGGCACACGCACCTGCTCCATAGTGTCGCGGTCACGGATGGTGACGGCGTTGTCAGCGGGGGTGTTCTCGTCGCCGATGGTCTCAAAGTCCACGGTGATGCAGTAGGGGGTGCCGATCTCGTCCTCCCGGCGGTAACGCTTGCCGATGGAGCCGGCGTCGTCGTAATCCACCATGAAGTACTTGGAGAGCTCGGCGTAGATCTCCTGGGCCTTGGGGGCCAGCTTCTTGGACAGGGGCAGCACAGCCGCCTTGAAGGGGGCCAGGGCGGGATGGAAGTGCATAACCACACGGATATCGTCGTTGCCCTTCTTGTCCTGACCCACGACCTCCTCGTCATAGGCCTCCACCAGGAAGGCCAGGGTGACGCGGTCGGCGCCCAGGGAGGGCTCGATGACGTAGGGGATATAGCGGCTGTTGTCGGCGGGATCGAAGTAGGTCAGATCCTTGCCGGAGGTGTTCTGGTGCTGGGTCAGGTCGTAGTCGGTACGGTCGGCCACGCCCCACAGCTCACCCCAGCCGAAGGGGAAGAGGTACTCAAAGTCGGTGGTGGCCTTGGAGTAGAAGCACAGCTCCTCCGGGTCATGATCCCGCAGGCGCAGGTTCTCATCCTTCATGTTCAGATCCAGCAGCCACTGATGGCAGAAGGAGCGCCAGTAGTCGAACCACTCCAGATCGGTGCCCGGCTTGCAGAAGAACTCCAGCTCCATCTGCTCAAACTCCCGGGTGCGGAAGGTGAAGTTGCCCGGAGTGATCTCGTTCCGGAAGCTCTTGCCCACTTGGCAGACGCCGAAGGGCACCTTCTTCCGGGTAGTGCGCTGGATGGAGGGGAAGTTGACAAAGATGCCCTGGGCGGTCTCCGGCCGGAGATAGACGGTGTTCTTGGCATCCTCGGTGACACCCTGGAAGGTTTTGAACATCAGGTTGAACTGACGGATATCGGTGAAGTTGTGCTTGCCGCAGCTGGGGCAGCAGACATGGTGATCCTCCACAAAGGCGGCCATCTCCTCCTGAGAGAAGGCGTCAATGGGCTTTTCCAGGGTGTAATCGTTCTCAGCGCACCAGTCCTCGATGAGCTTGTCGGCGCGGAAGCGCTCCTTGCACTCCTTGCAGTCCATCAGGGGATCGGAGAAGCCGCCCAGATGGCCGGAGGCCACCCAGGTCTGGGGGTTCATCAGAATGGCGGCGTCCTGGCCCACGTTGTAGGGGTTCTCCTGGACGAACTTCTTCCACCAGGCCTTCTTCACGTTGTTCTTCAGCTCCACACCCAGGGGGCCGTAGTCCCAGGTGTTGGCCAGGCCGCCGTAGATCTCGCTGCCTGGGAAGATAAAGCCCCGGCCCTTGCACAGGGCGACGACTTTTTCCATGGTCTTTGCTTCGTTTTTCATCTCAAATACTCCTCTCATACATCTGCGGCCGGGGCAAACAAAACGCCCCGAGCCGTCTGGCTCAGGGCGAACATACTGTCCGTGGTACCACCTGAATTCAGGATTTCCTGCACTCTGCCAGCGAAAAAAACTCCGCTGCTTTCCCGGTAACGGGGGAACTCCGGCGGCGCCTACTGGGAACCCTGTTCCGTTGGGGCCGCGGCTCAAAGGCGCCTTCCAGCACTCCTCCGCGAGGATTTTCACCGGCCATCCTCTCTCTGACGCGGGGCGGGGGCTGTACTGTCCCTTCTCACTGCCTGTCACATTAACAGGTATTGTACCATCGGGCTTTGGAAATGACAAGGGGGAATCGGGAGATTTTTTCCGCTTCTCCGCCCCTTTTTCTTTTTTCCCTCCCCATGTATGAGCCCTTTCCAATCTGCCCAAACTAAACCCATTCTAGCGCAAAGGAATGGTTTGCCATGAAAGCGATCCTTCTGGCCGGCGGGGAGGGCACCCGTCTACGGCCACTGACTGCCAAGCTGCCCAAGCCCATGGTTCCCCTCTTCGGCCGGCCGGTGCTGGAGCATCTGCTCCTGCTGCTGCGCCGCCACGGCATCAATCAGGCCGCTGTCACCCTGGGGTATCTGCCCCAGGCGGTCACCGACTACTTCGGGGACGGCAGCGCCTGGGGCATGTCGCTGACCTATCTCACCGAGGAGACCCCTCTGGGCACGGCGGGGGCGGTTCGGGCCTGCCGGGACTTTCTGTCGGGGGAGGACTGCATCGTCCTCTCCGGGGACTGCGTGTGCGATTTTGACCTCACCGCCTGCATACAGCTCCACCAGCGCCGCCGGGCGGAGGCCACCCTGCTGCTGCACCGGATGAAGGATCCCCTGGAATACGGCCTGGTACTCACCGACGACGAGGGCCGGGTGACCCGGTTCGTGGAAAAGCCGGGCTGGAGCCAAGTGTTTACCGACCAGGTGAATACCGGCATCTACCTGCTGCAAAACAGCGTTCTGGACGAGATTCCCGCCGGAGAGGCCTGGGATTTCAGCAGGGATCTTTTTCCCCGCATGCTGCGGGAGGGCAGGGCCCTCTACGGCGACCTGCCCCGAGGCTATTGGCGGGACATGGGGGACAGCCGGGCCTATCTCCGCACCCTGGCCGACGCCCTGGAGGGCCGGGTGGAGCTGGAGCTCACCCACCCCCAGCTCCGGGACAAGCTCTGGTCCGCCTCCATCCTGCCGGAGGACGCCCTCATCCTGCCCCCCTGCTGGATTGGCAGCGACGTGACCTTTGGCAAGGAGTGCCTCATCGGCCCCTACGCCGTGCTGGAGGACAGCACCCGGGTGGGCGACGGGGCGGTGCTCCAGCGCTCCGCCCTGCTGGGCAGCGAGGCCGGAGCCCGGAGTACCCTCTACGGAGCAATTCTCTGCCCCGGCGCCTGCGCCGGGCCGGAGTCCCTGCTCAACGAGCACACCGTGCTGGGAGACGGGGCCCGTCTGGGCCGGGGGGCGATTTTACAGGAGTATGTCAGCGTTTGGCCGGGACTCTCCGTCCCCGCCGGAGCCCGGGTCAACGCCTCGCTGACGGCGGAGGGAGATCTGGGCCTGCTCCGCTTTGACGGAGACGGGGTCATCCGGGGCACTCTGGGCCGGGATCTCACTCCCTCTCTGCTGCTGCGGCTGGGGGGACTGCTGGCCCAGGAAGGCAAGTGCGGCCTGGGCTGGGGCGGTGGCTCCGGGGCAAAATCTCTGGTCCTGGCCGCAGCGGGAGGTATCACTGCCGCCGGGGGCGACGTCCTCTTTCAGGACGGCTCTACTCCTGCTGTGGCTGCCTGGTGCGCCGGAGCCTATGAGCTGCCTGTCTCCCTCTATCTGTGGCAGCAGGGGGAGGCGCTGAGTCTCTATCTCTTTGACCGCACCGGACTGCCCCTCTCCCTGCCCCGGCAGCGGCGGCTGGAGAGCCGTCTGCTGGCCGGGGAGGCCCGCCGGGTGACGGCGGAGCAGGTGGGCCGGGAGCAGCATCTGGAGGGGATGGACGCCATCTGCGCCGAAGCCGCCGCCCAGGCCGGCTCCCAGTCTCCCATCCCACCCTATACCCTGTCTGTCCCTGAGACTGGCCCCGAGGCGGAGCAGCTGGCTGCCAGCCTGGAGCGGCTGGGCTGCAGGGTGCTGCGCCGGGAGGTCTCCGGTCAGGTGAGCTGCTACAGCCGCCGGGGTGGGCTGAGTCTCAGTCTCCGGGAGGAGGGCGGGCGGCTGCTGCCCCCTGAGGTGACCCAGTTGTTGGCCCTGCTGCTCTTGCTGGAGCAAGGGGAGAAGACCCTGGCCCTCCCCCCTTCCGCCCCAGCCCTGGCCGACCGGCTGGTTCGGGAGAGCAGCGCCCGGCTGCTCCGGCTGGGCCGGGACGGCGCCCCCGCCGCCGAGTGCGCCCGGCGGCTGCTCCCCCTCCGGGACGGCTGCGCCGCCGCCTGCCTCATCGCCGCCCATCTGGCGGAGACCGGGCAGAGTCTGGCCCGGCTGGCCGCCCGGCTGCCCCAGGTGGCCCTCTACCGTCAGGAGCTGCCCCTCACCGAGGGTCGGGCCCAGGCCATGGAGCAGCTCTCCAAAGCCTTCCCTCAGGCGGAGGATATGGGAGAGGGACTGCGCATCCGGTTGGGCGAGGGCTGGGTCTGGCTGGCTCCTATGACGAACCGCCCCGCCCTTCACCTCCAGGCAGAGGCCTCCACTCAGGAGTTCGCCGCCGAACTGTGTGATATCATTAGCGAAAAGGTAAAAAACAAGGGGCGTTTGTGAAAAGTATCAGATATACTTTTCACCCGCTCCGTGGTATACTAAAGCATGAGAAACAGGCGTTGGGGCCTGACAGAGAGCAGGATTTCGCTCTCTGTTGGGCCCGGCAATGCAGACTAAGGCAGTCAAACCATTTTTCGATCAGACAGCAGTCCGGAGCATCCGGCAGGGAAACGGCGAGTGCAGGGGCGTTTTCCTCCGGGGCAAGAGACAATATGGCTGCCTGTGTCTTGTTGCGCAGCGTTTCCGGAGAAAGGGCGTTTTCTCCGCAGAATACATCTCTATCTTTTTCCGAAAGGAGTTATTGGACAATATGGCAGAAAAACTGAAAATCATTCCGCTGGGCGGCCTCAATGAAATCGGCAAGAACATGACCGTCTACGAGTACCGGGACGACATTATCGTGGTGGACTGCGGCATGGGCTTTCCCGACGACGATATGTACGGCATCGACGTGGTCATTCCCGACTATAGCTATTTGATTCAGAACCAGACTAAGATCCGGGGTATCTTCCTCACCCACGGCCACGAGGACCACATCGGCTCTCTTCCCTATGTGCTGCGGGACATCGACGCACCCATCTACACCACCCGGATGACCGCCGGACTGGTGGAGCTCAAGCTGGCAGAGCACAACCTGCTCTCCACCACCGAGATTCAAACCTGCGAGGCGGGAGATGTGATCCGGGCCGGCGTGTTCCAGGTGGAGTTTATCCACGTCAACCACTCCATCGCCGACGCCGTGGCCTTTGCCATCAAGACCCCCATCGGCACCGTCGTCCACACCGGCGACTGGAAGATCGACCCCACTCCCATCTCCGGCGGTATGATCGACCTGGCCCGGCTGGGCCAGTTGGGTCAGGAGGGGGTTCTGGCTCTGCTGTGCGACTCCACCAATGTTGAGCGGCCCGGCTTTACCAAGAGCGAGTCCAGCGTGGGCACCAGCTTCGACGCCCTGTTCAAGGGCTGCGAGGAGCGGATTATCATCACCACCTTCGCCTCCAACGTAGACCGGATTCAGCAGATCATCAATGTGGCCGACCGGTACGGCCGCAAGGTAGCGGTCTCCGGCCGGAGTATGGAAAACGCTATGAAGGTCTCCACCCGGCTGGGCTATATGAACGTGCCGGAGGGCATTCTGGTGGATCTGAACCAGATCAAGAGTCTGCCCAAGAACAAGGTCTGCATCATCACCACCGGCAGCCAGGGCGAGACCATGTCCGCCCTCACCCGGATCGCCTTCTCCACCCACCGGCAGATTGAGATTCAGCCGGGGGATCACATCATCCTCTCCGCCTCCGCCATCCCCGGCAACGAGCACGCCATCGGCAACGTCATCAACGAGCTGTACCGCAAGGGCGCAGTGGTCATCAACGAGCGTACCCGGGATCTCCACGTCTCCGGCCACGCCTGCCAGCAGGAGCTGAAGATTCTCCACGCCCTGATCAATCCCAAGTTCTTCATCCCCGTCCACGGCGAGCAGCGCCATCTGCGCATCCACGCCCGGCTGGCCGAGGAGATGGGCATGCGTCCGGATCACATCGTCATCAGCGACATCGGCCACGTCATTGAGCTGACCCCCAAGAGCATCAAGCAGAACGGCTCGGTCACCGCCGGCCGCATCCTGGTGGACGGCTACGGCGTGGGCGACGTGGGCAACGTGGTGCTGCGGGACCGCAAGCGTCTGGCCGAGGACGGCATGATTGTGGTGGTGGTCACTATGTCCAGCCAGGACCACAGCGTCCTCTCCGGCCCGGAGATCATCACCCGGGGCTTTGTCTATGTGAAGGAGTCGGAGGAGCTGATGGACGAGGTGCGTCAGCTGGCCGCCCAGGTGCTCAGCCAGGTCAAGCCCAACGCCGACTGGGCATCCATCAAGAGCGACGTGAAGCGGGAGTTGTCCAGCTACCTGTTCCGCAAAGCCCGGAGAAGCCCCATGATCCTGCCGGTCATCATGGAAGTGTAAGCATTTTCTTAACAATCGTTCAAAAACAGCCGCTCTCCCAGTCCAGATGGGCCGGGAGAGCGTTTGTGTATTCTGTGTAATTTTACAGCGGCTTACGCCTCGGTGTCCAGGTTGTCGCCCACCAGGCCGATGAAGCTGCCTACAGGCAGTCCCCCCTCAGCGTGACCGATGAGCCACTTGTTGTTGGCAGCCAGCAGCTTGTCCTCGCCGTCGCCGCCGTGTGCCTTGGTCAGCGCACCGTTGGTGCCCCGGGGCAGGACAATGGCCACCTGGAAGCCCTTGCCCTCCACGCCGCAGGGGGCATAGTGCAGAGTGGTGCCGTAGATCTCCACGCCGGTGCCTGCAGGGAGCAGGAAGGCCTCCATCTTGGCGGTCTCATAGGTGAAGTCGGCAGCGATGTCCTGCTGACGGCCCAGGAGAAGGATGGCGTCGGTGGCGGCAATGTTCAGCTCGGAACAGCGGTGATACTCCACGGCGTTGAGCAGGTGGTTGTGGCCGTTGCAGTAGCCCACCTGGATGGGCAGCTCGCCAAAGGCCACGGTCTGAAGGGCGTCCATGGAGGCGGTGGCCTCCAGCTCCGGGGCGGAGGCCACATAGACCACGTCCTCGGGCACAGGGGTCTTGGACAGGGCCTCCAGCAGAGGGGCCAGCTCCAGGCCGGAGAGCACCTTGCCGTAGACGGCAAATTCAGGGCTGTTGACAGAGAGCAGTTTCATAGGGATCTTCCTTTCCGGGGGCCGCGGCCCCTGTTTATTCTGGTAGGTTTAGTATAACTGCCCAGAGCGCTCTGGTCAACGTCCTTGTTTTTATCCTGTTTTGACAATTTTGCTGTTTTAGGAGCCGCGCCAAATCATTCCCGGGGCAGGGAGAACAGATAGTCGATTCCCTTGGGACTGAGGGTGGATTTCAGGTGCCGGCGCTCCCCCTGTCCCACCGCCACCAGGTTGGGATAGCCCCGGACGTTGACCTGGATATAGCCCGGATTGTAGTCCAGATAGTCCCAGAGATCGTTCACATGAAAGTAGCCGGCACGGACGCCGCCGGTGATATACAGGGCCTGGATATCCTCCAGCCGGGTGGACTGGCTGCAGCCGGGCTTCATCTTCACTTTGGTTGCCAGCATAGCACATTCCTCCTGCTCTGGTCTTCCTCCAGCCTATGCGCCGGGGCGTCAATTGCTATCAGTTTAGCAGAAAGAAAGGTATTTGTCAAAAGCCCGGCAAGCCGGCAAAAGATTCGGCCCGTGGACAAGCGTCCCCGGGCCGAAAGCAGTTTATTATAGTTATCCCAGAATCATCCGGTCGTTGGCGAAGGCCTCGCCGGAGGCCTCGGAGAACTTCTCCAGCAGGTTCTCCACCGTCAGCTTCCGCTTCTCCTCACCGGAGATATCCAGAATGATCTGGCCGTCCTTCATCATAATCAGCCGGTTGCCGTGGGCGATGGCGTCCCGCATATTGTGGGTGATCATCAGGGTGGTGAGGTGATCCTTTTCCACAATCTTGTCGGTGAGCTCCAGCACCTTGGCCGCCGTCTTGGGGTCCAGGGCGGCGGTGTGCTCGTCCAGCAGCAGCAGCTTGGGCTGCTTCAGGGTTGCCATTAGCAGGGTCACCGCCTGGCGCTGACCGCCGGAGAGCAGGCCCACCTTGGTGGTCAGCCGGCCCTCCAGACCCAGATCCAGACTGGCCAGCAGCTCCCGGTACTGCTCCCGCTCCTCTTTGGTGACGCCCCATTTCAGGCCCCGGCCCTGTCCCCGGCGGGCAGCCAGGGCCAGATTCTCCTCGATGCCCATGGTGGCGGCAGTGCCGGTCATGGGATCCTGGAACACACGGCCCAGATAGGCGGCCCGCTTGTGCTCGGGCAGGCGGGTGACGTTCTCCCCGTCGATGATAATGCTGCCGCTGTCCACATTCCAGACGCCGGCGATGGCGTTGAGCATGGTGGACTTGCCGGCGCCGTTGCCGCCGATGACGGTGCAGAAGTCGCCGGGCTTCAGGTGCAGATTGAGTCCACTGAGGGCCACCTTCTCATTGATGGTGCCGGGATTGAAGATCTTGACGACGTTATTGACTTCCAGCATGGCTCAGTCCTCCTTTCTCCGGTTCAGCACCCGGGCAGCATACTTGGCGCCATAGCTCTTGGAGAAATACTTGCCCTTGAGATAAGGAGTCGCCAGGAAGATGGCCACCACGATGGCGGTCAGCAGCTTCATGTCGTCCGCCGGGAACTTGAGCCAGAGGACGAAGACATAGACCAGATAGTAGATCACGCCGCCCAGCACCACAAAGAGCAGCCGGAGGGCGAAATTCAGATGCTTGCCCAGAATGGCCTCGCCCAGCACCTCGCCGATGATGACAGCGGCCAGACCAATGACGATGGCGCCGCGGCCCATATTGACGTCGGCAAAGCCCTGATACTGAGACAGAATGCCGCCGGAGAGAGCCACCAGGCCGTTGGACAGGGCCAGCGCAATCACCTTCATCACGTTGGTGTTGATGCCCTGAGCCCGAGACATATTGGGGTTCGTACCGGTAGCCCGGATGGCGGAGCCCTGCTCAGTGCCCATATACCAGTAGAGGGCGGCAATCAGCACAGCGCAGCAGACAGCCACGATGAGAATCGTCCGGGGCAGCAGCTTGGTGTTGGAGGTAAAATGCAGGGTAACGCTGTTGACGTTAATTGCCTGGTTTGCCTTTCCCATAATATTCAAATTGATGGAATACAGGGAGATCTGGGTCAGAATACCGGCCAGAATGGGAGGGATGCCCAGGCTGGTATTGAGAAAGCCGGTGACAATGCCCGCCAGCACGCCGGCGGCAAAGGAGATCACCAGCGTCAGCTCCGGATTCCATCCGTTCATGATCAGCATAATGCAGACAGCGCCTCCGGTGGCAAAGGAGCCGTCCACGCTCAGATCGGCAAAGTCCAGCAGCCGGAAGGTGATGTAGACGCCCAGCGCCATGATGCCCCAGATCAGGCCCTGGGCAATGCCGCCGGGACAGGCCCGCAGCAGCGCCGCGGGGTTCAGCGATGCGAAATACTCTAACATAGTAAACAATCCTCCCCTGATTTCAGGAAATACTTATCCAATTTAAAGTATAACAGAAAATCCCGGCTGGGGAAAGTCCTCAGCCGGGATTTTTTCTGTTTCTGGCCTTCGCCGTCAGAAATTATTCGGCAGCGGCGATAGCCTCGAAGCTGTCAGGCATGGTGAAGCCGATGGCGTCGGCATAGTCGGCGTTGTACTTCTTCACAGGGTTGGCGGAATAGCCGATGGGCATGGCAGACACGTCAGCGCCGTTGACCAGAATCTCATAGGCCTGCTCGCCGCACATATAGCCAATGTCATAGTAGCTGATGGACACGGTAGCCAGGCCGCCGTTGCCGCACATACCCTCCTCGCCGCAGATGACGGGGATGCCGGCGGGGGCGCAGACGTTGGAGACGATGGTCATGTTGGAGGCGGCGGTGTTGTCAGTGGGGATGTACAGGGCGTCGCAGTTCTCAATGGCTGCAGTGACGACAGACTGGATGTCGTTGGAGTCGGCAAAGGTGTAGGTGGTGCAGGTGGCGCCCATGGCCTCCATGCACTCGGTGAACTGCTCAGCCTGGAGGACGGAGTTGGCCTCGGCGGAGCAATACAGGATGGAGACGTTAACAGCGTCGGGAACCAGCTCCTTGACCAGATCGGCATACAGCTGAGCGGCCACGCCGTCGGAGGTGCCGGAGACATTGATGCCGGTGCCCACGGTGGCGTCCATCTCGGGATCGTTCAGGGCGGTGGCATAGTCGGTGACAGAGGTGCCCAGAATGGGAATTTCAGAGGTGGCAGAGATGGCGGCCTGCAGGGCGGGGGTGGCGTTGGCCATGATCAGGTCATATTCGTTAGAGACAAAGCCGGTGACGATGGTGGAGCAGGTGGCAGGATCGCCCTGGGCGTTCTGCAGGTCAAAGGTGACCGCGTCGCCCAGCTTCTCAGTCAGAGCGTCCTGGAAGCCCTGGGTGGCGGCGTCCAGCGCGTCATGCTGCACCAGCTGGCAGATGCCGATGGTGTAGGTCTGTCCGTCAGCGGCAGGCTCCTCGGCGGGCTCCTCAGCAGGCTCTTCGGCAGGCTCCTCAGCGGGCTCCTCGGCGGGCTCCGCAGCGGCAGGCTCTTCGGCGGCGGGCTCCTCAGCAGGCTTCTCGCTGGAGCCGCAGGCGGCCAGAGCCAGACACATGGCCAGGGCCAGCACCAGGGCCAGCAGCTTCTTCAGGTTGTTCATTTTCATTTCCTCCTCATTTTTATGGTAATCCGGCGGGAACCCAAAATCCTCCCCGCCGTCTCCATGACAGAATACAATAGCAGACTGCTTTAGCGCTTTTCTGCTTTTATGTGCTAAATTATACTATGGAAATCCGGTTTGTCAAGGGCTTCCCCTCTCTGCGCCCTTCTTTTCCTGAAAAAAGTTTTGGAGAAAAATTTTAAAATACCGGTTGACAGCCGCCGGGGCGGTGGCTATAATAAGGGCAATTCATAGGAAAACCGCTGACGAAGAGGAGTACATCTCACAGTTGCGTCCAAAGCGAGCCACGGGTGGTGTGAGCGTGGTGATCAGACCGGGATGGAATGGACTTCGGAGGGTGACCCGAACAGGAGCAATCCCAAGTAGGCGTCAACGGGAGCCTGACCCGTTATCAGCCAGGGACGCATAAGGATGTGCGTTGGAAAGTGGATACATACCGTATCAATTTGGGTGGTACCGCAGGAGAAAAGCTCTTGTCCCATAGTGGGGCAGGGGTTTTATTTTTTGCCCGGACTTCCTATGAGGCTTCCATTCCGTCAAACCAAACACAAAAAATTGAGGAGGAACGAATCATGAAAAAGCTGAACAAACTGCTGGCGTTGCTGCTGGCTCTCGCCATGGCCCTGGCCCTCACCGCCTGCGGCGGAGGATCCGCCCCCGCCGAGGAGCCTGCCGCGGAGGAACCCGCCGCGGAGACCCCCGCTGAAGAGGAGACGCCCGCTGAGGAGCCCGCCGAGACTTCGGCCGAAGAGGCGCCCGCCGCAGAGCCCACCGACGTTGCGGGCTACAAGATCGCCATCGTCCAGCAGCTGGACCACGCCTCTCTGGACGAGATCCGTCTGGCCATTGAGGCCCGGCTGGACGCCATCGCCCAGGAGCAGGGCATTGAGATCACCTACGAGGAGTTCCGGGGCCAGAACGACCCCACCATCCTGGCCCAGATCGGCTCCCAGGTGGTGGACGGCGGCTTTGACGCTGTGATCCCCATTGCCACCCTGGCCGCCCAGACCATGGTCACCGCCGTGGAGGAGAATCCCATCCCGGTGGTCTACGCCGCTATCTCTGACCCCGAAACCGCCGGTCTCACCGGTCTTGACTTTGTGACCGGCACCTCCGACGCCCTGAACACCTCCTTCATTCTGGACATGATGCTGGCCCAGAATCCTGACCTCTCCTCCGTGGGTCTGCTCTACTCCAAGAGCGAAGCCAACAGCGCCGCCGCCATCGCCGAGATGAAAGCGCTGCTGGATGACAAGGGCATCGCCTATGTGGAAAAGACCGGCAACACCACCGACGAGGTGCAGCAGGCTGTCTCCGCCCTGGTGGGCCAGGTGGACGCCATCTTCACTCCCACCGACAACGTGGTCATGGCCGCGGAGCTGTCCATCTATGAGACGCTGATTGATGCGGGCATCCCCCACTACACCGGCGCTGACTCCTTTGTCCGCAACGGCGCCTTCACCACCTGCGGCGTCAACTACACCGACCTGGGCGCCTACACCGCCGACATGGCCATCCAGTGCCTCGAGAGCGGCGAGGTTCCCGAGTACCATGTGATGGAGGGCGGCATCATCACCGTCAACACCGAAACCGCCGCCGCCCTGAACATTGACTACTCCGCCTTCAACGACCTGGGCGCTGTCATCAGCGAGGTTGTCACCACCGAGGAGTAATTTCCGATTTTCCTCTTGCCCGGGGCGGCTCTGCCGCCCTGGGCAACTGCCGCTTTTTCCCTCCTTTATGGGTTTCACAGCCGCTCTCCTACACCCTGGTTTCTGTGCCACGCTGTGGAGGCACCGCACGACCCCGGACACCAGCTTTACACCGGCAGGCGCACAATGTGCGTCTCTACTACCCTCCAATCATGATTCCACGCTATCCTCTTTGAGAAAGGGAGAACCTGACCTATGCTTTCACTTTCCGTTGTGCAAAACGCGCTGGAGGTGGGCTTTATCTACGCCCTGGTGGCCTTGGCCCTCTTCCTGAGCTACAGCATTCTAAACATCGCCGATATGACCACCGACGGCGGCTTCACCCTGGGCTGCGCCGTCTCCGCCTCGGTCTGCATGATGGGCCACCCGGTGCTGGCCCTGTTTGCCGCCATGATCGCCGGCTCCATGGCGGGCTTTATCACCGCTTTTCTCCAGACCAAGCTGGGAGTACCCTCCATCCTGGCCGGCATCGTCACCAACACCGGCCTGTACACCGTCAACCTGGCGGTCATGGGCTTTTCCAGCAACCTCTCCCTGTTTAACTGCGACTCCATCTTCACCCTGGCCAAGGACGCCCTGTCCCCGGTGGTGGGAAGCTGGTACAAGCTGATCGTGGCCGCCCTGATCACCTTAATTATTTGCACTCTGATGGTGCTCTTCCTGGGCACCCGGCTGGGCATCTCCATCCGGGCCACCGGCGACAACCCGGACATGGTGCGTGCCTCCTCCATCAACACCGCCACCATGATCACCATCGGCCTGTGCCTTTCCAACGCCATGACCTCCCTCTCCGGCGCCGTGCTGGCTCAGTACAACAAGTCCTCTGACATCAATTTGGGCACCGGCATGGTGGTCATCGGCCTGGCCTCCCTCATCATCGGCGAGACGCTGGTGGGCAAGGGCGGCATGTTCCGCTGCGTGTTGGCAGTGCTGGTGGGCAGCGTTCTCTACCGGTTCATCATCGCCCTGGCCCTCAAGATGAACGTCCCCGCCGAGTGCCTCAAGCTGGTCTCCGCCATCATCGTGGGCTTTGCCATCGCCCTGCCCAGCCTGAAGAACTGGGCCGCCTTCCAAAAGCGGAAATGGGCCGCTCTCCACGGAAAGGAGGCGCAGTGATATGCTGGAGCTGACCAACCTCTCCAAGACCTTCAATCCCGGCACCCCCAACCAGAAGACCGCCCTCTCCCATCTGAACTTCCGTCTGGAGGACGGGGACTTCGTCACCATTGTAGGCTCCAACGGCGCCGGCAAGTCCACCCTGTTCAACGCCATCGCCGGCACCTTCTATGTGGACGAGGGCTCCATCCGGCTGGACGGGAAGGACATCACCTACCTCCCGGAGTATAAGCGCTCCCGGGTCATCGGCCGCCTCTTCCAGGATCCCCTCAAGGGCACCGCGCCCCACATGTCCATCGAGGAAAACCTCTCCCTGGCCTATCTCCGGGCCTCCAAACCAGGCTTCGGCGCCTTCAGCAGGGTGTCCAAGGCGGACAAGGCTATGTTCCGGGATCATCTGTCCCTGCTGGGCATGCACCTGGAGGATCGGATGAAGCACCCGGTGGGTCTGCTCTCCGGCGGGCAGCGCCAGGCCCTGACCCTGCTCATGGCCACTATTGTCACCCCCCAGCTGCTGCTGCTGGATGAGCACACCGCCGCCCTGGATCCGGCCACCGCCGAAAAGGTGCTGGAGCTGACCCGCTCCATCGTGGCGGAGCGTCACATCTCCTGTATGATGGTCACCCACAATATGCACCAGGCTATCACTATGGGAAACCGCACCCTGATGATGAGCGACGGCTCCATCGTGCTGGATCTCAAGGGCAAGGAGCGGGAAGGCCTGACCGTGGAGCAGATGCTCCAGATGTTCCGGGACAAGGCGAACAAAGCGCTGGATAACGACCGGATTCTCCTCTCCTCTGTGGAAAACTGAGGCAAAACAGATTGAGGCCGCTGCGTCAGCAGCGGCCCTTCCGTTTGCCGGTGGAGATTGGCACAACGCGGCGGGGGCAAGCCCCCGCCCTACCGGAATCCCGCGCGACAATGTATTGCAGATAAGCTGAGGCGTCCGACCCCGAGGGGCCGGACGCCTTTTGGATTTGCTTGGATTGTTTTCGGGAAACCCGGACAGCAATCAGGAGGCTTTGCGGCTGGAGACCACGTCGAAGATGACGGCGATCAGGAGCACGCCGCCCTTGACCACATACTGCCAGGAGTCGCCGATACCCATGATGGACATGCCCATGTTGATCACGCCCAGCAGCAGAGCGCCGATGACCACGCCGCCGACGGTACCGCTGCCGCCGTAGGCGGAGGCGCCGCCGATGAAGCAGGAGCCGATGGCGTCCATCTCGAAGGAGGTGCCGGTCTGGCCGCTGACGGAGCCCACGCGGGCCACGCACAGCAGGCCGCACAGGCCGGCCAGCAGGCCCATGTTGGTGTAGGCCGCGAAGTAGATCTTATTGGTATCGATGCCGGAGAGCTTGGTGGCCTTCTCGTTGCCGCCCACGGCGTAGAAATAACGGCCAAAGGCAGTCTTGGAGGTGATGAAGTTATAAATCAGGCAGATGGCGACCACCCAGACCAGCATGACGGAGATGCCCTTGTATTGGCTCAGCAGCCAGCAGTACCACAGGATGACGGCGCCAATGATGACGCTGCGGCCGTAGTCGCCGGCAGCGCTGTTCTGATGATAGCCCTTCTTGGCCTTGTTGGCCCGGGAGAGATAGGTGGAGACAATGATATAGGCGGCAGCAACCACGCCCACCACAATGGGGGAGAGCAGGCGCTCATCGTTGTCCAGACCGGGGATCTTGATGTAAGAGGTGAACAGGTTGAGGAAGCGGGGATCCTGGATGGAGACGGTCTTGGAGTCCAGCACCAGACGGCCCAGGCCGCGGAAGATGAACATGCCGGCCAGAGTGGTGATGAAGGGAGGAATGCGGACAAAGCCGATCCAGTAGCCCTGCCAGACGCCCACGGCCAGGCCGATGACCAGGCCCAGCAGCACAGTCAGATAGGGGTTCCAGCCCAGGTTGGTAATGCCCACAGCGGCCACGCCGCCCACCAGGCAGATGACGGAACCAACGGACAGGTCAATGTTGCCGCCGGTGAGGATGCACAAAAGCATGCCGCAGGCCATGACCAGAACGTAGCCGTTCTGCAGCAGCAGGTTGGACATATTCTGGGCGTACAGCAGACGGCCGTTGGTGAGGAAGTAGAAGAGTACGAACACCACCACAAGGGCGATGACCATGGTGTATTTTCTCAGAAAATCCAACGCCTTCTGCGCAAAGCCGCTCTTGGAGACGCTGACAGATTTGGTTTTGCTTGCCATTGTTTGTTACACTCCTTTGTCGCCCTTATTTGGTGGAACGGATGATATGGCCCATGATGATCTCCTGGGTGGCCTCCCTGGCGTCCAGCTCGGCCAGCAGCTTGCCCTCGTTCATGACATAGATGCGGTCGCACATGCCCAGCAGCTCAGGCATCTCAGAGGAGATCATGATCACCGACTTGCCATTTGCCACCATCTGGTTGATGAGACAATAGATGTCGTACTTGGCGCCCACGTCGATGCCGCGGGTGGGCTCGTCCAGAATGAGCACATCCGGCTCGGTGAACATCCACTTGCCCAGCAGCGCCTTCTGCTGGTTGCCGCCGGAGAGGTTGCCCACCGCCTGCTCGATGGTGGGTGTCTTAGTGCCCATGGCCTCGGTCATGTCGCCGGCCACCTTGACCTCCTTGTCCCGGTCAATGACGCCGTTGGCACAGACCTTGTCCAGCCGGGGCAGAGTGGTGTTGAAGCGGATGGACTCGCCCAGAATCAGGCCGTTGGTCTTTCGATCCTCGGTGACATAGGCCAGACCGTGCTTGATGGCCGCCTCGCAGTTTTTCAGCTGCACCTGCTGGCCGTTGATGTACAGCTCACCGGAGATATTGGTGCCGTAGCTCTTACCGAAGATGGACATGGCCAGCTCGGTGCGCCCGGCGCCCTGCAGGCCGGAGAAGCCGACCACCTCGCCCTTGTGGACGGTGAAGGAGATATTGTCGTCCACAATCCGCTCGGGATACAGGGGATGATGCACTGTCCAGTTGCGAACCTCCAGGCCGATCTCCGGCTGGATGTTGTGCTGACGCTCGGGATAGCGGTCGTCCATGGCGCGGCCCACCATGCCCTTGATGATCCGGTCCTCGCTGAACTCGTCCACGCCCTTGACCAGAGTCTCAATGGTGGCGCCGTCGCGGATGATGGTGGCCTTGTCGGCGCAGTAGATGATCTCGTTGAGCTTGTGGGTGATGATGATGGAAGTCAGGCCCTGCTTCTTGAACTCAATCAGCAGATCCAGCAGCATCTTGGCGTCCTCGTCGTTCAGAGAAGACGTAGGCTCGTCCAGGATGAGCAGCTTGACGTTCTTGGAGAAGGCCTTGGCGATCTCCACCAGCTGCTGCTTGCCGGTGCCGATATCCTTGATCAGGGTCTGGGCGGACTCATACAGGCCCACCTGCTTCATATGTTTTTCGGCCTCACTGTAGGTTCTGTCCCAATCGATGAAGCCCAGCTTGTTTTTGAATTCATTGCCCAGGAACATATTCTCGCCGATGGTCAGCAGCGGAATCAGGGCCAGCTCCTGGTGGATAATGACGATGCCCTTGGCCTCGCTGTCTCTCAGCGTTTTAAACTCGCACAGCTGGCCGTCGTAATAGATCTCACCGGTATAGGTGCCCACGGGATAGATGCCGGACAGGACGTTCATCAGTGTAGACTTGCCGGCGCCGTTTTCGCCGATCAGAGCGTGGATTTCGCCCCGCTCCACTTCCAGATTTACGTTGTCCAACGCCTTGACGCCGGGAAACTCCTTGGTGATGGATTTCATCTCCAGAATGATGTCTGCCAAAATGGGTTTCCTCCTCTCCCTTGCCTGCAGTGTGAAGGGAATTCGCGGTTGCGTAAGAAGATGGGCGGGGCAGAGGCCCCGCCCATCTTAGATTTCTAAGTTGAGGGATCAGTCAGCAATCAGCCCTGGGTGGAAGCCAGATAGTCGCCGTCCCAGGCATACAGACCGGTGTCAACCAGCTCCTGCAGGTTGTCCTTGGTGATGACGGAGGGAACCAGCAGGAAGGAGGGGCACTTGTTGCCGGCAGAGGTCTCATAGGACTCGGTGTCGTAAGCGCACTCCACGCCGAAGCTGTCGCACAGGGAGCCGTCGATGGCGGCGCCGGACAGCATGGCCTTGGCCAGCTCCAGAGTGACAATGGCCTCGTTGGAGACGTTCTTGTAGACGGTCATGGTCTGCTTGCCGTCCACGATGTTCTTCAGGTTGGCGATGTCGCCGTCCTGACCGGTGACGATGATGTCGTTGGAGCCGGCATAGTCGGACTCAAGAGCCTGAGCGACGCCCAGAGCGGTGGAGTCGTTGGAGCACAGCCAGGCATCCAGCTGAGTGCCGTCGGCATAGTAGGAAGCCAGAACGTTCTGAGCACGCTCCATGGCGGTGTCGGTGTTCCACTGAGCGGTAGCCACAGCGTCAAACGCGGTCTGACCGGAGACGACCACCAGAGTGCCGGCCTCGATGTAGGGCTTCAGCACATCCATAGCGCCGTTGAAGAAGTAGCCTGCGTTGTTGTCGGCGGGATCGCCGGCGGTGAACTCGATGTTGTAGGTCTTGTCACCGGCGTTGGCCAGATCCAGAGCTTCCTCAACATACTTGCCCTGGAGGGTGCCGACGGTGTAGTTATCGAAGGAGACATAGTAGGAGACAGCGTCGTTCAGAATCAGGCGGTCATAGGAGATGACGGGCACGTTGGCCTCGGCAGCCTCGTTCATGACGGTGTTCAGCGCCTCGCCGTCGATGGCGGCGACGATCAGCAGATCCACGTTCTCAGCCAGCATGTTCTGAATGTCGTTGACCTGACGGCCGGAGTCGTTGTCGGAGTAGGTCAGGATGGTCTCAAAGCCGGCGGCCTTGAACTGCTCGTCCAGGTAAGAACCGTCGCGGTTCCAACGCTCCAGGGACTGGGTGGGCATGGAGATGCCGATCTTGCCGGTCACGGCAGCAGCCTCATCACCGGGCTCCTCGGCAGCAGCCTCATCAGCAGGCTCCTCGGCGGCGGGCTCCTCAGCGGCGGGAGCGTCGTCCTTGGGCTGCTCAGCGGGTGCGCTGGAACCGCCGCATGCCACCAGGGACAGGGCCATAACCAGTGCAAGGATCATTGCGAGTAACTTTTTCATATTCTTCCTCCTCATGGGTTTTCCCGGCTGGGCCGGGCCGTTTGATGGGATCCGCGCCTGGGATCCCTGACTGTCATTTATTATATCGGTCGGCCCCCTAAATAGGAAGAAATAGAATTGGGAAAAGGTGGTGTATTTTTGGTTTTTATATTTACAAAAGTTCCGGGCGCTAGGACTTTTTTGCTCGGCTTTTTTTGCAGTGCAAAATTGTGCTATCATTACAAAGCACCCCTGGAAATCCAGAGGTGCTTTTGTCATTCCGACGAAAACAAGGGCTGTATTTTGTAGATTCTGCCAGTCCGCGGCCCTCAGCCGCCGTCCCGCGCGCTTTCATTCAGGTTGAGGTAGACCTCATCCTCCAGGTGGAAGCCGCCGTCAATAATGACCTCCTTCATATTCTCCGCGGTGACCTTGATCGGCTCGATGAGCTGGGTGGGAATCGGGCCCCAGCCGTTATCCCGCATCTCCAGCCCAAGATCCTCCCCCTGTACCAGGCGAATGGTATACTCCGCCGCGGTGCGGGCCAGCTTTTCCACCGGCTTATAGACGGTCATGGCCTGGGTGCCCTCCACAATCCGCTGACAGGCGGCCAGATCGGCGTCCTGGCCCACCAGGCACACCGAGCCGGCCAGCCGGTGCTCGGACAGGGCCTGAAATGCCTGGGTGGCCAGGTCGTCGTTGCCGCACATGACGCCGGAGAACCGAATGCCCTGATCCAGGGCCTCCTCCACCCCGGCATAGGCGGTCTCTGCCAGCCAGCCCTCGGCGGAGCGGGTATACACCACCCGGAGGGGATGCTCCTCCAGCACCGACCGGAAGCCGGCAGCTACCTCCGCCACATTGCTGTCGCTGTCCGGGCCGGTGATGCAGATAATATTGCTCCCCACCTCCAGATTCTCCGCCAGCGTCTCCCCCATCATCCGGCCCACCGCCTCGTTGTCGAAGGAGATATAGAGGTCCAGATTGGCGTTGTCAATCATCCGGTCATAGGCGACCACCACAATTCCGGCGTCCTTGGCCTTTTGAATCACCTCAGTCATGGCATAGCAGTCCACAGCGATGATGACGATGGCGTCCATCCGTTTTTCAATGAAATACTCCACCTGGTCAATCTGCTCCTCCACGTTGCCGTTGGCGTTCTGGACGTAGACTCTGGCCCCCAGATCCTGAGCGGTGGAGACAAAAATATCCTGATCCCGGCGCCAGCGCTCGATGACGAAGGAGTCAAAGGTCATGCCGATCTGAATGTATTCCTCCTCCTCGCCGGTCTCCTGCTGATCGGGGGCGGACGCCTCCCGGCAGCCGGCCAGCCCCGCCGTCAGGCACAGGGCCAGCAGCAGGCAGATCAGCTGTCTGATGGTTGCTCTCATCCGGATCAAGCCTCCTTTCCCAGGCGCCTTACAGATGGGCGTCCCGGAACTCGGTGGGGGTGACCCCCTCATATTTTTTGAAGATACGGCTGAAATAGCTGGGATCTCCGTAGCCCACGCTGAGACAGACCTGCTTGATGCTGTTGGCGGGATCCAGCAGCATCCGCTTGGCCTGGGCGATGCGGAGCTTGGTCAGATATTCCACGAAGTTCTCCCCCACCTCGTCCTTGAACAGCTTGCTGAAGTAGTAGGGGCTGACGTGAACCTCCCGGGACACCTCGTCCAGGGTGAGATCCCGGCGGTAGTTTTTGCGGATGTACTCCTGGGCCAAAGCCACCGTGCCCACAGAGCGGTCCGCCTTGCTCTGGGAGACGGAGCGGCAGGCGGCGGTGATCTTGTCCAGATACCAGCTGCGCAGGTCGGCGTAGTTGTCAAAGGCCAGCACCGTCTCCAGATAGCCCCGGCGCTGAAGGAAGTGATAGGTCTGTCCGCCGGTGTGGAAGGCGATGTATTCCGCCCGCATGACCAGCTCCAGCGCCTTGAGCTTGATGTCCATGGGGTAGGCCCCGTAGTTTTCCGTCATGCAGTCGAAGAACTGGCAGGCCAGCAGCCGGGCGTTGGGGAGGTTCCCCTCCTCCACATAGTCATACATCCGGTACTCCTGTTCGCTGGGGTAGCCCTCCTCCCACTCACGCTCCAGGGGCAGGTCGTTGAAGTGGGCGATGTCGGCGCCGTTTTGCTCCAGGGCCTCCACCGCCTGACGGTAGGAATCGTAGAGCTGGCCCATGGGCTGGATGGAGCCGATGCCCATGCGGAAGGTGAGGCCGGTACGCCGCTCCAGCCGCTGCACCAGAACCTGGGCCTGCTCCACAATGGCCAGACGGGCGGTGTATTCATCTCCCGGCGCGGCGCAGGGCACCACCGCGATGATCCGGTTTGCCATGAGGGGGCCCACCACCGCCTGGAAGGCGGCCTTGATCTGATCCCGGCAGATGCCGTAGGCGGAGAAGGCCTGGGTGTCCTGCTCCACCAGATCGTCCTCGTCCGAGGCGGTGGAGCGGGTCTCCAGCACCATCAGATAACCGCAGTCCTGCTCAATGCCCAGCAGGGAGCAGTAGTTTTCATAGCTGCCGGAGACGTTTTGCAGCAGCACTGAGTAGATAAAGCCGGACTCCAGCATAGGCAGGGCTGTCTCCAGCTTTTCCCGGATCATCAAATTGCTGGTGCGTTTTTTTCGGGCGGCGTCCACCTGATTCATCGCCTTCTGGATCGCCTCCACCGCCACCGCCTTGCGCACCGGCTTGGTGATAAAGGCCATGACCCCCAGGTCAATGGACTCTTTGGCATAGTCAAAGTCGTCGTAGGCGCTGACCACGATAAAGATGGTGGAGCGGTGGGTCTGGCGCAGCTCCCGGATGGCGTCGATGCCGTTGATGCCGGGCATCCGGATGTCCATGAGGACAATGTCCGGCTGGAACTCCTCCGCCAGCTCAATGGCAGCCCGGCCGCTCTTGGCGGTGCGCACCTGACACTGGTCGCCGAAATTTTTCTGGACGATGTAGGTCAGGGCGTCCAGGACGATGCCCTCGTCGTCGGCCATCATAATCTTATACATGGTCTCGCTCCTCCTTGTCAAAGGGCAGGCAGATCCGGATGGTGGTGCCCTGCTCCGGGTCATTTGAGGTGATGCGCATCACGTCCTGCCGGCCGTAAAACAGCCGCAGCCGGGCCAGCACATTACGCAGGCCTACGCTGGTGTGCCCGTCGGCCGGCTCCTCCTCCGGGGTGCCGGAAAGAATCCGCCGGGCCACTGCCGGATCCATGCCGGTACCGTTGTCGATGACCGAGATGAGATAGCCCTCCTCACCCCGGGCCACATCGATGGACACCCGCTTCTCCCACTCCACCTCCCGGAGGCCGTGCTCCACAGCGTTTTCCACCAAGGGCTGGAGCACCAGACCGGGCAGGGTGAGCTTGGGCACCACCGGCAGTCCGGTGCGGGCAAAGTGAATCTCTCCCGAGAAGCGGACGTTGATGACGTAGAGATAGTTCTCCACCTGCCGGAGCTCTTCCTCCAGGGTGGACAGCTCCCCAACCTTTTTTACATTGTAGCGGAAGAAGTCCGCCAGGTTTTCGATGAACAGGCAGGTGTCCTCTGCCCCCTCCAGCATTGCCAACTGGGCTCCGGCGTTGAGGGTGTTGTAGAGGAAATGGGGGTTGATCTGGGCCTGGAGGGAGCGGAGCTCTGCCTCCTTCAGGTGAGTCTCCATCAGCAGCCGCTCCTCCATCAGCCGCTTCTCCCCCTCCATCTGGGCCTTGATCTGGCGGATATTGTCGTTGAGACTGACCACCATCTGATTAAAGGCCCGGGCCACCACGGCAAACTCGTCGCTGCCCTGGGCCGGCAGCAGCTCCACATTGAGGTTGCCCTGACTCACCTGATCCGCCCGCTGGGTCAGCAGGGTCAGAGGCCGGGTCATCGCCCCCACGAAAAAGAGCAGCAGCAGGAAGTTCAGCAGGATGGCCAGCACCAGCAGCACCAGGCTGAGCAGCTCCACCGAGCCCAGGGACTGGAGCAGCAGGGCGTAGCTCTCCGAGTTGACCCGGAACTGCTGGTCGTTGAGGCTCTCAATGGTGTCGGCGATATAGCCGTAGAGCCGGGTGGCCTGGTCATAGCTGGCCTTGTACTGCTCGATGTCCCGGCCACGCTTGGCGGTGACCGCCTCCTCCGCCAGGGCCAGATATTCCTGGGACATGGTACGGATATTCTTCTCCGACAGCAGCATGAGGTTATCTGTGGGCCGGTCGTTCAGGTTCTCGATGCAGCGCTGATAGTCCTGCACATTCCGGTAGTATCCTTCCAGCGTGTCCGAGCCCTTGGCGGTGAGGTACTCATAAATACTGTCCTGAACGCTGTCCAAAGTGTCGGAGAGGGTACTCAGGCTGATATTGCTGTCATAGATGGTGTCCAGGGTGTCCACCATCCGGTTGATGCTCATATACATATAAAGGTTGACCAACACCACCAGGCTCATACTGACGGCAAAGGCCAAAGACACCTTGGTGCGCAGGGGCAGGCCGCTGAACCAGCTCCAGCAGCGTCTGATCAGCTTTTTCATGACTCCACCTCCTGCTGGGCCAGGTAGGCATCCACCGTCTCCTGGGTGATGACGATCTGATCCACCGTGGTATAGCCGCTGGTGCGGCCAAAGGCCAGATACTCGCTCAGCGATGCAATCGCCTGCTGACCCAGCTGCTGGGGATCCACCGTGACGGTGGCATAGATGATCCCCTTCTGGATGGCGGTAAGGGTGTGACTGGAGTCATAGTTGCCGATGATTCGTACCTGGCCCACCCGGTTATAGTCCACCACCGCCTGATAGGCGCTGATGGTATCCATATTGTTGAGACAGACCAGGAGATCCGGCCGCTCCTCTCCGCTCATAATCAGATCTCGAATAGCCCCCTCAGCAGAAAATGAGTTGGTGTTGTCCACCGTCACCGCCTGGATGGTCAGAGACAGATCCTCACAGACCTCCAGAATGGCGGAATAGAGGATCTCCTGGCTGGTGCCCCGGCTGCTGTCCAGCAGAACACTCACCCGCTGGATCTCCTCCCCCTGTTCCTGATATAGCTGCCGGATGAGTTGACCGTACTCCTGGCCCTGATCGTAATTGTTGCCGCCCACATGGGCCTGACGGCTGCTGTTGGGGTCGTCCTCCATGAGGGTGACCACCGGGATCTCCCGGGCAGCCGCCTCCTCGATGAGCTGGGTCATCTCCTCCGAGCCGTCAGGATAAACCAGGATTCCGTCCACCTGCTGGGCGATGGCCATGCGCATCCGCTCCTGAAGATCGTAGCTTCCGGACAGGCCGCTGCCCGTAAGCTCCAGATAGGCGCCGCAGGTCCGGGCGTCCTGGAGGGCAGCAGTGTAGACGCTGGCCCAAAAGGGATCGTCCCCATCGTCCACCACCATGGCAAAATGAAAGCTGTAAAATTCGCTGTTCTCCACCTCCGGCTGGGCGGAGGCGGACATCAGATTCTGAAACCGGGCCAGGGAGACCCCTGCCGCGGCAAAGAGGATCACCAATGTCACCGCCAGCAGCAGCATGGCGGTGCGCTTGGAGGGTTTGGGATGCTTCATAGACTTCCTCCGCGGGAGTTTACCCGCATGATATGATCGTACTTCTTTTACAATAGGTACTCCTGTGGAGGGTGTCAACATTTATTTCGCTTTTCCGGCACACTTTTGTGCATTTTTCCAATTCTTCTGTGGGGTATTTATGCAAAATGCCCACATCAGGCCCATCTGCTCTCCACAAGGGAAAACGGAGGAATTTCTCTCCGGGCAGTTGACAACTTTTCCGGGAATCGATATAATAAATCCGATATGAGCCCAATATTGAAACCAGCTGTGACGAAAAACAGTAGGTGTTTCCCGATGTGCAGAGAGGGGCCGGACGGTGCAAGGCCCTCTGAAGGGACGCTGAACCCGTTTCTGAGCTGTGCAGCACAAGCGGTTTTCCGTGAAGCTGCGCCGGGCGCGCCCGTTAAAGCGCGGCGGTATCTGGCCCCAGCCATGTACCCACAGAGGTTCCCGTTGTGAGACGGGGGCAAAGTAAGGTGGCACCACGAAGCGTTCGCTCTCGTCCTTCACAAGGCGAAGAGAGAATGCTTTTTTCTTTTGTAACCGCAAAGCAAAGATGGAAAGGATTGATTTTATATGGCAAAAAACAAGAAACAGGTGACGGCGATCACCTCCATGTCTGAGGACTTCGCCCAGTGGTACACCGACATCTGCCTCAAGGCGGAGCTGGTGGACTATGCCAGCGTCAAGGGCTTTATGATTATGCGCCCCTACGGCTACGCCATCTGGGAGAACATGGTGGACATCATGGACACCGAGTTCAAAAAGACCGGGCATCAGAATGTGGCTATGCCGGTGCTCATCCCCGAGAGCCTGCTCAAGAAGGAGGGGGAGCTGGTCAACGGCTTTGCCCCCGAGGTGGCCTGGGTCACCATGGGCGGCGACAGCAAGCTGGAGGAGCGGCTGTGCGTCCGCCCCACCTCTGAGACCATGTTCTGCGACCACTGGGCCCACGTCCTCCACTCCTGGAGAGAGCTGCCCATGAAGTACAACCAGTGGTGCTCCGTGGTGCGCTGGGAGAAGACCACCCGTCCCTTCCTGCGCAGCCGGGAGTTCTGGTGGCAGGAGGGCCACACCATCCACGAGACCGCCGAGGAGGCCCAGGCAGAGACCGAGCAGCAGCTGTGGTGCTACGCCAACTTCTGCAAGGACGCCCTGGCCATGCCGGTGATCCCCGGCCGCAAGACGGACAAGGAGAAGTTTGCCGGCGCCGAGGCCACCTATACCATCGAGGCCATGATGAAGGACGGCAAGGCGCTGCAGTCCGCCACCTCCCACTACTTCGGAGACAAGTTCTCCCGGGCCTATGACGTGACCTTTACCGGCCGGGACAATACCCTCCAGTATCCCTTCCAGACCTCCTGGGGCTCCACCACCCGGCTGATCGGCGCCGTCATTATGACCCACGGCGATGACAACGGCCTGGTGCTGCCTCCCGCCATCGCCCCCATCCAGGTCATCGTCATCCCCGTGGCCCAGCACAAGGAGGGCGTTCTCGACGCCGCCTACAGCCTGGAGAGCCGGATCAAGGCCCTGGGTCTTCGGGTCAAGACGGACGACTCCGATCAGTCCAACGGCTGGAAGTACGCCGAGTACGAGATGAAGGGCGTGCCTCTCCGGGTGGAGATCGGCCCCAAGGACATGGAGAAGGGCCAGTGCGTCATCGCCCGCCGGGACACCGGTGAGAAGTACTTTGTACCTCTGGCTGAGCTGGAGGAGAAGGTGCAGTCTCTGCTGGTAGAGATCCACGACAACCTCTACGAGTCCGCCAAAAAGCGGCTGGAGGAGAATACCTTCGCCTTTGATTCCGTGGAGGCAGTCAAGGCCGCCATGGAGGAGCACACCTGCTTTGCCAAGACCATGTGGTGCGGCGACGAGGCCTGTGAGGTGGCCATGAAGGAGCGGGCCGGCGTCTCCAGCCGGTGCATCCCCTTCGAGCAGGAACACCTGGGCGACGTCTGCCCCATCTGCGGCAAGCCCGCCAAGAAGATGGTCATCTGGGGCGTGGCTTATTGACCGCATCTGCGGCACTTTCAAAAGCATGCTGAAATCGCCTGGCCCCGGCCTTTTGGCCGGGGCCTTTCCTTTTTTGTCGATTTCCCGGCGGTTTATCGTGCAAGTCTGCGCTGGTCGTTTCTGCAGCACTGCCTCCGGCGGCCTACTTTTCCCACCCGGGAAAAGTAGGCAAAAGCGGGCTCAGGGCTTCGCCCCGAGACCCCTCCGGGGCAAAGGCTCCCTGCGGTGGCTCGCTACTACGGTTATGGACTTCGGATTGCTACAAAAGCCGGGCAAAGACAGGACAGACCAGCTTCTCTTTTGCCCCCTACAGGAGTGTTGGTTCTGCTCTAGGACAAGGTCCCTCCTACGGTGGCTCGCTGTTGCACTCCAATCCTAGGGTCAGTACAAAAGCCCACGGGCTGGTCATCCCGTCGCAGGAATCTGCCTGTCTGGCGAAACCGGATGCCAGATTGAAACCCAGGAGCAGCCATTTCTGTGGCTGAAGCTGTGGATGGCGGAGAGCGGAGGGCTCCCGCGCGCCAGTGCGGGACACCGCTTCCGCCATCTCCCGGAGGGGTCCAGGGGCGAGCCCCTGGTTTCCTTTCCCCCCGCTTTCCGAAACCGGAAAGCGGGGCCGCCGGAGGCCGGCCACCGCAGTAACAAGTTCGCACAATTAGTCGGTGACAAACTACCAGGGAAGCATAAAAACAGCCGAAAAAGGCCCCGGTCAAACGACCGGGGCCTCAATACTGAATGGGATTGGCGAATAGCAGGCTTACAGCCGGGCCTCCAGCGCAGCCTTCATGTCCTCATAACCGGGCTTGCCCAGCAGCGCGAACATATTCTTCTTGTAGGCTTCCACGCCCGGCTGATTGAACGGATTGACATCCAGCACATAGCCGGAGATGCCGCAGGCCAGCTCGAAGAAGTAGATCAGCGCGCCAGTGTTGTAGGCGTCGATGGTGTCCACATTGACCAGGATGTTGGGCACGCCGCCGTCCACATGGGCCAGACGAGTGCCGCGCATGGCCTGCTCGCAGACGAACTTCAGCTCCTTGCCGGCCAGGAAGTTCAGGCCGTCCACATTGTCCTTGTCCTCGCCAATGACCACGGAGCCGTGGGGCTGGTCGTAGCGGACGATGGTCTCGAACATGATGCGCTCGCCCTGCTGGATATACTGGCCCATAGAGTGCAGGTCAGCGGTGAACTCCACGCTGGCGGGGAAGATACCCTTGCCGTCCTTGCCCTCGCTCTCGCCGTAGAGCTGCTTCCACCACTCGGAGAAGAACCGGAAGCTGGGCTCATAGGCGCCTAGGATCTCCACCTTCTTGCCCTCGGCATAGAGGGTGTTCCGGGCGGCCACATACTGCCAGACGGGGTTGGACATGCTCTTGTTCTCGCCAAAGGCGGTCATGGCGTCGGCAGCGCCCTTCATCAGGGCCTCAATGTCGATGCCGGCCACGGCGATGGGCAGCAGGCCCACAGCGGTGAGGACGGAGAACCGGCCGCCCACGTCGTCAGGCACCACGAACTCCTCGTAGCCCTCGGCGTCAGCCAAACCCTTCAGAGCGCCCCGGGCCTTGTCGGTGGTGGCATAGATCCGCTTGGCAGCCTCTTCCTTACCGTACTTGTCCTCCAGAGCGGCCTTGAAGATGCGGAAGGCCACGGCGGGCTCGGTGGTGGTGCCGGACTTGGAGATAACGTTGATGGAGAAGTCCCGGTCGCCGATCAGCTCCAGGGTCTCCAGAACGGCGTCGGTGGACAGGGTATTGCCGGCGAAGAAGATGTCGGGGGTGCCCTTCTTCTTCAGGTTATAGTTGGGGCTCTGGATCAGTTCCACCACAGCCCGGGCGCCCAGATAAGAACCGCCGATGCCGATGACCACCAGGGCCTCGGAGTCGGACTGGATCTTCTTGGCAGCCTTCTGGATGCGGGCGAACTCTTCTTTGTCATAATCCACAGGCAGGCGGACCCAGCCCAGGAAATCGTTGCCGACGCCCTTGCCGGATTCCAGCACCTGATGGGCAGCGGCCACCTTGGGCTCCATTGCGGAAAGCTGAGCCTGAGTTACGGCAGAGGAAACATCTACTTGAACCATTGGAATGACCTCCATATCATATTTTCTTCAGAAAGGGATTTGGCTGAACATATCTTAACATACTTTTCCAAAGATTACAACGGCTTGCCGGCCCAGTTTCCAAAAAAGCTGAAATTGCCTCCGGCTCAGCGCGCTTCTGCTTTTTCTGTCCCCCTTCTGCGCTTCCACCATTTCACTCCCTCGCACACCGGCACCGGCAGCACCGAGAGGATCAGCACCGCCGCCCATTCCAGGCCGCTCAAAGGCACCACGGAAAAAACCCGCTGCAGGGGCGGCAGCAGCAGGACGGAGAGCTGCAAAATCAATCCCAGCAGAAAGGCCCGGTTCATGGCGGGGTTGGAGAAGACGCCGATGCGGAAGAGGGAGGTGCGCTCACTGCGCACGTCGAAGGCATGAAAGAGCTGGCACAGGGTCAATGTGGCAAAGGACATGGTGTTGGCGGCGGCATAGGCCTCCCCCGGGTCGGACAGGATGTACTCCCCCAGAAAGTAGGCGGCTAAAGTCAGTCCCCCCACCATCGCCCCCTGCCAGGCAAGCTGCAGCCCGAAGCTGGGGGTAAACAGGGGCTCGCTGCCGGAACGGGGGGGCTGCTCCATCACCCCCGGCTCCACCGGCTCCACCCCCAGGGCCAGGGCGGGGAGGGAGTCGGTGACCAGATTCAGCCACAGCAGCTGTACCGGAATCAGGGGCACCTGGTGGAAGTTGAGGACGGTGGCGAGAAAGATGGTGACGATCTCCCCGATGTTGCAGGAGAGGAGATAGTGCACCGCTTTTTTGATGTTTGCGTAGATGCCTCTTCCCTGTTCCACAGCGGCGACGATGGTGGAGAAGTTGTCGTCGGTGAGCACCATGTCCGCCGCTCCCTTGGCCACATCGGTGCCGGTGATACCCATGGCGCAGCCGATGTCCGCCGCCTTGAGGGCGGGGGCGTCGTTGACCCCGTCCCCCGTCATGGCCACGATCTCCCCCCGCTTCTGCAGGGCCTGGACGATGCGCAGCTTATGCTCCGGAGAGACCCGGGCGTAGACGGCGCACCTGGCCGCCTGCTCCTCCAGCAGCTCCGGAGGCATGAAATCCAGCTCCGCCCCGGTGAGGGCGATGCTCCCCTCCCGGAAGATATCCAGCTCTCTGGCGATGGCCACGGCGGTGGCCTTGTGGTCGCCGGTGATCATCACCGGCCGGATACCCGCCCGGTAGCACTCCGCCACCGCCGCCTTGACCTCTCTCCGGGGCGGGTCGATCATTCCGGCCAGGCCCACAAAGATGAGATCACGCTCCACCGACTGAGAAGTGAGCTGGCCGGGGAGCCGGTTCAGCTCCCGGTAGGCAAGGCCGATCACCCGCAGGGCGCTGTCCGCCATGCGGCGGTTGGCCTCCTCAATAGCACTGCGCCCCGCCCCGTCCAGGGGCCGGACGCCCTGAGCCAGATAGGAGCTGCACCGGCCCAGCAGCACATCCGGAGCGCCCTTCACCATCACCCGGTAGCCCCCGGCGGGACTGGGATGGATGGTGGACATGAGCTTGCGCTCCGAGTCAAAGGGCAGCTCCGCCCGGCGGGGAAACTCCTGCTCCAGCCGGGTCTTGTCCACCCCCTTGTCCCGGGCCGCCGCCACAATGGCGTTTTCGGTAGGGTCTCCTGACAGGGTGCCGTCCGGCCGGATTTGGGTGTCGCTGCACAGGGCGCCGATGGAGAGGGCCAGCTTCTCTCCCTTGCCGCTGGCTGTCCACACCTGGGTCACCGTCATCTGGTTTTTCGTCAGCGTTCCCGTCTTGTCCGAGCAGATGACGCTGGCACAGCCCAGGGTCTCCACAGCGGGGAGCTTTTTCACGATGGCGTTTCGCCCGGCCATCTGCTGCACCCCCATGGCCAGCACGATGGTGACGATGGCGGGCAGGCCCTCCGGGATGGCCGCCACCGCCAGGGAGACGGCGATGAGAAACATGGAGAGCATCTCCTTGCCCTGGAGCAGTCCCACTCCGAACATGACGGCGCAGGCGGAGAGACAGACAAAGGAGAGGGTCTTGGAGATCTCCCCCATCTTTTTCTGGAGGGGGGTCTCCCCCCTGCCCTGATTCATCAGCAGCGCAGCGATGCGCCCCACCTCGGTGTCCATGCCGGTGGCCACCACCAGGGCGGTGGCCCGGCCTCCGGTGACCACGGTGGAGCCGATGAGCAGATTGACCCGGTCGCCCAGGGGGGTATCCTTGGGCAGGGTGGGCTCCGCCCGCTTCTCCACCGGCACCGACTCTCCGGTGATGGCGGACTCGTCCACCCGGAGTCCGGCCGCCTCAACCAGCCGGGCGTCCGCCGGGACATAGTCCCCCGCCTCCAGCTGAATGAGATCTCCCGGCACCAGGCCGGCGGCGGCGATCTTCTGATGTCCCCCCGCCCGGATGACCCGGGCCTGGGGAGCGGCCATGGCCTGGAGCGCCTCCAGCGCACGCTCGGCGTTGCTCTCCTGGATGAGGGAGATGACGGCGTTGACCAGGACGATGAGCAGGATAATTATGGTGTCCAGCCAGTCCTCTCCCCGGCTGGCCAGATAGGACACCGCCGCCGCCGCCAGCAGCACCAGAATCATGGGATCCCGCAGCTGCTCCCACAGCCGCCGGAGCAGCGGGGTTTTGGGCGTTCGGTTCAGCTCATTGGGCCCATGCTTCTCCAGGCGCAGCTTGACCTCCCCCGGTGACAGGCCCCGGGAGAGATCGGATTTCAGGGCGGCACAGGCCTGTCCCGGCGTCATGGTATGCCATGCCTCCATCTCGCTTCCTCCTCTGTGGTTTCGTTTGCTCCAGTATAGGAGGGGAAGGGAGGGAAAACCAAGGGAATTGTGAGAGGGGGAAAAGAATTGTTTCCGCAGGACAATTGAGAATGGCGCACAAAACGGCGGGCGCGCAATGCGCGCCCCTACAGCTCTAACCTTGACAATCGGCGGAATTCTGGTATGCTGAAGACAATGAGGTGATACCTATGGCACAATACAAGGCCGTTTTTTTCGATTTTGACTATACCTTAGGCGACGCCACCGACTGCATTGTGGCGGGCTTTTACTATGCCTTCCAGCAGATGGGCCTGCCCCAGCCGGACTATGAGGCAGTGCGGGGCACCATCGGCATGACGCTGGAAAACGCCTACACCCTGCTCTCGGGGGACAGCGACCGGGAGCGGCAGGCCCGCTTCCATCAGCTCTATGTGGAGAAGGCGAATCCCCTCCAGGTGAAGGGCACCCGGCTCTTTCCCGGCGCGGTGGAGCTGCTGGACTGGCTGAACTCCCAGGGAATCGCCGCCGCCATCGTCAGCACCAAGCGCCGCCAGGTCATTGAGGATATTCTGGCCTATCAGAAGCTCAGCGACCGGGTGGCCTTCTGCGTGGGCGGAAACGATGCCCCCCGGTATAAGCCCGCCCCTGACGCCGCCCTGCTGGCCCTGGCCAAAGCGGGGGTCGGGCCGGAGGAGGCCCTCTTTGTGGGGGACACGGTGATTGACGCCGAGACCGCCCAGCGGGCGGGGCTGGACTTCGCCGCCGTCTGCAACGGCACCACCCCGGCATCCGCCTTTGCCGGCTGGCCCCACGTCTTTGTGGCGAAGGATCTCCCCGCGCTGCACCGCTGGCTGGAAAAAGGCTGAAATTGGAAAAGAAGTGAATAACTGCCTCCGGAGCCGTCCATACTGTGCTTCGGAGGTGTTATTATGAAAAAACGATCCATCTGGAGCCGAATCGGCGACTTTCTCATGGGCAAAGGCTTTTACATGGTGCTGCTGCTCTGTGTCATGGCCATCGGCGGTTCCGGCTACTATCTCTATCACTTGGCGTCCGCCGGTCTGGAGGAAGAGCAGGCAGTCTCCGCCCCGGCCGAGGTACAGGTGGAGACCGAGGCTCAGCCCGTCTCCGACCCCGAGGTGAGCCAGGAGCTGGCGGACGCTCTGGCCCAGGCCGAGGCGGAAGCTCAGGCTGCGGCAGCCGCCCAGGAGGCCTCTGAGGTGACCCAGCAGGCGGTAAAACCCGACGCTGCCGAGACCCAGGAGTCCTCCGCTGAAGAGACCGCCCAGGCTGATACCCCGTCCGAGGACGCCGCGGCGGAGCAGTCCGCTCCCGCCCAGGAGGCGGCGGCCCCGGAGCCTGTCCCTGAGGCGGAAGACACGCTGACCACCTTTGCCCCGCCGGTGCCCGGTGAGGCGGTAGCCGCCTTCTCAGACAGCGAGCTGACCTACAACGCCGCCCTGGAGGACTGGCGCACCCACAACGGGGTGGATCTGGCCGCCGAGCTGGGAGATCCCGTCTCCGCCGTGCTGGACGGTGAGGTGCTGTCTGTCACCGCGGATCCGCTGCTGGGCACCACCATCACCCTGAACCACGGAAACGGCCTGATGACTGTCTACGGCAATCTGGCCCCGGACGTGACGGTGGAGCAGGGTGATACCGTCACCGCCGGGGAGACCCTGGGCTCGGTGGGCAATACCGCCGCCGGAGAGGTCAACGAGGGGGCCTGGATCCACTTCGCGGTGGAGCAGGACGGCGTGGCCGTAGACCCCATGGATTATCTCAGCTGAAGGTACAGCGTCAAGGCGGCCACACAGGGCCGCCCCTACGACCGGTGAAACGAAGAAATGCCCCGAAACAGGCTTTTGGCCGTTTCGGGGCATTTCCGCAGCCACTTTACTCCACCCGGTTGGCCAGGGGCTCTCCCCGCTGGAAGGCCCGGGCGTTTTCCAGAGTGGTCTGGGCGATGGCCTGGAGGGCGGTGTGGGTGAAAAAGGCCTGGTGGCTGGTGACGATGACATTGGGAAAGGCCAGCAGCAGAGCCACCTTGTCGTTGGCCAGCACGTTGTCGGAAAAATCCTCAAAGACCTGCTCGTCCTCGTCCTCATAGACGTCCAGAGCCACGGCGGCAAACTTGTGCTGCCGCAGCACCTCCAGCAGGGCGTCGGTGTCGATGAGAGGGCCCCGGCTGGTATTGACCAGGATGGCCGAGTCCTTCATCATCCCCAGGGTCTCCCGGCTGAGCATGTGGTAGTTTTCCTCGGTGAGAGGGCAGTGGAGGCTGACCAGGTCGCTGCGCCGGAGCAGCTCCTCCAGGGATACATAGGTCAGCAGCCCCTCCAGATTGGGGTTGGGGTACTTGTCGTAGGCGATGACCTCCATGCCGAAGCCCTTGCAGATGCGGGCCATGGCGGCGCCGATCTTGCCGGTGCCCACAATGCCGGCCACGCCGCCGTGGAGGTTGCGGCCCAGCAGCCCGTCCAGGGCGAAGTTGTTGTTGCGCACCTTGATATAGGCCTTGTGGATGCGGCGGCTCGCCGCCAGAGCCAGGGCCATGGCGAACTCCGCCACCGCCTCCGGGCTGTAGCCCGGCACCCGGAGCACCGTGATGCCCAGCTCCTTCGCCGCCGGCAGATCCACATTGTTAAACCCGGCGCACCGGAGCAGCAGCAGCTCCACCCCCTCCCGGTGCAGTCGCTCTAATACCGGCCGGCCGCAGTCGGCGTTGACAAAGGCGCAGACCGCCCCATAGCCCTTGGCCAGGGGCGCGGTGCTCTGCTCCAGGTTGGCAGTGAGGTAGTCGATCCGACAGTCAAACTCGGGGGCCAGCCGGTCAAAATAGATGTGGTCGTAGTCCTTGGCGCCGTAAAACAGAATTTTCATGCCTTGCTCCTTTTTCCTGCAAAATTGGAAATCACATTTCCACCGCTAGGATACCCGAAAGCAGGGCGGCTCTATCCCGTCAGGCCGCGTCCTCCAGCAGCTCCATCCGGGCCTCATACTCGGTGTCGGCGGAAAAGAGGAACTTCCCCTCCCGGGAAAACACCTCCACATGACCTCTGATATGACGGATTTCCACTTCCATGAGAAATTCCTCCTTCTGTTTGATGGCTTTAGTATAAGCGGTCAAGAGTCCTATAATCCGGACTGTGCAGCAAAACAGGCGCAAAAAATGACCCGGCACTCTGATAAACTCAGCGTGTCGGGTCTGTTTTTATCCTTGAAGTATGGTCCGTTCAGCTTCCGTTGAACCGCCGTAGGGGAGGGCCTCCGCGCCCTCCCGCAGTGTCTCAGCGCCCTTTGGACGGGCGGGCACAGAGGCCCGCCCCTACAGGATAACGACAAGCATCTGCCGCAAGCGGGAATGCGCAATTCCTCTGCGCAGGTCAGATCACATAGTCATTTCCCGCCGGCAGATTGGCCATCAGGTCGGCGATGGTGATGCCGTCGAAAAAGTCCTGGATCATGGTGTCCAGCTTCTGCCACATGGGCAGGGTGGGACAGTAGGCCGCCCGGGGACAGGTCATGGCAGGCTGCTCCAGGCAGGTGACCGGCGCCATCCGGCCCTCGGTCAGCCGCAGAATGCTGCCCACGGTATAGGTCTCCGGCGGGCGGGTCAGCCGGTAGCCGCCTCCCTTGCCCCGGACGCCGGTCAAAATTCCCTGCTGTACCAGGATTTTCAGAATGGTCTCCAGATATTTCTCCGAGATCTCCTGGCGGGCGGCGATCTCCTTCAGAGGCAGGTAGCCCGCCCCCTGATGCTCCGCCAGATCCACCATGACCCGCAGGGCGTAGCGGCCCTTGGTTGAAATCATCATAAAGCGCAGCCTCCTGTTCTTTGATTAACCTATTATACAACAAGGTTAGTGGAATGACAAGAGGCTTTCCCTCCGGTATTTCGGGCCTTTTTTGCAATTGCAAAGCACATCCTGTCCGGATATAATAGAGGAGACAACATTTGAGGTGATAACATGGCGGAAAAGCCGGGACAATTGGATGAGATCGTCTTTCCCCTGGTCAGCTGGTTTCGGGAGAACGCCCGGACGCTGCCCTGGCGGAGCGATCCCCAGCCCTACAAGGTCTGGATTTCGGAGATCATGCTCCAGCAGACCCGGGTGGCGGCGGTGTTGGGCTATTTCGCCCGCTTTCTGGAGGCCCTCCCCACGGTGGCCGACCTGGCCCAGGTGGAGGAGGAGCAGCTGTTAAAGCTGTGGCAGGGTCTGGGCTACTACAACCGGGCCCGGAACCTGCAGAAGGCGGCCCGGCAGATTATGGACGACTTCGGCGGACAGTTCCCCGGGCGGTATGAGGAGATTCTCACCCTGGCCGGAGTGGGGGAATATACCGCCGGAGCCATCGCCTCCATTGCCTTTGGAGAGGCGGTGCCCGCCGTGGACGGCAACGTTCTCCGGGTGATCACCCGGATCACCGGGGATCCCTCCCCCATCGACCGGCCTGAGACCAAGGCGGCGGTGCGGGAGGCCCTTTCTGAGGTGATCCCCCTGGAATTTCCCGGCCAGTTTAATCAGGCGCTGATGGAGCTGGGCGCGCTGGTCTGCCTGCCCAACGGGGCGCCTCTGTGCGAGCAGTGCCCGCTGCATGACCTGTGCCGGGCCTGTCTGGAGGGGCGGACAGGGGAGATTCCCTGCAAGACGCCGAAAAAAGCCCGTCGGGTGGAGGAGCGCACCGTCTATCTCATCTTTTCCGGAAATCAGGTGGCCCTGCGGCAGCGGCCGGGGAAGGGCCTGCTGGCCTCCCTGTGGGAATTTCCCAATACCCTGAAGGGCGAGGACATCACCCCCTGGGGGCTGCATATTGCCGGCATCCGGCCCGGTGGCCGGGGCAAGCACATCTTCACCCATATCGAGTGGCGCATGGAGGGGGTACTGCTGACCCTTTCCGGTGAGATGCTGCCGGAGGGCTGGGTCTGGGCGGATCGCCGGGCCCTGCGGGAGCGGTATCCGGTGCCAAACGCCTTTTCCGCATTTCTCCCGGCGGTAGACGCACAGCTGCGGACAGCAGACGGGCGCACAATGTGCGCCCCAGACTGTCAAAAAAAGCACCTTTTGTAAATCCCAAGTCGGGCTAAAAGTTCAGGAAGCCCTCCGCAGGAGTTTTGTTGCGACAGCAACAAAATAAATTCAAATTTGTGCTTTTAGCCGGACCTGTGCCGGCAAAAGCACACAGGGAGGCCGGGAGTCCCCCAGGGGACCTTCTCTTGCCCCTACGGGGCAATTCACCTTGTGTGCCCGAAGGGCGCGCGCGCCCGAGCCGCCGAAGGCGGCGACAAAGTGCCCTTGGGGTAGTTCGGCCGCATAATTCCAAACAAATGCAACGCATTTGTTTGGAGAGCCTGTCGTTTTACGACAGGCTCGGGCGCACACTGTGCGCCCCTACACAGACAGAGGATTAAGGGGTAAGAGAGGAACATGGCAAAGCTATATTTTCGCTACGGGGTCATGGGCTCCAGCAAGACAGCCAACGCCCTGATGGTGCGCTACAACTACGAGGAGCGGGGCCAGGAGGCCCTGATGGTCAAGCCCGCCATCGACCAGCGGGACGGAGAGCGGGTGATCGTCTCCCGGATTGGCCTGCGCTGGCCCTGCGTCTACTTTCATGAGTTCGCCGCCATGTCCGAGGAGCAGGTGAAGGGCTACGCCTGCATCATTGTGGACGAGGCCCAGTTTCTCTCCAAGGAGGATGTGGACTACCTGACCCGGGTGGTGGATCTGTGGAACGTGCCGGTGATCTGCTACGGACTCCGGGCGGACTTCAAGGGGGAGCTGTTCCCCGGCTCCCAGGCGCTGCTGGCCACGGCAGATGTGATCGAGGAGATCAAGACCATCTGCTGGTGCGGCCGGAAGGCCACCTACAACGCCCGGTTTGACGAGCACCGGCGGGTGCTCAAGGAGGGTGCCCAGGTGGTGCTGGGGGCCAACGACAAATACATCGGCCTGTGCCGGCTCCACTGGCGCACCGGCGACCTGGGCCCGGAGGGCGGGGCGCAATGATCTGCGATCTCTGCCCCCGGCGGTGTCACGCCCAGCGGACGGACACGGTGGGAGAGGGCTTCTGCGGAATGCCCAGCCTGCCAGTAGTGGCCCGGGGCGCCCTGCACCGGTGGGAGGAGCCCCCCATTTCAGGCACCCGGGGCTCCGGCACCGTCTTCTTCTCCGGCTGTCCCCTCCAGTGCGTCTTCTGCCAGAACGACCGGATCAGCCGGGAGGG
>JBJDXS010000038.1:0-8044 GCA_051866815.1 Candidatus Onthomonas sp. | reverse complement strand
CGGTCTGGAGGCGGATCATATCCGGCTGAGGTGAGGTGATAGTCAGCTCCTGGATAGGGCCCCGAATGCTTCGCCGATCCTCCCGGTATGGCACCACAAAGAGATAAAGCTCGGTATGGTCGTCAGAGAGCCGAACCTCGCGGATCTGCTCACAGTTGTAGGTGGTCACACCGGGCCGCATGCACCATTCGCCGTGGCTAAACTTCATCGGTCATCCCTCCAAATTGAAATTACAGTGGGCTCCGGCAGTCCGGTTCCTCTGTCTCTATGGGAAAGGCACACATATTATAGCCTTTTTTCTTCTCTTGTGCTATACTAATTTTAATATGTCATTTTATGATTCCCCTTCATCAAAAGGAAGTGGTCCTATGGAAGAACGTACCTTCCGTACTCTTCATCCCACCCCTGTTCAGGAAGATCTGATCTCTCTGGAGCAGCAGCTCCTATGGATTACCCGTCAGCTCCGGGAGCTGAGAGACGCCAACGCCGCTCTCACCGCACGGGTTCAGCAGTTGTAGGAAACCTGTTCCGGCCACGACACACTTCCTGCCTCCCCGCAGCTCCAGCCCGCCCCAACAAAACTGCCTGACGCCCCAGTGTTTCAGGCCTCCAGCAGTGTTTCTACCCCGGATACCCAGCCAGGCAGTTGTCCGCGTCCGGTGCTGGCCCGCTTTGACGAGAGCTGCGGAGTGTTTGGAAATCAGACGCTCAAGCGGGAGAAAATCACCTCCATCGTCTTTCTGGGTACCTGCTCCGGCGCTCCGGCAAAGGCCTGGGACGTCTCCCTTCGGTCAGACGGCAGCGCTCTGGCCTGGGCGGAAGAAACCGGCCAGGGGTTCTAACTCTGCATTGCGGGGGAAGGCGGCGTTGCCGCTAATTCAGACGCCGCAGGTTTCTTTTCCAATTACAGCAGCCTGACCCGGATTGATTTCGGCGACCATTTCAGCACCGGCCAGGTTCGTAGCATGAAGTCCATGTTCCGCCTCTGCCTCAGTCTGACCGCAAGCGCCCGCAGTACCCTGCGCAGCAAGAATCTGCCCGTCTGATGTTCTATCGCTGTGACAGCCCGACCCCCGGGACACGCCAGCGGCTGCGCGCCCAGGGTTTTCCTGTTTTATCCTTTGACTGAAAAGTAGGTGACTTCTTATGCAAGAGCCCATTCTTCGCACCCTGCACCCTGCGCCTGCGGCGGAAGATCTGATCACCCTGGAGCACCGCCTGCTGCAGCTGTCCAACCGTGTTCGAACGCTGGAGCAGGACCGGGCCGACCTCCAGACCCTATGTGCCGATCTAGCCAAACGGGTACAGCAGCTAGAGCAGAATCCGCCTGCGCCTGCGGAGCCGGTCGTCACAGCTTCGGCCCCCAAAAAGCCGGTTACAGCTCCCGAACCGGAGTTCGAGCCGGACGAAGCTCTGCTTTCCGCTCTCACGCCTGACCCGGAACCCGAGGAGGATGCTGCATCGCCGGCGTCCCTGGGAACAGATGACGCTCTGCTTTCCGCCCTTACACCCGACCCGGAGCCTCAGTCCGCCCATTGCCCGATACTGGCCCGTTTTGACGAGAACAGCGGGGTGTTTGGCAACCACAAGCTGAGCCGGTCCCAAGTCTCCTCCATCACCGTCCTGAGCACCCTCTCCAACGCACCTTCAGACGCCTGGGACATCTCTCTGAAAAACGACCGGAGCGCCTTGGCCTGGACAAAGGGACAGGGAGACAGTCTTGCGCTCTTTCTGGCCGGAAAAGGGGGCGTCAACGCCAATGCCAATGCCGCCTACCTGTTTTCCAACTACAGCAGCCTGACCAAGCTGGACCTGGGTCGCCGGTTCCACACCAGCGGCGTCACCGATATGCACTGGATGTTTGCCGGGTGCCGCAGTCTCACCGCTCTGGATCTCTCCGGCTTTGATACCTCCTCCGTCACCGATATGGAGCGGATGTTTGCCTACTGCGGCGACCTGACCTCTTTGCGTCTCACTGGCTTTAACACCACAAAGGTCACCAATATGGACGGCATGTTTGCCTACTGCGGCAGTCTCACCACTCTGGACGTCTCCTCCTTTAATACCAGGAGCGTGACCGATATGAGCCGGATGTTTGCCGGCTGTGAAAATCTCACTGCGGTTGATCTCACCAGCTTTGATACCTCTGGCGATCCCTACCGGAACGGAATGTTTGTTCACTGTCAGAAGCTGACCCAGGAGACCCGGGAGCGGCTTCAGGCCCAGGGCTTCCCGGTCTGACCTCCCTACAGAAGGACAAGGACGTGACGCATCATGGAAAAGACCTCTCTGCGCACCCTGCATCCGGCCCCTGCCCGGTCAGATCTGATTTCACAGGAACAGCAGCTAACACGGATGGCTGCTCAGCTCCGAGCGCTGAGGTGTGAAAACGCTACCCTGGCAGAGCAAGTACGGCAGCTGGTGGATGCCAACGCCGCCTTGACAGATCGTGTGCAGCGGTTGGAACAGAGCTGTCTTGTTTTCGCCAGAGAAACGCTCAAGCAGCCGGAGCCTGCCCCCTCCCCGCTCAGCCCCTCTGCAGCCCGGCAGCAAATCCGCCCCGTTTTGGCTCACTTTAGCGCACACAGCGGCGTCTTTGGGAATCACAGGCTAGAGCGGTCACAGATTGCCTCTGTCATTGTTCTCTCCACCCTGTCCGACGCCCCAAAGGACGCCTGGGATATCTCCCTGCAAAAGGACGGCAGCGTCTTGGCCTGGGTCAAAAAGGCCGGCGGCAGCTATGCCCTCTTTCTCGCCGGAGAGGGCGGAATCACCGCCCCTCCGGACTCCTCCTATCTCTTCTCCAACTACAGCAGTCTCACCAGTCTGAATCTTGGACGAAGCTTTTTCACCGGACGCGTCACTGATATGAGCTGGATGTTCTCCTCCTGCAGCAAGCTGACCTCCCTGGATCTCTCCTGCTTTAACACCGCCAATGTCACCGACATGAGCTGGATGTTTGCCGACTGCCACAGCCTGGCTTCTCTCAACCTCTCCGGCTTTCAGACCGAACATGTGCGGAATATGAGCCGGATGTTTACGGACTGCTATGTCCTCTCCTCCATTCAGATCTCCAGCTTCCGCACCGACAGCGCCGCTGACCTTCGCTATATGTTTACCAACTGCAGCGGCTTAACTCCAAAGGTTCGGGCAGCCCTGCGCGACAAGGGCTTCCCCGTCTGACCCATTTCCCAGAGAGAAAAAGGAAGTGACACACCATGGAAACAACCATCCTCCGCACCCTGCATCCGGCCCCTGCCCGGGCGGATCTGATCACGGTGGAGTACAGGCTGCAGCAGATGGACGCACGCATCCGGCAGCTGGAGCAGGAAAAAGCGGAATTCCTGGACCGGCTCCAGGCGTCAGAACAGCGCAACCAGCTCACCGCCGTACAAATTCAGCAAGTCATTCAGTCCGACGCCGCCCTTGCTGCCCGGACAGATCAGCTGGAGCGGGACAAGGCGGCCCTTTCGGAGCAGCTTCAATCGGCCGTGCAGGCGAATCAGGCCCTCGCTGACCAGCTCCAGGCCCTGACACAGCGGGCAGCGGCCCTGGAAAAGGCGCTGCAGAGCCGTCCCGCCGGCAAGGCCAAAGCCGCGCCGAAAGCCGAATATACTGTCCCCAAAACCTCCGTTTCGGAGAACCGCTGTGGCCCGGGCTGTACCTGGTCACTGGACGGCGGCGTATTGACCATTCTGGGCAGCGGAAAGATGGACGACTATGGGGTGGCCTCCAGCGTACCCTGGGCCAAGCACCGGGCCACTATCACTGCGGTGGTTCTCCCGGAGGGACTGACCAGTATCGGAAGCATGGCCTTCAGTTACTGTGACAAGCTGCGCAATATTCATCTGCCCAGCACCCTCTCCTCCATCGGCAAATCCGCTTTCTGGCGCTGCACCAGCCTGACGGAGATCACTCTCCCGGACGGCCTGTACGCCATCGGCAAATCCGCCTTCTGGCGCTGTACCAGCCTGGCGCGCATCCAGATTCCGTCCAGTGTGTCCACACTGGACTCCGACGCCTTTTTAGGCTGCACCGCTCTGCGTTGGATCAGCTTTCTGGGCGGCGCCCCCCGCTTCATCGGCCAGCGGGTGTTTGATGAGGTGACCGCCACTGTTTACTATCCCGGAAACGACTCCTCCTGGAACATGGGTATCCAGTCCCGCTGCGGCGGCAAGCTGACCTGGAAGCCCAGCGCCTCCTGACCATACAGCCAAAGACCCGCCCAATAACCGGAAGCATGCTCCGGCCGTTGGGCGGGTCTTTTCTCTTTGTCTGTTTACGGAATGTAAATGCCCAGCAGCTCCTCAACTGCGTCATTTTTCTTTACAATAACACTGGTGCTGTCATACTGGACCTCCATCTGAGAGACGTCCGCACCGTTGACCAGAATCTCATAGGCCATCTGTCCGGTGGTGCGGCCCAGCTCGTAATAGTCCACTTCATACTGCACCACTCCGCACAGCTCCAGGGTCCCGGCATCGGTGGCCACCAAGGGCACATTCGCGGCAACCAGAAGATTTCGAATCACCTCTCCATCGTCCGCAGCGGCGATATTGTCGCTGGCGGCAAAGAGGATGTCACACTCCGTCGCCGCGTCACTGACGGCGGCCCCGGCGCTGGCATAATCTGAAAAATTATACAACCTGCACTGGACGCCATAGCGCTCCAGCTCCTCCTGCACACCGTCACACTGTCGGACAGAGACGGTATTCGCGCTGTCATAGAGCAGGCCGATCACCGGGTCGTACATTCCGTTGGCCTCTACCATCTCCATCAGCAGGTTTGTATGGATACCGGGATCGACCAGATCACAGGTGCCGGAGACGTTCATTCCGGTGACGCCCTGCCAGTCGGTGATGCCCAGGGCGGCGGCATAGTCGGTGACGCAGGTGCCCAGGATGGGGGCTGCTCCATCACTCATATTCGTTGCCGACACCGCCGCCTGAAGGGCCCGGGTGCCCACCGCCAGAAGCAGATTCATTCCATCACTCTGAAATTCATATGCAAGTTCAAAACAACTGTCCATGTCCCCCAGGGTCGTCTCCTGTATAAAGCTGACATCGTCTCCCAGCTTATCTGTCAGGGCGTCCACAAAGCCCCGGGTGGCCTCGTCCAGACTCTCGTGCGCTATCCACTGGCAGATGCCAATGTAATAATGATTTGTCCCTTCCTCCTGTCCCTGTTCCGGCTGTTCCGTGGCAGTTTCGGCATGCGTCTGCTCCGGGGCGCCGTCCTGCTGGCTCTGGGACTCAGAGGCGGCGGGCTGGCCGGAGGACTGCTGTCCACCGGAGGAGCCCGGCCCAATACCGTTGACCAGAATCAGAATCAGGGTCACGCCCACCGCCGCCAGCGCCAAGACCGGCCACAAGCCCTTTTTCCGGCCGGTTTCTGACTGGGGCCGTTCCGGAGCAGGCTGAGTCGGAGGCTCCGGAACCGGTTTTGGGTCAGGCTGCTCCGGACGCTCCGGTATCTCCGGCCGTTTTTCCGTATGAAGCTGGCTCAGCCGCTCAGTCAGCTCCTGATTTTTCCGCTCCAGCTCTGCCACCCGGGCCGCCAGCGCCCGGCTTGATCGCTCGCTTTCCGCCTCCAGGTCCTCCGCCGCGGCGGGGGTGTGGAGGGTGCGGTATTTGTTCTCTTCCATCAGCCATCATCCTAACCCGATTTGATCTCTGGTCCTTTCGTCCCTGTGGACAGACCGCTCCTCTTTAGCTCAGGATATAGATTCCCAGCCCACAGGCGGCGACCACACCGAAGAGAATCCAGAAGTCCTTTTTGCTCTCTCCCTTAGGCCGGATACGGGTCAGGCCAAAAAAGCACAGGGCATAGGAGATAACATAGATCACACTACTGGCCAGCACTCTCACGCTCAAGCACCCATAGCCTATCGCCTCTATCACAGGCACAATTGCCCCGCAGAGCGCAGCTGCTGCCACAGTTGGCTTTACACCGTCCCCAAATTTCCAGCGGATCAGCCCGCTCCCCAGCCACATGAACAGGTAGAACAGGACAATCACTTCAGGCGAAATCCACCAGCGCCCCAGCACAACCAACAGCGCTCCGTACAGCAACACGCCCACAGCGCCCGCCGCTCTGGTGGCCTGGGAGTGTTTGATGCAGACATAGGCAAGCAATCCCCACAGCAGTCCCAGTGTAATATACTCCGCTATTTCTTCAAGCGTAGACCTGCCAAACAGGTCACGCCCGCAGATCGCAAAGAGATTCACCAGAATGAGCATCGCCGGAATTGTCAGCGCCACCGGCAGGTTGAGATCTTTGCGCCAGCCTGTCCGCTCTACTGTGACGGCGGAGACGCGATCCGCAGCCGGTTCCCTCTTCTGACGTCTATCCCACAAAAAGGCGCGGATTCTGTTTTCCGGCGGTCTCTTTTCCTTCCCGTCCACCAGTTCGGCAGGGCGCTCCGGCGTCTCCGGCAGCTCCGCTGTCTCCGTCAGGGCGCCCGCCGCCAGGCGCTGAATCTCTCCCAGCCGCTCGGTCAATTTCTGGTTGGTCTGTTCCAGCTCGGCCACCTGGGCGGTGAGCCGGCGGATTTTCTGCTCTCTCGGGTCGATCAGATCCTCCGTCGCCGCCGGGGTGTGGAGGGTACAGTAGGTCGTGTCCTGTGGCATTTGTTCTCTCTCCTTTACTATGGATTACATCTCGTCCCGCTCCGGGCCCAGCAGCCGCAGCAGCTCCTCCCGGTCAAAGCCGCCCCCTCCCAGGGCTTCGTTTGCCAGGATGCTGTCGCTCAGCGCCCGCTTGGACTGCTGCAGGGCCACAATCCGCTCCTCAATGGTGTCCTTGGCCACCAGCTTGGTGACGAACAAAGTCTCGGTCTGGCCGATGCGGTGGGCCCGGTCGGTGGCCTGATCCTCGGCGGCAGAATTCCACCAGGGGTCGAAGTGGATCACCCGGTCGGCGGCAGTGAGGGTCAGGCCGGTGCCTCCCGCCTTGAGGGAGATGAAAAACACCGGGTCATCTCCCGTCTGGAACTGCTCCACCATCTCTTGCCGCTTCTCCTTGCTGTCCTGTCCGGAGAGGAAGAGGGATGAGAGTCCCCGCATCTCCGCCGCCTCCCGCAGCTCTTCCAGCATAGTGGTGAACTGGGAGAACACCAGCGTCCGGTGTCCGTTCTCCGCCGCCTGCTCCAGCAGCTCCAGACAGACCTCCAGCTTACCGGCAGGGCCGTCATAATCCTCCAGATAGAGCTGGGGGGCGCAGCAGAGCTGCCGCAGTCGGGTGAGGGCGGAGAGAATCTGCATCTGGCCTGCCTGCTCGTCCCCCTCGCCCCGCAGCATCCGGCGCAGAGCCTGCTCCTGGCTGAGGTAGAGCAGCCGCTGCTGGTCGGTGAGCTCCACATAGCGGATCGTCTCCACCTTGGGGGGCAGCTCGGTGAGCACATTCTCTTTTTTCCGCCGGAGAATGAAGGGAGCTGCCATCCGGCGCAGACGCTCCAGCGCCGCCTCGTCTCCCCCCACTGCCGGGCTCTCAATCCGGCTGCGGAAGGTCTTCTGGTCAAAGAGATAGCCAGGGAGGATAAAGTCAAAGATGCTCCACAGATCGCTGAGCCGGTTTTCAATCGGTGTACCAGTGAGGGCGAAACGGTGTTCCGCCGGCACCTGGCGCACCGCCTTGGCCAGTTGAGTCTCCGGGTTGCGAATCTGCTGGGCCTCGTCGATGATGAGACAGCCGTACTGCTGTTCCCGGTAGCAGTCCACATCCCGCCGCAGAAAGTCATAGGAGGTGACAAAGATCAGCGCTTCGTTATTTTCAATTTGCTGCGCCCGCTGGGCCGCCGGGCCCCGGACGAGCTGTACCGGCAGAGACGGGGCAAAGCGTCGGAGCTCGCTGTCCCAGTTATAGAGCAGGGAGGCAGGACAAACCACCAGCGTCCGCTGCTTCCGATGGGCCAGCAGGGCAATCACCTGAATCGTCTTGCCCAGGCCCATGTCGTCGGCCAAAATGCCGCCCAGACCGCACTCCGCCATCCGGCACAGCCAGCGGTAGCCGGTCTCCTGATAGGGCCGCAGGGTGGCGTTCAGCT
>JBJDXS010000037.1:0-53177 GCA_051866815.1 Candidatus Onthomonas sp. | reverse complement strand
CATCAGGTTGTAGATGTTCACACCGACGACAGCCAGCGCAATCACGATGACTGCCGCGATGATCGCCGGGATCAGCCAGCGGTTCTTCTTTTTCTGTTGCTTCATAATGTTCCTCCTTCATATTTCGTCTCTTTGCTATTGACGAAGGGCATCTCTGATCTCGGGTTTGATCTGCCGCTTCGCCTGTTGAGGCCACTATAGCAGAAACAGAAAGCGCTTTGTTCGGATCGGTACGAACGGTCAGAATACGGTATGAGCGGTCAAAAAAACACCCTCCCGTCTTTCCAACAGGAGGGCGAAGGTAAATTCAGTTGTCCCGCTCGGGTAGGAAGCTATGTACGATAAACCATCCGTTTTCTTCCTGGATATCCAGGCTGCCGTCGCACCGCTCCACCACTTGGCGTATCATCTTCATGCCAATGCCGTGATTGTCCTGATCCGGCTTGCTGGTGTGAAGCTTCGGGTTCTCCTGCAGCACGGAACGGTCAATCTTGTTTCGCACCTCGATGGAGAGGTACCCCTTTTTCTCCTGCATGGCGCAGTAGATATCCGGATGCTCCGTCTGCTGGGAGGCCTCAATGGCATTGTCCAGCAAATTGAACAGCAGACTGCACAGCATCTGGGGCTGCACCTTCAGATTCTTCGGCACAAGCACGTCCAAAACAATGGGAATCCCCTTCTGCCGGGCCTCCATGACCTTTTGGGAGAGGATCATGTCCACCAGCTGATTTCCGGTGGACACCTGCTCCTGGCGCTGGAACTCCGGCCAGATGACCTGATCCAGAAACGCCTGCATCTGCTCGTATTTTCCCTGCTTGAGCAGCGCCTCCAGATAGAAGTAGTTATTCTTCAGCTCATGGCGGGCAATCCGGGTCTGCTCCAGTATCGCCTGAGCGTTGTCCATCTGCCGCACCTGAAATGCCAGACTCTGGTTGGTCAGCTGCAGATCCAGCTGGTGCTCCATCTCCTGAGCCAGACGGATAAACAGCGCGTAGACGGAAAAACTGACCGCCAGCATCAGCGCATTGAAGTAAAGACTGCTGGACATTGTGGTATTCATAATCGATTCGTACAACAAAATCAGGAAAATCGGCGTCAGGATCGAGATACACCAATACCCCGGCGAGATCTTGGTTCGGATGGGCTTTGTCATCTTTTTGCACAGAATGGCGGACAAAAGGATCATGACGAGACCCAGCAAATAGATTGCTGCCTGGGCCCACAGCTCATTGCCGAAGAGCGCCGCCCATCGGTCAATACTTCTTTTATACAGGAATGATACAAAAAGGACACAGTCTTTGAAAAACAGAATGGTCACCAGGAACTGCTGCCAGCAGCCCTTCAGACACAGGACAGAAAAGAAAAAGCCCGCGCAGACTGCCAATACCATGTACAGTCCGAAGCGTACATTCATGGGCATCAGGCCCCAGATCTCATTGGCAGCGATGACAAAGGAGTTGCTGACAAAAAAGCCCGTCACGGAGAATGCTGCCGCCAAAAGCATCTTTCCCCGGCGGAATTTCCATGGGAAGATCGCCATCATGGTTCCGACCATGGCGATGCACTCCACAAGGCCGTCATAGTCAAAGATCTGATTCCAAAATACACTCATCCCTCACACCTGCTCCATCGGAAGTATTCCTCTTTGATCTGATTCCTGCGCCGCCTGCTCAGGGGAACCGTCTCTCCCTGATCCAGCAAAACGGTGTCCAGATCAATGCGGTATATGTAATAGGGGTTCACCAGATAGCTGCGATGTACCTGTATAAAGGAATCCGGCGCCAGCTGCCGGCAGATGTCCTGAAACCGTATTTTCACCTCTTCCGCCTTCTCCACACTGCACAGACGGCAGTATTTGCCCCGGGCCTCCACATAGACCAGCCTGCGGATATTGACGGAATAGACCGTACCGTCATTCTCATCCGAAAAACGAAGCCATTTGTCGCTGCGGCGTTCCAGCTCCTGGATCAGATCCTGACAGAGCTTGTCGATCTCCTCCTGAAAGCGACTTTTCCGGACAAACCGGAAGGGCTGCACATCAAAGGTCTGAAACACCAACTCCTCCTTGTTGGAGACGAAAACTACCAGCGAGTCCCCGCCTGCCCGCCGGAACCGCCGGCAGAGCTCAATGCCGTTGAGCTCCGGCATATCGATGTCCATGAGCAAGATATCGTAGCAGATGTTGCCGCCCAGCCGCTTCAAAAGCTCCTCTGAGTCCAGATAGCTGTCCACCGTCACCGGAATATGCCGCCGCTGAAACCGCTCCTGTATCACTGTTGAAAGATAAGAAGCAAAGGCCGCTTCATCATCACAAACTGCAATTGTAAACATGGGCAGTTGCTCCTTTCTCTGTGCACTGTTTAATTTATTATAGGCAGAGGACAGTTGGATTGTCAAGGAAGGCCGAAAGCATCTGAGCGCACAGAAAAGGCTGAAATGGCTTCGCTTTCAGGAATCCTTCCGGCCTTTCTTTTCTCATATCTCCCGTACAGATATTAACTGATGTACAAACTACCCATACAACATTTTCCGGACAAAACCTGCCCTTTTCAAATCCGTTTCTCCAGACCCATCATCCCCTGGCAGAACCACTCGAACTATGTCCACCTTGTTTTTGCAGAAAACATGGTATCGCGGAGCGGTGTGGAAAGCAGCGAAAAGAGACTGCCGAGGCAAATGGTAGAAAATACTCTCCCCCTGCACTGCTCCGGCAGTCTTGTCCTGTTATGCAGTCCATCAAGCCTTGTATCGGTTCCTCTATGCCAGAAATGTTATCTTGCCCGCTTCTGCTTCCGTCGTGCGCGCTTCACCTCCAGGCAGGCTAGACGCTTGCGGTTATAGCACAGCTGGTTGGAGAGAAAGACAGCAACGGTGTACTTCCTCGCCTTGTACACCTGGCAGAGGGGTTTCAGTTGGGCCTACAAGGCCTCGTCCTTCTGCTCCTCGTTGGTCAGCCACAGCTTGACAATTTTGCGGTCATCTGTGACATTCAGTTCCAATGTATATGCCTCTTTCGGGTTATTTTGGTATTATTTTTCCATCTGCTCCCAGGAGACACCGCAGTTGTCCAGTCATGCCCTTGCTTTCCGGTAAACCTACTGCCCTGCCGCCAATACTTCGTCGGCCAGCGGAGCGAATGCGACTTCATCTGCCAGCGCCGTGCAGAGCGGCTTTCATCGCTTCTTAGCCGTGTTGGCAATCGTCCGGCATTTAGTGAGGCCGGCCAGCCCGGTCTCTGTTCGCCGGGCAAAGGCACTGAGGTTTTCCCTGCCTTGGTGCACTCGATCTATCGGCGCCGTGGCACACTTGTCCGGCAGTTATATCCTCATGCGACGGTCATTCAGTTATCGGGATACAGCGGTAGGTGGTTGGGGCTGAGCAGATTCTCCCGTCTCTGGCTTCTTCATCCGAAACAAAAATGGGCAGAACATCCCTGTACGAGATGCTCTGCCCACACGTAAAACAAGTAAAAGAAAACCAAAAACGGGGAGAACGGTCATCTGATTGCTCATCTCACCGTATTCGCGCTCCGCCCCCCGGTGAGAGGGAACAAAACAGCAACCGTCTGAACCTTCATCGGGCGAATCCCTCCGGTCTCATACCGCTGCTGTTTTGTTGGTATTCAATTTTCCAATTACAAATTTATCCGAGAATCGTGTGTGATGGAGTATAGCATGGTCGGAAGTGGTTTGTCAATCACCTGTGAAACCAATGCAGATATTTGAAAGGAATTATTGCTTTGCAAAGGTGTCATTTTCCAAAAGTAGGGCAGCTGTCAATATCGGGTCTAAAATCAGGCTGTGCGGCTCAGTTTGTCTGAATTCTGACAAAGCGCTTCTATAGCCTTGTAGCAGAGAAACAAGCTTATTGGCTCTCTAAAAACTAACTATATTGTATACGAAGTCAGGGGCCTGCGAGGTTTTTCACTTCAGAGAACATAATTCCGAAAATTCAAAATTATGTCACTCTATTCAAGAAAAAATGATATGGATTCAAAGGAACCAACAATCCTCAAAAGTGACAAAACACGGAAAGAAAACCACCTGAAACCAAGCGTTCCAGGTGGTAAAGATGGACCTGATCGGATTCGAACCGACGACCCCCACAATGCGAATGTGATGCGCTCCCAGCTGCGCTACAGGCCCAAATATATTGACTTTTTCGCTCATTCAAAACCGCTGACCAATGAACCAAAACTGCCCACCGTCCGCCGGCTTCGGGGCCCGCTTTGCGGATAGCTTGCGCTCCCAGCTGCGCTACAGGCCCAAGTCAATTGTTCTGCTCGCAGGAAAGAAAACTGCCTTCAGACGAACTTTTATTATTATAGCAGATTTCCTCAAATTGTAAAGAGGGGAAAAGCAGAAAATCTGGCGCTGAGTCATCAGTGCCAGATTTTCATTGCACAATAATCTCTTTTCTCAGCAGATGGTGAAGCCAGCAAAATCCACCTTGCCGGAGCCGCGATAGGTGAAATAAAGCGCCGTCTCTCCCCTGCCGGCATGCAGTGACACACTGCCCTGCGTCCACGCTGTACTGGGGCCGATCGGAACCTCTGCCGCAATGGGACCGCCCTTTTCCTGTGTGACAATCAGTCTGCCGGAGCCGTCTCCCCGGGTCTGGACAGAGATCTGCCTCTCGGAGCCGTCAAAGCGGAAATGCTTGAAGGCGCACCAGCCGCCGTCCGTCAGGCCGGCGATATACTGATCCCCATCCCCTTCCCGATCCGTTCCGGATTGGGTGAAGTAAGGATGCCCGGGATACGCCTTTATCTCCAGGCTGTAGCCCACAGCGCCCTGGGCGGAGGACAGATTGCAGGCAATTGCGGCGCAATAGCTGCCCCTGGCCTCCAGAGGGCCTCCATTGAGGCCGCAGCTGGTCACCTCCACCTGGGGAATCGAGCCATCCGGCAGAATGGTCACCGGCTCCGCGCAGCACTGGCGGCAGTAGTGGCTCCAGTTGGTCTGCCGGTGATAGAAGATATACCACTGCTCCCCCACCTGAACCAGACCACCGTGGGTATTTCCCAGGTAATTGACCGGCTGGGTGTTCCCGTTAAGGCCCACATCGCCGATGCTGACAATCGTCCCGCCGTAGCGGAAGTCCCCGTCCGGCCGGTCACTGACTGCATAGCACAGCTCATGGCTGAGCTGGGAGGAGTAGATCAGATAATACCGGCCATTGATCTGCCTGGGACTGCTGGCCTCAAAGAAGGCGTGCCCCTCATAGCCGGTGCCCCGGGCAAGCCCCGCATAGGGCACCACCAGCTTTGCAGGCGTCTTCACCGTCCGCATATCCTGCTCCAACTCCAGACAGTAGGCGCCGTCCGCCTCCTTGCCCGCCCGGAGCAGCCCCTCCCGCATCTCGCCGGTGGGGCCGAAGCCGGTATAGAGCCACACCCGTCCGTCTTCTGCCACCAGAACACCGGGGTCAAAGGCATAGACCCTATCCTGATCGCCCAGGGCCCGTCCGTCTGGGTACTGGACATAACCACAGAAGGCAAAGGGGCCTGCCGGCCGATCGCTGACTGCCACCGACACCTTTGAAGTGTTATTCAGGCAGTAATAGAAGTAGTACCGTCCATCCGGGCCCCGGACACAGTCCGGCGCAAAGCCGGTCTGACTGCCGTCGGCGTTGGCGGGATCCGACTTTACGTCCAGAATGCCGCCCTCAAAGCGCCAATCGCCCAGATCCTCCACCGGGGCAGACCAGCCTACATAGCTGTTGAGGCAAAAGCGGCTGGCGCCGAAGCGGTCATGGCTGCCGTAGAGATAGAGCCGCCCCTCAAACACCCGGGGCTCCACATCGGGCAGATACTCCCAATTGGGAAGCACCGGATTGTACGCCTGGGTTTTCATGAGATCACTTTCCTTTTTTCTTCTTTTTCTCCTTCTCCCGGACCTGATCCGGCTGATCCTCTTCTCCCCAATATTTGCGCACAGCGTCCCGCTCCACTTTGAGGAACACCACTGCCGCCACAACAAAGAAAACCGTTCCGCCGATGTGCAGCGCCTGGGGAATCGCCAGCCCCAAATCCTGGAGCATGCCGATCAGACCGCTGACCGCGGTAGCCACACTGAACACCACCAGCCAGGGCAAAATTGTCCGGATAAACGCCGGCGCGTCCTTGCAGCGGTTGGGGTGGGCGTACTGCGGCAGCACCCGCCGGATATCCTCCAGCTTACCGGACATATTCACCTTCACCGCCAGGCTGAGGCCGTAGCAGCCGGCCAGCAGAAACAGTGCGTCAGCCAAAAACCAGAAACTCATAGTTGACCTCCTATCCGTTTGGGAGCAAGCGTCCTGCGGATTCTTTTGTCCGCTCTTGATTGATTTGCCCCACTGCTTTTGTTATAATAATGTCAATCAATGTCGTCCTCTTCCGGAGCCTCATCATCCGCCTCCGGCTGTTGGATCGTCCCGCCAAACTGCCGCTCTTCGATCTTGAAGTCCTGATTGAGCTGATTGTAGACAATCATCAATCCCAGCAGATTAGGCAGCCATACGCCGGTGAGGGGAATCAGGATCGCAGTAAAGGGGAAAAACCACAGCAGCAGCCCCCAATAGGCCGCCTGAACCAGCGTAGCCGCGACAGATACCAGCGGATGGGCCAACAGCATCATCATGCAGTTGTTGAGCATCTGGTGCAGCTTCAGGTCGGTATAGACCAGCTGAGGCCACAGATAAGTAAAAAAGGCCAGGAGTACCACCACGGCCACGATGGCACAGACGTACATGGAGGTGGGCAGCCGCTGCTCAAACTTGATGGTACAGAATTCATAGGTCAGCACCGCCACCAGACAGCCCAGAATCCCACCCGGCACCAGCGCGTCCTTCCAGTTGACCCGCCAGGCCCGGAGATACTTCTTCCACCACTCACCCGGCAGATCCCGCACAGCCAGCAGCACGCCGTCGGACAGGGCGGCGTAGGATGGGCCAAACAGCATTCCGCCCACCAGGCCGGCCAGCGCCAGCAGAATGGGACTGTTTTCGCTCAGCGCGTAGGCGATGCCCAGTGCGCAGGGGAGCATGCAGATCAGGCAGATCAGATTGGACACCAGGAACCGGGCGGTGTTGTCCATAATCAACTCCCAGACCCGGGCCAACCCCTTTTTCTGTCTGGGGCCCCCGCTGGTGCTCCCGCCCAAAAATTGGTAGCTTCGTTCAAATAACATAAATGGCTCCTTTCCGATCCGGCCGGCCTGATCCACAGCCGGTCATCCGCAGTATTTCATTTGGAGGTCTTCCCTTGAACTGGTCCGAAACGTTACAAAAGTACAATCCCTTCCGCAACTACAAATCATTCTCCCATTGGTTCAGCTATCACAAGCGGGCCGTCATCCTGGTGCTGCTGGCCCTGGGGGCCGGGATCTATTTCGCCCTGCTGCCCAAGGATCCGGAGGCGGACTATGTGGTCAGCTGGGTGAGCACCAAGCTGCTCTCCGACCGCCAGGAGCAGGCCCTGACCGAACAGATCACCGCAGCAGGCGCCGACGTCAACGGCGACGGCCAGATCGTAGTGCGGATTGACCAGTACATGATCTCCTTTGACCCGAATTTGGAGGGGGACGCCCTCACTGAGAGCTACAGCTACCTCACCAAGCTGCTCAACGCCATCCAGGCGGGAGACTGCCGCCTCTATTTCATGGAGGACCCGGAGGGCTTCCAGCGCACCACAGGCCTGCTCCAGTATCTGGACGGCACCATTCCCCCGGAAACGGACAGCTATGAATGCGCCAACTGGGCGGAGATGTGCGTCCCCTTTCAGGCGGACTGGACAGATCAGACCATCTATCTGGGCCGCCGGTGCCTGTTTAACGGGGAGGATCCCGAGGAGTGCTTCCCCGGCGCCGACGCCCTGTTTGCCTCGCTGGCGGAAAACTGATCCGGCAAATCAGCAGACATTATTATAGCACAAAACCGGCATTGCGCCTATCCCCTATCGAGGAAAAGGCCGGACGGCTTCCGCCGCCGGCCCTGTAGGAACGGAGGGTTCCCATGATTGAAAAGCTGCACGGCACGCGGGAAACCGTAGACTTCAGCGTTGCCAATTCCGTCCGCCTCTATCACAACGAAAGTCCCGAGTGCTTCCCGCCTCACTGGCATGTGCCGGGCGAGATCATCTCCCCCATCAAAAACACTTATCAGGTAACCACCGGAGGCAAAACCCTGGATCTGAGTCCCAGGGATATCCTGATTGTCGCTCCCGGCGAGCTGCATTCCATCATCGCCCCGCCCACGGGCGCCCGGTACATCGTCAATTTCGACACCTCGCCCTATGAGCGCTTCCAGGATCTGACCTTCCTCTTCTCCACCATGTCCCCCTTCTACCTGCTGCGCCGGGAGGACAACCCCCAGCTCAGCAGCGCCCTTTTCTCTCTTCTGGAGCAAATCGAGGGGGAGTATTTCGGGGAAGGCATCTACCGGGAGAGTGAGATCAGCTCGCTGCTGCTCCACTTCTTCGTCCTGCTGGGCCGGAGCCGGGGCAGCTCGGAAAAGCTGCAGGGCACCGCCCCCTCCAAGCAGCAGGAGTATTCCGACCGGTTTATGCTCATCTGCAGCTATATCAACACCCACTGCACTGAGAACCTGTCCCTGGAGCAGATCGCGGAGCAGGCGGGCTTCAGCAAATACCACTTCTCCCGGCTGTTCAAGGAGCTGACCGGCACCACCTGCCACAACTATCTGATCAACCGGCGGATTCTCTTCGCCCAGACCCTGCTGATGGATTCCTCCGTATCAATTACGGAGGTGGCCATGCGATCTGGTTTCAACTCGCTGGCCACCTTTAACCGTATCTTCAAGACCCAGATGGGCTGCACCCCTTCCGAATACCGGAAGCTGGGCGCAGACATCTGTCACTCGTAAATTTTCCGTCCCTTCTCGTCGCCGATGCCCGTCTTGCGGAAGAAGTAGGTGTTGATCACATCCCGCCACTCGCAGGCGTGCTCCTTCTGATGGGCGAACCGGGCCTCCAGCCGCTGGAACACCTCAGGTTTCAGGTCGGGCTTGAGGCCCATTACCATGTCATAGAACCGGGCCGCGTCCTCGGCGCCCTCAAAATGGGTGTCATAGATGTGCTGCAAAATGGTCTTGCCGCTCTTGAGCACATAGTTATAGGGCAGATGGTGGAAGAACAGCAGCAGCTCCTCCGGGCAGGTCTTGGGATCGTTGAACAGTTCCGCCAAGTCGGGGGCGTACTGGCTCACATAGTCGCTGCCGTTGTGGGTGCGGTCGATGCCGATGCCGTCATGGCAGGGCCGGACATAGCAGCCCCAGCTGCTGTACTCATAGCCGTCCACGTTGGGGCCGTAGTGATAGTGGGGATTCACCATCCAGCCCACACCCAGGGGGGCGTTGTACTTTTCATAGGTGGGCCAGGACTCCATCAGAATCTCTCCCAGGGTCTCCTCCACCTTGGGATTGGAGCCAAAGGTCAGCCGCAGCCACTCTCTGGCAATCGCCTCGGCGCTCAGGGTGGTGTCATAGCTCAGCCGGCCAAAGCCGTACAGGTTGGCGGCAGCCAGATCGTGACCGGTCCAGTTGGCATCGTTGCCGGTGTTGGTCACCGCAGCCATGCCGAAGCCCTCGTGGGAGATCAGCTCCGCCACAGTGCCGCCGGTATGCAGGTCGGTATCCAGCACCTGCCGGAACCAGGGCATCAGATAGCACACATGGCGCTGCTGGCCGGTATACTCCTGGGCGATCTGGAACTCCACCGTAAATTTGGTGTGCTTCAGGCCGCCGATGAGGGGAGACACCGGCTCCCGCACCTGGAAGTCCATGGGGCCGTTCTTGATCTGGAGGGTGACGTTGTCCCGGAAGGCGCCGTCCAGGGGCATGAAGTAGTCATAGCCCGCCTTAGCCCGGTCGGTCTTGGTATCCCGCCAGTCCTGCTGGCAGTTGTAGACGAAGCAGCGCCAGATGATCCGTCCGCCGAAGGGGGCCACGGCGTCGGCCAGCATATTGGCGCCGTCCGCCTGGTTCCGGCCATAGGTGAAGGGGCCGGGCCGTCCCTCGGAATCCGCCTTGACCATAAAGCCGCCCAGGCCGGGGAGGTTGTCCCATACCGTCTTGGCCGTCTCGCTCCACCACTGGGCCACCTTGCTGTCGCAGGGGTCGGCGGTGTCCAGGCCGCCCAGCTCGATGGTGGCGGCGAAGTTGACACACAGATACATCTTAATACCAAAGCTGGAAAAGATGTCCAGATACCGGCGCAGCGGGGCAAAATACCGGTCGGTAATCAGCCAGGTGGCCGCATGCTTCACGTTGACATTGTTGATGACCACGCCGTTGAGACCCACAGAGGCCACCATCCGGGCATAGTCGGTGATCCGCTGCCAGTCCTCGATGATCTGGTCATCCTTGTAGAAGAAGGAGTCGCCGGAGTAGCCCCGCTCGATGCTGCCGTCCAGGTTGTCCCAGTGGTTGAGCATCCGCAGGTCGTTGGAGGGCTTTTTCTCCTCCTGCCAGGTCAGTGCGTCCCAGCTGCAGCTCTCCATCTGGAGCTGACGCAGCAGGGCAAAAACGCCGTACAGCGCGCCCACGGCGCTGCCGCTGCGGATGGTGCAGACACCATTGGCCGCCTGAGCGGCATAGCCCTCTGCCGGGAGGGCGGCATCCTCAGACAGCTGCAGCTGCACCGGCTCCCCCGCCTGGGCAGTTACCAGCTGGGCCTGATACAGTCCGGCCAGACCCAGAGCCAGTTCCTCCTCTGTCCGTTTGGCCACGGGGCCGGAGAAGTCACTGCGCAGGGCGATCTTCCGGCCCGCCTCGCTGCAGATCTCAGGGTACTCCAACCAGCATTTCGTGTAGTTCATGGTCATTTCCTCCTTAACTGTTTTCTGGTTCTATCTGCCGCAGCACTCCCAGCAGACGACGGGCGGTTTCTCCGCCGTCGCCGTCCCGGTTGGCGCTGCCAAAGGTGATACGAATGGTGGATAGGGCGTCCCGGGGATCGTCCCCCACAGCCAGCAGCACATGGGAGGGCCGCTTTTCCCCACCGTTGTCGCAGGCCGCGCCCGGAGAGATCAGCACATCCGCCAGATCCATCCGGTAGACCAGCTGCTGGGCGCTGACGCCGGGCAGGATCACGCTGACCAGGCCGGGCAGCCCCTCCGGGGTGCTGTGGAACCTGGTCTGGGGCGCGCCGGCGCGCAGAACCCGGCAGAATTCCGCCGCCATTTGCTTCTGACGCAGGCGCTGGGTCTCCATCCGTTCCAGGGAGAGGCTCAGCGCCTCTGCCATACCCACGATGGCGGCCACCTGCTCGGTGCCCCCCCGGACGCCAGACTCCTGTTCCCCGCCGTAGATCAGCGGACGGAGCTTCAACCCTCTGCGGGCGTAGAGAAAGCCCACACCCTTGGGGCCGCCGAACTTGTGGGCGGAAGCAGTGAGCAGATCCACCGCCCCCAGCTCCACCGGGATATGCCCCACCGCCTGGACGGCGTCACTGTGGATCAGAACACCCGCCTCCCGGCACATACGGCCCAGTCTGGGGATATTCTGAATCACGCCGATCTCATTGTTGGCGTATTGGAGGGAGACCAGCCTGGGCCGCCGCTCCAGCATCTGGGCCAGGGCCTGTTCCGGCACGGCGCCGGTTTTCTCCACCGGAAGATATTCGGTTCCGACGCCCAACGCCCTCATCCCCTGGCAGGCCCGGAGCACCGAGTGGTGCTCAACGGGCGTCGTCACCAGCAGTCTGGCCCCGGCGCTCTGTCCCAGCGCCCCGTTCCAGACTGCCCAGGAGTTGCCCTCGCTGCCCCCGGAGGTGAAGTAGAGCTCTCCTGGACTGCAGCCCAGGGCGGCCGCCATCTGCTGCCGGGCCCGCTCCACTCCCTGCCGGCTTTTCAGGCCGAACCGGTACAGGCCGGAGGGGTTGGCGTACTGCTCTTTTAAATAGGGTTCCATGGCCGCCAGCACCCGGGGCTCCAGGGGAGTTGTGGCGGCGTGGTCCGCGTAAATGACCCGTCTTGTCTCATCCATCGGTCATCACTCACAGAAATTGAAAGCTGTCAAAGTCAAACCGGCAGCCGGGCAGGAAGATAAAGGTCACGTCCTGCATGCCATAGACCGGCTCAAACCGAAAGGTCTGGCTCCCCCACTCCGGCTGGCAGTGGAATTCCAGAATACGCCGCTGCTGGCTTCCCTCCTGCTGGAAGCTGATGTGGATGGTGTTGTTCTCCAGATTGCTTCTGCCCCGGACGGTCACGCCGCTGCAGCCCTTCTCTCCAAAGTCCAGGGACTGGAACACCAGAGAGACGTTGTTGCCGATCTCGCAGATGGTCTCAGGCTGGCGGAGGAAGCTGTCGCCGTAGATCATGTCGCAGTCCACCGCCCGGATGGGATCCCAGGCCCGGCTCTGCTTCTGGAACCGGAAGCCCTTGATGTGAACCTTGGTCTGCAGCTCGATGCCGAAGGTGGCAAGGCCGGTGAGCCGTTCCTCCAGCCGGAAGGTCTCCAGCTGATAGACGTTCCACATCTTGGGCCTGTGATAGATCCGCTCTCCGATCAGCTTGCTGTCCGGCCCGTAAGGCAGACCCTTCCAGAAGCGGATTTTGGTGGGCTCTCCCGCCAGCTCAAAGACGGGAATCTCCACCGTGTCGCTGCCGTCCCTACCGAAGTCCAGGTTCTCATAGGCCACCCAGCTCATGCCGGTACGGGAGAAGGAGACGCCCCGCTCATTGCCGTTGCCCACGTCCCCGCAGCTCTGGTCGTACAGGCTGCCGGTGATAAAGGAATAGGGGTCGGGATTCAGCTGGCCCATGCCCTCTATTTGCACCTCCAGCTGGGAGATCAGCTGAGGAACTTCCTTGCCGTTTTTGCAGCTGCAGCGCACCCGGATCCGGCCGTCGCCCAGGCCACGCACCCGGATCTCCGTCCCTGCCTCGTTGAGCGGCTCCAGCACGGCATTGTTCACTGTGACGCCGCCGTCGTCTGCCAACCGCCACTCGATCTCCCGATGGGTGGCGTTTGCAGGGTGCAGCCGGACGGAGAAGACCGCCTCCGGCTGCTCCGGGGTCAGGACGGTGCGATCCGCCGTCAGCTCCAGCTTGCGGACGGGCACCTCATTGACGTCCCAGGTGGGAGGCAGCATGGGCTCATGCCGGGCCGGCTCTCCCTGAGAGGGGCTGGTCTCCAGCTCCAGCTCTGCGGGGACAAGTCCGGGTGAGGTCACTTTCACCCGCAGCTTGCCCGCCGTGCCGTTTCCGGCCACCACGGCCAGCAGCAGACCGGAAAACAGCCTCCGGCTGGTGGTCTTATACTCCTCATAATCGGTGCTGTCACCGTTGTCCAGGCCCAGCAGATCACCGGCTCCGGAGACCTCCACCGTCACCCGGTTGTTGGCGTTGCGAACGGGATTCCCCTGGGCGTCCACCGTGGAGATGGTCAGGAAGGCCATCTCCCGTCCGTCCGCCGGCAGCGTTTCACGATCCGCCTCCACCCGGAGGGCGGCGCTGTCGCCGAAGGAGTCCTGTCGGTCCCGGGCCACAATCCTGCCCGATGCATCGTAGGCGGCCGCCTCCAGACTGCCGGGAGCGTAGGGAACCTGCCAGGAGGCGATGCGGCTCACTGAGGGATCCAGTTTCTTTTTCCCCTGGCTGACCCCGTTCACCCACAGCTCCACCGCAGCGGCGTTGGAGGTGACGCAGATATCGATTAGCTGCCCATCGTTAAAGTCCCAATAGGGCAGCAGGTGCACCATGGGATGCTTTTCTCCGTCCAGCCAGGCCGCCTGACAGAGATAGAAGGCGTCCTTGGGGAATCCGGCGGTGTCAATCTGGCCGAAATAGCAGTTTTTGGTATGGTAAGGCGTGGGCTCGCCGATGTAGTCGAAGCCGCTCCACAGATATTGGCCCAGAGTGTAGGGGTGCTCCTGCTCCGTCCGAAGGCAGGCGTCCAGGCTCTCCGCGCCCCAGCTGGTGCGGCTGTTGCCCAGGCTGGAACACTGCTGGTCGTCATCCACCAGCAGGGACTTGGACAGAGGGAAGTGATATACGCCCCGGCTATGCACCACCGAACCGGTCTCGCTGCCGTAGATTATCCAGTCGGGATGGGCCTCGTGGTGCTCCCGGTAGCAGCGCTCTCCGTAGTTATAGCCCACCACCTTGATCACATCTGCGCACTTCTGGGTGTTCTCCCAGGGCATGTAGTTGGAGCCCAGAGTGGGCACCCCATTGCCCTTGGGATCGTGGAGGGCCACCTGGGCCATGAGGGCCTTCATGGTCTCCATGCCCTGGGGGCCGGCGTGGGTGTCATAAATCTCGTTTCCGATGCACCAGAACAGCAGGCTGGGGTGGTTTCGATCCCGGCGCACCCAGCTGGCCACATCTCTCTGATACCAGTCCCGGAAAAAGCGGCCGTAGTCATATTCCGTCTTGCCCCGGGTCCAGCAGTCGAAGGACTCGCTGTTGATCAGAATGCCCATCTCGTCCGCCAAGTCCATGAGCTCTTTTGCCGGCATAATGTGGCCGGTGCGGATGGAGTTGACTCCCATCTCCTTGAGCAGCTTCAGCTGCCGTCGGACAGCGGAGACGGAAAAGGCAGAGCCCAGACAGCCCAGATCCTGGTGCATGCACGCTCCCCGGAGCAGCACATGCCGGTGATTGAGGAACATCCCCCGATCCGGCGTCAGCTCGATGGTGCGGCAGCCGAAAGCGCTCTCCATCCGGTCGGTCTCTTCCCCGTCGGTCAGCAAACGCACCCGGATCCGGTAGCAGTAGGGACGCTCCAGCTCCCACAGCTCCGGCTGAGTCAGGCGGAAGGTGACCGTTCCGGTCCGAGATTCCCGCTCTCCCCGGAGATAGGCGGCGGAAACCGCCTTCGGAACCGGCTCCGTCTCCAGGGCGGAACGCCGCAGACAGTCCAGCGTCTGTCCCTGTGCGTCAAGCAGGGAGAACTCCAGCTCAGTGCGCTCCAGCCCGGCCGGCAGCATGCTGCCGATTTCGGCGCTGGCCTCCACCGTCCAGACCCCCGCCTGCCCCTCCCGGGGGGCGATGTACAGTCCGTGGGGCACCAGATGGAGCTCAGGCATCTCCCATAGCTCCACGCTCCGGTAAATGCCGGCGCCGGAGTACCAGCGGGAGTTGGAATTCTGGAACCGGCAGCGCACCAGCACCTCGTTCTCCCCTGCCCGCAGGGCGTCTGTCAGGTCAAAATGGAAGGCGCTGTAACCGTACTTCCACTCCCCCAGCAGGACGCCGTTGAGGAAAACCGCGCTGTCCATATAGACCCCGTCAAAGGCCAGGGCATATCGCTTTCCCGGCTCGGGCCGGAAGTTGAAGCGCTTGCGATACCAGCCGGTTCCGTCCTCATAGAGCCGCCGGACATGCCAGATCTGCCAGTCGTGGGGCAGCTGCACCGGCGTCCAGGGGGCAGACTGCTCCGGAGCCTCCGTGCCGCAAGCGGTGTCCAGATAAAATTCCCAATGGCTGTCAAAACAGTTGATCCGATTCATATGTTTTTCCTCCCTATCAGGGCAATCGACCATTTGACCGCTATGATAGTCTCAACAAATCCTCTCGTCTAACCATTTGTTGCCCGAAGCTTGCCAGATCTTGCCCCGGAAGACAGGTTTTGCTCATAGCAAGAGGCAGGTCTCTGGTCATACGGAGACCTGCCTCCGGCGGTGAGTCGTTTTGTTTGGGGTCGGGCGTGGATGCTCGCGCATCCACGCCCTTTCCCGCTAGTTTGAATTCAGCCGGTCAGTGCTGAAATTCTTACTTGCTGGCCTGATAGTAGTCGTTATACAGGTCAACGATGTTCTGGACATTCTGAGACTCGATAGCAGCCACATAGGTGTCCCAATCGGCGTTGATGTCAGCCTGGCCCATAGCGAACTTGCAGGTCCAGGTGTTCATCTCGCTGAACAGAGGAGTGGCCCAGAGGTTGGCCATCTCGCTGTCGTCCTCGCTCAGAGCGATGGAGGGATCCAGAGGCTTCAGGGTACGATACTCGCCCTGGCGGTCATAGAAGTCCCGCAGGTCGGGAGCGAAGTTGGAGGTCAGCAGCTCGGCGGTGCCGCCATACATGAAGTTGCCGCAGGCGAAGCCGTACTTCAGACGCATATCCTCCTGGTCGTCAGAGGACTGAGCGATGGACAGGCCGCCGCAGTAGTAGCCGGGAGTCAGGGAGTAGACGCCGTCCTCGACGGTGTAGGTCACGCCCTCAACGCCCCACTTGGTCAGGGTCAGACCGGCGTCGGAGTACCACAGCCAGTCGACGAAGCGCATCAGCTTGATGAACTCGTCCTCGCCCAGATCGTTCAGGGCCTTGGAGGAGATCATAACGCCGCACTCCAGACGGGAGTTCTCAGCCTGATAGGTGATCTTGTTGCCGTCAGCGTCAACGCCCATGGGGATGACGCAGCGGTAGACGGAGAAGTTGCCCTCGCCCAGCTGAGCCTTCAGGCCCTCCACCTGAGCGGTGGTCTGGGAACGGTTGGTCAGGATCAGAGCGGTCTTGCCGGTGTAGAAAGCGGAGTCAGCAACGGTGTCCTCCTGAGACCAGGTCTCGGGATCCAGGATCTTGTTGGAGACCAGCTTCTGGACGACGGTCATGTAAGCCTTGTAAGCGTCGCTGGTGGAAGAGACCTTGAAGCAATCGTCGGCCTCATCGAAGTACAGGTCGGCCATGTTGGTGGCGACGCTGCTCCAGGTGGTGTAGATGCCGTAGCTGCGGGAGATCAGGTTGAGCAGGCAGCCGCCGGTGCCGTAGCCGGAGGTGGAGCCGCACCAACGGTCGGTCCAGATGTAGTCGCTCTCAGAGCACATGCCCTGCTCGACCATGTAGGCCTTGACGCCGATCAGGATGTCAGCGAACTCGTCCCAGGTCCAGTCCTTCTCCAGCTCAGCAACGTTGTAGCCGGCAGCCTCGAAGATGTCGTCCCGCAGCAGCAGGGTGTAGTCCTGGAGAGCGGTCTCCTTCATGCCGGGCAGACGATAGAACTTGCCGTCGTCCTGACGGATGGTGTCCACGTCAGCGGCCATGTTGTAATCGTTGTAGAAGTTGGTGAAGTTGGGCATGTACTGGGTGTAGTCGGACACAGCAATGATGCCGCCGCCGTTGACATAGGGGGTCTCATTGTAGGTCTTGGGGATGATGTAGGGAGCGGTGCCGGAGGAGACAGCCAGGGAGACCTTATCGGTGTAGCTGGCGTTGTTCACGATGGTGATGTCCAGGTGAACGTTGGTGGCCTTCTCGATCTCAGCGAAAACGCCGCCCTCTTCCTGCCAGCTGTCCATGATGGGATAGGCATCGTTGTCGTTGAAGAACATGGTGTAGGTCACAGGCTCATCGGAATAGAACTTGGTGCCGTAGGTGTAGCCCAGAGCCTCGTTGTAGTAGCTGCCGTCGCCGTTGTCGACGTCGCCGGCGCTGGCCTCTTCCACAGCGTCCTTGTTGACGGAGTCGACGGGCTCGGAAGCAGGGGCGTCGCCGCCGTCATCCTTGGGGGTCTCGCCGGTGCTGCCGCCGCCGCAGGCGACCAGAGACAGCATCATTGCCAGTGCGAGCAGAAAGCTCAGAAACTTTTTCATGATTTACCTCCATTATTTTTGTATTTTTGCTCCTCCAGAGAGCATCCTCCGGGATGGCAGCCCCGCTTTCGGTCTGACCCCCGTCCCCGGGGCGTCGGGAGTCCCGCAGGATACGCTCATGGCAGGTGGAACAACGGATTTATCCCTTGACGCCGCCCAGCATCATGCCCTGGACGAAGTACTTCTGGATGAAGGGATAGACACAGATGATGGGTGCAGCCGTCAGCACCATGGCGCAGGACTTGATGTTGGCGGAGATGGACAATGTCTCAGCCGCGTCCTCCACGCTCTGGCTGGTGGAGATCAGGTTGCGCAGGTAGTAGGCCACAGGCCACTTGCTCTGGGTGTCCAGGTACAGGAAAGCGTCAAACCAGTCGTTCCAGTACTGAACCAGATAGAACAGAGCCATGGTAGCCATAATGGGCTTGGACAGGGGCAGGGCCACCTGGAAAAATACGCCGAACTTGTTCAGGCCGTCGATCTCGCCGGCCTCCTCCAGCTCACGGGGAACCGTCTCAAAGAAGGAGCGCATCAGGATGACATAGTAGGTGGAGATCATGCCGGGCAGAATGAAGGCCGCAACCGTGTCCCGCAGACCCAGGGAGATCATCAGGATGTAGTTGGGGATCATGCCGCCGCCGAAGTACATAGTGAAGATGATCAGCGGGCCAATGACCTTGTTGCCCCGCAGCTCCGGCTTGGAGAGGGGATAGGCCAGCAGAGCGGAGGTGAACAGGGCCAGGAAGGTACCCAGAATGGCGTAGATAATGGTGTTGCCGTAGTTCTGGATAAACTGGCCGCCGGTCAGCACGTAGACATAGGTGCTGACGCTGAAGTCCACCGGGAGGAGGGAAACCTTGCCAGCGATGATGGCGTCGGCGGAGGAGAAAGACTGTGCGATCAGATACAGGAACGGATACAGCATCGCGCAGCAGATGATGATCATCAGAATGGTATTAAATACCTGGAACACGCGATAGCCGGCAGATTCCTTGATCTTGACAGGCTTTGTGGTATCAAGTGTTTTTGCCATGTTCTCTTCCTCCTTTCCCTTAGTACAGGCTGCTGCCGGTCACCTTTTGGGAGACCTTGTTGGCCACAGTCAGCAGAACCAGGTTGATCAGGCCCTGGAACAGGCCGACGGCGGTAGCGTAGCTGTAGTTGCCGGAGCCGAGGCCCATACGGTAGACGTAGGTGGCAATGATATCAGCCGTCTCATAAGTAGTGGGGCTGTACAGCAGGAAGACCTTTTCAAAGGCCGCGGAGCCGCACAGCTGGCCGATATTCAGCACCAGCAGGGTGGAGATGGTGGGCAGGATGGCAGGGATAGTCACGTTGAGGCACTGCTGGAACTTGTTGGCGCCGTCCAGGCTGGCCGCCTCATACAGCTCCGGGTTGATGCCGGACATGGCAGCCAGATAGAGGATGGTGCCCCAGCCGATGCCCTGCCAGATACCGGATACCACGAAGATGGTGGTGAACCACTCCGGCAGAGAGATGAAGGAAATCGCTTCACCGCCCAGGGAGACGATCAGCTTGTTGATGGGGCCGCTGGTGGACAGAATCTCACGCACCATGCCGGCCACGATAACCATGGAGATAAAGTGGGGCAGGTAGGAGACGGTCTGAACAATCTTCTTCCAGATCACGTTCTTCAGCTCGTTGAGCAGCAGAGCGAAGATGATGGTCAGGGGGAAGCTGATGAGCAGATACTTAAAGTTCAGCAGCAGAGTGTTCTTAAAGGCCCGCCAGAAGTTGGCGTCCTTGATGAACTGATTGAAGTATTTCAATCCGCTCCACTCATCGCCGAAGATGCTGCTGCCGGCGCGGTAGCGGCGGAAGGCGATGATGTTGCCGGCCATGGGCAGATACCGGAAGACGATGTAGTAGACCACAGGGATCAGCATCATGGCATAGAGCTGCCAATACTTGCGCAGATGATCCCCAAGTCCCTTCTTCGCGGGCGGTTCAGCCAGCGTGATCGGCTTTGCTTTTTTGGTGATTGCAGGCATTGAATTTCTCCCTCCTCATAGAATTCGCGCTTTTCCCATTCGGAACAGGAATGAGAACGGTTGTGCTGACTGATACAGTCAGCACAATGCCGGATCCGGCATTGTATGTCAGCCCGGCTGGGTTCCATTTCTTACTTTCCGATTACCACCCTCCGTTCTGCGGCGAGGGAGACCTGCTGAGGCTCCTGGCCAGTCAATTGTACACTGCGAAGATCAGGCTGAGAGGCACCCACAAAAACGGTATAGGCGCCGGGCTCCACGACGGCAGTGCCGGTTTCATCGCACAATGCAAAGGCAGACAGCGGCAGATGCAGGGTCACGGTCTTGCTCTCGCCCGGCTCCAGATCCACCTTGGTAAACGCCTTGAGCTGGGCGTTGGGTGTCTCCGGACGCTGGGCCTTTACATAGGCCTGCACCGTCTCACGGCCGGCCCGCTCGCCCACATTGGTGACGCTCAGCGTCAGATCGACGCCTGCCTCGCCCACCTGGGCGGCGCTGGCCTCCACCGGGCCGAACTGGAACCGGGTATAGGTCAGTCCATAGCCGAAGGGGTAGAGAGCCTGCTGCTGCATATAGCGATAGGTACGCCCCTTCATGGAATAATCCGTGAACGGGGGCAATTCCTCATCGGAACGATAGAAAGTGACGGGCAGCTTGCCTTGAGGCGCGGCCTCGCCGAAGAGCACCCGGGCAATCGCCTTGCCGCCCTGGGCGCCGGGATACCAGCCCTGGAGGATGGAGTCCACATGCTCGTCTGCGTAATTGACCGCCAGCGCGCTGCCGGAGAGCAGCACCAGCACCACCGGCTTGCCGCTCTCCACAATCGCCTGGAGGATCTCCTCCTGATGGCCGGGGAGCTTGAGGCCGGGCTTGTCGCCGCTGGCGAACTGGTTGCCCTGGTCCCCCTCTTCGCCCTCCAAGCCGGAGTCCAGACCCATGCAGGCGATGACGACGTCGCTCTCGGCGCAGACGCCCTTGACCTCAGAGAGGCGGTCGTTGGACTGAGACAGGTTCTGGAACCGGTCCCCGAACAGGGGGCAGCCCTCGGAATAGCGCACCCGGACGTCGTCGCCCAGATAGTCCTCGATGCCCTCCAGAACGGTGATGTACCGGGAGGAGGTGCCCTCATAGTTGCCCAGCAGCGCCTTCCGGTTGTCGGCGTTGGGGCCGATGACGCCCACCGTCTTCAGCTTGCTCTTGTCCAGGGGGAGCAGACCGCCCTTATTCTTCAGCAGCACCAGGCACTTTTCCGCCACCTGGAGGTTAAACGCCCGGAATGCGGGGGTATCCACCTGGTCAAATCCGATTTTGTTATAGGGCACATCCTCTTCTGCGTCGAACATGCCCAGCTTCATCCGGGTGGCGAACAGGTTGACCAGAGACTCGTCCAGCCTGGACTCGGGGAGCCGCCCCTCCTGCACCGCCTGCTCCAGATAGACATACAGGTCGCCGCAGTTCAGGTCGCAGCCATTTTCCACCGCCATGGTCACCGAGGCCACCGGCCCGTCCGTGACCATATGGCCCTCGTGGAAGTCCTTGATGGCCCAGCAGTCGGAGGTGACGTGGCCCTCAAAGCCCCAGGTGTCCCGGAGGATGTCCCGGAGCAGCGTCTTGCTGCCGCAGCAGGGCTCCCCGTTGGTGCGGTTGTAGGCGCCCATCACCGACTCCACGCCGGCCTCCTGGACCAGCGCCCGGAAGGCGGGGAGGTAGGTCTCCCACAGGTCCTGCTGATTGACCTGGGCGTTGAAATAGTGCCGCTGATCCTCGGGGCCGGAGTGCACCGCGTAGTGCTTGGCGCAGGCGGCCACCTTCAGATAGTTGGGATCGTGGCCCTGGAGGCCCTCCACAAACCGGACGCCAAGACGGCTGGTCAGGTAAGGATCCTCGCCGTAGGTCTCGTGGCCCCGGCCCCAGCGGGGGTCACGGAAGATGTTCACGTTGGGGGCCCAGTAGGTCAGGCCCTTGTAGATGTCCCGGTCCTCATAGCGCCGGTGGAGGTTATATTTTCCTCTGGCCTCGGTGGCGATGGTGTCGCCCACCTGCTCCATCATATCCTCGTCAAAAGCGGCCGCCATGCTGATGGCCTGGGGGAACACCGTGGCCACGCCGGCCCGGCCCACGCCGTGGATACCCTCGTTCCACCAGTTGTAGGCGGGAATGCCCAGGCGGGGAATGGCGGGAGCCCAGCTGAGCATCTGGCTGACCTTTTCCTTCAGCGTCATCTGCTCTACCAGGGCCTTGGCCCGTTCACGATAAACCGCGTTCTGCTGTTTGTTCTCAAACAAGTCTCCCATGGTTTTCTACACTCCAAACGATGCTTTTTTAGCGCTGTCAGCGCACATATCCAAATCCCAGAATGGTAAAGGTCTTCTCTTCCTCCCCGGGGGCCATGGAGACCTCCACCCGATGGGGCTTCGCCGTCTCCTCGTCCAGAAGGACGGTGGCGTGGCAGTGGGTCCAGCCCGCCTCCAGCGGGTCGCAGCACTTGACCGGCACGCCATCCACTCTGACCTGGGCCTTTCCGAAGATGAGACTGCCGGAGTCCTTGAAGATCATCTGCAGCTTCGCGCAGGTCAGCTCCAGCGTAAAGGGCCGATCTCCCGGCTCTTTTTTCCAGTTATAGGGGAACTCCGGGGTGTTTTCCGCCTGATCATCCAGGGGAACGCACTGCAGGTCGGGATCCGTTCCGGTAAAGGCGCCCGGATCAATCACCGCGTCCGCCGGACAGTCCTTTTTGTCCAGCAGCCGGATATCGGTAAAGTTTCCGCCGTAGACGGGAGGCACATTCCAATCCTCCTCCGCCATCTCCTGCTGCCGGTCCAGCCGGTCCAGCAGGTAGAGCAGACTGTCGGTCATCACCCGGTGGCCCCGGTTGGAGGGATGGTAGACGTCGTAGAAATACTGCCGCTTGGTGATCACCGTCTCAACGCCCTCCCGGGCCACAAACTGAGGCGACACCGCCTCCAGCAGGTCCACCATGGGCAGCTGGTAGCGCCAGCCGATGGGGGCCAGCCGCTCCTTCAGATTCCAGTCGTTGGCGAACACCGAGAAGAGCAGGATCACCGCCGGCTGCTGGGGCTCGCTCAAAATCCTGCGCACCAGGCTCTCGTAGCAGACACCGCAGGTCTCGTCCCCCTCGTCGTTGACGGCAAACTCAATGACCACCAGATCAGGGGGCGTGGCGCCGTCCCGGGTGATATCCCGGTCATATCGGATCAGGCCCAGCTGAGAGGGCGTGCCTCCCACGCCGGCCTTGATGTAGTGCAGATGCTCTCCCGCACCCGGGGCGTAGCGATCCCGGATGGCCTCAAAGGTCTTGCGGGCGTAGCAGTTTTGCTGAATGGGTACCGCCCCGGCTCCCTGGGTGATGGAGCCGCCCAGAAAGGCCAGATTCACCTGCTCCCCTGCCCGGATCCTGCGCAGCAGTTTCTTGATCCGGTGGTTGTTTCCGCCGGAGAGGAAGGAGCGGGCGATCATCTCCCGGTAAGCGGGGCTGTCAAAGTCCACCGGCTTGTCCGGGTCAATGTCCGGGGCGTGGTAGCCGTCGTTCAGATACAGCTTGACGGTAGCGGAGGCCAGATCCTCCACGCTGGGCATCTGGAAGAGGAACTCGCCGGGAATGGTGTCATCCGCCTGCCAGTCCAGCTCGCCCAGCACCATGACCTGCTCTACGCCGTCCGTTTTCAGGCGGAAGGAGTGGCTGCTGCCGCTGCCCTCTCCCCGGCTGCCCCGGAAGCTGAAGGTGAACTTGACCTCCATATCCGGACGCTGGGCCGACATAGACACGCCGATGCTGTGCACCAGTCTGCGAAAGCCCTGAGCAGTCGTCAGCAGCTGGAGCATCTCCTCATCTGTGACGCTGCCTACCATTCTGGCAAAGGTCACCAGCCTGGTATCGCTCAAGTAGATGGGGTGCCGGCTGGTCCCGTCGTCCTGGGGAATGCCGCCCACCGGCTGATCCAGCAGCACATAGAAGCCTTCCCGCCGGTCCTGCGGGTCCTTTGGCGCGACAAACTCCATCTTCCCAGCATCCCCTCTCACACTCGGTCAAACGCCCAGCTTTTTCTTTTATCAAATCCTTTTTTTATGTTAGCGTTTCCTTCCCGTTCTCGCCTATCATTTATTGCTATCTATGTTCGCGAATATTGTCAACTTGTATGGCAGTTCCCCGCCGACTTTTAGCTATTTTCCCAGAATCCGCCGTTGCGCTTCTTTTTTTATTTTCAGCTTTACCGACTCCCTATGTTGTTCTTTTTTTCGTCATCACCCGCTTTTGTTCATTTTTATGCGTAAATATTTTCCCCATCATTTCTTTTGGAATCGTTTCTTCCGGCCGCTCCAGCATTTTATCGCGCTTGACTCACCTTTAACTTCCGACAGCGTTTTTCTGTATCAAAGCATTTTTGGCACATTCAGACATATCAAATATTGCTTTCTCGTTTTTGAAATTTTCCTGTGCCGTTTTCCCTGTTTCTTTCTCTTTTACCTCATAACTCTGCATTTTGCACTTCCAATTTTTTCTGCCCCGCCTCCAGAGACGACTTGCATTTTGCAAAAAACCATGCTACGCTTGAAATCCAACGGGCAATCGTTCCAATATTTCGTTCAAATTGCATGCAGGAGGTACACATATGGAAGGGAAAATGAAAGTCGCCATCATGACTGGCATCGGCAAAATGGATTACACCATGCGGGACATCCCCAATCCCAAGGATGATGAGGTTCTGGTCAAGCTGGAGTATGTCGGCATCTGCGGCAGCGACCTGCACTACTACGAGGCCGGACGCATCGGCAACTTCATCGTGGAGCCCCCCTTTGTGCTGGGCCACGAGTCCGGCGGCACCGTCGTCGAGGTGGGCAAGGCTGTCAAGCACCTGAAGGTGGGCGACCGGGTGGCTCTGGAGCCGGGCAAGACCTGCGGAAAGTGCGAGTTCTGCCGCACCGGCCGGTACAACCTCTGCCCCGACGTGCAGTTCTTTGCCACGCCTCCCGTGGACGGCGTGTTCCAGGAGTATGTGGCCCACGAGGCTGACCTCTGCTTCAAGCTCCCCGACAACGTGAGCACCATGGAGGGCGCCCTGATCGAGCCCCTGGCCGTGGGCTTCCACGCGGCCAACCAGGGCGGCGCCCACGCCGGCCAGACCGCCGTGGTCATGGGCGCGGGTTGCATCGGCCTGGTGTCCATGATGGCGCTGAAGGCCATGGGCGTGTCCAAGGTCTATGTGGTGGACGTGATGCCCAAGCGGCTGGACAAGGCTATGGAGCTGGGCGCCACTGGCGTCATCAACGGCAAGGAGGAGAACACCGTCCAGCGGATCATGGAGCTCACCGAGGGCAAGGGCGCCGACCTGACTATCGAGACCGCCGGCTCTCAGATCACCACCCGTCAGGCCATCGAGTTTGCCAAGAAGGGCTCCACCATCGTCCTGGTGGGCTACAGCGCCTCCGGCGAGGAGACTCTGCCCATCGGCATGGCCCTGGACAAGGAGCTGACCTTCAAGGCCATCTTCCGCTATCGCCACATCTATCCCATGGCCATCGAGGCTGTGGCCGCCGGCAAGGTGGATCTGAAGCATCTGGCCACTCACTTCTTCGACTTTGACGACATTCAGAACGCCATGGACACCAGCGTCCGGGACAAGGCCAACGTGGTCAAGGGCGTCATCAAGATCGCCAAGGACTGATTCAGTCTGTAAAGCAAATTCCCCTTCCAGCATTTTGCCCCCCGCCGGCAACGGCGAGGGGCAATTTCCAAGCCAATTGATTTCAAGAAAGGCTGCGATTGTCTTGAAAAAGCACATTATCTGCTTTGGAGATTCCAACACCCACGGCTATTGCGCCGATCCCGCCGGCTGCGCCGACGGGGGGATCCGCTTCAACGAGGAGGAGCGCTGGCCCTGCCTGCTGCAAAAGGCCCTGGGGGAGAATTATCTGATCTGCGAAGAGGGTCTCAATGGCCGAACCACCGTTTTTGTCGACCCCATCAGCGAAGGGATGGACGGCCTGAGCTATCTCCCCTCCTGTCTGAACACCCATGAGCCGGTGAGCCTGCTCATCCTCATGTTGGGCACTAACGACACCAAGGCCCGGTTCAACGCCTCCGCCGGATGCATCGCCGCCGGTATGGAGCGGCTGATTGCCAAGGCCAAGACGGTGAACTGCTGGGCCAATGGCACGCCCAACATTCTGCTCATCGCCCCGCCCCCCATCGAGCCGGGCATGGAGTTCACCCCCACAGTGGAGACCCACGGCTACGGCGCGGCGGAGAAGGCCGGTCAGCTGGCCCGCCATTACGCCGCCGTGGCCCAGCGGCAGCAGGTTCACTTTATGGACGCCGCCGGCTGTCCCATGAACAAGGTGGACTATATGCACCTGACCCGGGAGGGCCACGCCATGCTGGCCCGGCGGCTGATCGCGCTGGTGCCGGAGCTGGTCTGAAGGGATGCCGGCCGCGTCAATTTCAGGTTTAAGACTGTTCAAACCGCCTCACATGTGCTAAAATGACCCCGGCGCCCCACTCCGTCCCATCCCCATGCTTCGACATTTGTCGCCTCCCGGGCGACCACCGCTCCCCTTTTTCCTGGTATACTTTTACCATCACAAACGAAAAGGAGCGAACCGCAATGTATGGTGCGATGATCGGAGACATCGTCGGCTCAATCTACGAGTTCGACAATATCAAGACCAAGGACTTCCCCCTCTTCTCCTCCGGCTGCGAGTTCACCGACGACACAGTGATGACGGTAGCTGTGGCCCGGGCGCTGATGGAGAGTCTGGAGATGCAGAAGCCCTGCACCCCCCTCTTCACAGCCCAGATGCAGGAGATGGGGCTGGACTGGCCGGGCCGGGGCTACGGCTGCCGGTTTCTCCGGTGGCTGTGGGAGCGGGATCCCCAGCCCTATAACAGTCTCGGCAACGGCTCCGCCATGCGGGCCTCCCCCTGTGGGCTGATCGCTGTGACCCTGGAAGAGGCCTTGGCCCTGTCCGAAGCCTCCGCCGTGGTGACCCACAACCATCCGGAGGGGATTAAGGGCGCCCAAGCCATCGCCGCCGCCGTATTTCTGGCCAAAAACGGCAGCAGCCAAGCGGAGATCCGGGACTACATCCAAGCAAACTTCTATTCCCTGGAGCAGACCCTGGACGAGATCCGGCCGAATTACACCTTCAACGAGACCTGCCAGGAGACGGTGCCCCAGGCCATTCAGGCCTTTCTGGAGTCTGAGTCCTTTGAGGATGCCCTGCGCTGCGCCATCTCCCTGGGCGGAGACAGTGACACTCTGGCGGCCATCACCTGCTCCATCGCCTGGGCTTTCTACCACCCCTGGGGCCAAGCTCTTCCCGCCGACATGGCCCGGATTCAGGCTCAGACCGATGCCTTTTTGCCCCGCCAGTTCCGGGACACCGCCCGGGACTTTGAGCAGCTCTGCCTCCGTCGGAGAGAAGTCTTCAAACGAGAGGGACACTGTACGCCAATCCCCCTGTAAAGCCGCTTACGGCGGCGCCTGAGGAGAGAGAAACCATGGAGAAAAAAGCGATCTATCCCGGTTCCTTTGACCCGTTCACCAACGGGCACCTGGATATCGTCAAAAAGGCCGCCGCCATTTTCGACAAGGTCTATGTGGTCATCGGCATCAACAGCGAAAAGCGCCGTTCCTATGACTGTGCGGAGATGCGGCGGGCCATTGAGACCGCTCTGTCCGACTGCGGCCTCACCAACTGCGTAGTCAGCGTCTACGACGGGCTGATCGCCGAGTACACCCGCCGCAACAAAATCGGCTACATGGTGCGGGGCCTGCGCAACAATATGGACTACAACTACGAGGAGAACATCGCCGAGGTCAACAAGCTGATCGACCCCAAGCTGGAGTACATCTACTTCCGGGCGGACAATGTGGCAGTCTCCTCCTCCATGGTCAAGGAGCTGAACCATTACGGGCTGGACGTCTCCAAGTACCTCCCCCCCGCCGTCACCGCAATCGTTCAGGGGCAGGTGCCTGTAACTGCCCTGTAGGGCGCATAGCTTTCCCTCTTTTGCGTCAGCCTATAGCAGAGCACCACACAGCCCTCTTCATCGCTGTGGGAAACGGAGGAATCCCTTTGGAACAGAACACCTGCGGCGGTGCCGGCTGCGGCTCCTGCTGCCATCACTGCGGCAGCTGCGGCCAGCAGGACAGTCTGTATCTGACGCCGTCAGAGCTGGAAATCCTGCGGCAGCTGGCCGTCACACCTTTTCTCCCCGCCGGCTTCAACGGCCGTGGAAAGCACCCCATCTGTCTGGACTGCCCCGGAGACCGGGAGTCGGTCAGCGACACCCTGCTGGCCCTCCGGCAGAAGCGGCTGATCTCTCTGGATCCGGAAATTCCCATCCAGGGGTTTGATTACTCCGCCTATGGGGAGTTCCCCCTCCACGGCAGTCTGGCCCTCACCGCTCTGGGCCAGCAGGTGCTGGAGCTGCTGGAGATTCAAGGGGCGGAGGAATAATCTCTTTCAAGCAAAACCCCCGATGCGGGACAGTGTCGTTCCGCATCGGGGGTTTCATACTATTCAGGCCAGGTCACTGGGTCAGAATCTGCTGTACCTTTTTCAGATCCATGGACTCCAGCACATAGTCGGCGTTGGGCAGCGGCTCCTTGGGAGAGATATTGGATCGGATATAGAGGGTGGAAAGGCCAACCGCTTTACCGCCCTGGATATCGCAGGCGCCGTCGTTGCCCACCATAATCGCCTGCTCCGGGGGAATCTTGCAGCTGTCCAGCAGCAGGTGGAAGAACTTGGGGTCCGGCTTTTTACAGCCGTAGTCAGAGGAAATCCAGATACCGTCGAACAGGGCGTCAATCTTCAGATCCCGCAGTTCCATCTCGGTAAAGATGCGCTGGGCGTTGGTGAGCAGATACACCTTCTGACCGTTGGCCCGCAGCGCCCGCAACAGCTCCTCCGCTCCGTCGTACAGCCGGATGTATTCCATGGAGTGTCGGCGGAAGAGATGGCCCATATGGACAGCCATGTCCGGATCCGCCTCCAGGTTTTTCTCCTGGAACAGGGCGGCAAAAATTCGCTCCAGCCGAATCTCCGGGTGGCCCTCAAAGTCATTCTGACGCAGGGCCCGGCTCTCGTCCACCTCCTGGCGTACCAGGCGGAAATAGGCGGTCTTCAGCTCCTCCGGCTGATAGAGGGCTCCGTAGGCGCTGTAAAAAAGAGCCATCTTCTCCCAGAGCAACGGACTGCCCTCGTCCGTATGGATGTCTACCAGGGTGCCATAGAGGTCAAAAATGCAGTACGGGTATTTCATACTTCCCCATCTCCCAGTTCAAACAGGCCTGCCAAACCTTCGGCAGGCGGCGGTATATCACTTCATGCTTCCTGTTTTAGTATATCCCACCCGCGCCGCCTTGTCCAGTTCCGGCAGAGAAATCTCTTCCCCGTTTCCAGACCTTTGTCACCTCTCTCAGACAGGCCGTATCTACGTCTCAGCCCTCTCTACGGCTCTCCTGTCAGAAAAATACCGGAAAGCCCCCCGGTATCCCGCACCAGGGCAATCCTGGGCGCCAGATTCCCGGCGCAGGCCCTCAGATAGGCCCGCTCCCGCCGATCCCCCAGGCCCAGCTGATCGCTCAGCCGCTCCGCCGTCCGGCTCATCAGCTCTTCCAGCCCTGTCCGGCTCAGATGGGTCAGCTGTCCCTCCAGCCCTTCGCACTGCTCCGGGGAGATGATCAGCGTGTCCAGCGTCTCCCCCAGCAGCACCCGGCCCAGGGCGTTGGTGGCCGCCGGCTCATAGAGATTGATGAGAAGCCCCCGATAGTCCCGGCAATAGCTCTCGAGCACGGGCTCCAGCACATGGCTTGAAAAACAGCGCAGCAGCCGGTTTTCCACGGCTAGCCGCTCCAGGTAGGCGTTCACGTAGTCCACCCCTTGCAGTGACTCCGGCACCGGGATACAGAGCTGATAGTCGATGTCGCAGGGAACCTCCTGGGCGGCATAGCGGCAGTCATAGCGCCGCCAGAAACCGCCAATGCTTCTGAGGGTATCCCGCATGGATTGATTCTCCACCGGAGGCAGATTGGCGCAGACCGCCTGCCACAGCCGCTCTCCGTATGCCAGCTTGTCCTCCAGCCTGCGGAGTCCGGCCGCGTAGATCTCCTCCGGAGCTTCGCTCAAGAGCGCTCTCCAATCCTGCTCGTCGGCCTGCAAGCCCTGCTCCAGGCAGAAGAGCAGAGATTCCAGCAGCGCCTGGGCCGTCTCCACCGGGACAGAGCTGCTCTCCCCGGAGGTAAACCGCAATACCAGCCGTCGCAGCAGGGGATAGAGCCTCTCCCGGAGGCCCAGCCGCTCCTCCCGGGTCAGGCCAACTCCGAGCGCATGTCTGTTTTCTCCCGACTGAAAGTCAATCATCTTCCTCCCCCCAATCCAGTTCCGGACGCTCCCACCGGCCAGTCCGGGCAATCTCCAGCAGGGTCTCCCGGTCGGCCCCTGCCAGGGCTTCCAGGCTGCCCCCGGTGCCGTCATAGATCTGCCGCATGGCAGTGAGCAGCTCACTGTCAGACAGCTGCTCCCGGCAGACCCCCTTGAGCTGATAAAACAGGGTCTGCAGCTCGTCCAGCGTCTCCGCGTAGCAAGCCGGATCCAGATCCGGCGCGTCGCAGAAGGCAGCCACCAGCCGTTCCAGTACGCCGCCCCCAAACTCAATCCGACCGGTGTCCCGCAGCGCCTTTCGCTGGCTCAGGGCCAACTGCTCCATCTGCGTCCCGGTCAGTGTCAGGCCGAAGGGAGCCGACCTGGCATTGCAGCGGGTCAATTGCCGCTCCAGCGTTTCCCGATTCAGCTCCGGCATCCAAAGTGCTCTTGTATCCATTGCAGCATCCACCTCCCTATTCTTTCTACACCCGGGAGGGAGACAGTACAAGACTTGATTTTTTCGCCGTTTTGTGGTAATATATGCATGTCAGAGAGGGAAATTTTTCTCCTTGACGTAATCTTTTGACATCAAATCACCGGCCTAAAACAGGTATACCGGCTCAAACTGGTAGGAAAGAAAACGAGGCTGTCTCCCTGTGAGACAGCCTCGTAATGCTTTCAGTATACAGTTCAATCAGGCCCGGCGGACTGCCAGGATGGGCTTGTAGTAAGCACTGCAGTATGTAATACCATAATCCTTGCCCAAGGCGCTGAGCAGCTGGCCGCCGCCGGCGTAGAAGCCCACATGGCCGGAGTAGCACAGGATGTCGCCCACCTGCATATTCTCCTGGCTCACCGCCTTGCCGAAGCTGCGGAAGGACGCAGAGTAGCGGGGAGAGCTGATTCCGAAGTGAGCCAACACCTGATGGACAAAGCCGGAGCAGTCGATGCCGTTGGTCAGGCTGTTGCCGCCCCAGACATAGGGATTGCCTACGAACTGGGAGGCATAGCTGATGATAGCGGAGCCGCTGACGCTACCGGTGGGATTCTTTCCGCCGCCGCTGCTGGGGACATCGGTGGTATCATCGGGTACATCAGGGCTTTCAGGCGTCTCAGGCTGCTGCTGATTCTGCCGCTCCTCTTCCTCCTGACGGCGGCGCTCCTCTTCCTCCTGGCGCTTGCGCTCCTCCTCTTCCTGGCGGCGGCGCTCTTCTTCCAGTCGGCGGCGCTCCGCCTCTTCCTCTTCCTTTTTCTGCTGCTCCAGGAGAGCCTTCTGGGCCTCCTGCCGGGCCAGCTCCTGCTCGGCGGCAGAGATCTCGCCTACCAGAGCCTCCTGCTGGGTGGACAGCTGCTCAATCTGGGCCGCGTAGAGATCTTCATTGGCGAGAATCTCATTGAGGACCTCTTCCTCCTGGGCAGCGGCATCTTCCTGCTCGGCCTTCTCGCTCTCCAGTTGGGCCTTGGCCTCCTCCTGCTCAGCCTGTTCGCTCTCCAACTCGGCCTCGGCATCAGCCACTGCCTGACGGGCGGCCTCCAGATTGTCCATCATGTCGTTATCATACTTCATGACGTCGTTGACAAAGCTGAGCCGGTCCAGCAGATCAGAGAAGCTGGCAGATTGGAAGAGAATCTCCCAGTAGGAGACGGTACCCTCCTCCTCCATAGAGCGGACCCGCTCCAGGAACAGGGCGTAATAGGTCTCCTCATCCGCCTGGGCGTCAGCCAGCTTGACCTGAGTCTCCTGGATCATCACATCATATTCGTCAATGATCTCCTGGGTGGTGTTGATCTGGTCAGCCAGAATACCGATCTTCTCCTCCAGGGCGTTGAGCCGCTCCATGGCGGAGTTCTCCTGCTTGGCAAGCTCGTCCAGCGTCTTCTGGGCCTCCAGCTGCTGGTTGGCCAGGTCGGCCTTCTGCTGATTGAGGGCACTGATGTCCGACTTAGTGGAGTCAATGTTGGCCTGGGTCGCGTCAATCTCCGCCTGTGTAATGGCGTGGCTGTAGAGCAGTACATCAGCCACCAGGGGCAGCAGCATCAGCAGCGCCATGAGCAGAGCGGTCACCGAGATCGCAATCCGTCTCACATCCAGAGAACTCTTCTTGCTTTGGGAATTTCGTCTTGCAGTCATTTTCGCCCTCCATTTACACGCGCAGGAACTTACGGATGGTAACCAAGCTGCCCAGGACGCCGACGATCAGGCCGATGCCGCCGAAGGCAATGAGCATGGGAACACGAATCTGCTCAAAGGGAATCATATTGATCAGCTGGACATGGCTGTAGACGCTGACTGCCTGAACCAGCAGCTCATACACGCCCCACTGAACCAGGAATGCCAGCAATGCGCTGCCCACGCCCAGAAGAATTCCCTCAATGACGAAGGGCCAGCGGACAAAGCTGTTGGTGGCGCCCACCATCTTCATAATGGCGATTTCCCCCTCCCGGCTGGAGGTGGCCAGCTTGATGGCGTTGGAGATAATAAAGAGAGAGACAATCACCAGCACCACTACCATAAGCAGAGCAATGATGACGGTGACGTTCCGCAAGGTGACAAATCCGTCCGCCACATCCAGGGCAGCAGAGGTTTTGACAATGCCCTCCACATCGCGCACCTGTGTGATGGTGTCCTGAAGCTGTTCAATGTCGGTCACCCGAATGCTGAAGCGCCCCCGGAGCACCGAGGCGGGCAAGTCCCGATAGAGACTGTCGTCCTCCAGGCCTCCCACATAGTCTTCCAATGCCTCTTCCCGGGTGATGTAACGAACCTCGGCCACATTGTCGATTCCCTCAATTTGACCGGTGAGCTCCTCGCCCTCTTCATCTGTGAGATTTTCGTCCACATAGGCCAAAAACTCATTCTCCGCCATGAGGGAATTCAAATTGTACTCCAGATTCATGGCGATCAGCGCGAAGCTGCCCATAATAATCAGGCAGGAGGCCATGATGCCGATGGAGGCAAAGGTCATAAACCCGTGGCTTCCGGCTCCATGAAGTCCCTCTTTAATGTAGTATCCAAAATTAAATCGTCTCATAATCGTACAAACCATTCTCCATATCGCTGATAACCCGGCCATTGTCGATGCTGATCACCCGCTTGTTGAAGCAGTTGACCAGATCCCGCTCATGAGTGACCACCAGCATGGTGGTGCCCAGCTGATTGATCTTTTCCAGCAGGCACATGAGCTCATAGGAGCGCTCCGGATCCAGGTTGCCGGTGGGCTCGTCAGCGATAATCGTTTGAGGATTATTCACCAGCGCCCGGGCAATGGCCACCCGCTGCTGCTCGCCGCCGGAAAGCTCATTGGGGAAACATTCCGCCTTTTCCGACAGGCCGACCAGCTCCAGTACATAGGGAATCCGCTCCCGGATGGTTTTGCTGCTGCTGCCGACAACCCGCATAACAAACTCCAGGTTGCCCCGAACCGTCCGGTTCTCGATCAGGCGGAAGTCCTGGAAGACGATGCCCAGAGTCCGGCGGAGATAGGGGATTTTCCGGGGCTTCAAGGTAGCCAGGTCATAGTCCCCCACCAGAATGCCGCCGGAGGTGATGCGCTCCTCCGCAGTGATCAGCTTGAGAATGGTGGACTTGCCGGAACCTGAGGGGCCCACCAGAAAGACAAACTCACCGTCCTCGATGACAAAGGAAATGTCATGCAGGGCCTCGGTCAGGTTGCTGTCATAGGTTTTTTTCACGTTTGTAAATTGAATCATAGTTTACCAGCCGTTTCTGCCTGTGACTTCAAATTTATACATTTGACATTATAACGTGATTTGTAACTTATGTCAATCCATATTCACAGAAAGTTAATCAAAATAAAAAAAGTCTCCAATTCCAGATGAAATCGGAGACTTTTAAGCGGTATTTTTGGTGACAAATGATTACAGATCAGGATTTGATGCCCCGGGAGCGCAGATACTGCTTGACCATTAGGGCCACCTTAAAGGTAATCGCGTCGTCAAACTCCCGCAGATCCAGTCCGGTAAGCTTTTTGATCTTCTCCAGGCGATAAACCAGGGTGTTCCGGTGGACGAACAGCTTTCGGGCGGTCTCGGAGACGTTCAGATTGTTCTCAAAGAACTTGTTGATCGTGAACAGGGTCTCCTGATCCAGGGCGTCGATGGGGTTCTTCTTAAAGACCTCCTGGAGGAACATCTCGCACAGGGTTGTGGGCAGCTGATAGATCAGGCGGCCGATGCCCAGGTTATCGTAGTTGACGATGGAGCGCTCCGTGTCAAACACCTTGCCCACATCGATGGCCATCTGGGCCTCCTTGTAGGCCCGGGCCAGATCCCGGATATGGCCCACTACGGTGCCAATGCCAATGACTACCTTGACCTTCCGCTCATTCTCCATCGTCTCGGAGATCTGCTGAGCCATGGCAATGAGCTCCTTGCCGCTGATCCCCTCCTGCACCTGCTTGATGAGCACCACGTCGGTCTCGTTGATAGAGACCACAAAGTCGCTCTGCCGGTCAGGGAAGAGGGCCTGAATGGCATCGATGACGGTCAGGTCGGTGGCCCCCACCTGACGGATCAGGAAGACCGCCCGGGGCGCCTCGGTGGCAAAATGCAGCTCCTTGGCCCGGACATAGATATCTCCCAGCATAATATTGTCGGAGATGATGTTCTTGACAAAGGTGGCCTTGTCATGTTTTTCCTCATAGTAAACCTTGGCGCCGTTGAGAGCCACAGCCGCCATGGAGCAAATCAGCTTAGCCTGCTCGTCCTCGCCCTTGACAAAGACGGCATAGTCAAACTGTGCGCTCCAGCCGCTGAGCGCCTTGAAGGTCTTGCCCTCTGCGACAACCACCTCGTCCCGGACGCTGTTGACAGTATTGACCACGCTGGACCAGTTCTCACCGATCATGGGCAGGTCATTACAGGCAATCACCCCACCATCTTCATCAATGACGCCGATCACCCGATCTGTACTCTCTTTCATCTGGAGAACGACGCTCTGGAAAATGCGGTTCGACATATAAAATATCTCTCCCTTCCTCATGTGCAGCAGCGGCATGAATGCCCGCTTTTCGGCTGTATCCGCCCGATTATTGTCTTTTATTATACCGTCTGCAACGGATAATTTCAATAGTTTTCCGCAATTCTTTTGTACAATTCGACGAAAGGCCAGGCAGCTGTCTCAGCGCTCCCGCAGCATCTGAAGCTCCGCTTCGGTCAGCGGCCGCAACTGGCCCGGCGCCAGTCCCTTGTCCAGCTCCAACGGCCCCATGGCTCTCCGCTCCAGCGCCAGCACCGGAAGGCCCCGACTGGCCAGCATCCGCTTGACCTGGTGGAATTTCCCCTCCCGGACCGTCACCCGGCACAGTCCAGGCTCCAGCAGTTCCAATCGGGCGGGGAGACATCTTGTTCCGTCCCCCAGAACAATCCCCTCCTGAAAAGCCTGACAATCCGCCTCGCTGCCGATTCCCTCCACCCGGGCCAGATAGACCTTGTCCACATGCCGGCGGGGTGAGAGCAGGGCGTGGGCCAGCTGTCCGTCGTCGGTAAGCAGCAGCAGGCCGGTGGTGTCCTTATCCAGGCGGCCCACCGGAGCCAGTCCCGGCCGCCGCAGCTCCGGCGGCACCAGATCCAGCACAGTGGGGGCGCTCCGGTCCTCGGTGGCGGAGAGATAACCCGAAGGCTTATTCAGCATCAGGTAACAGTGGGCGCTCCAGCCCAGGGGGCCTCCGTCCACCCGGATCTCGTCCCTCTCCGGATCCGCCTTCTGATCTCCCTGGCGCACCGCCGCGCCGTTGACGGTCACTCTGCCCTGGCGGAGCAGCTCTCGGGCCTCCTTCCGGGACCAGCGGCCGGTGTCGGCCAGCAGCTTGTCCAATCGCAGCAGCTTTCCCATAGACCGGACTCCCCTTCTCTGTGCCCCGGCAGAAAATCCGGAATCGTTTTTTCACAACAATAAGATTATATCATATTTTCTCCCAAAGCAACATATCTTTTTTCATCACAATGTCTGGAATGGGAGGAAGATTCCATGGTGATTTATGCCGCCCGGATCCGCTGGAGGGATCTGTCCGCCGTGCTGACCCTGGCCGCCGCCTTTGCCCTGTGTCTGCTGGGCGGGCAGGCAGAGTCGCCCACTGTCTCCGCAGCGCTGCTGGCCCGGACCGAGGCGGATCAGACCGCCTATCTGGCAGATCTGGGCTGGGAGGTCTCCGGGCCGCCCAGCAGTGAGCAGGTGCTGCTCCCCGAGGACTTCGGCCCGGAATATGACGCCTATCTGGCCCTGCAGCAGGAGGGCGGTTTTGATCTGACCGCCTGGGCAGGCAAGACAGTCACCCGATACAGCTATCCCATCGCCAACTACCCCACTGGAGAGGAGAACGTTCTGGCCGATCTGCTCGTGCTGGACGGAGAGATCGTAGGCGGAGAGCTGCGCTCTGCCCAGCTGGACGGATTTATGACCGCCCTAGTGCCACGGGAGGAGGCTTAGAGAATCGCCTCCTGAACGTGCAAAAGCGTCCGCAACAAGTACGGACGCTTATAGCGCATAGCCAGGGCAGACTCTGTCAATCCTTGACCATATGTACATTAAGGTGGTTGTAGGGAATCACGATCCCATTGGCGTCAAAAGCCTTTTTCATGTCCTCCAACAGATCATACTGCACCGGCCAGTAGTCGCTGATCTTGCACCAGAAGCGGGCGGTGTAGGTGATGGCGCTCTCCCCATAGGCAGTGATCCGGGCAAAGGGAGGCTCCGGCTCCCGGAGCACCATGGGATTGGCCTCCAGAACAGCCAGCATCGCGCTGCGTACCTGGTCAATATCGTTGCCGTAGCTGATGGAGAATTGCAGGTCAATCCGGCGCAAGCCGGTCTGAGAGAAGTTGACGATGGTGCCGGAGAAGATGGTATCGTTAGGGACCACCACAATCCGGCTGTCCACCGTGCGGAAGCGGGTATTCAGCAGGCCAATCTCCACCACAGTGCCCTCGCCGCTGGACACAGAGACATAGTCCCCCACCAGGAAGGGCTTGGTGATCAGCAGAAGCAGTCCGCCAAAGAAATTGGCCAGAGTGTTCTGGGCAGCCAGAGCGAAGGCGGCGCCGCAGACGCTGACCAAGGCCACCAGTGAGCTGACGTTAAAGCCAAAGCTGTCCGCCGCCACCAGCACCACAATGGTATAGACCACCACCCGCAGCACGGAGCGGAAGAACTTGTGCATGGTCTGCTCCACCTTAATCCGGCTGACCGCCCGGTCGGTGATGGTCAGGATCAGCCTGGCGACCAGCAGACAGACCAGCAGAGTCAGCGCGCCGTGTACCAGCGGCATCTTGAGAAAATCCTCCAGGGTACGCACCGGCTGGTCGCCAACCAGGTTGGAGAGCGTCTCCTGCACCTCAGGCAGAGCCACCGTCTCCAGAGTCTTTGTCAGGGGCATAGTTCCCCTCCTTTCACGGGGATTTGAAAAAAGAGGACTGGCACAGGGCCAGTCCTCTCTGATGCAAGGGAAAATTAGTCGTTGATGGCGATGACGACGCCGGAACCAACGGTACGGCCACCCTCACGGATAGCGAAACGCAGGCCGTTCTCGATAGCGATCGGGGTGATCAGCTCAACGTCCATGTCCACGTTGTCGCCGGGCATGCACATCTCAACGCCTTCGGGCAGGGAGATGATGCCGGTAACGTCGGTGGTCCGGAAGTAGAACTGAGGACGATAGTTGTTGAAGAAGGGGGTGTGGCGGCCGCCCTCGTCCTTCTTCAGAACGTAAACCTGGCCCTTGAACTTGGTGTGGGGATGGATGGAGCCCGGCTTGCAGATGACCTGGCCGCGCTCGATGTCGGTACGAGCAATACCACGCAGCAGGACGCCGACGTTGTCGCCAGCCTCAGCGAAGTCCAGCAGCTTGCGGAACATCTCGATGCCGGTGACGACGGAGGTCTTCTTCTCCTCGGACAGGCCCACGATCTCGACAGGCTCGTTCATCTTCAGGGTGCCGCGCTCCACACGGCCGGTAGCCACGGTGCCGCGGCCGGTGATGGTGAAGACATCCTCGACGGGCATCAGGAAGGGCATGTCGGCCTTACGGTCGGGAGTGGGGATATACTCGTCGACAGCGTCCATCAGCTCCTTGATGCAGGCATACTCGGGAGCGTTGGGATCGTCGGACTCGCAGATCAGAGCGTTCAGAGCGGAGCCCTTGATGATGGGGGTGTCGTCGCCGGGGAACTCGTAGAAGTCCAGAGTCTCACGGACCTCCATCTCGACCAGCTCCAGCAGCTCCTCATCGTCGACCTGATCGCACTTGTTCAGGAAGACAACGATGGCGGGCACGCCGACCTGACGGGCCAGCAGCAGGTGCTCCTTGGTCTGAGCCATGGGGCCGTCGGTAGCAGCGATAACCAGGATAGCGCCGTCCATCTGAGCAGCACCGGTGATCATGTTCTTGATATAGTCAGCATGGCCCGGGCAGTCAACGTGAGCATAGTGACGCTTGTCAGTCTCATACTCGACGTGAGCGGTGTTGATGGTGATGCCGCGCTCCTTCTCTTCGGGGGCCTTGTCGATGTTGTCATAGGACTCATACTTAGCCTTGCCGGAGAAAGCCAGATACTTGGTGATAGCGGCAGTCAGAGTGGTCTTGCCGTGGTCAACGTGGCCGATGGTGCCGATGTTGACATGGGGCTTGCTGCGGTCAAACTTTTGCTTAGCCATGGTGGATTTTCCTCCTCGATAAACAAATTCAGGCAGAATACATAGTTGTTTGGCACACTATAGGGTCATTGTACCCTATAGCGTGCGAAAATGCAACTGTTTTTTTGAGAACTGGGGCCCAAAATCAGCCCTTGTGGCCACGGCCGGCGATAATCTTCTCGGCAATGGACTTGGGCACATCCACATAGTGGCTGGGCTCCATAGTGTACTGGCCGCGGCCCTGAGTACGGGAGCGCAGGTCAGTGGCGTAGCCGAACATCTCGGCCAGAGGCACGTTGGCATCGACCTGGGTGGCACCGCTGCGGGGCTCCATACCCTGGATCATGCCGCGGCGGCTGTTCAGGTCGCCAATGACGTCTCCGACATAGTCGTCGGGAGCGGTGACGCAAACCTTCATGATGGGCTCCTGAAGGACAGGGTCAGCCTTGCGCATGGCATCCTTGAAGGCCATGGAGCCGGCGATCTTAAAGGCCATCTCAGAGGAGTCGACCTCGTGATAAGAGCCGTCATACAGAGTGACCTTCACGTCAACCACGGGGTAGCCTGCCAGCACACCGGCCTGCAGGGCGCCCTGAATACCGGCGTCGACAGCGGGGATGAACTCCTTGGGGATGGAGCCGCCCACGACGGAGTTGACGAACTCGTAGCCCTTGCCGGACTCGTTGGGCTCGACAATGATCTTGACGTGGCCGTACTGGCCGGAACCGCCGCTCTGGCGCTTGTACTTGGTCTCCTGGTCCACCTTCTTGCGGATGGTCTCCTTATAGGCAACCTGAGGCGCACCCACGTTGGCCTCCACCTTGAACTCGCGGAGCAGACGGTCCACGATGATCTGCAGGTGCAGCTCGCCCATGCCGGCGATAATGGTCTGGCCAGTCTCCTCGTCGGTGTAGGTCTTGAAGGTGGGGTCCTCTTCGGCCAGCTTGACCAGGGCGATGGTCATCTTCTCCTGACCGGCCTTGGTCTTGGGCTCGATGGCCACCCGGATCACGGGCTCGGGGAACTCCATGGACTCCAGGATAATGGGATGGTCACCGTCGCACAGGGTGTCGCCGGTGGTGGTGTTCTTCAGACCGACAGCGGCGGCGATGTCGCCGGCGTAGACCTGCTCGATGTCCTCCCGGTGGTTGGCGTGCATCTGCAGAATACGACCGATGCGCTCACGCTTGCCCTTGGTGCTGTTCTGAACGGCAGCGCCGGTGGGAATGGTGCCGGAATAGACACGGAAGAAGGTCAAACGGCCCACATAGGGGTCGGTCATGATCTTGAAGGCCAGAGCGGAGAAGGGCTCCTCGTCGCTGGAGGGACGCTCCTCTTCCTCATCGGTCTCGGGGTTGACGCCCTTGATGGGGGGGATATCAACGGGAGAGGGCATATAGTCCACAATGGCGTCCAGCAGCTTCTGCACACCCTTGTTCCGATAGGAGGTGCCGCAGACCACGGGAACAATCTTGTTCTCAATGGTGCCCTTGCGCAGGGCGGCGCGGATCATATCGGTGGGGACCTCTTCCTCCTCCAGAACCATCATCATGATGTCCTCGTCCAGGTCGGCCACGCTGTCGAGCAGCTTGGTGCGGTACTCCTGGGCCAGCTCCATCATGTCCTCGGGGATGGGCTCGACACGCATGTCCTTACCCATCTCGTCGTAATAGATGTCGGCATTCATCTCCACCAGGTCAATGATGCCCCGGAAGTCGGCCTCAGAGCCGATGGGCAGCTGGATGGGAACGGCGTTGGCCTTCAGACGCTCATGGATCATATCCAGAACATGATAGAAGTTGGCGCCCATGATGTCCATCTTGTTGACGTAGATCATGCGGGGAACCTTGTAGTGGTCAGCCTGACGCCAGACGGTCTCAGACTGGGGCTCCACGCCGCCCTTGGCGCACATGACGGTGACAGAACCGTCCAGCACGCGCAGGGAGCGCTCCACCTCAACCGTGAAGTCCACGTGGCCCGGAGTATCAATGATGTTGATGCGGTGATCCTTCCAGAAGCAGGTGGTGGCGGCAGAGGTGATGGTGATGCCACGCTCCTGCTCCTGAACCATCCAGTCCATGGTGGCAGTGCCTTCGTGGGTCTCACCGATCTTGTGGTTCACGCCGGTGTAGTAGAGGATACGCTCGGTAGTGGTGGTCTTGCCAGCGTCGATATGAGCCATGATGCCGATATTTCTGGTCATTTCCAGAGAAACTTTTCTAGGCATTGTATATGCTCCTTATATGAGTTTAGGTGGCTGGGATTACCAACGGAAGTGGGCGAATGCCTTGTTGGACTCGGCCATCTTGTGGGTATCCTCACGCTTCTTGACGGCATTGCCGGTGTTGTTGGCGGCATCCATCAGCTCGCCAGCCAGACGCTCCTTCATGGTGCGCTCGCTGCGGTTGCGGGCATAGGTGGTCAGCCAGCGCAGGCCGAGGGTCTGACGGCGTGCGGGACGAACCTCCATAGGCACCTGATAGGTGGCGCCGCCCACACGGCGGGCCTTAACCTCCAGGCTGGGCATAATGTTTTCCATAGCGGCATGGAACACCTCCAGGGCGTCCTTACCGGTCTTCTCCTGGACGATGTCAAAAGCGCCGTAAACGACCTTCTGGGCAACGCCCTTCTTACCATCCAGCATAATGCTGTTGACCAGCTTGGTCACCAGCACGGAATTGTAGATGGGATCGGGGAGGATCTCCCGCTTGGGTACATTTCCTCTTCTGGGCACTTTACTTCCCTCCTTCATAATATGATTTCATAGGTACTCGAAAACTGCTTGAGATCAGTCTCCGTGCAGACAGGTGAACCTGTCCAGTGCCTGCCGAAGATTCTTACCCGAATCTATGATAAGCGTCTTCGAGCAAGGCTGTGCCTTGCGCTCATGCGCAAAAAGTGCTAAAGAGTGTTTTGGTGCGAATTACTTCTTCTTCGCCTTGGGCCGCTTGGCGCCGTACTTGGAACGGGCCTGCATCCGGCCGTTGACGCCCTGGGTGTCCAGAGTGCCGCGGATGATGTGGTAACGAACACCGGGCAGGTCCTTGACACGGCCGCCGCGGATCATGACCACAGAGTGCTCCTGCAGGTTGTGGCCCACACCGGGAATATAAGCGGTGACCTCATATCCGTTGGACAGACGCACACGGGCGATCTTCCGCAGAGCAGAGTTGGGCTTCTTGGGGGTAGCGGTACGGACAGCGGTGCAAACGCCGCGCTTCTGGGGAGAGGGCAGATCGGTCTCCTTGTCCTTCAGGGTGTCCTTACCTTTCTGCAGGGCAGGGCTGTTGGACTTGTAGATGGAAGTCTGACGGCCTTTCCGCACGAGCTGATTAAAAGTAGGCATGAACTGATTTCCTCCTTTCTTTGGATCTCTTGAGATATATTTTAACAGGATAGCCCGAAAGCTATACTGCTAAAACCAAATTATTCCGTGCAGACCGCCGCAGCGGCGGCGCCTACGGAGAGTCGGCAGGTGTGTCCCAGCTCCTGCATGGTGGGAACCCACCGGACGGGAATCGCCCGGGCCCGGCACAGGTCCTGCAGAGGTTCTGTCAGGCTGGGATCTGCGTTTTCCGCCAACAGGACGCGGCAGGCGGCGCCACTCAGAACCGCCTTTCGGGTTTGCTTGAGCCCGGCCACAAAAACAGCTGTCATATCCTCGCCAGCCATTTTCATTCCTCCCGTCGGCAGCATTCGCAGACCTACACAATTGAGAATTATATCATCCGCAACCCTTCCAGTCAAGGAATTTTTTCCACGAAAGGTTGCCAAACTCCCCCATTTTTCCACTGCTTTCCCCAGCGTTCTTTGTGCCGGTTGCCCAGAGGCGGATTACAGGATGATCAGCTCCTTGGGAGAGCGGGTCAGAACCTCGCAGCCCTCAGGCCGTACCCAGACCACATCCTCAATGCGCACGCCGAACTTGCCCGGCAGGTAGATGCCCGGCTCGGCGGAGAGGACGCCGCCCTCCGGAATGACCTCTTGGCTGGTGACCCGGAAGTTGGGGGACTCGTGGATCTCCAGGCCCAGGCTGTGGCCGAAGCCGTGGCCGAAATATTCCCCATAGCCCGCCTGCTCGATGACCCGGCGGGCGGCCAGATCCACCTCTTTGCCGAGCACCCCGGCGTGGACGGCGGCGATGCCGGCCAGCTGAGCCTGAAGCACTGTCTGATAGACCTTTTCCATCTCCTCGGTGACACTGCCCACCGCCACGGTACGGGTCATGTCAGAGCAGTAGCCGCCTACCATGCAGCCGAAGTCCATGGTGACAAACTCGCCGCTGCCGACGGCCCGGGGGCTGGGGACGGCGTGGGGCATGCTGCCGTTGGGGCCGGAAGCCACGATGGGGTCAAAGGAGTTCCGGCTTCCGCCGAACTTCATCTGATAATAGGTGAGCTTGGCGGCGATCTCCTGCTCGGTGACGCCGGGCTTCACATGGTTCAGGATCTCCAGGAAGGTCTTGTCCGTCACGTCCTGGGCGGCCCGCATCAGCTCCAGCTCCTCCTCGTCCTTGGCGGCCCGGAGCTCCAGAATCAGCGCTCCGGCAGGGATCAGCTCCACCCCGCTGCCCAGCGCCTTCTGCCAGCTGCGGTACTCCTGCAGGGTCATGGCGTCCTCCTGGATACCCACCCGGCGCAGGCCCTGACGGGCAATCTCCTCCCGGGCCAGAGCCACATGGTTCTTCGCATAAGAGACTGTGACGATCGAGCATCCGGTGATCCGGGCCTGGGCGGCCTCAATATACCGGGAGTCGGTGTAGTAGCAGCAGGACTGCTCACTGACCAGCACCACGCCCTCTCCGTGGAAGCCCACGGCATAGGCCTCGCCCGGCTCGCTGGTGACCAGCATGGCCTCCAGGTCATAGTTTTTCAGCTGTGCCTGAATGTTTGCAAGATGATTCATATTATTCTGCCTCTTTTCTCAGTATTTGATAGCACTGCTTCATGGTCAGGGCGTCCTCGCTCTGAGTGCCCGCCGACTCGCAGATGATTCTGGGACTCCAGCCCCGGCGAACCAGCTCCCAGGCCAGAGGTTCAAAATCCGGACCCCAGCCCGGATCCTGGAACCGGAGATGCCTGTTCTCCCCGCCCTTAGGGGTGAACTCAATCTTGGAGAAATGGCTGTGGAACCGGCTGGCACGCTCTTCTCCCAGGGCGTTTTCCATCTTGTCCAGCATGGTCCGGCAGGCCTCGGGGCCGTTCTCCGCCCCCAGGCTCCGGGCATAGAGGTGGCCGAAATCCACACAGGGCAGCAGCCGCTCATCCATTGAGCACAGCTCCAGCACCTCGTCCAGATCCCCCAGCTGGTTGATCTTGCCCATGGTCTCCGGACAGAGGGTGATCTCCCCCAGCCCCTGCCCGTCGCAGGCCCAGAGGATCGCCCGGAGGCTGTCCTTGGCAATCTCCAGCGCCTCTCTCCGGCTGCGCTTCATCAGGGCCCCCGAGTGAACCACCACCCGGTCCGCCCCCATCCACACTGCCGCCCGGCAGGAGTCGGTCACATAACCGATGTTCTTCTCCAAGCTCTCCGGGGCCGGGTTGGACAGGCTGATGAAATAGGGAGCGTGGATGGAGAGGGCGATGCCCTCCTGCCTGGCCTTCTCCCCCAGCGTCCGGGCGGTATCCTCCCGGACCCGAACTCCCCGGCCGCACTGGTACTCGTAGCAATCCAGGCCGATAGAGGAAAGCCAGCCGGGGGCGTCCAGGCTGGACTTGCTCACCGTCTGCAAAAAGGTGTCGGAATTGCCCGCCACCCCGAACAGCGCGCCCATCAGAAGCCCTCCTTGTTGGGACACAGGGCCCGGAAGGGGGTCTCAATCCCGTAGCGCAGCCACCGGAACCAGCTGTCCAGGGCCACCGGCCGCACCAGGACAGCGGTCACGCCTGCGTTATGGGCCCCCCAGATGTCGGTGAAGATCTGATCTCCCACCATCAGGGCCTGCTCCGGGGAACAGCCGGTCTGCTCCAGGGCCCGGTGAAAGGCGGCCGCCCGGGGCTTGCCCGCGTGGCTGATATACTCCACCTCCAGCCCCTGGGCGAACCGCCCGGAGCGGTTGGGCCTGCGGCCGTTGGAGAGGATAAATACCTGAATACCCGCTGTTTCCAGGCTCTGCTTCCACAGCCGGAGGGGCTCGGAGGGGTCCTTCTCCCGGTACCGGGCCAGGGTGTTGTCCAGATCCGCCAGCACCAGCCGGACGCCCCGGGCCTGGAGCCGCTCCGGCGTCAGGTCATAGACGCTGTCGATGAGATCGTCTGGAATGAGGGGAATTGCCATGTCATTTCCTCCCGGTGTCCTTCATAGGTTGGTCATACAGAGGTAGTTTAGCATTTTCCGAGGCAAATCACAAGAGGGAGGCTCGCCCATGTCTCAGATTCCCCCACTTTTCTGCGCCGTCTCGCCGGAGGCGCTGCCTCAGCTGCGCCCCTATCCCCTGACTCCTGTCCTGCTGGCCTATCAGTTGGGGCCGGGGCCCCGGCTGCTCCGCTCCTGTCCCCCCACCCTGGTCAAGGGCGGGTTGCTGTCGGTGACCCTGGGCAAAGAGGACTGCTCCGGCAATCCGGAAACCCTTTGCCGCCAGGCGGTGCAGGAGTGCCGGGCCCGGAGCGCTATCGGCCTGCTGGCAGACTGGGATCGGTTCAGCCGCAGCCTCTTTCTGCTCACCCGGCAGCTGGGTCGGGCGCTGAGTCAGGCAGGGCTGCTTCTGGCCGTCCCTGAGGCCTATGGAGAGGTCACCGGCGCCGCCGCCGTGCTCATCTCCTCCGCCCTCTCCGGGGGCAGCCTGGAAGTGCGGTTGAAGGAAGCCCTGGAGCGCTACGGCCCGGAGCGGGTGGTGCTGGCTCTGGAGCGGATGGGGGAGGATTTTGTCCTGCCCAGCCCCTCCGGCCGGGGCACCCCCCTCTCCCCCGCCGAGCTTCAGAATCTGCGCCAGCGGGTGCGGCCTGCCGTCTACTGGTCGGGGGAGCTCTGCGCCCGGTACTTCACCTATCGCTTCAACGGGCAGATTCACTTCGTCCTCTTTGACGACGGGAGCACTCTGCGGAAAAAGCTGGAGCTTGCGGGACAACTGGGGGTCACCCGGGCCATCGCCGCCTGGCCAGAGATCTCGGGCTGTCTGGGAGAGTTGGGGATCTCTGCCTCCCATTAGTCTGGCCACACACGCAAAAACACCCTGTACCGGATGGTACAGGGTGCATTTGATGCTTAATAGAACTTTTTGCGGTTCTTCCGAGCAGCTTCGGACTTCTTGCGGCGCTTGACGCTGGGGCTCTCGTAATGCTCACGCTTGCGTACCTCGGCGAGGACGCCGGACTTAGCGCAACTGCGCTTGAAACGCTTCAGAGCACTGTCAAGAGATTCGTTCTCTCGAACGCGAATTTCGGCCATTCTATTTTCCCTCCCTCCGATTCATGCCCAGGGAGTCTGAGTACAAGGGCACACCAACCCGCAAATAAGGGCTTGTTAGCATTACTCTACACCATACCGCCCGGAATGTCAAGAGCGGCTGTGCATTTTTCGCGGTCTCTCCCCCGGCTCGTGTCCTTGTACTGTGGAAACTGCCCTCCACTCTTTGCGCAGAGGGCAGTCATCACTTACTTGCCAGGCCGGAAAATCAGGTTGACCAGCTTGATCTTCTTGTCCTTGCCCCGGACCACAATCTGCTTGACCAGGGTCTTGCCCTCAGCCTGCTTCTGGATCTTGGGCTCAGCCAGAGCGGCCTCCACTGCGCCGGCGTCGTCGATCTCGGCGGGGAGCTGGATACTGGCCCGGAGCTTGCCGGCCACCTGGATGGCCACCTCGACGGTGGCGGCCACTGTCTTGCTCTCATCGTACTCAGGCCACTTCTGCTGGCAGACCATGCCTTCTCCGCCCAGGTTCTGCCACATCTCCTCGCACATGTGAGCGGCAAAGGGGGACAGCATGAGCACCAGGGCCTTCAGGTCGCCCTTGGAGCAGCCGTTTGCGTAGAAGTCGTTGGTCAGGGCCATGAGGGCGGCGATGGCGGTGTTGAACTTCATCGCCTCGATGTCGTCGCTGACCTTGCGGATGGCCTTGTGGATGGCGGCCTCGTTGGCCTCGGAATAGCCCTCGGCGTCGGTGCACTTCTCCTGCAGGTTCCAGACACGGTCCAGGAACCGCTTGCAGCCCTTGACCGCCTCGTCAGACCAGGTGGCAGTCTTCTCAAAGTCGCCGATGAACATGATATACAGCCGCATGGTGTCCGCGCCGTAGTCCCGGATGACGTCGTCGGGGTTGACCACGTTGCCCAGGCTCTTGGACATCTTGACCGAGGGGCGAAGAGCCTGATTGCCGTACTTGCGCAGCATCTCGTCCTTCTCCTCCTGGGTCTCGAAGTTGCCCACATAGTGGGGGTTCTTGCCCAGGATCATGCCGTGGCTGGTGCGCTTGGCATAGGGCTCGGCATAGGGCACTACGCCGACGTCGTGGAGGAAGTTGTTCCAGAACCGGCTGTAGAGCAGGTGGAGGGTGGTGTGCTCCATGCCGCCGTTATACCAGTCCACCTGGCCCCAGTAGTCCAGAGCCTCCTGGGAGGCCAAGGCGTCGTCGTTGTCCGGATCCATGTACCGCAGGAAATACCAGCTGGAGCCGGCCCACTGGGGCATGGTGTCTGTCTCCCGCTTGGCGGGGCCGCCGCAGCAGGGGCAGGTGGTGTTGACCCAGTCGGTCATGGCGGACAGAGGGGACTCGCCGTCGTCGGTGGTCTCATAGCTCTCCACCTCAGGGAGCAGCAGGGGCAGCTGATCCTCCGGCAAGGGCACATAGCCGCACTTGTCGCACTTGACAATGGGGATGGGCTCGCCCCAGTACCGCTGGCGGGAGAAGACCCAGTCACGGAGCTTGTAGTTCACCTTGGCGCGGCCGATGCCCTCTTTTTCCAGGTGCTCGATCATCGCCTGCTTGGCCTCTTCCACGGACAGGCCGTTGAGGAAGCCGGAGTTCACCAGGATGCCGGTCTCCACATCGGTGAAGGCCTCTTTGTACACGTCCACCTCACCCTGGGTGCCGGCCACCACCTGAATGATGGGCAGGCCAAAGACCTGGGCAAACTCCCAGTCACGGGTGTCGTGGGCGGGCACGGCCATGATGGCGCCGGTGCCGTAGGAGGCCAGGACGTAGTCGGAAATGAAGATGGGGATCTCCTTGCCGTTCACGGGGTTGATGGCCCGGACACCCTCCAGCCTGACGCCGGTCTTTTCCTTGACCAGCTCGGTGCGCTCAAAGTCGGACTTGGCGGCCGCCTTTTTCACATAAGCCTCCACCTCGTCATAGTTGGTCAGCTTGTCCTTCCACTTGGCCACATAGGCGTGCTCCGGGGCGATGACCATGTAGGTAGCGCCGAAAAGGGTGTCGCAGCGGGTGGTGTAGACAGTGAGCACGTCTCCCTCGGTGGTCTGGAAGTTGACCTCCGCACCGGTGGAGCGGCCGATCCAGTTCTTCTGCTGGGTCTTGACCCGCTCGATAAAGTCCACATCGTCCAGACCGTCAATCAGCTTCTGGGCGTAATCAGTGATCTTGAGCATCCACTGGCTCTTCTCCTTACGGACGACCGGGGCGCCGCAGCGCTCGCAGACGCCCTCCACCACCTCTTCGTTGGCCAGCACACACTTGCAGCTGGTGCACCAGTTCACCGGCATGGTGGTCTTGTAGGCCAGGCCCTTCTGAAAGAGCTGGAGGAAGATCCACTGGGTCCACTTGTAATACTTGGGGTCGGTGGTGTCGATCACCCGATCCCAGTCGAAGGAGTAGCCCAGCATATGCAGCTGCCGGGTGAAGTTCTCGATGTTCCGCTTGGTGATGACGGCGGGGTGCATGTGGTTTTTGATGGCGAAGTTCTCGGTGGGCAGGCCGAAGGCGTCATAGCCGATGGGGAAGAGCACATTGTACCCGTCCATCCGCTTTTTCCGGGCGATGACGTCCATGGCGGTATAGGGCCGGGGATGGCCCACATGCAGACCTGCGCCGGAGGGATAGGGGAACTCCACCAGGCCGTAGAACTTGGGCCGGGTGGTATCGCCGTTGACCGCCCGGAAGGCCTTGGTCTCACGCCATTTGTCCTGCCATTTCTTCTCAATGGCCGCAAAATCGTATTTCACGTTGCATCACACTTTCTTTTCCAGATTCTATTCTCTGTCCGGCATCAGGCCGGGCTTCTTTTCTTACAGCCGGTTCTGCTCCAGCTCCTGCTTGCGCTGCTCCCGGGCCTCCTCCAGCAGACCGGCGAGGTCCACCTCGGTGCCGTCGCTCCACAGCCGCTCCAGGTTGTAAAACTCCCGCTGCTCGGGCAGGAAGATGTGCACCACCACGGTGGAGAAGTCCAGCAGGACCCAGCCGGACTCCCGCTCGCCCTCCTTGTGGTGCAGCTCCTCGCCCAGCTGCTCCCCCGCCTCCTCGCACAGGTCGGAGAGGGTACGGATCTGGGTGGTGGAGGTGGCGGTACACAGGATAAAGTAGTCCGCCAGGATGGTCACATCGCTCACATGAATCATCTCGATCTTCTGAGCCCGCTTGCTGTCCAGAGCCCGGACGATCGCTTCTGCCAATACCTTTGCTTCTGCCATATGCCGCTTCCTTTCTATCCTCTGCCCCCGTGGGCCAGCAGCCAGTCTCTGGCCTCCAGGGTACGGTAATGGATGGGGTTGCCCTCCCGGGCGGTGTGCTCGATGGTAATCTCCAGTCCCCGCAGCACCGCCCGGTCCAGATCGGTCTCAATCAGCTCCCGCAGCTCCGCCGCCCAGCCGTAGCGCCGGGTGGGCTCTGCGTAGTCTGCGATATAGAGAACCTTCTCCAGCAGGGTCATGTCCGCCTTTCCCGTGGTGTGCCAGCAGATGGCCTGACACACCTGCTCCGACATGCCAAAGACCTCCCGGGCGATGCCTGAGGCGCTCTTGGCGTGGAGCAGTGGCAGGGTGGTTTTTTCCGTATCGTCCAACAGAATACCATACTTTTCGCAGGTTGACAACTGCTGTTGGAGGTCGAAATACTTGGTGCAGTCGTGCAAAATGGCGGCTTTTCTCGCCTCCAGCTCGTCTGCGCCCCAGCGCCGTGCCATCCGGGCCGCCGTCTCCTCGGTACCTTTGATATGGGGAATCCGCTTGGCCCGCACCATGGAATAGCTGGCCGCCTGGAGCTGCTCCAATGTGAGCTGCTTCAGATCTGCCTGCGTTCCATAGAGCCGGTGGAGCAGGATATAGCCCCAGACGCTCTCGTCCAGCCACTGATCTCCCCCGCCCCGGGCCAGTTCCTCCCGGATTTGGGTGGATGAGACCTCCACAAGGCCGGGGATGGTCATGGTGACTACCTTCGCCCCCAGCTCTCTCTCCAGCCGGGCCTTCTGGGGGGCCATAACCGCCTGGGCGTCTCCCGCCTCCCGGCCGAAGGCGCAAAGGTTCGCCAGCTGGGCGATCACCTCCGGCTCGTGCCAGGTGTGAAAGCTGAGAAACATGTCCGTCCCCATGAGCAGCCACAGCTCGTCCTCGAGGTACTTTGCCTTAAGCAGCCGCAGGGTGTGGCTGGTATAGCTCTTCCCCTCCCGGCAAATTTCCAGATCCAGCACCTGGACGGGGATGCCGAGGCCCAGCCGGTCTGCCGCGATGCAGGTCATATTCAGCCGGTCTGCCGGCGCGGCAGAACTGCCGGACAGGTGCTTGTGAGGGGGCAGCCCCGCCGGGATGAGCAGCAGCAGATCCAGCCCCAGCGTCCGGGCTGCCTGGGCCGCCGCAGCCATGTGGCCCCGGTGAGGCGGGTCAAAGGTACCGCCGTAGATGCCGATTTTCATTTTCTTCTCCGCCTCCAGAGTACCACGCCCAGGCCAATTGCAGCCAGCGCCAGAAGAACGCCCACGGCAATCGCCGCCCAGGGATTTCCGGTGACATAGACGGCGGTGGGGCCGTCCGCTCCGCCGATGACAGCAACGCTCATTTGTCCCCCTTAACCAGGACGATCTTGTCCTTCTTATCCTTCCGGTGGCTGGGCCGGTAGAGGACGAACTTGCTGCCGATCACTTGAACCGGGCAGGCGGCGGTGCGCTCGCACAGCTCGGCGCAGGCGGAGCGGGCATCATATTCGCTGTTTTCCAGCACCTTGCCCTTGACCAGCTCCCGGGCCTCCAGGGCGTCCCGGCACTGCTTGACCAGGTTGTCGCTGATGCCGTCCTTGCCCACAGTGAGAATGGTGTCAATGCCGTTGGCCAGATTGCGGAGCTGGGCCCGCTGTTTGCTTGTCAGTTCCATCTATTATTTCTCCGTTCTATGCTGATGTTGTCGGGGGAAGCAGCGGGGGCAAGCCCCCGCCCTACCATTCTGCGATGGATTCCCCCGTAGGGGCGCACATTGTGCGCCCGCCTGGCAGGGTGACGCCCTGCCGAATTTCTATGGATCACTCTGTGCTGCTGTCCATCCCCAGCGCCTGTGCCAGCTCCTCCATCCGCTCGACGGGGAAGGGCGGCTGAGTCAGGGGCCTGAGGGCGATGGACATCAGCTTGACGGGATTGTCATCCGCCGCCGTCCGGTTGGAGCTCAGCGCCCCGCACCGGCGGCATCGGTGGATAATCGCCCACTCGCCGCCCTTTCGTACCCAGACGCCGATGGGCTCCATGAGCCCGCCGCAGTCCGCCGACCGGTCTCCTGGCTCCACGTCCAGGTGCAGGCTGGTCAGACAGTTGGGGCAGTGATTCCGGTGATCGCTGCCCGCTCCGGCGGAGACCACCAGCCGGCCGCAGTTTTTGCAGGTAAAGCTGTCGGTGCAGGGGTGAGTCTGATAATAATGTCGATCGTACTGTCTCTTTTTATGTTCCCGGTTCATGGGAATTTGCCTCCTCAGCGTTTTTCAAAACCCGATGGGAGGCCATACGGAGTCTCAGTTTACGCAGGCCTCCCGGCCCGGCACCGACTCCAGTTTCAAATACTTCAAACAGCAATTTCCTTTCAAATGCAATGTTTTGCAGTTCGAGCGCACATTGTGCGCCTCTACTGCTATGTTAAATACGCCTGCAGCTCTCCCGCGAAGGCCTGCAGGGCCTTCCCCCGGTGGGAGATAGCGTTTTTCTCCTCCGCCGTCAGCTGGGCGAAGGTCTTTTTCAGCCCGGGGACAAAGAAGACCGGGTCATAGCCGAAGCCGTCAGTGCCCATGGGGGCGTAGGCCACAGTGCCGTCGCAGCGGCCTTCCGCTGTCAGTACCTTCCCGTCCGGGAAGACGCAGGCGATGGCGGAGGCAAAGTGGCAAGTGCGGGGGCTGAGCCCGTGCATATTTTGCAACAGCAGCCGGCAGCGCCCCATATCGTCCAGCCCAGGGCCGCCATACCGGGCGGTATACACCCCCGGAGCCCCCTGGAGGGCATCCACGCAGAGCCCCGAGTCGTCGGCGATGGCGGGCAGGCCGCTGGCCTCACAGACCGCCTTTGCCTTGAGGAGGGCGTTTTCCGCAAACGTGCTGCCTGTCTCCTCCACGTCCACATGAAGGCCCAGTTCAGACTGGAGAACAACCTCCACCCCCAGGCCGTCCAGAATGGCCTGCATCTCCTTCAGTTTGCCCGGATTTTGGCTGGCCAGTACAAATTTCATCTCACGCCTCCGCCAGAACCCGGTTCTGCAGGTCAATGAGCTGCCCGATGCCGCGGGCGCAGAGGTTGACCAGCTTCTGCTGCTCGTCCACGCCGAAAGGCCTGCCCTCGCCGGTACCCTGGATCTCGATGAGCTTGCCCTCCTCGGTCATGACGCAGTTGAGATCCACCATGGCGGAGGAGTCCTCCTCATAGCGCAGATCCAGCAGCAGGGCGTTTTCCACGATGCCGGCGGAGATGGCGGCCACATTGTGGATGATAGGATTCTCCTTGATACTCCCCTCCCGCTGCAGCCTGCGGCAGGCCAGGGCCAGGGCCACAAAGCCGCCGGTGATGGATGCGGTGCGGGTGCCGCCGTCCCCCTGGAGCACGTCGCAGTCGATGGTAATCTGGATGCCGGGGAGCTTCTTCAGATCCACCGCCGCCCGGAGGGAGCGGCCGATGAGCCGCTGAATCTCGGCGCTGCGGCCGGAGAGCTTCAGCTTGGACACGTCCCGGCGGCTCCGCTCCCGGTTGGCCCGGGGGAGCATATTGTACTCCGCCGTCACCCAGCCCTCGTTCATGGGGACGTGGGGGGGCGTGCGGAACTCCACCGAGGCGGTGATATATACCTGGGTGTCCCCGCACTTGATCAGGCAGCTGCCCTCAGCAAACCGGTTCACGTTGGGGATGATCTCCACCGGCCGGAGGGCATCCTTGGCCCGGTTATCAATTCGTTTCATGCCTGTTTCCTCCTCAGATCAGCGCCTTGACGAACTCGTCAGCGTCAAAATACCGCAGGTCGTCGATGCCCTCGCCAACGCCGGCAAACTTCACCGGCAGGCCCAGCTCCTGGGCGATGGCGATGGCGATGCCGCCCTTGGCGGTGCCGTCCAGCTTGGTGAGGACGATTCCGGTAATGCCGCAGGACTCCTTGAACTGCTTGGCCTGGATCAGGCCGTTCTGGCCGGTTGTGGCGTCCAGCACCAGCAGGGTCTCCTTGGAGCAGATGGGGCACTCCCGCTTGA
>JBJDXS010000036.1:0-8948 GCA_051866815.1 Candidatus Onthomonas sp. | reverse complement strand
GTCATCATGAAGGACGGCTATGTCAACCAGATCGGTACTCCTCAGGAGCTGTTCAACTGCCCCGTGAACCTGTTCGTGGCAGGCTTCATCGGCACCCCCCAGATGAACTTCTTCAACGATGCCAAGCTGATTGTCAAGCAGAACAAGTACTATGCTCAGATTAAGGGCAAGGACTTCGAGCTGTCCGATCTGCACCAGAAGGCTCTGCGGGCCAGCAACCAGCAGCCCTGCGATATCGTGGCCGGCATCCGTCCCGAGCACATCACCATGGGCCCCGGCGGCCTGAGCGCCAGCGTGGACGTCTGCGAGATGATGGGTTCCTCCCTGCACCTGCACACTGACTGCGCCGGTGACGAGGTCGTTCTGGTTGTCTCCACTGTCGATGTGGATCAGGGCCTGATTGACGGCTCCACCAAGACTGTGGACTTCACCTTCCCCGCCAACCTGCTGCAGCTGTTCGACAAGGAGACCGGCAACAACCTGGTGTGGTTCGACAAGGAGTCCGCCGCCAACAACGCTCCCGTCTGCTCCAAGTTCTAATCTGTCATCTGTTGTCTTTCCACTTTTCAACCATGAGCGGGTTCCAGAAATGGAACCCGCTTTTGTTGTGTATGTTTTGTCCTGACTGAGGTGTTATCATGTCCCGAAAGCAAGCCACCACCGATCTGACGGTGGGAAGGCCCATTGTGCAGATTCTGCTCTTTTCTCTCCCCCTGGTGCTGGGCACCTTGTTTCAGCAGCTCTACAGTTTTGTGGACACAATTATTGTAGGCCGCTGCATCGGCAAGGACGCCCTGGGCGCGGTGGGCGCCACCTATTCCCTTAGCTTTCTCACTCTGGGCTTTGTCCAGGGCTTCTGCGTGGGACTGGGCATCCCTCTCTCCCAGAGCTTCGGGGCCAGGGAGCCGGAGAAGCTCCACCGGTACCTGTGGACCGGCTGCTGGCTGTGTCTGGCGGTGAGTCTGGTACTGGGTGTCGGCATGACTCTGGGGGCGGATCCACTGCTCCGGCTGATGAACACCCCGGCAGAGATGCAGGCACAGGCGGCCACCTATATCCAGATCATCTTTCTGGGCATCCCCACCTCTGTGCTGTATAACTTCTCCGCCAGCGCCCTCCGGGCGGTGGGAGACTCCAAGCATCCCTTCCAATTTCTCCTCTTCTCCAGCCTGCTGAACATCGTTTTGGATTACGTCTGCATCGTCCCTCTGGGTATGGGAGTGGCCGGAGCCGCCATTGCCACCGTCTTCAGTCAGTTGGTCAGCGGCCTGCTCAACAGCTGGTGGCTGCTCACCCGCACCCAGGCCATCCGCATCTGCCGGGAAGAGCTGGGCTTCTCCCCGTCCCACGCAGGGCGGCTGTGCACCATCGCCTTTCCCATGGGTTTTGAGTACTCCGTCTCCGCTATCGGCGCCCTGGTACTGCAAAACGCCATCAATCTGTTGGGCCCGGTGGCAGTCACCGCTCAGACTGCCGGCGAAAAGATCCGCCACATGTTCACCCTCCCCATGGAGAGCGTCGGCATGGCTATGGCCACCTACGCCGGTCAGAACTACGGCGCCAGACGGATGGATCGGGTCAAGGCGGGCCTGCGCAGCGGCATGATTATCCAGGCGGTGTACTGTGCCGTCATCTGGGTGGTGCTCTACTTCGCCAAGACGCCCCTGGTGGGGCTGGTGCTGGGCGAAACGGTCAGCGCCGAGGCCGCGGGAGCCGTCCAATACCTGGCCATCATCAGCATCTTTTTCCTGTTCCACGGCACCCTGATGATTTTCCGCAACACCCTCCAGGGGCTGGGCTACAGCTTTCAGGCGGTGCTCTCCGGAATCTGCGAGCTGGCCGGCCGGGGGCTGGGGAGCTGGCTGGCCGTCTCCTGCTCCAGCTTTGTTTTCATCGCCCTGGCTAATCCCTTCGCCTTCATTTTCGCAGGTGTCTACTGCATCATCATGGTAGTCCATTACATCCGCAAGATTGAGCGTGAAGGCTTTCACACCGTCTGATTTCCTCCTGCATACAAAACAGGCCCTGTTCCAAAGAACAGGGCCTGTTTTTTTCTTCGCAATGCGCTCTGTTTACGCCTTCTTGGCCAGAATCGCCTTGGTCAGGGCGGGGACAACCTCAAACAGGTCGCCCACGATACCGTAGTCCGCCACAGAGAAGATGGGGGCGTCGGGATCCTTGTTGATGGCGATAATGGTGTCCGAGCCGGACATACCCGCCAGATGCTGGATGGCGCCGGAGATGCCCACCGCCACATAGATCTTGGGGGCCACCGTCTTGCCGGTCTGGCCCACCTGATGGGCGTGGGGAATCCAGCCCGCATCCACGGCGGCGCGGGAGGCGCCCACAGTGGCGCCCATGGCGTCGGCCAGCTCCCGCACCAGCTGGAAGTTCTCAGCGCTCTTGAGGCCGCGGCCGCCGGAGACGATGATCTCCGCCTCTTCCAGGTTGACCGCCTCGGCCACTTCCTTCACCCGGTCCAGCAGGTGGACGCGAATCTGGTCGGCGGGAATGTGGATGTCCTCGGCAATGATCTCGCCGGGGCGGCCCTCGTCCAGGGCAGGCTTCTTAAAGACGCCGGGACGGACGGTGGACATCTGGGGCCGGTGATCCGGGCAGGAGATGGTGGCCATCAGGTTGCCGCCAAAGGCTGGACGGGTGGAGGCCAGCAGGCCCTGCTCGTCGATGTCCAGCCCGGTGCAGTCGGCGGTCAGGCCGGTATGGAGAGCGCAGGCCACCCGGGGGCCCACGTCACGGCCGTTGTTGGTGGCGCCGTAGAGGACGATGGAGGGCTGATACTTGTGGATCAGCTCCACCATGGCGTAGGTCTGAGCGTCCGTGTTGTAGTTGGCGTACTCGTCGCCCTCCACCAAGATGGCCTTGTCCGCGCCGTAGGCAATGGCCTGCTTGGCCACTTCGGCCACATTCTTGCCCAGCACCACGGCCACCAGCCCCTGGCCCAGCTTGTCCGCCATGCGGCGACCGGGGTTGAGCAGCTCATAGCCCACGTTCTTGGCGGTGCCTTCGTCGGTCTCAATATAAACCCAGAGATTCTTGTATTCCATGTTCAGATACCCTCCTCGATCACAGCAGCTTGGCGTCGCTCAGCAGGCCCACCAGCTTGTCGGCAGCCTCGGCACCGGTCAGGCCCTCCAGCTTCATGCCATTCTTCTCGTGGGTGGGGGTATAGGTCTTGATCACCTTGGTGGGAGAACCGGCCAGGCCCCGCTCCTCGGGGGCGACCACCACCTCGGCAGAGGTCAGCTCGGGGATCTCCGCCGTCCGGGCTGCCCGCTGGCTCTTGAAGTTGGGGTAACGCAGGTCAAAGGGCGTCTTGTTGACGGTGATCACGCAGGGGGTGGCCACGGAGAAGAAGTCATAGCCCTCGTCGCTCTCCCGCTTGCACTTGATGGTGCCATCGGCCTGGATGGAGGCCTCCACCGCGTAGGAAACCAGCGCCCGGTTCAGATGCTGGGAGATCTCGGGACCCACCTGGCCGGTGTCTCCGTCGATGGCCTGCTTGCCGCAGAGGATGCAGTCAAAGGCCCGGTCGTTCTTCTGCTCCAGGGCCTTGATGGCGGTGGAGATAATCTTGGAGGTGGCCAGGGTGTCGGAGCCGCCGAAGGCCCGGTCAGTGATCAAATAGGCCTCGTCCGCGCCGGCGGCGATGCACTCCCGCAGGGCCTCCTTGGCCTTGGGGATACCCATGGAAATGACAGTGACCTTGCCGCCCACCTGATCCTTCAGCCGGAGGGCGACCTCCAGGGCATAGGTGTCAAAGGTGTTGACGATGGCGGGAACGCCCTCCCGGATCAGGGTGTGCTTCACCGGGTCGATCTTGATCTGGGTGGTATCCGGCACCTGCTTGACGCAGACCAGGATATTCAGACCCTTGCCCTGGGCCTTGGGGGCCTCAGCGGTCTTCACCGCCTCCACAGCGGCGGCCACCGGCTTCTGGGGCTCCGCCTTGCGCTCGGGCATGGCGGCAGGAGCGGTCTTGGGGGCGGGGCCGTCGGTGTACTTCTTCTTCAGCTGGCCGGCAATGACGGTGCGCTGAATCTGGTTGGTGCCCTCATAGATCTGCAGGATCTTGGCGTCCCGCATCAGCTTCTCCATGGGGTACTCCTTCATATAGCCGTAGCCGCCCATGACCTGGACGCCGTCCACGGCGCACTTCATGCCGGTGTCGGTGCCGATGGTCTTGGCGATGGCGGCCTCCATGGTGAAGGGCAGGCCGGCGTCCATCAGCTCGGCGGCATGGAGGTACATCTGCCGGGCGGACTGAACCTGGATCTCCATGTCAGCCAGCATCATCTCCACGGCCTGGAAGTTGGCCACAGGCTGACCGAACTGCTTACGCTGCTTGGCGTACTTGGTAGCCTCCTCCACCACACGCTGGCCGATGCCGACGCCGAAGGCGCCCACGCCGGCACGGGAGTGATCCAGGGTCTCCATGATATACTTAAAGCCCCGGTTCTTCTTGCCCAGCAGATGATCCTTGGGCACCCGGACGTTGTCGAAGATGACCTCAGAGGTGCAGCTCAGGCGCATGCCCATCTTGTCCTCTTCCTTGCCGATGGAGACGCCGGGACGGTCCCGCTCCACGATGAAGGCGGAGAGGCCCATGATGCCCGCCTTCTTCCGGGTGGAGGCCAGAACGGTATAGATGCCGGCAATGGGGCCATTGGAGATAAAGCACTTGGTGCCGTTGATGATATAGTCGTCGCCATCCTCCACGGCGGTGGTCTGGACGCCGCCGGCGTCGGAGCCGGCGTTGGGCTCGGTCAGGCAGAAGGCGGCGTACTTCTTCTCTACCATGGTGTCAAACCACAGCTTCTTCTGGGCATCGGTGCCGGCGATGAGGACAGGATAGGAGGCCAGGGCGTTGGCGATCAGGGTGGTGCCGATGCCGATGTCGCCCCGGGCGATCTCCTCGGCGATGGCGAAGGCCTGGACGTTGGTCAGGCCGGGGCCGCCGTACTCCGCCGGAATGCACAGCTGATTCAGGCCCATGTCACAGGCCATATTCAGCAACTTCTCGGGGAATTCACCGGTCTTCTCGTATTCGCCCACGGTAGGAATGACTTCTTTATCCACGAACTCCCGGACCATGGCCAGCAGTTCTCGGGTCTCTTCATTGAAGATCATGGGGGAAAACTCCTTTACACTAGAATACAGGCGCGGCGTCTGCCCGCAGGCGAGGCCGCGAGTGGTTCGAACGGTCGATAGAATCGCTATTCTAAGAAATTATAGCATAATTGCAATCCAATGGCAATGTTTTTCTACCCCCGGCGCGCGGACGCAAAAAGTCCTGCAAGGCAGCGCCTTACAGGACTGGTTTCGCTTATTCGTCCTCTTCTTCCGGTTCCTCGCCCTCGAAGCCCACGTCAATGGTCAGCTTCTGATTGCAGTGAGGGCAGACGGTCTCGCCGCCGGCGATGGTGTCCTCGTCCAGGATGATGGGGCTTCCGCACTCGGGGCAGTCCAGCTGGTACTCGACCTCCGCCTCGCCGTCCTCTTCCTCCTCATCGTCATCCTCGTCGTCGTCATCCTCCAGAATCTCCTCCAGCTCGGTGACGGCGTCGTCCAGCTCATCCAGCTCGTCAGCCAGAGAGGTGATGGACTCGTTGTTGGCCTCCACATTGGCGGCGATGTCGTCCAGCACATCCACAATGGCGGACAGCAGCTTGTGCTCGTCAGAGGTCTCCGCCTTAATCCCCATGCCGTCCAACAGGCCACGGAGATAGGCAGTTTTTTCGGTGAGAGACATTGCAATCGCTCCTTTCCACGGTGAAAAAAGTCCCACCACGCAGGGCATGATGGGACATGGAACTGCTTACTTGCAGCGGGAGAGATACTCGCCGGTGCGGGTGTCCACGGTGATCTTGTCGCCGATGTTGATGAACAGGGGCACGCGGATCTCGGCGCCGGTCTCCAGAGTGGCGGGCTTCAGGGTGTTGGTGGCGGTGTTGCCGGCCAGGCCCGGCTCGGTCTCGGTGACCTCCAGATCCATGAAGTTGGGGGGCTCAATGCCGAAGATGTTGCCCTTGTAGGACAGCACCTTGCACTCGGTGTTCTCCTTGACAAAGCGGAAGGAGTCGCCCAACTGGTCACGGTTCAGGGGAACCATGTCGTAGCTCTCAGTGTCCATGAAATAGTACAGATCGCCGTCAGCGTAGCTGTACTCCATGACCCGCCGCTCGATATAGGCGGACTCGAACTTGGCAGAGGGGTTGAAGGAAGTCTCGGTGACAGCGCCGGTGATGACGTTCTTCATCTTGGTCCGCACAAAGGCAGCGCCCTTGCCGGGCTTGACGTGCTGGAACTCGACGACCTGCATCACCTTGCCCTCATACTCGAAGGTGACGCCATTGCGGAAATCGCCTGCAGTAATCATATCTGATTGCCTCCAAATAATTAGTCTTCCGGAGGCACCCGCCGCCGGAGTTACATTGCACGTTCCTATTTTATCCTATTTTCTCCGTCTTTGCAAGGGGAGGCCGGGGAAAAGCGGAAGAAATCTCTCCCTTTCCCGCCCCTTCTGCCGTGCAAGGTTCACAGATTTTCCTCCGCCGCCCGCACCTGGCGGGCCAGTATGGTGAGATAGGCGGCGCTGCCCGGCCGCCGACCGCCATCCAGCCGGGGGAACCAGCCACGCAGCGTCAGACGATCCCCTCGCTGCCAGAGCTGATCCAAACTGCGTCGTATGGAACGCTCCACTGCAGTAGGCGTACCGCCCCGTTTTTCGGCCAGTTCGGCGCAAAGAGGGCCAATCCCCTCCACCAGTCTCTCCGGACGCTCCGCTGCCAGGGCCAGGGCCTGGCAGAGTAGCTGATCGCCCCGCCGGAAGGGGCACAGCCCCAGCTCCCGGAGCAGCCGGGCAGCGCTCTCCTCCCACTGCTGCAGCGTCAGCTCCGCCCTCTCTATCCGTTCCATCACTCCGCCTCCCTGTCCCGTTTTTATCACGCTAACATATTTTCCCCCATCGTGCAACCGATTTTTTCGGTTTTTGCCCCTCTTTTTCTGACTTTTTTCGACTTCTGTACCGGAGGGCTTCAAAAAAGAGGTTGACAAAACCAAAATTCCCGGCTAAAATATGCATATCGCCAATGACGTTGAAGGGAAAAAAGATCGGACATTCCCATTTCAGAGAGCCGGTGGCTGCTGTGAACCGGTATGCGGCGTCCGATGGATAACTGTTCCCGGAGTTGATGACCTGAACCCTGCGGCAAGTAGGGCCATCCGGCTGACCCCGTTACCGGTCCAGGCCTTGTCAGAGGCCGCAGAGGGTCTGTGCGTAAGCACAGACTAAAACAGGGTGGTACCGTGTATTTTTTACACCCCTGACCAAATTGCTTGGTCAGGGGTGTTTTTCATTGCCCTGAGCCGGGCTTATCTCAATACAGGAGGAACTCACAATGAAAGGCTACGAGAAGTACATTCCCTTTGTCCCCCAGCCCATCCAGAACCGCACCTGGCCGGACAATACCATCACCAAAGCCCCCATCTGGTGCTCTGTCGACCTGCGGGACGGCAACCAGGCCCTGATCGACCCCATGAACATGGACGAAAAGCTGGAGATGTTCCACATGCTGGTGGACGAGATCGGCGTCAAAGAGGTGGAGATCGGCTTCCCCTCCGCCTCAGATACCGACTATGAGATCTGCCGGGAGCTGATCGAGGGCGGCCATATCCCGGACGACGTAACCATCCAGGTGCTGGTTCAGGCCCGGCCCCATCTGATCAAAAAGACCTTTGAGGCCATCCAGGGCGCCAAGCACGTCATCTTCCACTTCTACAACTCCACCTCCACCCTCCAGCGGGAGGTGGTCTTCCGCACCGACGTGGCCGGCGTCAAGCAGATCGCCGTAGACGCCGCCGACCTGATTTACGAGATGGCCCAGCCGGTCATCGCCTCCGGCATGGATCTCCGGTATGAGTACTCCCCCGAGTCCTTTATGGGCACCGAAATGGACGCCGCCGTGGAGATCTGCGCCGCCGTGCTGGATCACCTCCACGCCGACGCCGACCACAAGGTCATCCTCAACCTGCCCACCACGGTGGAAAACTGCATGCCCAATCAGTTCGCCGACGAGATGGAGTACTTCATCCGCCAACTCCCCGGCCGGGAGCGGGCCATCATCTCCCTGCACCCCCACAATGACCGGGGCTGCGGCGTGGCCACCACTGAGGCCGGCCTGCTGGCCGGCGCGGAGCGGGTGGAGGCCTGCCTCTTCGGCAACGGCGAGCGCACCGGCAACGTGGATATGATCACAGTGGCCATGAATATGTACGTCCAGGGAGTGGATCCGGAGCTGGACTTCACCCATATGGAGCGGATCATCTCCATGTACGAGCGCTGCACCAAGATGAAGGTGCCGGAGCGGCAGCCCTACGCCGGCGATCTGGTCTTTACCGCCTTTTCCGGCAGCCATCAGGACGCCATCAACAAGGGCTTCAACTATATGCGGGAGACCCACACTCCCAAGTGGATGGTGCCCTATCTCCCCATCAACCCGGAGGATTTGGGCCGTTCCTACGAGCCGGTGCGCATCAACTCCCAGTCCGGCAAGGGCGGCGCTGCCTTCATTATGAACCACAAGTTCGGCTTCGACATGCCCAAGGCTATGCATCCCGAGTTCGGCGCCATCGTTCAGAAGGCCTCCGACCAGGCCGGCGTGGAGCTGAAGCCGGAGGTGATCTACCACCTGTTTGAGGAGGAATACCTCAAGGTGGACGGCCCCTATCGCCTGATCAGCAACAAGCTGGGGGCTGTGGTGGAAAACGGCGTAGCCCACTCCCACTTCTACGGCAAGCTGCAGCACAAGGACACCGTCTTTGAGGTCATCGGCAACGGCAACGGCCCCATCGATGCCTTCTTCAACGCCATCCACGGCGAGCGCATGGACCGCTACGAGTTCATCGACTACAAGGAGCACGCCATCAGC
>JBJDXS010000035.1:0-1995 GCA_051866815.1 Candidatus Onthomonas sp. | reverse complement strand
AACAGGTCTTATCCGCATTCCCAAATGTGTAACACATCATTGACAAACCAACAATATTCCCTGTAAGGAGGCCATTATGTCCTATATCTGTCTCATGGTCAATGAAGCCGGCGCAGTGGCCGCCGGGGACAGCCGGGAGACCTTTCCCGCCCGGGTCCATCTGGACTGGCGGCAAAAGTGCTTCTGTCTGCCGGAGCAAAGGCTGATCTGGGCCTGCTGCGGCCCCACTCTCCGCTATGGGGTGGACGTGCTCCGGGCGGTCAGGCAGATCCTCCGGGCTGATGCCCCGATGGAGGCCCGGCTTGAGCGGATCACAAAGCTGGTGGGCGCCCTCACCCGGGTCAATCTGGTGGGAGGCGACCCCGGCCCCTTCTGCCTGCTGGCCGCCCAGTGGGAGGAAAATGGCTTCACTGTCTGGGACTGCCAGGTGCGCAAGGGCTTACTCACCTATCACCGCACCCGGCTCCGGCCGGGCGAGGCCCTCTTCCTCCACGCAGGGGCCTGGCACCGGGCCATGCCGCCTCTGGACCTGGACTGCCTGGAGGGGCTCTCCTACGAGGCCCTCCGGGCGGCGGCCCAGGCGCGGGTGGCTCTGGCCATCCAAAAGGACGAGCAGCGGCTGGCTGAGAATCCCAGTCACAACCAGACCATCGGCGGACGGGTGCGCTGCGTGGGGCTGCGGGTCAAAGAAAAGGCAGTTTAGCCCTCCAGAATGCCCAGCAGGTCAGGCAGGCTCAGCTCCGGGGAGAAGAGAAACGCCTCGGCCAGCGCCTCCATATTGTCGTCGGAGTACTCCACCTCCTTGGAGTACTGCCGGGTGACTTCGATCTGATCGGCCAGGGTGAACCGCCCTGTCCTCTGCCACTGACGGGCACCCAGGGCGGCCATGGTGAGTACCATGGTAACAGCCTGCCAGACCTTGCCCAGCAGATCCCCGTCCCAGACTGCCTTGAGGGCGTAGCGGAAGAGCAGGTAGACGCAGAGATGCTCATACTCATAGCTCCGCTCCCCCAGAGCAGCCGCAAAGCCCGGCCAATCCAGCTCTGACAGGTGGGCCTGGAGATCCACGACGCTGTCCATCCAGTCCTGCTCCAGATACTCCATCTCCCGGTGAGTCTCCAGCAGGGCGGCGAGGGCGGCCTGCCAGTCCCCCGGCTCCGCCTCCAGCCCGGAGGGGGCGATGTCCGCCGCCGGGATCATTCCCCGGTTGATCTCCTCCTGGGCGCTTTTCGCCAACCGCAGGGCGTTGGCCATCCGGTATCGCAGGGGCAGGCTCCGGTCCTGAATCAGCTCAAACAGCCGGTCCCGCAGCTCCAGCAGGGGGAGATAGAGAGGGGCGTCCTCGTCCTCCTCGTCGTCCGGGTCGCTGTCGGTGAGATAGGTCTCAAACTCTGCCGGGGCGGGGTCAGAGAGGATGAGCCGGGCCGCCTCCTCGCAGCACAGGCCCACGCCGATCTCCATCCGGCCGGGGAACCACTCCCGGTACCGGGGATGGAGGGCGCAGATGTCGCCGATATGCTCCTCCCCCAGCTCAATGACCAGGGAGCAGAGGCCCCGCTCGTTCAGAAAGGGGCACTGGCCCTCTTGGGGCTGGATGCAGAAGGCCCCCTCCGCATCCCGGCCGATGCCGGCGAGAATCCGCTCCCGCTGGGGCTGGGGCAGGCTCCGGTAATAGTCCATGGTGGCCTCATCCACCTCAATCTCCCAGCCGGTGCGACAGCAATTGTCCCGGCAGGCGTCCGCCAGGCATCGAAAGTGCTTGTAATAGCTGGGGGCGGTCATTTCCACAGCGTCCATCTCCTTTTGCTTGGTTGGTTCGATTGTAGCAGAAAGGCGGGCCGTTGAAAAGAGCCGTCACCCCCGTCCGGCGGCCCGTCCCGGCAAAATTCTGTGAATTCGCCGGGAAAATCTGCCGGAACCTCCACCCTTCCCCATAGAATATGTTGGTTTGTCAATGATGTGTTACACATTTGGGAATGCGGATAAGACCTGTTT
>JBJDXS010000034.1:0-2014 GCA_051866815.1 Candidatus Onthomonas sp. | reverse complement strand
ACCGGTAGACCTTGCCCATCCACTCGGAGTCGCGCTTGGCCAGGTAGTCGTTGACTGTGACGATATGGACGCCCTCGCCGGACAGGGCGTTCAGATAGGCGGGGAGGGTGGCCACCAAGGTCTTGCCTTCGCCGGTCTTCATCTCAGCGATCCGGCCCTGATGCAAAATAATACCGCCGATGAGCTGCACCCGGTAGGGCCGCATCCCCAGCACACGATCTGCCGCCTCCCGGACGGTAGCAAAGGCCTCAGGGAGCAGGTCGTCCAGAGTTTCGCCCTGGGCATAGCGCTCTTTGAATTCGGCGGTTTTTGCTTTCAGCTGCTCGTCAGTGAGGGCCTTGTATTCCTCACCCAGCGCTTCAATTTTATCGACAAGGGGAGTGATCTTCTTGACCTCCCGGGCGGAGGTGGTTCCGAAGAGGGTCTGTAAAAATCCCACGGTGATGCTTCCTTTCCAACGTTACTTACTACAAACGCAGTTGGTGTTATTATACCATGACATTTCTCCGGGCGAAAGTGGCAGATGGAATAATTTTGACCGACGTTGGTAAACAAATTATGACCAGATAATACTTCTCTCCTCTTTCGGCAGGCACTTGCGGCTTTTGTGCCCAAACGGTATAATAGCAAAAAAGAAAACGGCAGGGCCTCCCTGCCGGGCTGGGAGGCCCTCTATGTCTCATCCTCTGAAAAATACAGAACACATTGTCACCTTCACCGGCTGCACCAGCCAGGGGGAGGGTGTCTGCCATCTGGAGGACGGACTTACTGTCTTTGTCCGGGGCGCTCTGGCCGGGGAAACCGGGCGAATCTCTCTGATGAAGGTCACCAAGCGCTGCGGCTGGGGCCGGCTGGTGGAGCTGCTCTCCCCTTCCTCTGCCCGGGTGACGCCGGACTGCCCCTATTTTCCGAAATGCGGTGGCTGTCAGTTGCGGCACATGACCTACGAGGAGGAGCTCCGGCTCAAGGAGCAGCGGGTCAACGACGCCCTCCGGCGGATTGGCGGGCTTTTCCTTACTGTCTCCGCCATCCACGGGGCAGTGGAAATCCAGGGCTACCGGAACAAGGTGCAGTTTCCCGTCAGCACCGGAGAAAACGGCAGTGTTAAAGTTGGCTTTTACCGCCAGCGGAGCCACGACGTCATTGATGTGGACAATTGCCTTCTCCAGCCCGGTGACTGCAATCAGGCGGGCCGGGATGTACGGGACTGGATGGAGGTTTTCTCTGTCCCGCCCTATGACGAGGAGCGCCACACCGGCCTCGTCCGTCATGTCTTCTGCCGCCACAGCAGCGCCGGGGAGACGCTGGTCTGCCTGGTGGCAAACGGCGACCGGCTGCCCCATGAGGCGGAGCTGGTGCACTGCCTGCGCCGCTCTCTGCCCAAGCTGGCAGGCGTGGTACTCAACTGCAATACGGCCCGGACCAATGTCATTCTGGGGCCAGAATACCGAGTTCTGTGGGGACAGGATTTTCTCTATGATACCCTCTGCGGCCTCACCTTCCGGCTGTCGGTGCCCTCCTTCTTCCAGGTAAACCGAACTCAGGCGGAGGTGCTCTATGACCGGGCGGTGGATTTCGCGGGGCTTTCAGGCAAGGAGACGGTGCTGGATCTCTACTGCGGCACCGGCACCATCAGCCTGTGCATGGCGAAAAAAGCGGGCCGGGTGTTGGGAGCGGAGATCGTTCCCGCGGCCATTGAGGACGCAAAAGAGAACGCCCGGCGAAACGGGCTGGAAAACACGGAGTTTTTCTGCGCGGACGCCGGAGAAGCAGCCCAACTGCTGGCCCAGCGTGGCTTGAAGCCAGATGTCATCTCGGTGGATCCGCCCCGGAAAGGAATCTCGCCCCAGGTCATCGACGCCATCTGCCGAATGGAGCCGGAGCGGGTAGTCTACGTCTCCTGCGACCCGGAAACGCTGGCACGGGATCTCAAGCTGTTGGCAGAGCGGGGATATGAGGCTGTGCGGGCGGAGGCAGTGGATATGTTTCCTCGGACTGGACACGTTGAGACGGT
>JBJDXS010000033.1:0-2056 GCA_051866815.1 Candidatus Onthomonas sp. | reverse complement strand
AGCAGCATGGCGACACATTCCTTCTTCATTTGCATTCACCTCAATGTTTGTTTGTGGTTGGCGCCGCCGGGGAGAGACGGCGTCGGGGCAGAAGCGGTCGGGGAGGACGGCTTCCATCTATATTCAATGGGCAAACCATTAAATACCGAATATCAGCGCTTTTTGCGGCTCTTGGCGGGGAGTTTGGGCTGCTGACGGACCAGCTTCAGAACAAGGCCGGTCATGGGGGGAATGTCTACCACGATGGAGTGGGACAGATGGTGGCAGGAGACGGGATAGCTGCGGATGGGCCGCCCGTTGACCCGGCCGGAGCCGCCGAAATCAGTGTGATCGGTGTCAAACACCACCTGATACTCACCGGCCACCGGAACGCCGATCCGATACCCCAGCCGGTCTACCGGAGAGAAGTTGGCGGCGACCAGCAGCTCATGGTCGGAACGATCCTTTCGGCGGAAGATCAGAATGTTGCTTCCGGCGTCGTCGGGACAGATCCACTGGAAACCGTCCCAGCTGTCATCGATCTCCCACAGGGGAGGATTGGCCAGGTAGAACTGGTTGGCGGAGCGGAAAAAGGCTTGATGCCGGAGGAAGGGCTGATAGTCCAGCAGGTGCCAGTCCAGAGAGTACTCCGAGCGCCACTCATTAAACTGGCCGAACTCGCTGCCCATCATGAGCAGCTTTTTGCCCGGGTGGGTCAGCATATAGAGATAGAAGACCCGGACACCCGCGAACTTCAGGGCGTCCTCTCCGGGCATCCGGCCGATGAGAGAGTTCTTGAGATGCACCACCTCGTCGTGGGAGACGGGGAGGATGAACTGCTCAGAAAAGGCGTACATCAGGGAGAAGGTGAGATCCTTGTGATTGTACTGCCGGTAGACCGGGTCCAGGGCCATATAGTGGAGCACATCATGGGCCCAGCCCATGTTCCACTTGAAGTCGAATCCCAGGGCCTTGGGGGACTGCTCCAGGGGACCGGTGACATTGGGCCAGTCCGAGGACTCCTCAGCGATCATCAGGGCGTCAGGGAAGGCCTGGTGGACGGCGGAATTGAGCTGGCGGAGGAAGGAGACAGCGTCGGGATTGACCTGCCCGGGCTTATCCGCCGCATCCCAGCGGCGTCCGTCGTAGTCCCGATAGAGCATGGAAGCTACGGCGTCCACCCGGAGACCGTCGATGTGGTATTCCCGCAGCCAAAACAGGGCGGAGGAGATCAGAAAGGAGCGCACCTCCCGGCGGCTGAAGTCAAAGGACTTAGTGCCCCACTTGGGCAGATCCGCCTGGTCGGTGGGATATTCATAGCAGGGAAAGCCGTCATACTGGTACAGCCCCTGAAAATCACGGGGAAAGTGGGCAGGAACCCAGTCCAACAGGACTGCCACGCCGGCCTGATGGAGCTGATCCACCAGGTACATAAAGTCGTGAGGGGTGCCAAAACGGCTGGTGGGTGCGAAGTAGCCGGTGCACTGATAGCCCCAGCTCTCGTCCAGAGGGTGCTCGGTCACCGGCAGAAATTCCACCGCGGTAAAGCCCATCTCTTTCACATAGGGAACCAGCCATTGGGCGATCTCCCGATAGGAGAGAAATCGGCCCTCACGGGTGCGCCGCCAGGAGCCAAGGTGCAGTTCGTAGATATTCAGAGGCCGGCTGGCAATGGGGCGGCGGCTGCGGTAGGCCAACCAGGGCTGATCTGCCCAGGAGTAGCCGGAGAGATCAAACAGCCTGGAAGCGGTGCCGGGGCGCAGCTCGGTGTGAAAGGCGTAGGGATCCGCCTTGCGGATGCGCCGGCCGGCGCGGGTCAGAATGGAGAATTGATAGGCGTCAAAAGGTTTCGGGCCGGAGAGGAACAGCTCCCAGATACCTCCGGGGCGGCGGGCCATGGGGCTTGCAGCCTCAGACCAATTGTTAAAGGGGCCGACCACAGACACCGCTTTGGCGTGTGGGGCCCAAACGCGAAAAAGCCAGCCGGACATCTCATCCTGCTGGACAGGATGCGCACCCAAGAGGGAATACGCATGGTCAGAACTGCCGTTCAAAAAACCAGTGACATGGCTATCAA
>JBJDXS010000032.1:55474-55850 GCA_051866815.1 Candidatus Onthomonas sp. | reverse complement strand
CCATCGCCGTCATCTATGCCGGCGGCATCAAGCCCGGCGACGTGGTGGTCATCCGGTATGAGGGCCCCAAGGGCGGCCCCGGCATGCGGGAGATGCTCAATCCCACCTCCGCCATCTGCGGCATGGGCCTGGGAGAGAGCGTTGCCCTGATCACCGATGGTCGGTTCTCCGGCGCTACCCGTGGCGCCTCCATCGGCCACGTCTCCCCGGAGGCGGCTGCCGGCGGCCTCATCGGCCTGGTAGAGGAGGGGGATACCATCTCCATCGACATCCCCGCTCATACCATCACTCTGGAGGTTTCTGACGACGTTCTGGCCCAGCGGAAGGCCAACTGGGTCTGCCCGGAGCCCAAAGTCAAGACGGGCTATCTGGCCAG
>JBJDXS010000032.1:0-55374 GCA_051866815.1 Candidatus Onthomonas sp. | reverse complement strand
ATATGCCAGCATGGTGACCTCTGCCGATAAGGGCGCCGTGCTGGAGGTTAAGTAAAGGGTTTGGGCCCGTCTTGACTTTTCCAAGTGTTTTGCGAAGCAAAACCTTGGCGCAGGCGGAGGTCTCTCCGCCTGCGGTGCAATTGCTCGGGGGCCCCACGGAACGGGTTCCGTGGGGAAAAAGACGGGCTATCTGGCCAGATATGCCAGCATGGTGACCTCTGCCGATAAGGGCGCCGTGCTGGAGGTTAAGTAAGGATTTTCGGTGAGATTGGCAGATATGCCTGCTGCGTTTTGGATGAGCTCCGGGCTGCTTTGAGAAAAGAGGAGATGTACATGAACATCCGATTGGCCGCGCCGGAGGACGCCGCCGCCCTGCTGGCGATCTATGCCCAGTCCATCGATACGCCGGTGACCTTTGAGTACACACTGCCCAGCGAGGAGGAGTTCCGCAGCCGTATTCTGGAAACCCGGAGGAACTATCCCTATCTGGTCGCGGAGGAGAACGGACAGGTGGTGGGCTATGCCTACGCGCACGCCCTCCGGGAGCGGCTGGCCTACCAGTGGACGGCGGAGCTCTCCGTCTATCTGGACGTCTCCGCCCAGGGCCGGGGGCTGGGAAAAGCTCTGTACCGGCGGCTGCTGGAGCTGCTGCGGCTGCAGGGGATTCAGGCAGTCTACGGCTGCGTCACTGCTCCCAATCCGGCCAGCGAGGCGCTGCACCGGAGCCTGGGCTTCCGGCTCAGCGGAACCTTCCACCGGTGCGGGTATAAGAACGGACAGTGGTGGGATGTGCTCTGGTTTGAAAAGGAGATTGGAGATTACGCTTCGGAGGTTCGTCCGCTGATTCCATTTTCTCGAATGGAAAAGGGCCGGGTGCGGACAGTGCTGGAGAAGAAATCCGTGCATTGATTGCGTATCGTCTTATTGGCACGAAAACTGCCCCGCCCCAATTTCTGGGGCGGGGCAATTTTCATTGTCAGGCCGAATCTTGGGCAGAGGTTACTTCATGCCGTTCTCGTAGGCCTCGATCATCTTCTTGACCATCTGACCGCCCACGGAACCGGCCTGTCTGGAGGTCAGGTCGCCGTTGTAGCCCTGCTTCAGGTTGACGCCAACCTCGGAGGCGGCCTCCATCTTGAACTTGTTCAGGGCCTCCCGAGCCTCGGGCACCAGGGACTGCTTGCCATTGCTGTTGCTGGACATAACATACATCTCCTTCTCTTGATCGGTGTTGATTCGGTCATCCCCGTTTCGGAATGTCCAACCATAGAATGTGCGAAAACGGGGGAGCTATGCCCAACAAAATTTTCCCCGGCAGGGAGATTGCGGTGGATTTTTTTGAAGCCTGTTCTCATAAGCACTTGACAAAAGCGAATCACGATGCTACAATACAGAAAATTTAATATGCTAAACCGTTGAAGCGGAGATAACGGCAGTGATGACTTCACAGAGAGCCTGCGGTGCTGGGAAGCAGGTAAGAAACAAGCTGTCAAATGGACCGCGGAGGGTGCAGTCAAATGCGATTTCGCAAAGTATTCTGCAACGTGTGGGCATACGTCAGTTGCCGGGGATATGTTGGTATCCTGCTGAGTGCACGGGTCGCGCCCGTGAAGACAAGGTGGCACCGCGGATAAGTTTTTATTCGTCCTTGACAGAAGCACAGCTCTGTCAAGGACGTTTTTTTGTTGCCCATTTGACAGAAAACCAGAGGCATTTTTGCCGGGAGGTCACTGCCATGAAGATTATGCCCAGCCTGAGCGAGGTCAAGCGGATCGCTGCCAGCGGAAGCTACCGGGTGCTGCCGGTGAGCACCGAGATCCTGTCCGACATCTGCACGACCATCGAAGCGATGAAGATCCTGAAAAACGTATCCACCCACTGCTACATGCTGGAATCGGCACAGCAGAACGAGAAATGGGGACGCTACACATTTTTGGGCTTTGACCCCAAGTTGGAGATCACCTGCGTGAACGGCGAGATGAAGGCGGGCAACATCAGAATCAAGACAACTGACCCGTCGGCCGTCCTCCGCCAGATCCTCGCCGACTACCGGAGTCCCCGGTTTGACTACCTGCCCTCCTTCACGGGCGGTCTGGTGGGCTATTTCTCCTATGACTATCTCGGCTACAGCGAGCCGTCGGTCCGGTGCAGCGTGGAGGACACGGAGACCTTCAAGGACGTGGATCTGATGCTCTTTGACAAGGTTATCGCCTTTGACAACTTCCGCCAGAAGATCATCCTCATCGTCAATATGCCCCTGGACGACCCGGAGACCGGCTACAACAAGGCGGTGCTGGAACTGAGACAGCTCCGCGACCTGCTCCGCAGCGGGAAGCAGAAGGAGGAGCCGGGGGGCCGCCTGTTGGGGGAGGTCACACCCCTCTTTGACAAGGAGACCTACTGCGGCATGGTGGAGCGGGCGAAGCACCACATCCGGGAGGGGGACATTTTCCAGATTGTGCTCTCCAACCGGCTCTCCGCACCCTTTGAGGGCAGTCTGCTGAACGCATACCGTGTCCTGCGGACGATCAACCCCTCCCCGTATATGTTTTATTTCTCAGGCACTGACGTGGAGGTGGCCGGGGCCTCCCCGGAGACGCTGGTCAAGCTGGAAAACGGCGTCCTTCACACCTTCCCCCTGGCGGGCACCCGGCCGAGAGGCAAGACCGAAGAGGAAGATCAGGCCCTGGAGGCGGAGCTGCTGGCCGACGAGAAGGAGCTGGCTGAGCACAATATGCTGGTGGATCTGGGCAGAAATGATCTGGGTAAGATCAGCCGCTTCGGCACCGTAGCGGTGGAAAAGCTCCACTCCATTGAGCGCTATTCCCATGTGATGCACATTGGCTCCACCGTGCGGGGAGAGATTCGGGAGGACTGCGATGCACTGGATGCCATCGAGGCGGTGCTCCCGGCGGGGACGCTGTCAGGCGCGCCCAAGATCAGGGCCTGTCAGCTCATCGGCGCGCTGGAGAACAACAAGCGGGGCATCTACGGCGGGGCCATCGGATACATCGACTTTACGGGAAACATGGATACCTGCATCGCCATCCGGATTGCCTACCAGAAAAACGACAAGGTGTTTGTGCGCAGCGGCGCCGGCATCGTGGCCGACTCGGTGCCTGAAAAGGAATACGAGGAGTGCATCAACAAGGCAAAGGCGGTTGTCAACGCCCTCAAGCGTTCGGAGGAGGCAGACCTATGATTTTGCTGATCGACAATTACGACAGCTTTTCCTACAATCTCTACCAGCTGGTGGGGGAGATCGACCCGGAGATCCGGGTGATCCGCAACGACGAGAAAACCGTGGAGGAGATTCGGGCCATGGCCCCGGAGCGGATCATCCTCTCTCCCGGCCCCGGCAGGCCGGAGCAGGCGGGGGTGATCATCCAAGCTGTCAAAGAGCTGGGAAGCGAGATCCCCATTCTGGGCGTCTGCCTGGGCCACCAGGCCATCTGCGCGGCCTATGGAGCAACGGTGACCTACGCGAACAGGCTGATGCACGGCAAGCAGTCAGAGGCCCGGTTGGACAGCGGCTGCCTGCTGTTTGCCGGAGTGCCGGAGCGGACGCCGGTGGCGCGCTACCACTCTCTGGCGGCGGATCCCGCCACCATGCCCCAGACGCTGAAGGTCACGGCGGTGACCGATGACGGCGAGATTATGGCGGTGCAGCACAGGGACTGCCCGGTTTACGGCGTCCAGTTTCATCCGGAATCCATTATGACGCCCTTTGGAAAAACCATGCTCAGAAACTTTATAAAGGAGAGCTCATTATGATTAAAGAGGCAATTGTCAAAATCGTCAACAAAGAGGACCTCACCTATGACGAGGCCTATACTGTCATGAATGAAATCATGTGCGGGGAGACGACCCCCACACAGAACGCCGCCTTCCTGGCGGCCCTGTCCACCAAGAGCGCCAAGGCGGAGACCACCGACGAGATCGCGGGCTGCGCCGCGGCCATGCGGGCCCACGCGGTCAAGGTGGAGACGGATATGGAGCTGTTTGAGATCGTGGGTACCGGCGGCGACAACGCCCACAGCTTCAATATCTCCACCACCGCCGCCTTGGTGGCGGCGGCAGGCGGCATGAAGGTGGCCAAGCACGGCAACCGTGCCGCCTCCTCCCAGTGCGGCACGGCGGACTGCCTGGAGGCTCTGGGAGTCAACATCCAGCAGAGCCCCGCAAAGTGCGTCGAGCTGCTGGAAAAGGTGGGCATGTGCTTCTTCTTCGCCCAGAAATATCACACCTCCATGAAATATGTGGGAGCTATCCGCAGAGAGCTGGGCTTCCGGACGGTATTCAACATCCTGGGCCCCCTGACCAACCCCAGCTCCCCCTCCATGCAGCTGCTGGGCGTGTATGACGGCTATCTGGCTGAGCCCCTGGCCCAGGTGCTGGTCAACCTGGGCGTGAAGCGGGGCATGGTGGTATACGGACAGGACAAGCTGGACGAGATCTCCCTGAGCGCACCCACCACTGTCTGCGAGATCCGGGACGGCTGGTTCAAATCCTATGTGATTACCCCGGAGGAGTTCGGCTTCCAGCGCTGCACCAAGGAGGATTTGAAGGGGGGATCGCCGGAGGAGAACGCCCGGATCACCCGCAGCATTCTCAGCGGCGAAACCGGCCACAAGCGCAACGCAGTGCTGCTGAACGCGGGCGCCTCTCTCTACATCGGCGGCAAGGCAGAGACCATGGCGGAGGGCGTGGCCCTGGCGGCGGAGCTGATTGACTCCGGCAAGGCTCTGGAGACGCTGAACCGGCTGATTGAGATCAGCAACCAGCCCGAGGTGGCGGAATGACCATTCTGGACCAGCTGGCGGAGCACGCGAGAGAGCGGGTGGCCCGGGCCAGGGACAGCCTTCCCACCGATGAAATCCGGGCACGGGCCCTCGCCCTCCCAAAAGGGGATTTCGCCTTTGAAGCCGCCCTGAAAAAGCCGGGCATCTCCTTTATCTGCGAGTGCAAGAAGGCCTCCCCCTCCAAAGGGCTGATCGCCCCGGACTTCCCCTATCTGGAAATCGCCCGGGCCTACCAGGCGGCGGGGGCGGACTGCATCTCGGTGCTGACTGAACCGAAATGGTTTCTGGGCAGAGATGAGTATCTGAGGGAGATTGCCGGGGCCGTCTCCATTCCCTGTCTGCGCAAGGACTTTACGGTGGACGAGTACATGATCTATGAGGCGAAGCTGCTGGGGGCCTCGGCGGTGCTGCTGATCTGCTCTATTCTCACCGAGCGGCAGATTGCCGAGTCCATCGCCCTCTGTGACCGTCTGGGGCTGTCCGCCCTGGTGGAGGCCCACGACGAGGCGGAGGTGAAAACCGCCCTGGGGGCGGGGGCCCGTATCATCGGCGTCAACAACCGGAATCTGAAGGATTTTACAGTGGACACGGAAAACAGCCGCCGCCTGCGGGCGCTGATTCCCGCCCAGGTACTGTTCGTGTCCGAGAGCGGCGTCAAAAACGCCGGGGACGTGGCAAAGCTCCGGGAAATCGGCGCCGACGCAGTTCTGATCGGGGAGACGCTGATGCGGGCGGAGGACAAGCGGGCAAAGCTGGATGAGCTGCGAGGTGCGTCATGACCAAAATCAAGCTCTGCGGCCTGTCCCGGCCCTGTGACATCCAGGCGGCGAACCGCCTGAGATCGGAGTACATCGGTTTCGTATTCGCGCCAAACAGCAGGCGGTATGTTACACCGGAGCAGGCGGCAGAACTGAGAGCGCAGCTTGCCCCCGGCATTCAGGCGGTGGGCGTCTTCGTCAACGCGCCGCCGGAGACGGTGGCCGGACTGCTGGAGGGCGGCGTCATCGACCTGGCCCAGCTCCACGGCACGGAGGATGAGGCCTATCTCGGCCGCCTGCGGGAGCTAACCCCCAGGCCGGTCATTCAGGCTTTCCGCATCAGGAGCGAGGCCGACTGCCTGGCAGCGCGAAAAAGCTCAGCGGACTATATTTTGCTGGACTCCGGCGCAGGTACGGGAAAGGCCTTTGACTGGAGTCTGATCCGGGAACTGGGCAGACCCTACTTCCTGGCAGGCGGCCTGGGGCCGGAAAACGCGGCGGCCTCCGTCCGCCTCCTCCGCCCTTACGCCGTGGACGTCAGCTCAGGCATTGAGACAGAGGGGAAAAAGGACCCACAGAAGATGGCGGACTTTGTTTCCGCAGTGAGAAGGGAAGGGGCAGAATGACCAATCCAAACGGGCGCTTCGGCATGTTCGGCGGACAGTATATTCCGGAAACGCTGATGAATGCGGTAATCGAGCTGGAGCAGGCCTATCACCATTACAAAGACGATCCGGAGTTTAATCGAGAGCTGAACGAGCTGTTCAACGAATACGCGGGCCGGCCCTCCCGGCTCTACTACGCGGAGAAAATGACAAAAGATCTGGGCGGCGCAAAGATCTACCTGAAGCGGGAGGATCTGAACCACACAGGCGCCCACAAGATCAACAATGTGCTGGGCCAGGCGCTGCTGGCCAAAAAGATGGGCAAGACCCGGCTGATTGCCGAGACGGGGGCCGGACAGCACGGCGTGGCCACCGCCACCGCCGCGGCACTGATGGGCATGGAGTGCGTGGTGTTCATGGGCGAGGAGGATACCATCCGCCAGGCCCTCAACGTCTACCGCATGCGGCTGCTGGGGGCCCAGGTCATCCCTGTCACCAGCGGCACCGCCACCCTCAAGGACGCCGTCTCTGAGGCCATGCGGGAATGGACCTCCCGTATCAGCGACACCCATTACTGCCTGGGCTCCGTCATGGGCCCCCATCCCTTCCCCACCATCGTCCGGGATTTTCAGGCGGTGATCTCCAAGGAGATCAAAGAGCAGATGCTGGAGAAGGAGGGCCGGCTTCCCGACGCGGTGCTGGCCTGCGTGGGCGGCGGCTCCAACGCCATCGGAAGCTTTTACCATTTTATTGAGGACGAGCAGGTACAGCTCATCGGCTGCGAGGCGGCGGGCAGAGGTATCGATACCTTTGAGACTGCCGCCACCATGAACACCGGCAGAGTGGGTATTTTCCATGGCATGAAGTCCTATTTCTGCCAGGACGAATATGGACAGATTGCCCCGGTCTACTCCATCTCCGCAGGGCTGGATTACCCCGGCGTCGGGCCGGAGCACGCCTATCTCCACGACATCGGCAGAGCTCAGTATGTCCCTGTCACCGATGACGAGGCGGTGGACGCCTTTGAGTACCTGGCCAGGACGGAGGGGATTATCCCCGCTATCGAGTCGGCCCATGCTGTCGCCCACGCCATCAAGCTGGCGCCCACGATGGGGAAAGATCAGATCATCGTGGTCACCCTGTCCGGCCGGGGAGACAAGGACTGCGCCGCCATTGCCCGCTACAGAGGGGAGGATCTCCATGAGTAAGATCAGAGCTGCATTTGAAAACGGGAAGGCGTTTATCCCCTTCATCACCTGCGGCGACCCGGATCTGGAGACAACCGCAGCCGCCGTCCGCGCCGCAGTGGAAAACGGGGCCGACCTGATTGAGCTGGGCATCCCCTTCTCCGACCCCACCGCCGAGGGGCCGGTCATCCAGGGGGCCAACGTCCGGGCCCTCAAGGGCGGCGTCACCACCGACAAGATTTTTGACCTGGTCAGGGAGCTGCGGCAGGATGTGACCATCCCTATGGTATTCATGACCTATGCCAATGTGGTCTTCTCTTACGGGGCGGAGCGGTTTATCTCTGTCTGTAAAGAGATCGGAATCGACGGGCTGATCCTGCCCGACCTGCCCTTTGAGGAGAAGGAGGAGTTCCAGCCCCTCTGCCGGCAGTACGGGGTGGATCTGATCTCGCTGATTGCCCCCACCTCGGAGAACCGGATTGCCATGATTGCAAAAGAGGCCGAGGGCTTTCTTTACATCGTTTCCAGCCTGGGCGTGACGGGGACGAGAAGCGAGATCAAGACTGACCTTGCCTCCATTGTAAAGGTGGTGCGGGAGAACACCGCCATCCCCTGTGCCATCGGCTTTGGCATCTCCACGCCGGAGCAGGCAAAGCGGATGGCGGATACCGCCGATGGCGCGATTGTGGGCTCCGCGATCATCAAGCTCCTGGAAAAGTACGGCAAGGACGCCCCGGCACAGGTCGGCGCTTATGTGAAGTCGATGAAGGACGCCATGCGGTAAAACGGAAAAACAGCTGAAATATCTGGACAGAAAATTGCCCCCTGCCGTGATGGCAGGGGGCTGTGCTGTTATTCGGTGATATGAACGTGATTATTGATGTGATCCATACAGTAGCAGTGGTAGCCGGCGCAGCGGGAGCAGTACCGGAACTCCAGGTCAGGGAACTCGGCGTCGGTGCGGCCGCAGACGGTGCACTTGTGGACGTAGTCCCGGCGCTTCAGATCCCGGGCCGCCTTTTTGAAGTTGACCACATTGGCCTGGCGGGAATACTTTGCCTCGCCCCGCATCCGGCGCACCTGATACATCAGCTCCGGCCAGAAGAAGAGCAGGTAGTTGAAGATGGAGATGACGATCATCAACGCGCCGCCCAGGTTGAGGGTGAACACCGAGGTGAGAAAGGAGATGCCCAGCAGAGCCGCGTCAATCCACCCCAGCCACTTCGCTTTGACGGGAATGAAAAAGAAGAGCAGGAAACGGGTGTCAGGATAGAGGGTGGCAAAGGCGAGAAACAGGGTCAGGTCGATGTATGTGGTGGAGGCGGAGCCGGTGACCAGACCCAGCAGCAGGGTGAGCAGTACACCCAGGCCGTAGTAGCAGGTAAACTTGGCGGTGCCCCATTCCCGCTCCAGGCTGGTTCCCACAAACCAGAGGAAATACATGGCGAGCAGGAAGGAGACGGGGTTCTGGCCCCAGCTGGTAAACAGAAAGGTGACCAGCCGCCAGATCTGGCCCTGGAAGATGAGGGCCCGGTCAAAGGCCAGCAGGCTGGACACGGCCACCCGGCTGTAGGTGAGCAGATCCAACAGGTAGACAATACAGCTGCCGCCAATCAGATAGTAGACCAGGTTGGGGATGCCGAACCGGGGATGGTTATAGCAGAACCGGTCGATGAGATTGTTCAGGTACTTCACAGACAAGGCCTCCTCAGGGCGTGCCGCCGGATTCGGCGGAGTTTTCAATTCATTTTACCCGGTTTTCAGGGTCAAGTCTACAATAAATTGTAAATAGTAAAAGGATTCCGGCCCGAAGGCCGGCTCGAAAAAGAGCGTTTGCCTTCTGGCCCGGCCCGTTTGGGGCAGAGCCGGTTTTTGGGTAAAAAAGAGCAAAAAATACCGCAAAAACCCCTTGACTTTCTGACTGTGGTACGGTATACTAGCCTCCGGTGCGCAGAGGCGCACTATGCGATGATGCAGGAGATTGCGGGAGATTCCCGGTAACTTCTGCGGAGTATGTCCGGGCTGGATCTGGGCGGCTGTGATTGACCACTATGCCACGATGGGTATATCGCCATGCATGGTGGGTACGGCCGGCGGTAAACGTCGGCTTTCCTTATGACGTGGAGTGATACACACGGCACAGCGTATGTTGATTTCAGCCAATTCCTGCATCCAAATACAACCGGTTCATGTACAACAGTACGAAAACGAGGAGGACAACACCATGGCAAAAGAAATGATCCGCATCCGTCTGAAGGCCTATGACCATCAGCTGATCGACCAGAGCGCAGAGACCATCGTCGAGACCGCCAAGCGCACCGGCGCCACCGTCTCCGGCCCCATCCCCCTGCCCACCAAGAAGGAGGTCGTCACCATCCTTCGCGCCGTCCACAAGTACAAGGACAGCCGGGAGCAGTTTGAGCGCCGCACCCACAAGCGCCTGATCGACATCCAGAATCCCTCCCCCAAGACGGTGGAGGCCCTGATGAGCCTGCAGCTGCCTGCTGGTGTGGACATCGAGATCAAGCTGTAATCACAGCAAGGGTATCTCATTTGTTTTGTTTGTACCCAATCTCCGCCTGCTTTTTGTGAGCGGAGGGGTCATGTTGACGCAGCAATGCCAGCCAATGGGCACCTGCTTCAACCAATAACCTTTACAAGGAGGAAATTCCGAAATGGAAAAAAAGGCAATCATCGGCAAAAAGGTCGGTATGACCCAGATCTTCGATGAAGCCGGTAAGGTGATCCCCGTCACTGTCATCGAGGCGGGCCCCTGCACCGTGGTTCAGAAGAAGACCGCCGAGAAGGACGGCTATGAGGCCGTTCAGCTGGGCTATCAGCCCACCACCGAGAAGCACCTGACCAAGGGTCAGCAGGGCCACCTGGCCAAGGCTGGCGTGGGGATGCTTCGCGTCCTCAAGGAAGTCAAGGTCGACAGCTACGGCAAGCTCAACGTGGGCGACGTGCTGAAGGCTGACGTCTTCGCTGTGGGCGACAAGGTGGACGCCACTGGCATCAGCAAAGGTAAGGGCTACGCCGGCGTCATCAAGCGCCACGGCGCCCAGCGTACTCCCATGACCCACGGCGGCGGCCCTGTCCACCGTCATGCCGGTTCCATGGGCTCTACTTCCACCCCCAGCCGGATCCGCAAGGGTAAGATCGGCGCTGGCCAGATGGGCGCTGAGCAGGTCACTGTTCAGAACCTGGAAGTGGTCAAGGTGGATCCCGAGGTCAACCTGATCGCGGTTCGGGGCGCTATCCCCGGCCCCAAGGGCGGCGTCGTGGTCATCAAGAGCACTGCCAAGGTCAACGTGGTCAAGCAGGCCGGCGCTGGCATCTCCGCCAACCCGCAGAAGGCTTCTGCCCGCGTGAACCCGCAGAAGGCTTCCGCAAGAAAGAAGTAAGGGAAAGGAGAGAGTACCAATCATGTCTAACGCAAAAGTTTATGATATGGCCGGCAAGCAGCTGGGCGAGGTCGAGCTGGCAGAAGCTGTCTTCGGTATTGAGCCCAACATGGCTGCTGTCCATGCTGTGGTCAAGAACCACCTGGCCAACTGCCGTCAGGGCACTCAGTCCGCCCTGACCCGCGCCGAGGTTTCCGGCGGCGGCAAGAAGCCCTGGCGCCAGAAGGGCACCGGCCGTGCCCGTCAGGGTTCCACCCGGTCTCCCCAGTGGACCCACGGCGGCATCGTCTTTGCCCCGAAGCCCCGCAGCTATCGCTACACCCTGAACAAGAAGCTCAAGCGCCTGGCGCTCAAGAGCGTCCTGTCCGACAAGGCTCAGAACGGCAACATCGCCGTCATCGAGGGCCTGGAGATCGCGGAGCCCAAGACCAAGACCATGGTCGCCCTGCTGGGCGCCATCGACGCCGGCAAGAGCGTCGTCATCACCGACGGCGTCAAGAACGGTGTGGTCCTGTCCGCCCGGAACATCCCCGGCGTGGTCACCACCCCCGCCAACATCCTGAGCGTCTATGACCTGGTCAACGCCAAGACCCTGGTCATCGACAAGGCCGCTCTGGCCACCATCGAGGAGGTGTACGCATAATGACCGCCTATGATATCATCATTAAGCCCGTCGTCACCGAGCGCTCCATGATGGGCAGCGCCGACAAGAAGTACACCTTCTTCGTCAACCCCAAGGCCAACAAGGCCGAGATCGGTAAGGCCGTGGAGGAGATCTTTGGCGTGAAGGTCTCCAAGGTCAACACCATGAACTATGATGGCAAGGTCAAGCGCATGGGCGCTGGCCGTCCTGGCCGCCGGGCTGCCTACAAGAAAGCCATCGTCACCCTGACCGAAGACTCCAAGACCATTGAGTTCTTCGAAGGCATGGTTTAAGGGAGGTAACGCACAATGGCGATTAGATCTTACAAGCCCACGACTCCGGCACGCCGCCACATGACGGTGTCCACCTTCGAGGGCATCGACAAGAAGGCCAAGCCTGAGCGCAGCCTGACCGAGTCTCTGAAGAAGAGCGCCGGCCGCAACAGCTACGGCCGCATCACCGTCCGCCATCGCGGCGGCGGCGTCCGCCGGAAGTACCGCATCATCGACTTCAAGCGTCTGAATGAAGAGCGGGCCACCGTCATCCGGCTGGAGTATGACCCCAACCGCAGCGCCAACATCGCTCTGATCGAGTATGAGAGCGGCGAGCGCGCCTATATCCTGGCTCCCGTGGGCCTGAAGGCCGGCCACATCATTGAGACCGGCGCCCAGGCCGACATCCTGCCCGGCAACTGCCTGCCCCTGTCCGCCATCCCCGTGGGTACCATCATCCACAACATCGAGCTCCACCCCGGCAAGGGCGCCCAGCTGGTGCGCGCCGCCGGCGAGCAGGCTCAGCTGATGGCCAAGGAGGGCGATTCCGCTCAGATCCGGCTGCCCTCCGGCGAGTACCGTCTGGTCAAGGCCAACTGCAAGGCCTGCATCGGCCAGGTGGGCAACGAGGACCATGCCAATATGCACATTGGTAAGGCCGGCCGTAAGCGTCACATGGGCTGGCGTCCCACCGTTCGCGGTTCTGTTATGAACCCCAACGACCATCCCCACGGCGGCGGCGAGGGCCGCGCTCCTGTTGGCCGTCCCGGCCCTGTTACCCCCTGGGGTAAGCCCGCTCTGGGTTACAAGACCCGTAAGAAGAAGAATCCGACTGACAAGTTCATTGTCCGTCGCCGCAATGCGAAGTAAGGAGGCTGGATAGAAATGAGCAGATCTGTGAAGAAAGGCCCCTTCTGTGCCCCCGAGCTGCTGAAGCGGGTCGATGAGATGAACAAGACCGGCGAGAAGAAAGTGCTGAAGACCTGGAGCCGCGCCTCCACCATCTTCCCCTCCTTCGTCGGCCACACCTTCGCCGTCCATGACGGCAAGAAGCACGTGCCTGTCTATGTGACTGAGGACATGGTCGGCCACAAGCTGGGCGAGTTCGCGCCCACCCGTTACTTCCGCGGCCACAGCGGCGGAAAGACGAAGTAAGGAGGCGGCGAAAAATGAGTGAAGCTAAAGCTACTTTGACCTACGCCCGCATCGCCCCCCGCAAGGTCAACATTGTCTGTGACCTGATCCGGGGCAAGGACATCGACCTGGCTGTGGGCATCCTGAACAACACCCCCAAGAAGGCCTCCCCGCTGCTGGCCAAGCTGGTGAAGAGCGCCGCCGCCAACGCGGAGAACAACAACGGCATGGATCCCTCCAAGCTGTATGTCTCCGCCGCCTATGCCAACGCCGGCCCCATCATCAAGCGGATGCGTCCCCGTGCCCACGGCCGTGGCTACCGCATCGACAAGAGAACCAGCCACATCACCGTCGTGGTGAGCGAGAAAGCCTAAGGAGGAAGAGTAATGGGACAGAAAGTGAATCCCCACGGCTTCCGTGTGGGCGTAATCAAGGACTGGGATTCTCGCTGGTATGCCCGTAACGAGAAGGTCGGCGACCTGCTCGTGGAGGACCAGAAGATCCGCAAGTTCCTCAAGAAGACCCTCTACAGCGCCGGCGTGCCCAAGATCGAGATCGAGCGTGATAACGCCAAGGTCCGCATCTATCTGCACTGCGCCCGGCCCGGCATGGTCATCGGCAAGGACGCCACCGAGGTGGAGCGTCTGCGCCAGCAGGTGGAGAAGATGATCGGCAAGCCCGTTCAGCTCTCCATCGTGGAAATCAAGCGGAACGAGATCGACATGAACGCTCAGCTGGTGGCCGAGAACATCGCCCAGCAGCTGGAGAAGCGTATCTCCTTCCGCCGCGCCATGAAGAAGGCCATCGGCAACGCCATGCGCGCCGGCGCCAAGGGCATCAAGGTCTGTGCTTCCGGCCGTCTGGGCGGCGCTGAGATCGCCCGCCAGGAGCACTATCATGAGGGCACCATCCCCCTGCAGACCCTGCGCGCCGACATCGAGTACGGCTTCGCTGAGGCTGCCACCACCTATGGCCGCATCGGCATCAAGGTGTGGGTGTACAAGGGAGAGATCCTGAGCCAGGCCCTGCGCACTTCCCCCCGTACCATCGACCTGTCCAAGCCTTACCGTGAGCGCTCCGACCGTCCCCGCCGCCGTGACGGCGCCCGTCGGCCCAGCGGCAACGGTAACAGCAACGGCAATTTCAATCGCAGCAAGGATGGGCGCCAGGGCGGCGGCTATAGCCGTCCCGCCAACGGCGCTCCCCGTGCCAAGGAAGGAGGCAATCGCTGATGCTTCTGCCGAAGAGAGTGAAGTACCGCAGAGTGCAGCGCGGCCGTATGACCGGAAAAGCCACTCGCGGCAACACCGTGACCTACGGTGAATATGGCCTCCAGGCCCTGGAGCCCGCATGGATTAAGTCCAACCAGATCGAGGCGGCCCGTGTCGCCATGACCCGTTACACCAAGCGTGGCGGTAAGGTCTGGATCCAGATCTTCCCCGACAAGCCCGTCACTCAGCAGGCCGCCGGCTCCCGTATGGGTAAAGGTAAGGGCTCCCCTGAGTACTGGGTCAGCGTGGTCAAGCCTGGCCGCGTGATGTTTGAGATTGCCGGCGTGCCCGAGGCGACTGCCCGCGAGGCCCTGCGTCTGGCCGCTCACAAGCTGCCGATTAAGACGAAGATCGTCAAGAAAGAAGTCTCTGAGGAGGGTGGTGAAGCGTAATGAAGGCCAAAGAGATCCGCGCCATGTCCGCCGCTGAGCTGGACAACAAGCTGGTAGAGCTGAAGAAAGAGCTGTTTAACCTGCGCTTTCAGCACGCTACCAACCAGCTGGACAATCCCCAGAAGCTGGCCGATGTCAAGCACGACATCGCCCGCGTCAAGACCATCATCCGCGAAAAGGCCGCTGACTAAGGAGGAGCATGAACATGGAAAGAACTTCTTCCCGCAAGACCAGAGTCGGCCTGGTGGTTTCCGATAAGATGGATAAGACGATCGTTGTGGCCATTGCCGACCGTGTGGCCCATCCCCTGTACAAGAAGATCGTCAAGAGAACCTATAAGCTGAAAGCCCATGACGAGCACAACGAATGCCATGTCGGCGACCGCGTCCGCGTCATGGAGACCCGGCCCCTTTCCAAGGACAAGCGTTGGAGACTGGTCGAGATCGTTGAAAAAGCGAAGTAAGGAGGTGCCGATAGATGATTCAGGAAGAAACTCTGCTCAAGGTTGCTGACAATACCGGCGCCAAAGTGCTCAAGACCATCCGGGTTCTGGGCGGCTCCCGCCGCAAGTACGGCAACATCGGCGACATCGTGGTCGCCTCTGTCCGCAAGGCTACCCCCGGCGGCCAGGTGAAGAAGGGCGACGTGGTCAAGGCCGTCATCGTCCGCTCCGCCTTCGGCGTCCGCCGTGCCGACGGCTCCTATGTGCGCTTCGACGAGAACGCCGCCGTCATCATCAAGGACGACAAGACCCCCCAGGGCACCCGTATCTTTGGCCCAGTTGCCCGTGAGCTGCGTGACAAGGACTACCTGCGTATCCTGTCTCTGGCTCCCGAAGTGATTTAAGGAGGGCACCCAGATGAAGAAAATCAACATTAAGAAGGGCGATAAGGTTATCGTCCTGTCCGGCAAGGACGTGGGCAAGACCGGTGAGGTCCTCTCCGTCCTGCCCAAGGAGAGCAAGGTCATTGTTGAGGGCGTCAACGTCTGCTTCCGGCACACCAAGGCCAAGAAGCAGGGCGACGAGTCCGGCATCATCAAGAAGCCCTGCCCCATCTATGCCTGCAAGGTCATGCGCGTCTGCCCCAAGTGCGGCAAGCCCACCAAGGCTGCCAACAAGTTTGTGGACGGCAAGAAGGTCCGCGTCTGCAAGAAGTGCGGCGCTGAAATCTGAGAAAGGAGCGTAAACTGAAATGCCTACTTTGAAGGATAAGTACAATCAGGAAGTCGCTCCTGCTCTGATGCAGAAGTTCGGCTACAAGTCCGTGATGGAGATTCCCCGTCTGGACAAGATCGTCGTCAACTGCGGCTGCAGCGAGGGCCGTGAGAACGCCAAGGTGCTGGACAACGTGGTGCGGGATCTCTCCACCATCACCGGCCAGAAGGCTGTTGTCTGCAAGGCCAAGAAGAGCGTCGCCAACTTCAAGCTCCGTGAGGGCATGCCCATCGGCGCCAAGGTGACCCTGCGTCAGGACAAGATGTGGGAGTTCCTGGACCGGCTGTTCAACGTGGCTCTGCCCCGTGTCCGTGACTTCCGCGGCATCTCCGCCGATTCCTTCGACGGCCGCGGCAACTACGCCCTGGGCATTAAGGAGCAGCTGATCTTCCCCGAGATCGAGTACGATAAGATCGACAAGATCCGCGGCATGGACATTATCATGGTCACCACTGCCAAGACCGACGAAGAGGCCCGTGAGCTGCTGAGCCTGCTGGGCGCTCCGTTTGCGAAGTAAGGGAGGAGAACAGACATGGCAAAGACTTCTATGAAGCTCAAGCAGCAGCGTCCTGCTAAGTTTTCCACCCGCCGCTACAACCGCTGCAAGCTCTGCGGCCGCCCCCACGCCTATCTGCGTGACTATGGCGTCTGCCGTATCTGCTTCCGCGAACTGGCCTACAAGGGCCAGATCCCTGGTGTGAAGAAGGCCTCCTGGTAAACAGGGGCCCTTCCCCAGCGTGGGAAACTGATTCTCATCAACCCGGTGGCAGAAGTCATGGGAAGACCCTGCCGGGGCGGCTCAGACCGCTTTCGGCAAGAGCTCCCATGATACCCTGACACCTTGACAGGGGGCAAAAACGCCCACCTGTAACCTTTACTGAAGGAGGTCAAACCGTATGCACATCACTGATCCCATCGCCGATATGCTGACCCGTATCCGCAATGCGAACGCCGCCAAGCATACCACCGTGGACGTCCCCGCGTCCAACATGAAGAAGGCCATCGCGCAGATCCTGCTGGAGGAGGGCTATATCAAGAACTTCCAGCTCATCGATGACGGCACTCAGGGCATCATTCGCATTACCCTGAAGTACAACGGCAACGAGAAGGCTCTGTCCGGTCTCCGCCGCGTCTCCAAGCCCGGCCTGCGTGTCTATGCCGGCGCTGACGAGCTGCCCCGCGTCCTCCACGGCCTGGGCATTGCGATCGTATCCACCTCTAAGGGCGTTATGACCGACAAGGCTGCTCGCGCGGCTCATGTCGGCGGTGAAGTCCTGGCTTTCATCTGGTAAGGGAGGTAACACAGAATGTCTCGAATTGGCAGAATGCCTATCGACGTCCCCGCTGGTGTTACGGTTACCATCGGTGAAGGCAACGTCGTCACTGTCAAGGGCCCCCTGGGCACCCTGACCAAGCAGTTCCCCGCCGCGATCACCATTACCCAGGAGGGCAACGTGATCCACTGCACCCGTCCCAACGACGCCAAGGAGAACCGGGCCAGCCACGGCATGGTTCGCTCCATCCTCAACGGCATGGTGGTTGGCGTGAACAAGGGCTTCCAGAAGGAGCTGGACGTCAACGGCATCGGCTACCGTGTGGCCATGCAGGGCAAGCAGCTGGTGATGAACGTGGGCTACTCTCATCCTGTGAACATCGATGAGATCCCCGGCATTACTCTGGAGTGCCCCGCCCCCAACAAGATCATTGTCAAGGGCTGTGACAAGCAGCAGGTTGGCCAGTTTGCCGCCCGCATCCGTGAGGTCCGTCCGCCTGAGCCTTATAAGGGCAAGGGTATCAAGTACGCCGACGAAGTCATCCGCCGTAAGGAAGGCAAGACCGGCGCCAAGAAGAAGTAAGGAGGTGTGCCTAAATGATTAAAAGACCGAATACCAACGCGCAGCGTCTGAAGCGTCATAAGCGTGTGCGCTCTAAGATCTCCGGCACCCCCGAGAGACCCCGTCTGAACGTTTTCCGCAGCGAGACCAACATCTATGCCCAGATCATTGACGATACCAAGGGCGTGACTCTGGTCTCCGCCTCTTCCCTGGAGAAGAGCTTTGAGGGCTCCGGCAGCAACATGGAAGCTGCCAAGAAGGTTGGCCAGATCGTCGCCGAGCGCGCCAAGGCTGCCGGCATCGAGGCTGTGGTGTTTGACCGCGGCGGCTACCTGTACCATGGCCGTGTCAAGGCTCTGGCCGAGGGCGCCCGTGAGGGCGGCCTGCAGTTCTGATCGGAGGAGGATAGAAAATGGCTAGATTTGAAAAACCCCAGAGCGAGTATATCGAGAAGCTCGTCTATCTGAACCGCGTCAGCAAGACCGTCAAGGGCGGCCGCGTCATGAAGTTCTCCGCGCTGATGGTCATCGGCGACGGCAAGGGCAAGGTCGGCTATGGCCTGGGCAAGGCCGCCGAGGTGCCTGAGGCCATCCGCAAGGGCCTGGAGGACGCCAAGAAGAACATGATCACTGTGGCCACCTCCGGCACCACCATCCCTCACGAGGTGATCGGTGAGTTCTCCGCTGGCCGGGTGCTGCTCAAGCCCGCTCCCGACGGTACCGGCGTCATCGCCGGCGGCCCTGTCCGTGCCGTCATGGAAGCTGCCGGCATCAAGGACATCCGTACCAAGTGCCTGCGTTCCAACAACCCCCAGAACGTGGTTGCCGCTACTTTCGAGGGCCTGAAGAGCCTGCGCACTCCTGAGCAGGTGGCCGCCACCCGCGGCAAGGCCGTGGAAGAGCTGTAAGGAGGTCGGACGAAATGGCAAACAAGAAGATCACTCTGGTGAAAAGCCTGAACGGCCGGCTCCAGAAGCACAAGGACACCGCAGCCTCCCTGGGCCTGCGCAAGATCGGCGACACCACCGTTCAGCCTGACAACGCTCAGACCGCCGGTAAGCTCGCCCAAATCGGTTACCTCTGCCAGGTGACCGAAGCTGAATAAGGAGGTATGTCGACATGAATCTCCATGACCTGTCTCCCGCTGTGGGCTCCACCCACCCCGCCAAGCGGAAGGGCCGCGGTCACGGCACCGGCAACGGCAAGACTGCCGGCCGGGGCCACAAGGGCCAGAAGGCTCGCTCCGGCGGCGGCGTCCGCATCGGCTTTGAGGGTGGCCAGATGCCTCTGTCCCGCCGCCTGCCCAAGCGCGGCTTTAACAACATCTTTGCCAAGCCTCTGGACGCGATCAACGTCTCCGATCTGGAGCGTTTTGAGGATGGCGCCACTGTCACTGTGAAGGACATCGTGGACGCCGGCCTGGTGAGCAAGTGCAAGTACGGCGTCAAGGTCCTGGGCAACGGCGAGCTGACCAAGAAGCTCAACGTCCAGGTGAACGCCTTCTCCGCTTCCGCCAAGGAAAAAATTGAAGCCGCTGGAGGAAAGGCCGAGGTGATCTAAGTGATTGAGACCATTCGCAACGCTTGGAAAATCCAGGAACTCCGTCAGAAGCTCATTTTTGTCGCCTTTATTCTGCTCATTTTCCGCCTGGGCAACGCCATCCCCGTCCCCTTCATCAACACCAGCGCGCTGCAGAGCTACTTTAACGCGGCCTCCAGCAACATCCTGGGCCTGATGAACGTGATGAGCGGCGGCGCCTTCGGACAGGGCACCATGTTCGCCCTGTCCATCCAGCCCTATATCAACGCCTCCATCATTATCCAGCTGCTGACTGTGGCCATCCCGGCCCTGGAGCGGCTGGCCAAGGACGGCGGCGAAGAGGGCAAGCGCACCATTGAGAAGATCACCCGGTACACCACGCTGGCCATCGCTCTGCTCCAGGGCTTCGGCTACTACACCCTGCTCAAGGCCAACAGCCTGCTGGCCGATACCGGCATCTGGGCGGCTATCGTCATCATTGCCACCTTCACCGGCGGCGCTGTGTTTGTCATGTGGCTGGGCGAGCAGATCACCGAGTTCGGCATCGGCAACGGCATCTCCATGCTGCTGTTCGCCGGCATCGTCTCCCGTGTGCCCAACACTGTCTACTATATGTGGGTCGGCGTGCAGAACAATCTGGCCGGCAACACTGGTGACGGCACTGTCAGCATCGCCCCCTGGGCTGTGCCTCTGATTGTGGTCGGCATGCTGCTGCTGGTTGTCTTCGTGGTCTTCATCAACAGCTCTGAGCGCCGCATTCCTGTCCAGTACGCCAAGCGCGTGGTGGGCCGGAAGCAGTACGGCGGCCAGGCCTCCAAGATCCCCATGAAGGTGAACATGTCCGGCGTTCTGCCCATCATCTTCGCGCAGACCATCGCCTCCATCCCTGCCACTATCGCTGCCTTTGTGCCCGCCTGGGCGGATTCCGCCTTCATGAAGGCATTTGACACCAACAGCGTCCTGTACGCCGTGGTCTATGTGCTGCTGATCGTCGGCTTCAGCTACTTCTACTCCACCATCCAGTTCAACCCCATCGAGGTGGCCAACAACCTGAAGGCTCAGGGCGGCTTCATTCCCGGCTTCCGTGCCGGCCGCCCCACCGCAGAGTTCCTGTCCCGGGTGCTGAATCGGATTACCATGTTCGGCGCTATCTACCTGGGCATCATCGCTCTGCTGCCCATCATTACCGGCAACCTGATCGGTATGAGCGCGCTGTCCATCGGCGGTACCTCTGTGCTCATCGTGGTCTCCGTCGCTCTGGAGACTGAAAAGGCCCTGGAGGCTCAGATGGTGATGCGCACCTACAAGGGCTTCCTGAACTGAGGAGGGTATCCCAATGAAAATGATTCTTTTGGGCGCGCCCGGCGCGGGCAAGGGAACCCAAGCGGAGATCATCAGCAAGCGGCTGAACATCCCCACCATCTCCACCGGCAATATCCTCCGGGCCGCCGTCAAAAACGGCACCCCCATTGGCCTCAAGGCCAAGGAGTATATGGACGCCGGCGCTCTGGTGCCCGATGAGGTGATCATCGGCGTCATCACCGAGCGCCTGGCCCAGCCGGATTGCGCGAACGGCTATATCCTGGACGGCGTGCCCCGCACGCTGGCCCAGGCCGACGCCCTGGAAGCCGCCGGCGTTGTCTTTGACGCTGTTGTCTCCATTGAGATCAGCGACGAGGAGATCGAAAAGCGGATGACCGGCCGCCGGACCTGCCTCAACTGCGGCGCCACCTACCATGTGGTGGCGGCCCCTCCCAAGGTGGAGGGCGTCTGCGACGCCTGCGGCGAGGCCCTGACCCAGCGCAAGGACGACAAGCCGGAGACCGTCCGGGCCCGGCTGAAGACCTATCACGCTGAGACCGAGCCTCTCAAGGGCTACTATGAGCGCCGGGGCGTGCTCAAGATGGTGGCAAATCAGCCCACCATCGAGGCCACCAACCAGGCGATCATGGCTGCGCTGGGCAAGTAAGATGGCCGAGCGTATTACCATCAAATCTCCCCATCAGATCGAGCTGATGCGCAAGGCCGGGCGGCTCACCGCCATGGCCCGGGCGTACGGCGGAAGTCTGGTCCAGCCCGGGATCACCACCCGGGAGCTGGACCGGGAGATTGAGAAATTTATCAAAAGCCATGGGGGCTACCCCTCCTTCTACCACCTGTACGGCTTCAAGGGCGCTGCCTGCATCTCGGTCAACGACGAGATCATCCACGGCGTGCCCGGAAACCGGAAGCTGAAAGAGGGAGACATCGTGTCCATCGACGTAGGCGTCTGTGTGGGCGACTACCGGCTGGACAAGAACGGCGTGGCCGTGGGAGGCTACCACGGAGACTGCTGCGGTACCTTCGGGTGCGGACAGATCTCCGAGGAGGCCCAGCGGCTCATCGACGTGACGGAGCAGTCCTTCTGGGAGGGCTTCCGAATGGCGAAGGCCGGCAACCATGTCTTTGATATCTCCGGCGCAGTGCAGAAATGCGCTGAGGCGGCAGGCTACAGCCTGGTGCGGGAGTACACCGGACACGGCATCGGACGCAGCGTCCATGAGGCCCCGGAGGTTCCCAACTATATCCCCGCCCGGCCCATGGGCGGCAACCCCAGGCTGTACAAAAATATGGTCATCTGTGTGGAGCCCATGGTCAACGCCGGCACGGCGAAGATCCGGGATCACCGGATGCCGGACGGCTGGACTGTCCCCATGACGGCGGACGGAAAGCTGGCCGCCCATTACGAAAATACCATTCTCATCACTGACGGCGAGCCGGAAGTGCTCACCCAGTGCGGAGACTGATATGGCAAGTATCCACCCGAGACCAATCGTTCTCTCCCTGGCCGGTCATGACCGGGGGCAGCTCTTTCTCGTCCTCAAGGAGGAGGGAGACTTTGTCCTGCTGGCAGACGGTAAGGGGAGAAAGCTGGCTACGCCAAAACGGAAGCGCAGAAAGCACGTCCGGTGCGTAGGAACCAGCGCACATCCGGCAGTCCTCGGACTGCACAGAGGCGAAGCGGTCAGCGACAGACAACTGCGCGCTGTATTGGCCGCCTTCCGCGATTCAGAGTTCCCGGACGGTCCTCAGAAGGACGTCCAGTGAAGGAGGAAATACTTCATGTCCAAGGAAGATATGATCGAGCTGGAAGGGATTGTGAAAGAGGCGCTGCCCAACACCACCTTTATGGTGGACATCGGCAAGGGCCACACCATCCTGGCTCACATTTCCGGCAAGCTCCGGATGAACTATATCAGGATCCTCCCGGGAGATAAGGTGACAGTCCAGATGTCCCCTTATGATCTGACTCGCGGCCGGATCACCTGGAGAAGCAAATAATCCCGGCCAGTCACCGGGGCCATGGGAAAACGCCCTCTGGACAAGGGTACGGTCCCATGCAGCAAAACAGGAGGTAAGACGATGAAAGTAAGACCGTCCGTCAAGCCCATGTGCGAGAAATGCAAGGTCATTAAGCGCAAGGGCAGAGTTATGGTGATTTGCCCGAATCCCAAGCATAAGCAGAGACAAGGATAAGGAGGTGTATTGATTTATGGCACGTATTGCCGGCATTGACCTGCCCAAGGATAAGCGCATCGAGATCGGCCTGACCTATATCTATGGCATCGGCCGCACCAGCGCCAATAAGATTCTCGCCCAGACCGGTATCGACCCCGATACCCGCGTCCGTGACCTGACCGAAGCCCAGGAGGCAGCCCTGCGCGAGGTGATCGGCCACCAGTATATGGTGGAAGGCGACCTGCGTCGTAACGTGGCTATGGATATCAAGCGCCTCATTGAGATTGGCTCCTATCGCGGCCTGCGCCACAAGAAGAGCCTGCCCGTCCGCGGCCAGCGTTCCAAGACCAACGCCCGCACCCGGAAGGGCCCCAAGAAGACCATTGCCAACAAGAAGAAGTAAAGGAGGGATATGAACAATGGCCAAAGCTAAGAAAGTCGTTCGCCGCAAGCGCGAGCGCAAGAATGTTGAGAAGGGCGCTGTGCATATCCGCTCTTCCTTCAATAACACCATGGTTACCGTCACCGATCTGCAGGGCAACGCCCTGAGCTGGGCCTCCTCCGGCGGCCTGGGCTTCCGCGGATCCCGTAAGTCCACCCCCTATGCCGCTCAGACTGCCGCCGAGACTGCCGCCAAGGCTGCCATGGAGCACGGTCTGAAGACCGTTGAGGTCTATGTCAAGGGTCCCGGCGCCGGCCGTGAGGCCGCCATCCGCGCCCTGCAGGGTGTGGGCCTGGAAGTGACCATGATCAAGGATGTCACTCCTGTCCCCCACAACGGCTGCCGTCCTCCCAAGAGAAGACGTGTCTGATCAACTGAAGGAGGAAATAGACTATGGCTAAAAATTCTCAGCCCATTGTGAAGCGCTGCGAAGCTCTGGGCATCTCCCCCGCCGTTATGGGTTACAGCACCCCCCGCAAGCTCACCACCACCCAGCGCAAGGACAAGGGCGCCATGCGCAAGAAGAAGAGCGAATATGCCCTTCAGCTTCAGGAGAAGCAGAAGGTCAAGTTCGTCTACGGTGTGCTGGAGAAGCAGTTCCGCGCCTACTATGAGAAGGCTGAGCGGACTCCCGGCATCACCGGTGAGATTCTGCTGACCACCCTGGAGCGCCGCCTGGACAACGTGGTGTTCCGTATGGGCTTTGCCATGACCCGCCGCGAGGCTCGTCAGCTGGTCAACCACGGCCACTTCCTGGTCAACGGCAAGCGGGTGAACATCCCCTCTTACCTGGTCAAGGCCGGCGACGTCGTCGAGGTCAAGGACAGCAGCCGTTCTTCCGTCAAGTTCAAGCGTTTCCTGGGCGAGGACGCCATTGCCGTCTCCGTCCCCGCTTGGATGGATCGGGAGAAGGAGGCCCTGAAGGGCATCATCACTCGTCTGCCTGAGCGCGCTGATGTGGACTTCCCTGTGGAGGAGCACCTGATCGTCGAGCTGTACTCCAAGTAACAGACCACCCTCAAGGAACCTCTGAGTCAATAGACAGAAGGGGAAACGGTGGGCTGTCGGCCCCGGCAGCCCACCGCCCGTTGAATCAGTGCTTCCTCATATTGGTAAGCTGTATAACCATGGGGAATCCAATCTCCCCGCAGACGAGGAGGGTATAAGTTAATGGTAGAAATTGAAAAGCCCCGCATCGAGTGTATCGAGAACCCCAATGATGGGACCTACGGCAAGTATGTAGTGGAGCCCCTGGAGCGTGGCTACGGCACCACTCTGGGCAATGCACTGCGCCGCATCCTGCTGTCTTCTCTGCCTGGTACTGCTGTTACTACCATAAAGATCGCTGGCGTCCAGCACGAATTCTGCACCATTCCCTGTGTGAAGGAAGACGTGACCCAGATCGTTCTGAACGTAAAGAAGATCATTGCCAAGCTCTACGGCACCGGCACCAAGACGGTGTATATCCAGGCCTCCGGTGAGGGTGAGGTCACTGCCGGCGACATCAAGGCCGACGGCGAGGTGGAGATCCTCAACCCCGACCTGCATATCGCCACTCTGGGTCCCGACGCCTCCCTGAATATGGAGCTGACCATGAGCCACGGCCGGGGCTATGTCCCCGCTGACCGGAATAAGGTCAACCAGCAGGCGGTCATCGGCATTATCCCGGTGGACTCCATCTATTCCCCGGTTCTCAAGGTGAACTACACGGTGGAGAACACCCGTGTGGGCAACATGACCGACTACGACAAGCTGACCGTGGAGGTCTGGACCGACGGCACCATCACCGCCCGGGACGCCGTCTCCCTGAGCGCTAAAATCCTGAGCGATCTCTTTGTGCTGTTTACCGACCTGTCTGAGACGGTGGGCAGCCGCTCCACCGTGGTGGAGAAGCCGGAGACCCAGCGGGACAAAGTGCTGGAGATGACCATCGAAGAGCTGGATCTCTCCGTCCGCTCCTTCAATTGCCTGAAGCGGGCGAATATCAATACCGTCCAGGATCTGACCGAGAAGACCGAGGACGAGATGATGAAGGTGCGCAACCTGGGCCGCAAGAGTCTGGAAGAGGTCATGAACAAGCTGTCCATGATGGGGCTCTCTCTCAAGAGCGAAGAAAATAACTAACCGGGCAATTCGCCCGTAAAACTACGATGTTCTGCCCCGGCAGAACCGATTGAAGGAGTGAATTGTAATGGCTGGTTACCGCAAACTGGGCAAGCCCACTGACGCCCGTATGGCGATGCTGAGACAGCAGACCACTGATCTGTTGGAGCACGGCCAGATGAAGACCACTGTCACCCGCGCCAAGGAGATCGCTCCCCTGGCCGAGCAGATGATCACTCTGGCTAAGAAGAACGACCTGGCTGCCTACCGGCAGGCTCTGTCCTTCCTGACCAAGGAGGATGTGGCCAAGAAGCTGTTTGACCAGATCGGCCCCAAGTACGCTGACCGTAACGGCGGCTACACCCGGATTGTCCGGGCCGGCTTCCGCCGCGGCGACGCCGCTGAGGTCGCCATCCTGGAGCTGGTGTGAGCCCGGCTCTTTCCAAAGCGCCTGCGCAGACCTCCCGTTTTGCCGGGAGGTCTGCTTTTTTGTTGCAGATATACCGGATTTCAAAGAAAAACCTCACATTTTAGGCAAAGTATATCTTGACGGCGGGGCCAAAAACAAGTACAATACTTGCTAATAGCTGTAAAGGAGCGATTGCCATGCTGCGGGAGGATCCCGGATTCTATTTGACCAATCTCCATAGCTGGAGCAACGGAAACGCTTTTTACGGCAGCTTTCGGGTGATGCGCTTTCTCGTCAAGCCTACCGCTGTGCGGGACAAGGAGAGCGGGGAGCTCAAGCCGGAGAGCAAGGTAGAGACCTTCGTCTGGAAGGGGGAATACTGCATGGAGGAGAGCGAAATTCTCAACCAGGCAGAATTTCCGCTGACGGAAGAGGGCCGGGAACAAGTCATTGAATGGTTGGAGGAACAATACAAATGGATCACGACTTAAGCAGCAGTCCTATAGACCGACGAAGGAATTGGGAAGGGCTGGTGACGGCGCAATGACCTCGGAAACACCGGTGATGATCGGAGCGTTGGTGCTGCTGATCGCCCTGTCCGGCTTCTTCTCCGCGTCGGAGACCGCATTTTCTTCCGTCAATGTCATCCGCCTGAAGAACTGGGCGGAGGACGGAGACCGGAAGGCCCAGCGGGTGCTGACGCTTCACGAGGACTACGACCGGCTTTTGTCTGCTATTCTGATTGGAAATAATATCGTCAACATCGCCGCGGCCTCTCTGGGTACGGTGCTCTTCACCCTCTATTTTCCCCTCTACGGCGCCAGCCTCTCCACGATTGTTATCACGGTGGTGGTGCTCATCTTCGGCGAGGTGACCCCCAAAAGCCTGGCCAAGAGCCGCCCGGAGCGGATGGCCATGGCGGTGGCCCCGGTGATCGGGGCGCTGATGAAGCTGCTCTACATCTTCACCTTCCTGCTCAACGCCTGGACCAAATTTGTCCAGAACCTGGTCAAGAACGAGGATGACACCGGCATCACCGGCGATGAGCTGATCACCATGGTCTCCGAGGCGGAGCAGGAGGGCGGCATCGATGAGGATGAGAGCGAGCTCATCCGCTCTGCTATTGAGTTCGGCGACCGGGTGGCGGAGGAGATCCTCATCCCCCGGGTGGACGTGGTCATGGTGGAGGACACGATGACCCTGGAAGAGGTGGAGAAGGTCTTCTTCTCCAGCGACTACTCCCGTCTGCCGGTCTATCATGAGAACCAGGACAATGTGATCGGCTATATCCATATCCATGACCTCTATCAGCTCCATCGTCAGGGGGAGAGCGACTGGCTCCAGGCCCTGACCCCGGTGGTCTACGCCTCCCATACGGAGCAGATCTACGACCTGCTCCAGAGTCTCCAGCGGCAGAAGGCCCACATGGCTATCGTGGTGGATGCCTACGGCGGCACCATGGGCATCGTCACCATGGAGGACATTCTGGAGGAGCTGGTGGGCGAGATCTGGGACGAACATGACGAGGTGGTGGAGGAGTTCAAGCGGCAGCCGGACGGCTCCTACCTGATCGCCTGCTCTGCCGACCTCCACGATGTGTTCCGACTCTTCGACCTGCGGGACGATTGCGAGTCCTCCACCATCTCCAGCTGGGTGGTGGAAGAACTGGGCCACGTCCCCGCCAAGGGAGACACCTTCCAGTATGAAAACCTAAAGGTCACTGTCACCAACATCCACAAGATGCGGGTACTGGAGATCCGGGTGGAGGTTCTGCCCGAGGAGGACGAGAAGAAGGACGGCAGGGACGACTGACGATTCCGCACCTCTGCTCAACTGCATAGAATGAGGCCGCCGACCTGGGAGATGCTCCCGGCCGGCGGCCTCTGTGTTCTGTTTGGAGAGGGGGGGTTACCCCAGCCCGTTGGCCCGCTCGAACTTATTCAGGGCACTCACTGCGCTGCTCAGCTTGTCATAGTTGGTGACCTTGGCCTGGGCGGCGCTGCTGAGATGGCTATAGGCTGCCTGAATCCACTTGATCTGCTTGGACATCTGGCTGTAGTTGGAGGAGGAGATGCTGTCAGCCTTGGAGGCGGCGTCGTCAATGGCGGCCACCACGGCGGAGGCGATGTCCTCATAGCTCTGGCTGCTGGTGCCGCTGCTCTCAGTGCCGTCCAGCTTGTAGACGATGATGGCGGCGTCCGAGGGGATGTTCTCATAGATGGTCTGAGCTACCTTGACCGGCAGGTTGATACAGCCGTGGGAGCCGCCGGACTTGTACAAAGTGCCGCCGAAGTTGGTGCGCCAGGTGGCATCGTGGAGGCCCACATTGCCGCTGAAGGGCATCCAGTAGCTGACGGGGGAGGAGTAGTTTTCGCCGTTCAGAGTGGCGTAACGCTCCTTATAGGTCAGGCTGTAGGTGCCGGTGGGGGTGCCATCGTTTCTGCCGGAGACGAAGTCCGACTCTATAATCAGCTCTCCGTCCTTGTAGAAGAACAGATGTTGGGCGGTCAGGTTGACCTCCACATAGGTGCTTCCGAAGTCGCCGGCGGCGCCGGCGCCCAGGGTGTTGGCCTTCTGGAACCAGACCGGCTCCCGAACGCCGCTCTCCTTGTTCAAAATCTGGGCGGTCAGCTCCTCAATCTCGGTGTTCTCGTCCATCCACCAGCCGTAGTCGCCGCCTTCCACCGTGATGGTCTCGCCGTAGGAGGTCTTGAACTCCCGGTTGGCAAAGCAGGTATTATAAGTATAGGCCAGGTTGCGGACAAAGGACTTGACCTTGTCCTGGCTGACAGAGGCGTTGCCCTCCTCGTCGAAGGACAGCCAGTCCACCAGCTGCTGGCCGGTGAGCTCCACCGTGTCCTCGCCGAACTCGTAGGTGATCTTGATGCCCAGATACTGGTTGAGCTGCTCCGCCTCTTTCTGAAGGGCAGGGTCGTCGGCAGTGATCTTGGGGGCTACATAGCAGTTCAGCTCCTCCAGATTCAGCTCCGTCTGCATGGAGGCCACCGCCCGCTGGATGGCGGGGAGCAGAATCTCCTGGTCCACCAGGTTGCCGGGCACCTCGGGGACAATCTCCACGCCGCCGATTTCGGCGTTGTAGTTGGAGAGATAGGCGTCCTTGGGGGGCGTGGAGGCGGCGCTGTTCATGCAGCGGAGACTGGAGATGGCCTCGGTGAGCTTGGCGGTGTCGTAGGAGAACATGGTCTCCACCGTCATGGCGTTGGTCCTGCCGCCCCAGAGGGCCAGGGGCCAGGACCAGGGGTTCTGCGCCTCCAGCAGCTGATTCAGCGAGCCATCAAAGGTGAGGGAAAAGTCGATCTCCTCGCCGGTAATCGTCTCGGTGACACCGTCCCGCTCCACCAGGGTGAGGGTGTACTCCCCCTGGTTGTCCGAGAGTGTCTTTTCCACCTGGGCGATGGTCATGCCGGAGACGTCCAGATTGTTGATGGTGGAGCCGGGCAGGAACATCTCCTTATAGCGGGTGGAGATGCCAGCGAAGACGCCGAAGAGAATCAACAGCAAGCCAAGGATAACGGACAGCACCACAATCAGCCAGGAGCCCTTGCGGCCGCCGGAGGAAGAATTGGTTTCCATTGGCAAGGTAACACATCCTTTCTGCAAAAATACGGAAAAAGTTCCACATTACCTGCTCATAGTACCACAGAACCGGCGGACAGTCAAACTGAGAAAGGGAAGTTTCAAAAAGCTTTTAGATTTACAGAAGTCTGAATTCTGGTGAAAAACGGCGGCGCTGGCCCGGCTTTCCGGTTGACAATCCGCCGGGAGACCGATAAGATAGCAATAGCGTAAGAGACCGGAGCATATCTCCGAAAAGAATAATGCGGGCAGGCTTTCCGTTGAGGAAGCCTCGCAGAGTTCTGTCATCGTAGATGACAGAATAAAGTTCAATTACGCCTTTTAGCCGGACCTGTGCCGGCAAAAAGGCTCTGATCAGCCCGACGAGTGTGCGAGCGAAGCGAGTGCGCGTGGGAGGGCTGCAAATCACCCAAAATGCCTGCATTTTGGGTGAGGCAAAGGAGGGAACAACATGAAATGGATTCTGGCCGTCGCCAAGCTGGGCCTGCAGCTGATCTATCTGCTGTTCCGGCCCTTTCCGGTGCGAAACAAGGTGGTCATGCTCTCACGGGAGTCTGATACGCCACCCATCGATTTTGTCCTGATTCAGGAGGAGCTGGCCCGGGTCTCTCCGGAGACAGAGGTGGTCTGCTTCTGCCGCAAGATGACCAAGGACATTAACCCATTGTCCTACTGCCTCTTCCTGCTCCGGAGCCTGTATCATATCGCCACGGCGTCGGTGGCGGTGACGGATACATACTCCATCCCCCTGTGCGTACTCAAGCATAAAAAGCAGCTGAAGATTGTCCAGATCTGGCATGCGGTGGGGGCGGTGAAGCAGTTCTCCTATCAGTGCCTGGACCGGCCGGGGGGCCATTCCAGCGCCATGGCCCGGCAGATGGGCATGCACCGCAACTATGATTACATCCTCTGCACCAGCCAGGCCACCCGCAAGGTTTACGCTCAGGCTTTTGACACCCCGGCGGAGAAAATCCTTCCACTGGGCATGCCCCGGGTGGATTACATTCAGCGGCCCGACCCGGATATCCGGGAGCGCTACCTGGCCCAATATCCCCGGCTCCGGGGGAAAAAGCTGGCCCTCTATCTCCCCACCTTCCGGGAGGGACTGGACGCCGGAGTGGAGGCGCTGGTCAGGGCCAGCCGGGAACAGGAGGATGTGGCGCTGCTGGTCAAGCCCCACCCCCTCTCCAGGTTCCCGCTGCCGGAGGAAAACCGCACCGGGGCGGGCTGGTCGACCTATGACCTGATGAAGGTTTGCGATGTGGTGATCACCGACTATTCCGCCTCCTCCCTGGAGGCCAGCCTGCTGCACAAGCCGGTGTATTTCTATCTGTTTGACAAGGAGAACTATGTCCGCAGCCAGGGCCTGAACATTGACCCGGAGCAGGAGCTGCCCCTGGCCTGCTTCCGCCGGCCGGAGCAGCTGATGCGGGCTGTCGCCCTGGGCGGCTACGACCTGGGCGCCCTGGAGGACTTCCGGGCCCGGTACATCGAAACTGCCGACGAAAACAATACCGCCGCCATTGTCCGCTTCCTGTGTACGCTTCTGCCCGGAGGAGCGCGGACGGCCCGCTCCCGGGAGACGGCGCAGGTGTAAGGAAAAGTACAGGAGAACCGGAGCGTACCGGATGCTCCTGTACTTTTTGCCGCAGGCTGGCAGGGTAGAGGGAATTGCGGATAGTGATTGCAATACGAGGGGAAATATGATATGATAGAGTGAATTTTAGTAGGAAAAAACCGCCAAATTGTGGCTGGGAGGGTTTACTTTTGAAAAAAGTCATCACTTATGGTACCTTTGATTTGCTGCACTACGGACACATTAACCTGCTGCGCCGGGCCAAGGCGCTGGGGGATTATCTGATTGTCGCCCTGTCTACCGACGAGTTCAACTGGAACGAGAAGCAGAAGAAGTGTTATTTCAGCTATGAGCAGCGCAAGCAGCTGCTGGAGGCCATCCGCTATGTGGATCTGGTCATCCCGGAGACCTGCTGGGAGCAGAAGGCCTCCGACGTAAAGGAGTTCCGGGTAGATACCTTTGTCATGGGAGACGACTGGAAGGGCCACTTTGACTTTCTCCAGGATCAATGCGAGGTGGTCTATCTGCCCCGTACGCCGGAGATTTCCTCCAGCCAGATCAAACAGGATTTGAAACGGTGAGAACGGAAAGAACCGTTCAAAGGAGTGCGTGAGTGGAATTGAAGTCAACCTTTGCTGCAAAGCGCCAGAACTGGGCCTACTTGATCTTTTTGTGCGCAGCAGGTTTTTTTGTAGTCGCCAGAAAGACCTCCCTTGTCCCCTGTGCAATGGCCTATCCGCTGCTGGGCACCCTGGCCATGCCGGGCTATGTGTTGCTGCTGGGCTGGAAGAGCCGGGAATGGTACGCCAACCGAAAGCAGACGATCTGCGCCGGTCTGGGGATGATCGCCCTGGGCTATCTCCAGAAGGTGCTGATCTACTGGGCCCAGGTATTGCTGAACAGAGATCCTGTGTTTTACCCCTTCTCCACCGGCGGCGCAGCCTGGCTGTTTCTGGTCACCGGCTGCTTCCTGCTGCTGGCGGGTCTGTGGCGGGATCGGGGTTGGAGCCGCCGCAAGCTGCTGGGAGCTGCCTTGGGCGTGGGCCTGCTGGGCGGTCTGATCAAGCCCTTTGACAGCTTTCTCTGTCTGGGTCAGCTGTGCGCTTACCTCCCATTCTTCGCGGTGGGGCGGCAGCTGGAGGAGGAACGGCTCCAGAGCTGGGCGGAGCGGAAAAAGCTCCGTCTCCCCGCCCTGGCCGTCCTGGCTGCCGCCGTGCTGGGCTGTGCGGTGCTGTACCGCAAGCTGAAGGTACTGTGGCCCATTGTGGACGGCGAGGGCTGGTACGGCGCCTGCAAACCCTTCAGCGGAGCGATGATGCCCCTAGGCATGGTGTTCCGGCTGGGCTGGTATGTGGCGGCGCTGCTGCTGCTTTGGGCGCTGTTCTGTCTGATGCCGGACAAAAAGCTGCCGTTGGTGACTGAACAGGGAAAGCGGACGCTGTCGGGCTATTTTTGGTTCATGCCGCTGGCCTATCTGACGATCGGGCCGCTGCTGTCCGGGATTACGATGAAACGACTGCTGCTCGCCGGCGGCCTGAGCCTGGGGCTGCTGCTGCTGGCTCCCTGCCGTCATGGGGAGCGGCTGGTGCGGCGGGTCATCGACGCCCCCTGGCTTGCCCTGACCGATCAGCGGCAGCCGGAACGGCTCAGCGGCAGCTCCTTTTATCAGCGGCATAAATGGGCGATTGACATGACGCTGCTGTTCACCGTTGCCTTTGCAGTGGTATCGGTAGCTTTCCTCTATCCCTTTGACGGAAACGGCAAGGCGCTCATCTGGGATACAGACGGAATGGAACAGCAGTATCCCATGATGTTCTACTGCAAGGAGTACCTGCTCAGCGGCCTGCGCAGCCTGCTGGAGACAGGAAAGCTCTCCTTCCCCCAGTGGGACTTTACCCTGGGCTTTGGCATGTCTCCCATGGACGCTCTGCGGCGGGAGCCCTTCATGCTCCTGTCTCTGCTGGGCAACGAGAAGACAATGGAGTACGTCGCCGGCTTTACCACCCTGCTGCGGCTCTACGTCTGCGGACTGGTGTTCCTGTGGTTCTGCACCACCCTTGGCAAACGGGATAAGCTGCCGGTGCTGATGGGCGCTCTGGTCTATGTGTTTTCCGGCTATACCCTCTTTGCCGCTCCCCGCCAGCCCTATTTTGTCACGGTGCTGATGACCTACCTCCTGCTGATGCTCATCGGGGCGGAGCGTTTTCTCCAGCAGAAGAAGTACGGCGTGTTCGTCTTCGCCGTCTTCCTCCAGGTGGTGGGAGACTATTACTTTGCCTATATCAACGGCCTGATTCTGGCGGTCTACCTGCTGATCCGGCTGGGCTGCCGCTACGGAAAGGATATCCGGCGGATTGCGGGGGAAATTCTAAAGCTCATTGGGCTGTACGCCTGGGGCGCAGCCATGTCCATGGTGACGCTGCTGCCCGGAATCGCCTCCCTGGCCAGTTCCGCCCGGAGCCAGGGAGATCAGGATTTCAGCCTGTTTTACTCCAACCATCACTATGAGGAGCTGTTTACCGGCCTGAACCTGGAGTTTGGCGGATCGGGCTATTGGACCTTTGTCAGTCTGGCGGCCATCGGATGGCTGGCCTGTGTGCTTCTTTTCCTGCGCCGGAATAAGGAGCGCAAGCCGCTGAAAATCGGACTGATTGCATGCTTTGTCTTTTTGTGCTTCCCGATTTTCGGACTGATTGCAAACGGCTTTGCCTATGTGTGCAACCGGTGGTGCTTTGCTGTGCCGCTGCTGGTGGCGCTGATACTGGTGGAGATGGCGCCGGATTTCCTGGAGCTGTCAAAGCGGGACAAGGCGGTGCTTCTGACGGTGACGCTGCTCTATACCGCTGTGGTCATCACCCGTCCCGATGTGCTCTCGTCCATCCGGGTGATGGGTCTGGCAGTCCTCTGTATGACCGCTCTTGTGGTTTTGCTTCAGGATCAATTTCTGCGCTCCAAGCGGCTGCGGATGGGTGTTCTTGCGGTGATTACTGCGCTGACCGTCATGTTCAACACGGCGGCCTCCTATCTGCCGGGGCTGGGCGGCTATGTCAACGTATTCGAACCGGAAGAACAGGCCTATACAGATATGGCCGGCGCGATGGCGGAGGCCCTCACCTATATGGAGGGTGAGGAATTCTACCGTGTGGCCCAAAAAGACAGCATTGCCAACCAGAGTATGGGACTGGGTTACAACGGTGTCACTTCCTATTTCAGCGTCAGCCCCCAGGGTCTAAGTGACTACTGCGCTGACCTGTGCATCTGCTCCCAGTACCAGACCTTCCGGATCTACGGACTGGATGACCGGACGACGCCCTACGCCCTGGCGTCGGTAAAATATTACCTCACGGATCGCCAACAGCGGGTGCCTTATGGCTTTGAGGAGAAGCAGACGCTGAGCGATGGGAAGAGCGTTCTCTACGAAAACGCCTATGCCCTGCCTTTGGGCTATACCTATACCAGCTACCTGACTCAGGAGAAATATGAACAGCTCTCGCCCCTGGAAAAGCAGCAGGTTATGCTGGAAGGTGCAGTGCTGGGAGAGGAGACGGACCAGCTCAATCAGCTGACCTCCTTCTATCGGGAGGAGAAAATTCCCTGCCAGATTACCAAGACCAGCGACCTCACCGTGGACGAGGAGACAAAACGTATTGAGACAACTGAGAACAGCTCTCTCACGCTGGAGTTTGAGGGAAAGCCCAACTGCGAGACCTATGTGGTGCTCAAGGGGCTGCGCTACGCGGATTCCAATTCCTCAGGCGACAGCCGTGTGAGCTGTACCGCTCAAGGATTCAGGAGAAAGGCGGCCCTCCGGGGGCAGAACCAGAGCTATTATTTCCAGCGGGATGCGATTGTCTTTAACTTGGGCTATGGAGAAAAAGCGCAGAAAAGCTGTGTCATCGCCTTTACCAAGGGGGCTAAGCTGGACTATGACGAGTTCTATGTGGTCTGCGTTCCCATGGACGACTATGCCGAGCAGATCTCGCAGTTGAGCGAGGTGACGCTGGAAAACGTTTCAGAGCAGGGCGACCGGATTACCGGCACTATTGATCTGGAGGAGAGCCGGCTGCTGGCCCTGTCCATCCCCTATGCCCCGGGGTGGAAGGCCTACGTGAACGGACAGGAGCAGGAGTTGCTGCAGGTAAACGTCATGTACTGCGGCCTGCTGCTGGAGCCGGGCAGCTATGAGATTGAGCTGCGCTATGAGCATCCGGGGCAGCGGATTGGCACCATGATCTCGGCGGCCGCCATCCTGGCCATTGTCCCAGTGGCGGCGGTCAGCACCCGGCGTCGGAAAAAGCGCCGCGCCGGGGAGATCTGATGATATACTTCGTCTGGAGGTAATGAATGATGATTCCTTTTAACATCCCCCCCTATGTGGGCAAAGAACTGGATTACATGGCACAGGCCGCCCTGGTCAACCGCAAGCTGTGCGGCGACGGCCCCTTTACCAAAAAGTGCAGCCAGCTGTTGGAGGAGCGTACCGGCAGCCACAAGGTGCTGCTGACCACCTCCGGCTCCGATGCGCTGGAGATGGCCGCCTTCCTCTGCGGCATCAAGCCGGGCGATGAGGTGATTATGCCCTCCTTCACCTTTGTCTCCACTGCCAACGCCTTTGTCCTCTTCGGCGGCGTCCCTGTCTTTGTGGATATCCGTCCGGACACCATGAACATTGACGAGACCAAGATCGAGGCCGCCATTACCCCCAAGACCAAGGCGATTGCCGTGGTGCACTACGCCGGCGTGGCCTGCGAGATGGACACCATTATGGACATCGCCCGCCGCCACAACCTGCTGGTGGTGGAGGACGCGGCGCAGGGCGTCATGAGCACCTACAAGGGCCGGGCCCTGGGCACCATCGGCGATGTGGGCTGCTACTCCTTCCATGAGACCAAGAACTACTCCATGGGCGAGGGCGGCGCCGTGCTGGTGCAGGATCCGGAGAAGGCCAAGCTGGCGGAGATCATCCGGGAGAAGGGCACCAACCGGACTCAGTTCCTCCGGGGCCAGATCGATAAATACACCTGGGTGGAATTCGGCTCCTCCTATCTGCCCAGCGAGCTGAATGCCGCCTATCTGTACGCCCAGCTGGAGGTGGCGGATCAGATCAACGAGAACCGCCTGGCCACCTGGAACTACTACTATGAGCAGCTGAGACCCCTGGAGCAGGAGGGCCTGCTGGAGCTGTACCATGTACCCGCCGAGTGCGGCCACAACGCCCACATGTTCGGCGTCAAACTGAAGGACATTGAGCAGCGCACCGAGTTCATGAGCTATCTGAAGGAGCGGGGTGTCCAGTGCTCCTTCCACTACATTCCCCTCCACGGGGCCCCTGCCGGCAAGCGGTTTGGCCGCTTCCACGGAGCAGACGAGTATACCACCAGAGAGAGCGAGCGCTGGACCCGTCTGCCCATGTTCTACAACATCAGCCAGGAGGACCGGGAGACGGTGGTCAATACCATCTATTCCTATTTTGGGAAGCAGTGGTAAGCCGGGGAGGAACACGCATGGAAGCATATCACGGCGATACGTTGACAAGCGCACGCAGACAGGAGCGGGTGGGCATGATGCTTACCTGTATTCTGGGAGTTCTTCTGTTTTTCATGGGTTTTCTGATGGCTTACCATCTGCTCCACGACCTGGACGGGTCTGACCTCCAGGCGCACCTGGACGCGGCCAAAAAGCTGACCAAGGTGACGGCGTTTACTGAGCTGCTCCTGGGCAAGGAGCGGCTGTGGCATCTGGGCGTCAAGATCCTGATGTGGCTGAAGATCTCCGGCGTCTACTCCGCCTGCCTGATGACGGCGGCCGCGATTGTGGCCTATTACGGCGTCTGCTGCGGAGTGCTGAAGCGGACGCTGGCCAAGCTGAACCAGGCGCTGATCCCGGTGGCCTCCCTGGCCCTGTGCCTGATGGGTCCCATCTATATGCCCTGGTACTCCGAGCGGATTTACCGGGGCCAGGATTCCCCCAACGTGTGGCACAATCCCACCCAGCTGATGCTCCGGCCCTTCGCGCTGCTGACTGTGCTGCTGACCATCCGGATCTATCAGCGGCTGCGGCAGGGAGATTGGCCCCGCCAGGCGTTTGAAAGCCGCTGGGAGGCGGTGATTTACACCGTACTGATCACCCTGACTGTCTGGGCAAAGCCCAGCTATTTCCAGGCGGCAGTTCCTGCGCTGGGTATTCTGATGGTTGTGGACCTGATCCGCAGCAGGGGAAAATCCTTCCTCTTCTCGCTGAAAATGGCGGCGGCCCATATTCCCGGAGCTGTGCTTACGCTTATGCGGTTTGTGGATGCCTTTTATACAGGCGAAAAGGGGAGCGGCATTGAGATTGCCCCCTTTGACGTCTGGGCGCACAACTCCAACATTATCCCGGTCTCCATCCTGCTGCTGTATGCGTTTCCCCTGTTTGTCCTGCTGGTGGATTGGCGGAACATTCTGCACAGTGTGGAGGGACAGCTTTCCCTGTCCATACTGCTGACCAGCGGCGTCATGAAGGCGCTGCTGGCTGAGATCGGGAAGCGCCGGTATCACGGAAACTTCGGATGGGCCTGGGGGATTGCGGCGACCATCGTCTGGTTTTTCGCCTTCCGCCGTTTCCTGGAGCTGATAACCGGAGATGAACTGCCGGAGAAAAAATATAAAGTGGTGGCCTATGTGGGCTGGACCCTGCTGGCCCTGCATCTGCTGAGCGGCATCACCTATTACTGCGTGATGGTGACCGGCAATATCGAGTGCTGACAGGACGAATTGAATTGCTTTTGGAGCGTGAAAAAGATATGGAGACACAACGGATCAGCTTTGTGATCCCCTGCTACGCCAGCGAGGGCTCGGTGGCCCTGGTGATCCAGGAGATCCGGGATACGGTGGCTCAGCGGCCGGAATATGACTACGAGGTAGTGGCGGTCAACGACTGCTCTCCGGACAATGTGCTGGAGGTACTCAAGCGGGAGGCGGCGGCGGACCGGAAGGTAAAAGTGGTGGATCTGGCGAAAAACGGCGGCCGCCACTGCGCCCTGATGGCGGGCTATCATGTGGCCACCGGAGATTATGTAGTCTGCCTGGATGACGACTGTCAGTGCCCCATGGACCGGTTCTGGGATCTGCTGGAGCCGGTGGAGAGCGGACGGGCGGACGTGGCCATCGCCAAATATGTGAGAAAGCAGCAGAGCGGCATCAAAAACCTGGGCAGCTGGCTCAATGACGTGGGCTCCACTTGGCTGCTGGACAAGCCCAGAGAGCTGCATTTTTCCAACTTCGCTGTCATGCGCCGGTTTATCCGGGATCAGGTGATCCGCTATCAGAATCCCTATCCCTATGTCTCCGGACTCATGTTCCAGGCTACCTCCCGGGTGGTCAACGTGGTCATGGAGGACCGGGAGCGCACCATCGGACAGGGCCACTACACACTGAAGAAGTCGGTGGCGCTGCTGATCAACGCCTTTACCTCCTTCTCGGTCAAGCCCCTGCGGGTGGCCACCAGTGTGGGCGTTCTCTGCGCCTTCATCGGCTTTTTGTACGGCATTGTTACCATTGTCCATAAGCTGCTGCGGCCAATGGTGGCGGCGGGCTACAGCTCGCTGATGTCAGTCATCCTGTTTGTGGGCGGCATGATTATGATCATGCTGGGCATGATCGGCGAGTATATCGGCCGCATCTATATCTGCATCAACAACGCTCCCCAGTATGTGGTTCGTCAGACCTATAATGTGGAGGAGGATGCTCCATCGGAGGTCAAATGATATGAAGAAAGTTTTGATTCTGGGTGCCGGCATCTACCAGGTACCTCTGATCCAGCGGGCGAAAAAGCTGGGCTATTATACCATTGTGGCCAGCTGGCCCGGAAAATATCCCGGGTTTCAGTATGCCGACAAGGTCTACTATGTGAACACAACGGACAAGGAGAAGCTGCTGGAGATCGCCCGGGAAGAGGGGATCAGTGGCGTCTGCGTCAGCGGCACCGATGTCTGTGTCCCCGCCCAGGGCTATCTGTGCGACCATCTGGGGCTGGTGGGCCCCAGCGAGGAGGCAGCGCTCCGGGCCCAGGACAAGCTGCTCATGAAGCAGGCCTTTGTGGCAAACGGCGTCCGCACCGCCTACTATGAGTATGTGGACATCAACAACAACAACCCGGTGGACATCTGTGAGCGGATCGGCTATCCGGTGATCTTCAAGGCGGTGGACTCCTCCGGCAGCCGGGGCATCACCAAGGTGAAATGCCCGGAGGACATTCCCTATGCCTGGAAGGCCGCGGTGGACAACACCCGGTCTGACAGATACCTGATTGAGAAGTATCTCACCGGCAGCGAGTTCGGCGCTCAAGCCTGCGTCTGGCACGGGGAGCTCCGGTTCATTCTGCCCCACGGGGACTATGTCTTCCAGGGCGACACCGGTGTGCCGGTGGGCCATTTCGCCCCCTATGACATGGGGGAGGATATCATTGCCGACTGCAAGGAGCAGCTGGCTCTGGCGGTGAAGGCGCTGGGTATCGACAACTGCGCCATCAACGCCGACTTTATCCTCTGCGACGGCAAGACCTATGTGCTGGAGATCGGCGCCCGGGCGGGTGCCACCGGCCTGGTAGAGCTGACCAGCCTGTACTACGGCTTTGACTACTACGAGAAAATCCTCCAGCTGAACATGGGCGAGGCGGTAGACTTCACTCCGGTGCTGGAAAAGCCCCAGGCCAATGTGGAGATGCTCTTCTGCGCGGAAAAGACCGGCGTGGTGCAGAGCATCGACACCGCCGCGGTAGAGCCGGATCCCCGGATCATCAGCCTGGACTTTGACGTGGAGCCGGGAGACACTGTCCGGCAGTTCCGCAAGGGCCCGGACCGCTTTGGCATGATCGTCACCGTGGGCGACACGGTGGCCGAGGCCAAACAGGTAATGGAGAAGGCCATGGGCCAGGTGAAGGTCACCTTGGCGTGACGGAGAGGAGAACACTATGTCTTACGCTTCCGACCGGAAGGTGGAAAACGTCATTATGCTCCAGATCCTGGCTGGGCTGGACAAAAAGCCACCTCAGCGGGTGCAGGAGCTGCGCAAGGTAAAGGAGAAGCAGGATCAGCGGGTCCATGAGCTGATGGTTCGGGCCTATGACATCCCCTTCTACCGCCAGCGCTTTGAGCAGACCGGCACTACCCCCGACGACTATCAGACCGCCGCGGATCTGTACAAGTTCCCGGTGCTCACCAAGGAGCAGCTCCGGGACTGGATGGATGAGGAGCTGGAGGGCAACCCGGAAAAGTATAAGGACTGGCATGTGAACCCCACCAGCGGCTCCACCGGCATCCCGCTGCGCACCCTGTTCTCCCCGAGAGAGAACGCCGCCGTCCACGCCAACTGGCTCCGGGTGCTGATGATGGGCGGCTTTATCCCTATCGTCCATAAGAATCTCCACCGGCCCAACTCCCTGCATACCGTCACCGGCGGCAAGAAGAGCCTGATGCAGAAGGCGGTGGATCTCCGGTGGAAGGAGATGTCCGACTCCATCAAAAACCGGGTGCCCAGCGAGCAGCTGCTCAAGGAGATCAACGACTATAAGCCCTATTTCCTCTACACCCATAAGAACGTGCTGGTGCGGGTGGCCAAGTACGCCAAGGAGCACAACATTCCCCTCTGGCAGCCCAAGCTCTATGCTCCCATCAGTGAGATGCTGGATCACCAGTCCGAGCAGCTGCTGCTGGAGATGTTCGGCCCCGGCCTGCTCAACGCCTATGGCCTGTCCGAGGTGGGCAGCTGCGCCACCCGGCTCCCCGGGAGCAAGGAGTTTGTGGTCAACAACGACACCCACGTCATCAATATCTACAGCGATGACGGCACGCCGGCCGACAACGGCATGGCGGTGGTAACCCCGCTTTTTAAGACAGACCTTCCCATCATCAACTATGAGACCCGGGACCGGATGGAGTCCTATCAGAAGGAGGGCATCCGGTTCATCACCGGCCTGCTGGGACGGATGAACGACGTGATCCGCCACAAGGACGGCTCGGTCACCGAGTGGGGCAATATCGAGATCGTGGTCAACTACTCCACCAACCTGGACATCGTCCAGAGCCGGTTCATTCAGGAGAGCTATGACCTGATCCGCATTCAGTTGGTGAAGGATCCGGCTTCCAGGCTGTCCAACGAGGAGATTGAAGCGCGGTATACCGAGAAGTTCGCCCCGGTGCTCAACAACGAGTTCCGCTTTGAATATGAGTGGATGGATGAGATCCCCGCTGACCCCAATGGCAAGCTGCGGATGATCGTCTGCAAGGTGAAGTAATGCTGGACCGGTTTCTGGATAAAAAGCGCAATGTGTACCTGATGGCCCTGGCGGCCATCTTCTGCGAGAGCTTTTCCTCTGTCTTTCTCAAGCTGGCGGGAAAAGAGGGCGCTTTGACGCCCCGGTACATTTTCTATTATCTCTGCGCCGTGGCGGTGATGGGCATCTACGCCGTGGCTTGGCAGCTGATTCTGGAGCGGCTGCCCCTGACCACCGCCTACCTCCGCAAGGGTGTCACCTATATCCTCATCTTTGTCTGGGCCGCGGTGATTTTCGGGGAGCAGATTACCATCCAGCAGATTGTCGGCATTATGATTATTATCGCGGGAATGGTGGTGAGCATGTCCGATGGTCAGTAGCTATCTCTACGCCATTGCGGCAGTGATCATCGCCTCCGCCTCTCAGGTGGTGCTCAAGAAAAAAGCCAGCAACGCCCCCAAAAACTTCTTCAAGAAGTTTCTGAACGGGCCGGTGATTGTTTCTTATCTGCTGCTGTTTCTCTCTATGACCCTGAACTCCCTGGCTCTGCGCCAGATGGACATGTCTGTGCTGCCCTGCATTACCGCCACATCCTTTTTGTGGATTATGGTGCTCTCTGCCATCTTTTTGGGGGAGAAGCCCACACGGCGCAAGGTGATCGGTGTGGCTATGATCCTGATCGGCGTTCTGGTCTCTCACTTGTAAGTGTATAAGGAGGCGTATCTGATGAAAGGTATCATTCTGGCCGGCGGCTCCGGCACCCGGCTGTATCCCCTGACTAAGGTCACATCCAAGCAGCTGCTGCCTGTCTATGACAAGCCTATGATCTACTATCCCCTCTCCACCCTGATGCTGGCGGGGATCCGGGACATCCTGATCATCTCCACCCCCCAGGACACCCCCAAATTCCGGGAGCTGATGGGGGACGGGCACCAGTTCGGCGTCGACCTGTCCTACGCGGTGCAACCTTCGCCTGACGGTCTGGCCCAGGCCTTTATCATTGGCGAGGAGTTTATCGGCGGCGACAGCTGCGCTATGGTGCTGGGAGACAACATCTTCTACGGCAACGGATTCTCCCATACCCTGCGCTCTGCGGCCCGCGCGGCGGAGCAGGGGAAAGCCACCGTCTTTGGCTACTATGTGAACGACCCCGAGCGGTTCGGCATCGTGGAGTTTGACGAGGAGGGCAAGGTGCTCTCTGTGGAGGAAAAGCCCAAGCACCCCAAGAGCAACTACGCCATCACCGGCCTGTATTTCTACCCCGCCGGGGTGGCGGCAAAGGCCAAGCAGGTGAAGTTCTCCGAGCGGGGTGAGCTGGAGATCACCTCCCTCAACGAGATGTATCTCCAGGAGGAGCGGCTCAACGTGGAGCTGCTGGGCCGGGGCTATGCCTGGCTGGACACCGGCACCATGGACAGCCTGGTGGAGGCGGCCCTCTTTGTGCGCATGATTGAGCAGCGGCAGGGCATCAAAATCTCCGCCCCTGAGGAGATCGCTTACCGCTATCACTGGATCAGCAAGGACGAGCTGATGGAATCTGCCAAGCGCTACGGAAAATCCCCCTATGGCAGTCACCTGAAGTCGGTGGCCGAGGGCAAGGTCATCAGTATTTTGCCAAAGAAAGGATAAGAGATCTGCTATGACGATCATTGTGACCGGCGGCGCCGGATTTATTGGCTCCAATTTTGTGTTTCATATGCTGGACAAGCACCCGGAGTACCGGATTGTCTGCCTGGACAAGCTGACCTATGCGGGCAACCTCTCCACCCTGGCGCCGGTGATGGACAAGCCCAACTTCCGCTTTGTCAAGGCGGACATCTGCGACCGGGAGGCGGTCTATCAGCTCTTTGAGGAGGAGCATCCGGACATTGTGGTGAACTTCGCCGCTGAGAGCCATGTGGACCGCTCCATTGAGGACCCCGGCATCTTCCTCCAGACCAATATCATGGGTACGGCCACCCTCATGGACGCCTGCCGGAAGTACGGCATCACCCGCTATCACCAGGTCTCCACCGACGAGGTCTACGGCGACCTGCCCCTGGACCGGCCCGACCTCTTCTTCACCGAGGAGACCCCCATCCACACCAGCTCTCCCTACTCCTCCTCCAAGGCGGGGGCGGACCTGCTGGTGCTGGCCTATCACCGGACCTACGGTCTGCCGGTGACCATCAGCCGCTGCTCCAACAACTACGGCCCCTATCACTTCCCGGAGAAGCTGATCCCGCTGATGATCGCAAACGCCCTGAACGACAAGCCGCTGCCCGTCTACGGCCAAGGCCTCAACGTCCGGGACTGGCTGTATGTGGAGGATCACTGCAAGGCCATTGACCTGATCATCCACAAGGGCCGGGTGGGCGAGGTGTACAACATCGGCGGCCACAATGAGATGCGCAACATCGACATTGTCAAGATCATCTGTAAGGAGCTGGGCAAGCCGGAGAGCCTGATCACCTATGTCACTGACCGGAAGGGCCACGACATGCGCTATGCCATTGACCCCACCAAGATTCACAACGAGCTGGGCTGGCTGCCGGAGACTAAGTTCCAGGACGGCATCAAAAAGACCATCCAGTGGTATTTGGATAACCGCCAGTGGTGGGAGACCATCATCTCCGGCGAGTATCAGAACTACTACGAGAAGATGTACGGCAACCGCTAAGATGACAGAAAGCAAAAGGGCAGGGCTGATTGCCCTGTCCTTTTTACGGAAAGAAGCGAGATCATGTTAGGAACCATCGTCAATACCTGCTGCATCCTCACCGGCAGCGTGGTGGGCAGCCTGGTCAAGCGGGGGCTGAAGCCGGAGTACCAGTCTGTCCTCTTCACTGCCACCGGCCTGGCCGCCACCGGCCTCGGCATCAACTCGGTGGTGCAGAACATGCCGGACAGCCAGTATCCGGTGCTGTTTATCGTCAGCCTGGCCCTGGGCGGCCTGTTGGGCACCGCCCTGGATCTGAACGGGAAATTTCAGGCTCTGACCAACCGGGGCTCCGGCACCGGCAAGCTGGGGGAGGGACTCTCCACCGCTATTTTGCTCTTCTGCATCGGTACCCTCTCCATCCTGGGCCCCATCAACAGCGCCCTCTACGGGGACAACACCTTTCTTTTCACCAACGCCACCCTGGATCTGGTGACCTCCATGGTGCTGGCCTCCACCTACGGCATCGGCATCGCCATTGCCGCCGGCGTCCTTTTCTGCTGGCAGGGGAGCATCTATGTGCTGGCCACCCTGCTGGGCTCCTTTTTAACGGAGGCCATGATGACCGAGATCTCCATTGTGGGCGGCTTTCTGATTGCCAGCTCCGGCCTGGGCATTCTGGGCATCAAGGACTGCAAGACCCTCAACCTGCTGCCCTCCCTCCTCGTGCCCATCCTCTGGTTCGCCATTACCGGCCTGGTGGGATAACCGGCCGGAAAACAGAACACTGCCCCGGCCCGGAAGGTCATTTGCCGTTCCGGGCCGGGGCAGCGCTTTATTTCGGGAGGGATCAGCCGAACTGCTCCTCCTCGTACTGACGGAAGCTGGCGTCGCCGCTCTGGAGATCCTGAGCCTGCGCTTCGGACATGCCGGCGCACCAGGGGGTGGACAGGAAGACGTCGATCATCTCGTTTGCCATCCGGGGGGAGGTCATGGTGCCGCCCAGGGCCAGAATGTTGGCATTGTTGATGATCCGGCTGTCCCGAACCAGATACCAGTTCTCACCCAGCATGCACCGGGCGCCCTTGTTCTTGTTGGCGGCCATGCAGACGCCCAGGCCGTTGCCGCAGACCACGATGCCGAAGTCCGCCGCGCCGCCGGTGACCGCCTGGGCCACCGCCTTGCCCACATACATGTAGGGCACCCGGTTGTGTTCCAGGTCGGTGGTGCCCAGATCCAGGGCCTCGTGGCCGGTCTCTTTCAAGTGGGACAGGATGCTGTCGTGGAGGGCCCAGCCGCTGGGATCCACACCAAAGGCAATTTTCATCAGGAAATCCTCCTCTGTGCCGCAGAGCCTGCGGCTGTTTTTGCAGAATGGGTGAAATCAGTCCTTCCGCCGTCCGAAGATGGACAGCAGCCGGACGAAGATATTGACGATGTCCAGATAGATCTGAGTGGCGGAGAGGATGGCGTTGCGTACCGTGGGGGGATAGGCGTTGGCCCTGGCCCAGTCAAAGCCCAGGTACAGGGAGAAGATGGCCACAAACAGGTAGTCCAGCCAGCCCCCGGCAAAGCCCAGGAAGAAGAGCACTACCTCAGCGATGAGGGTGACGATCAGAGAGACCCCCAGGGTGGAGCCCAGGGAGAGGAAGAAATCCGGCCTGGCATAGGAGGCGGCGATCATGAGCACAACAAAGACGCCGGTGCCCACCAGGGCGGACTGAATCGTCCGGATGGACATGGGGGCCACAGAGACGGAGAGCAGCACGCCGATGGGAAGAACCAATAAGTTGTAGCCGATAAAGTTGACCACCGCGCTTTCGGAGGAGCTCAGCGCCACCGAGAGCACCACGCAGAGGATATAGGCGATGAGGAACGGCACGAAGAACGCGCCGGAGGAATAGTAGAACATGTCCCCAAAGAAATGGCAGATCAGGGCATTGACGGCGAAGCCGTAGATCAAAAGACCTCCGATGGTCAGATTATAGGCGGATTCGGAGAGCTCCCGGTAATTCAGCGTCTGGGAGCGGTCTAAATGCAGTGCGTCCATTGTATCAACTCCTTTTGCCGAGACACACCGGTCATTGTAGAATCACTCTATTCTAATCTGCTCCCTAGGGAGAAAACAACACGATTTTGTAAACAAAGATTGACAAAGAGAAACAAACAGCTCCATTGGCGCCGGTTTGTAGGGCGCAGAGGTGCAATTCAGCATCCGGGGATGGAAAAGTGGAGCTTGCTCTGCTATAATAATGTCTATTGAATAAACCGCACAGCGCTTTATTCGCGCGGCGAATGCCGTGCAATTCTATGCAAGAGGCTGTAAACAGCCTCTTGCATAGAATTCAGTCATTGTTAGAATGCGTATTTCTATGGAAGCATTTTAATGCTTCCATAGAAAGTGCAAGGATTTTGGGCTTTTAACCCCAAAATCCTTGCACTTGAACAAAGCCGCAAGCCTTGGCTTTCAAGGCTTGCGGCTTTGTTCAGTACGCATTATAATAAAGCTACTAAATGACTGTATGTGCACACGCGCAGAGAGAATCGAAAGGAAGCGGAACCTATGGCAATCACCGCAAAGACCGGCCTGCTGGCCCTGCTGGCTCACCCCAGCCGGCACTCCAAATCCCCCCTCATGCACAACGCCGCCTTCTCCAAACTGGGGCTGGATTATGTCTACCTGGCCTTTGACGTGGACGAGTCCACCATTGGGGACGCGGTGACCGCCATCCGGGCCTTTCACATGCGGGGGGCCAACCTGTCCATGCCCAACAAGGTGAAGGTGATGGAATACCTGGACGAGATCGCCCCCGAGGCGGAGCTGGCCGGAGCGGTAAACACCATCGTCAATGACGACGGACACCTGGTGGGCCACAACACCGACGGCACCGGCTGGATGCGGGCGGTTCGTGAACTGGGGGTGAACCTGGAAGGGGAGAAGCTCACCGTGGTGGGCACCGGCGGGGCCGCCAAGGCGATCATCGCCCAGGCCGCGCTGGATGGGGCCCGGGAGATCTCCGTATTCAACCGACGCAGCCCCCGGTGGGCCCAGGCGGAGGAGCTGGTGGCCAAGGTGGAGGCCAAGACCGGCTGCCGGGTGAAGCTGTGGGAGCTGAACACGGAGGATGAGGGCTGCATGACCAGGCTGAAGGAGGAGATTCACACCTCCCGGCTGCTGGCCAACGCCACCAATGTGGGTATGGGCCACCTGGAGGGCCAGACCTATATCCCGGACGCCTCCTATTTTTATCCCGGCCTGGCGGTTACCGACGCCATCTATAACCCCAAGGAGACCGCCCTGCTCCGGCTGGCCCGGGAGGCGGGCTGCCAGACCCAGAACGGCGACCTGATGGTGCTCTACCAGGGTGCGGTGGCCTTCCGGTACTGGACAGGGTTGGAGATGCCGGTAGACGAGATCAAGCCCCTGCTGGGCATTTAAGGAGGGAACAGGATGGAACCGGTCGTGGTACGGGGCCTCTCCATCGGGACAGGCCGTCCGAAGATCATTGTCCCCGTCCTGGGGGAGACGCTGGAACAGCTGCTGGCCGAGGCGGAGCAGGTGCAGTCTGTCCCCGCCGACCTGGCGGAGTGGCGGCTGGACTGGTACGGCGGCGTGGAGAATACAGAGAAGCTGCTGGAGGCGGCTCAGGCCCTCCGGGAGACTCTGGGGGAGCTGCCCATTCTGGCCACCTTCCGCACGGCCAAGGAGGGCGGACAGCGGCCCATCTCAGAGGAGGGATACGCCCGCGTCATCCGCACCCTGGCAGAGAGCGGCCTGGTGGATCTGATCGACATCGAGGCCTTCACCGGGGACGAGCTGGTGGGGGAGCTGGTGGACTTTTGCCACCGGCAGGGCGTGAAGGTTGTCCTCTCCAACCACGACTTTGATAAGACGCCCCCTGAGGCGGAGCTGGTGGTCCGGCTGGTCAAAATGGAGGCTCTGGGAGCGGATCTCTCCAAAATTGCCGTTATGCCCCGCAGTCCGGAGGATGTACTCACCCTGCTTTCCGCCACCCGGGCCCGCAGCCGCGCAGCAGCCCGGCCGGTGGTCACCATGAGCATGGGGGCCCTGGGGGCGGTGAGCCGCCTCTCCGGCGAGGTGTTCGGCTCCGCCCTCACCTTTGGTTCCGCCGCCCGGGCCTCCGCGCCGGGACAGGTGGAGGCGGGGAAGCTGGCCCAGGTATTGGAGCTGCTCTCGCTGTCCTGTGAGTGACGGGAACCAAACATACACGTTCTTTTGACAAGAAAAGCAAAATGCCGCGGAAGAACCCATTCCGCGGCATTGGCATATGTATTTAAGATTCCAGATAATCCAGGGGATCTACCGGCGTACCGTCCACCCGGATCTCGAAGTGGCAGTGGGTGCCGGAGGAGCGGCCGGTAGAGCCCGCCTTTGCGATGACCTGCCCCTGCTCCACATAGTCCCCCTTCTTCACGACCAGGGAGGAGTTGTGGGCGTAGTAGGTCACGTCCCCGTCTTCGTGCTCAATCTTGACCAGGTAACCATAGCCGCTGCTGTTCCACTGGGCGTAGATGACGGTGCCGGCCTTGGCGGCCACAATATCGCTGCCGTAGGAGACGGCGATGTCGATGCCCTTGTGGTTCTTGGAGCCGATTGCAATGTTCCGGGGGCCGAACTTGGAGGAGATGCGGCCGGCGGCAGGCCAGATGTACTCGGGGCGCTCCTTAGTGCCCACTGTGGTCACTTCGTCTACCGCCTCGGTCAGCACCTGGGTGTCTACCACTTCAGCGTTCTGGAATTCGCCGTTCAGACAGGTGACCTCCCAGGTGACCCGATTCAAGCCGTCAGAGCCAGGGGTGACTACAGGCTCCTCGTCCTCATAGCGCTCCGGGTCCTCTGCCCGAACCTGCGCATAGGGAGCCACTTCATTCCGAACCGCTTCCATAACGGTGATCACCTGGAGCTGCTCGGACAGCGCTTGGGCTGCTGCCTCCAGGTCATCGCTGGCGCCGAAGGTGACGTAGCCATAGCACAGGGTCAGCTGCTCCGGGTCGGCCAGGGCACAGGAGACGGTGTCCTCAGTCACATAGGCCTCCGCCGCTGTGCGTACCAGTTGAATGAGCACCTCCGGATTGTCGGCGGTGACCAGCAGTTGGCCCTCCAGACTGAGATAGTAACGCTGGCCAATCAGCAGATAGAAGAAGTTACTGTCGTAGTCGGGCTCATTGAGCTCCTCCACGGTGAGGATGATACCCTCAGTGGGGCCGCCGCCTTCCTCCACCTCAATAGCCAGCGCCTGGCCCGAAAGCAGCGCCAGAGCGAACATCAGCGCCAGGATGAGAGAGAGAACACGGCCCGGCAAAAACCGGCGAGACGGAGACGGACACTGCTGCATGGTAACACCTTCCTCTGAAAAGTAACAAACCGTTACAAAGAAGGATACCAGCCTTTTACAGTTTTGTCAATTCTTTTCCGGCATTTTCCAGTGAAGAAGCGGAAAAAACAGCGAAAAGCGGCGGGGAAAACCGGTCAGACAGGCCCCGAAACGGGGAATTACGGAGAAAAAGTCAAAGCGCGTCCCCGGTGTCATCCGTGCTTTCGTCTGCGCCGTCCTCTTCCGGCAGCTCCGCTTCGGAGGATTGGGAGCGCCACTGGCGATAGGTGAGTACCAGCATGACCACGGAGGCGACACCCAGAATGCCGGCGGCGGCGATGGTCAGGGGCAGGCTGAGAGCGTCGCTGTCTCCCCGGACATAGGCGGCCACAATGCCATAGGCCAGATAGAGCACATAGAGCAGCACCAGGGCCCGGAGACCCAAAGCGACATTGCTCTGCTGGGGACGGTTGTCGTGTTGATTTGCTGCCATAGAAAAGGCCTCCTTGGATATAGTAAGGCCAGTATATCACGCCGGGGGAGATGAGGCAAAGAAAAAGAGAAAAATTGTTGCAAAACCCTTGACCTTCCCCCTGGTGGAAGGTATATAGTAAACACGAAGAGAGGGGAGAGACGGGTGAAAATCAACGAGGTGGAGGCCCTGGTGGGCATTACCAAAAAGAACATCCGGTTCTATGAGGCGGAGGGGCTGCTCTCTCCCCAGCGCAACCGGGAGAACGGCTACCGGACCTATTCCGATGAGGACGTGGCCATCCTGCGGCAGATCAAGCTGCTGCGCAAGCTGGGCCTGCCGCTGTCTGAGATCCGGTCCATTCAGCAGGGAACCATCACCCTGGACGACGGGCTGCGGCGGCATCTGGTGGTGCTGGAGCGGCAGAAGGAGAATCTGGAGCAGGCCAGCGGGCTGTGCCAGCGGTTGAGCCGGGAGGCGGTGCAGCTGAGCCAGCTGGACGGGGCCTTCTGGCTGGAGGAGATGGACCGGCTGGAGCGGGAGGGCGCTGCTTTCCTGGACAAGCAGAAAAACGACGTGCGGGAGTCCCCCAGAGGAGCGATGGTCTCGGCGGCGGTGATGATCGGGCTGATGCTGGTGGTCATGGCGATTATGATCTGGGGCTACTTCACCGAACCCATCCCGTTGGGGGTGCTGGCGGTGCTGGAGCTGATTCCTCTGGCGGTGATTGCCGGCGTGCTCCTGGCCCTGCGCCAGCGGCTGCGGGACATTGGCCGGGGCGAGCTGGACGAGGCCAGCAAATATTAAAAGGAGGGAACGCAGATGTCTGACGGACGGAAAAAACGGGAGTCCCCCAGAGGGGCGATTCTCTCAGCGGCGGTGATTCTCCTGCTGCTGGTGTGGATATTCGGCCTGTACCTCTGGTGCATGGAGGTAGATCCCATGCCCACCTGGCTGTTTGTCATCCTGGAGGCGATCCCGGTGGTGTCTATCATCGCCCTGTTGGCGGCGCTGGTGCAGCGGCTGCGGGAGATCAAAAAGGGGGAGTTGGATGAAGCGGACAAATACTAAGGACAGAGACCGGAAGAGCACCCTGATCTCTGTGGCGGTCGTGGTGGTCATCGAGCTGCTCTACCTGGCCCTGTGGGCCTGGGTGCTGCCCATGCTGGAGGGAGTGCCTCTGGCGGCGCTGATCGTCTTTGGGATGATCGCAATGAACATCATTATTGTCGTGGGCATTTTTGTGGCCCTGCGGCAAAGATTAGAAGAATGGAAAGGCGGAGAGGAACATGATGCTGGTCAATACTGATTACATCACCGGAAAAGAGCTGGAGATGCTGGGCCTGGTCAAGGGCAGTACCGTCCGGGCAAAGAGCTTCGGCAAGGACTTTATGGCCGGAATGAAAACCTTGGTTGGCGGCGAGGTACGGGAGTACCAGGAGCTGCTGCTGGAGGCCCGGCAGATCGCCACCAAGCGGATGGTGGACGAGGCGGACGCCCTGGGCGCGGACGCGGTGGTCAACGTCCGCTACGGCACCTCCTCAGTGATGCAGGGGGCGGCGGAGATCGTGGTCTACGGTACGGCGGTCAAGTTCAAATGACACCAATTTGGGCGGACGGCATAGCCGTCCGCCCATCTTTATGCAAATTTAACCCACAGACGGGGGAAAATCTGCTATACTGATCTCACGCAATCCGATAAGGGAGGAACAAAGGATGAAACGAGCAAAGCGAATCCTGCTCAGCCTGCTGATCACCGCGCTGGCAGGCGGAGCATATTTTTATCTGGAGCTGCCCGCCATCAACTTCCAGAGCGAGGGTTTTTACTTCTGGCTGGGGCTGATGTGTGTGGTCTACCTCGTGGCCTCCAGCTTGCTGGGGGCTGGCGAGGACAAGCGGCAGCGGAAGGTGATCTTTCTGGACGGCACCAGCGTCCAGGTGGATCCCTCCGGCCTGATCAAGGGGGCGTCCAAGCTACCCCTGATTCTGATCGGCATTCTCTTTGCCGTGGTGGTGGTAGGCAGCATCTTCTCCTGGGAGGGCTTCCACGCCGAGGCATATTACAGTCTGCTGCCGGTGGAGGAGGGGGACTTCTCCCAGGATGTGGCGGAGATCAGCTATTCCGAGATCCCCATGCTGGACGAGGCCTCCGCCATTCAGCTGGGCCGCCGGGCCCTGGGCAAGATCAGCAGCAACTCCAATCTGGTCTCCCAGTTTGAGGTCAGCGACGACTATACCCAGATCAACTACAACCAGGAGCCGGTGCGGGTGTCCCCGCTGGTCTACGGCGACCTGATCAAGTGGTTCAACAACCAGAGCCAGGGCCTGCCCGGCTATATTGTGGTCAACATGGTGACCCAGGAGGCCCGGCTGGTGCAGCTGGAGCAGGGGATGCGCTACACCCCCAGCGACCACTTCGGCCGCAACCTCTACCGGCACCTCCGGTTCCAGTACCCCACCTTTCTGTTCGGGGACGTGAACTTTGAGATTGACGAGGAGGGCATTCCCTGGTGGGTCTGCTCCCGGGAGGTGCGCACCATCGGCCTCTTCGGCGGCCGGGATGTACGGGGGGCGGTGCTGGTCAACGCCATCACCGGCGAGAGCACCTACTATGAGCAGGTGCCCAGCTGGGTGGACCGGGTATATGACGCGGATCTGGTGGTGGAGCAGTACAACTACCGGGGCGCCCTGGTCAACGGCTGGATCAACAGCTGGCTGGGCCAGAAGGCGGTGACCACCGCCACCGAGGGCTATAACTTCATCGCCCAGGACGATGACGTGTATATGTATACCGGAGTCACCTCTGCCGGTGCGGATGAGTCCAATGTGGGCTTTATTTTGGTCAACCAGCGCACCAAGGAGGCCAAATATTACAATGTCACCGGCGCGGAGGAGTATTCCGCCATGAGCTCCGCCGAGGGCGCCGTCCAGCATCTGAACTATATGGCCACCTTCCCCATCCTGCTCAATATCTCCGACCAGCCCACCTATTTCATGGCGCTGAAGGACTCCGCCCAGCTGGTCAAGATGTACGCCATGGTCAACGTGGAGGATTACCAGCTCACCGCCACCGGCTCCACGGTAGAGGAGTGCCAGGGGGCCTATGAGCGGCTGCTGGCGGGCAACGGCGTTCAGGTCACCAGCCCGGTGGAGGAGAGCGACACTGAGATTTCCGGCGTCATTGAAGAGATCCGCTCCGCCGTCATCAACGGCAACACCTGGTATTATCTCCGGCTGGAGGGAGAGGAACGGTTCTTTGCCCTCTCCGCCGGGGCGGACGCCCGGGTGGTGCTGCTGGACGTGGGCGACCGGGTCACCATCGGCTATCAGGCGGAGGATACCGGAGAGATTCTGGGCGGCACGCTGAAAGGAAAATAAGCGGCGACACAACAGAATAAAAAGGCCGTCCCGGGCGTTTGCCTGGGACGGCCTTGTGTATTCAGAAAGGTTGAAAACGGCGGGCGCACGATGTGCGCCCCTACAGGCAGCACCTTATGTATCTGCCTCCGGAGCCTCCTCCAGATAGTACCGCTCCAGCCCCCGGGCCAGGGCGGGGTCGATCTCAAACCGGGCCACATCCCCGGGACTGCACTTCACGTCGGAGACGTCCACGGCGGTCTCCACCGCGCTGATCCGACCGATGATCCGGGCCTTCTGGCCGTTGACGGTGACCGAGCGGTGGTGCTGATTCACCCAGGACTCCACCATGGCCCGCACCCCGGAGGGCTGGGATCGCTGGAGGCCGAAGCCATTCAGGTAGCCCACCGGCAGCACCGCCACCCGGGTGGGCTGGTGGAGGGTGTACAGCCGCTCATTGCCCACCGTGTTCCCCTTGGGCAGCCAGCGCACCGTCTCCAGGGCGGCCTCGCCCCAGCAGCAGGACTCCAGCCTGCGGCCCCGGCCCCGGTGGCACAGACCCAAAAAGGCGGAGCCCACCCGGACGGCGTTGAGCTGGGTGTGGCCGAAGGCCATGAGGGCGGAGGAGCTGGCGGCGTGGCAGACGCCCGGGTCATAGCCGGCCCCACGGATGACGTCTAAAGCGGAGGAGAACTGCTCCAGCTGGGGGTTGATGTCGCTCCGGGCGGCACAGAGGTGGGTGTACACGCCGGTGACCTGCAGATTGGTCAGATATTGGTAGATGGAGAGCAGCTTTTCCCCCTCAGTGGGGAGAAAGCCCCCGAAGCCCATGCCGGTGTCAATGAGAATATGCACCCGGGCCAGGTCGGCCCGCTCGGCGGCCAGAGCGTTGAGGGCCACGGCGGTCTCGTAGCAGCCCACGGTGCATACCGCCCCCAGATCCAGCAGCTGATTCAGCTCCTCCCGGTCGGCGGTGGAGCGGAGCAGGAGAATCTCCTCCGTCTCAAAGCCGTGCTCCCGGAGAGCCTGGACGTCCTCCAGCTCCTGAACGGCGAAGCGGTCAATGCCCTCCTCCCGGAGCAGGGCGGCCAGCTCTGACAGACCGGCGCCGTAGCCGTCGCCGGTGAGCACGCCGTAGATGGCGGAGGGGCCGGCTTTCTTCCGGATGATCCCGATGTTGCGCCGGATGGCAGCGGTATCAATCACCAGACGTTTCATTGCGAGACAACTCCTTGCAGAGATAAAACAGGGAAAGGGTGGTAATACGCACATTATAGTGGAGAGATTCCTGTTTTGCAAGAAAAATTCAGGAATTCCCGCCCACGGAAAGAAAAACCGTTCCTTGTCTCCCGGGGAAAACCGTGTTATAATGCCGTTATCATGGACATTTGCGGCATTTTGCCGGTAGGAGGTACTTCATTGAAACGAAACGACGTGCTGATTCCCCCGGAGGAGCTCCGGCGCCAGCAGGAGATCCGGCAGGAGATCTATCGGCAGATCTCTCAGCTTCCCCAGCAGCCTCTGGCCATGGTGGACACCTATGGCTGCCAGCAGAACGAGGCGGACTCAGAACAGCTCCGGGGCATGCTGGCCGAGATGGGCTACGGCTTTACCGAGGACGAGCAGGAGGCGGACGTCATCGTCATCAACACCTGCGCCGTCCGGGAGCACGCGGAGATGCGGGTGCTGGGCAACGTGGGCGCCCTGACCCACACGAAAAAGCGCAAGCCCAGCCAGATCATCTGCCTGTGCGGCTGCGCCATGCAGGAGCCCCACATGGCGGAGAAGATCAAAAAGTCCTTCCGGCATGTGGATCTTGTCTTCGGCCCCCACGTCCTCTGGAAGTTCCCCGAGCTGCTCAGCCAGGTGCTGGACAAGGGCAAGCGGGTCTTTGAGACGCCGGACTCCCCGGGGCACATCGCCGAGGGCCTGCCGGTGGCCCGGAAGGGCAAGCTGAAGGCCTGGGTCTCCATTATGTACGGCTGCAACAACTTCTGCACCTACTGCATCGTCCCCTACGTCCGGGGCCGGGAGCGGAGCCGGGATCCGGAGCTGATTCTGGCCGAAGTGCGGCAGCTGGTGGAGGAGGGATACAAGGACATCACCCTCCTGGGCCAGAATGTCAACTCCTACGGCAAGGATCTGGGGCTGGATATGGACTTCGCCGACCTGCTGGAGCGGGTCAACGCCATTCCCGGGGACTTCCTCGTCCGCTTTATGACCAGCCATCCCAAGGACGCCTCCCAGAAGCTGTTTGAGACCATGGCCCGGTGCGAAAAGGTGGCCCCCCAGCTCCATCTGCCGGTGCAGGCGGGTAACGACCGGGTGCTCAAGGCCATGAACCGGCACTATGACCGGGCGGCCTATCTGGACGAGATCCGCCGGCTCCGGGAGCTGATTCCCGACATCGTCCTCACCTCGGACATTATCGTGGGCTTCCCCGGGGAGACCACCGAGGAGTTTGAGGACACCCTCTCCCTGCTGGAGGAGGTGCGCTACGACGCCCTCTTCACCTTTATCTACTCTCCCCGGGAGGGGACGCCGGCGGCGAAAATGCCCGACCCGATGACAAAAGAGGAGAAGAACCGGAACTTCCAGCGGCTGGTCAATCTCCAGAACCGGATCTCCGCCGAAAAGC
>JBJDXS010000031.1:0-10192 GCA_051866815.1 Candidatus Onthomonas sp. | reverse complement strand
TCCTCACCCTCAATCTTGTACATCATGGCGTCCATCTCGGGGAAGGACATGACGCCCTCCACCACGTCGCCGTGGATCATGAAGGGGGGGATCACATAGGTGAAGCCCCGGTCGATCATAAAGTCCCGGGCGTAGGCCAGCACTGCCTCGTGCAGTCGGGCCACGTCGCCCAGCAGATAGTAGAAGCCGTTGCCGGAGACGCGGCGGGCGGAGTCGATATCCAGGCCGCCCAGGGACTCCATAATGTCGGTGTGATAGGGGATGGGGAAATCGGGCACCACGGGCTCGCCGAAGCGCTGCACCTCTACATTGCAGCTGTCGTCCGGGCCGATGGGGACGGAGGGGTCGATGATGTTGGGAATCTGGAGCAGAATGGCGCGAACCTGGTTGTTTAGCTGCTCTGCCTTGTCCTCCAACTGCTTGCGCTCCTCGGCCTCAGCGTTGACCTGGTCGGTAATGGCCTGGATTTTGGCCTCGCACTCGGCGGTCTGATCGGGATTCTTCTTGGCCTGGCCCTTGAGCATGCCGATCTGCTTGGACAGGGTGTTCCGGTTGGCCTGCAGGGCCTCAGCGGACTTCTTGGCCTCCAGGCTCTCATTATATAATTCGATGACCTGATCCACCAGGGGCAGCTTGGCGTCCTGGAATTTATTGCGGATGTTCTGCTTGACGATCTCCGGATTCTCCCGGACAAACTTAATGTCTAACATGGTTGACTGTCTCCTTTGGGGCAGGGCCCCTTGATTTTCTCTCTGTTCTCTGTTACTGCCGGCGGGGCAGACGGTGCAGCGCCTCCAACAGGTCGTTCAGGTCGTCTACACCGTAGTACTCCAACTCCAGCTTTCCCTTTCGCTTACCGGAGATGATCTTCACCTTCCGGCCCAGGGAGTCGGCCAGCTCTTTTGCGGCCACGGCGGAGTAATCCACATCGGGTAAGGCAGGGGAGGGGGGCTCCTCCTCCTTTTTGCCCGCCTTGAGCAGCTGCTTGACCAGCTCCTCCGTCTGACGGACGGAGAGCTGACGCTGGGCCACCTTGTCGGCTACCGCCTTCATCTCCTCCGGGTCGGACAGGGCCAGCAGAGCCCGGGCATGTCCGGCGGAGAGGATGTCCGCCTCCACATACTGCATCAGCTCCTTGGGCAGGGCCAGCAGCCGGACGGCGTTGGCGATGGCGGGACGGGACTTGCCCACCTGCCGGGCTACCTCCTCCTGAGTCAGGCCGTAGTCATGAATCAGGCTCTGGAAGCCCTTGGCCTCCTCCATGGGATTTAGGTCCTCCCGCTGAAGGTTTTCAATAAGGCCCAGCTCCATAGCCTTCCGGTCATCCGCCTCCAGGACGATGACCGGAATCTCATCCAGACCTGCCTCCCGGGCGGCCCGCCAGCGGCGCTCGCCGGAGATAATCTGATAATAGCCGGAGGCCATCAGCCGCACGTTGATGGGCTGCAAAATGCCGTGAAGCCGCACTGATTCGGTCAGGTCGGCCAGGGCCTGGTCATCAAACTGCTTTCGGGGCTGATCCTGATTGGGCCGCACCTTCTCAATAGGAAGGGAGGTGACCCCCTCGTGCTCCGGCTGGTTGACGGCGTCTCCCAGCAGAGCGCCCAGGCCCCGGCCCAGGCCGGAGCTTGCGTTTCGTTTTGCCATAATTCCGTTCTTTCACCTCTCTCCGAAAGAGATTGGGACGTTTACTTAACTGTTCTGAGACAAGAATTCCTCCGCCAGCTTCTGATAGGCCTGGGCGCCTGTACTGTACTTGTCATAGGCCATGACCGGCTTGCCGTGGCTGGGCGCCTCGGAGAGCCGCACATTGCGGGGGATCACCGTGGCGTAAACCTGGCCAGGGAAGTGGCGCTTGACCTCCTCCGCAACCTGGAGGGAGAGGTTGGTTCTGCCGTCAAACATGGTCAGCAGAACGCCTTCCAGCTCGATGCTCCGATTCAGCTTGCGCTTGACGATACGGATGGTGGAGAGCAGGTCGCTCAGTCCCTCCAATGCGTAGTATTCGCACTGAACCGGGACAATAATACTGTGGGCAGCACACAGGCCGTTGAGGGTGAGCAGCTCCAGGGAGGGCGGGCAGTCGATGATGATATAGTCATAGTCGCCGTCCAGCTGATCCAGCGCCTTGCGCAGCAGCTGCTCCCGGTCATCCAGACCGATCATCTCAATGCCGGCTCCGGCCAGGGCTTTATTGCTGGGCAGCACGTCTCCCCACTGGGTGGAGACCACCGCTTTCTTGGGGTCAGCCCCGTCGATCAGTACGTCATAGACGCTGGGTGAGACGGCGTTTTTGTCCACGCCCAGTCCGGAGGTGGCGTTTGCCTGGGGATCGAAGTCACAGAGCAGCACCCGCTTGCCCAGCTCCTTCAGAGCGGCTGTCAGATTGACCGCGGTGGTCGTCTTGCCGACACCGCCCTTTTGATTCGCAATCACGATTCGTTTTGCCACACAAACACCTTCCAACGGGGAATTTTTACCGCTATTATTATAGTATATCTCCCCGTTCAATGCAACGGTCGGGTCTGGAATTTCCGCCGTTTTTGGCTCCGGTTTTTCAGGTGATTTTTGGCTGGTTTGTTTTTTGTGTGTTTCACGTGAAACAGTTTTTTGCTGTGCCGCAGGAGTCTGTGCTGCCCGGGCGGCGCTTTGCTCCGGCCCGGAACGCTGAGAAGACGGAGCAGTTTTAAATGTTTCACGTGAAACAATAGACTCCGGCGGCAGCACCCGGAGAGCAACCCGCCCAGTCTCCTTGGAGCGGTTCAGCTGAAGCCGGAGAGGACGGGAAAACCTGCGGGCCAGACTGCGGCCCGCCTGACCCAGAAGAGAAAACAGCCGCCGTCCTTCAAGACGGCGGGACACAGCGGCCGGCATATCACTTGGAGGCCGCCTTGGGAATGACAATGGTCAGCGTGATGGCGTCCTCGCTCTCCTCCCGGCCGCAGGAGGCGGAGATTCCGGAGCGGCGCATGACCTCCATGCTGTGATTGATGGTGTTGAGAAAGAGACGGATGTCCCGCACCAGCAGGACGGGTTTTCTCCGTGAGACCGGTTTTTCCATCGGCGCAGGCTCTGGGGCAGGCTGGGGCTGAGCCTGCGGTGGGGGAGGAGGGGGTTGGAGCAGCTGATCTACCAGCTCCTCGGTTTTGGAGACGGTGAGATTTTCCTGAATGATGGTATCCAGCACCTGTCCCCGCTGCTCCGGAGAAAGCCGGAGCAGCGCCCGGCCATGGCGCTCGGTGAGGCCGTGAGAACGCAGCGTCTCCAACACCTGGGGGGAGAGCTTGAGCAGACGCAGCTTGTTGGCCACAGCAGACTGACTCTTTCCGATGCGCCGGGCAGCCTCCTCCTGACTGAGGTGGTAGGTGGAGATCAGCTGCTCCAGAGCAAGTGCCTCGTCTACAAAATCCAGATCACGGCGCTGGAGATTTTCGATCAGTGCCAGCAGGGAGGACTCCATATCGTCCGCCTTGAGCAGAATACAGGGCACCGTCTCCAAACGGGCCAGTTTGGCCGCCCGGAGCCGCCGCTCTCCGGAGATCAGCTCATAGCTCCGATCCTCCAGCCGCCGGACGGTGAGGGGTTGGAGAATGCCGTGCTCCTGGATAGAGGCGGAGAGCTCCTCCAAACCCTTGACAGAGAAGACCGTACGGGGCTGGTTGGGATTAGGGTGAATCTCCCAGACGGGGAGATAGAGAATGCGAGTGCTGTCAAAGGGGCCTCTTCTTCGTGTCAATGCCATATTTCCCACCACATACCTTCCGTTTCAGATTGGGTAAGATGAGAATAGCAATTTCCCACGGAAAAACCATGGGAACAAAGTCGAGGGGAAAAGTTTGTGATTTTACTGGTTTGGACGGGAAATAGGACTGTTTGACAGAAAAATACTCCCGCTCCAAACAGAAGCGGGAGTAAGACAAATTTATCGGATGCCTCGGGCTCTCTTTTGCTTGCGTATATCCTCGCCGAAAAAACGGACGGTCAGATATTCTCCGGAAAGCCGGGAGTAAACCTGTGGGCTGTAGCGGTGGGCAATCTCATCCAGAGAAAAGTTGGAGGAAATAACAGTGCTGCGCTCTGAAAGTATTCTACCGTTAATCAACTGATAGAGAGAGGAGTGTACAAGAGGAGAGTTCATCTCACTGCCCAGATCATCCAGAATCATGAGATCACAGGTGAGATATCGGTCAATATCCAGAGCCGCTTGGCTGTCCCGTCCAAATTTCTGAGCCTCAAAGCGGTTAAACACATTAACAGCAGAGTCATAGACCACACTGTAGCCCTTCTCACTGACTAACCGTGCAATCGCTGCGGAGAGAAAGGTCTTGCCTAAGCCGGGATTGCCAGTGAGAAAAAGATTATTCTGGTTTCCGTGTGGAAAACGATTGGCAAACTGAAAACAGACGTCTTGGGCATATTCCATCATATTTCTGGGTGAGGAGCCAATCGAAGCGTCATACACCGGTGAGTAATAGTCCAAATCGAAAGTATCAAAGGACTGGCTGCCCAGGTTCAGCATAGAAGAAAGATTTTTAATCTGCTCCTTGCCGCAGAGATTTTTTAGGCACGAACACATCTCGGAGCCCCGCCAGCCCCGGTCATTGCAGAGCGGGCACAGGGGTTTGTAGGTGAGGGCGTCCTGGGCATAGCCGTTTTGGGCCAGAAGCTGCTTTCGCTGCTGCTGGAGAGAGAGATTCTGCCGTTTGGCCTGCTCCAGTGCCGGCATGGGGTCCACGCCCTTACGCAGGGCGGTCTGGGTCGCCTGGCGCACCGTCTGGCTCAGTTGCCGGTCGATGGTCTGGAGTCGGGGCACCCGGAGATAGATCTCCTGGCGGCGGCGCTCAAATTCTGCCCGATGCCGTTGAGCGTTCCAATTTAATTGTTCTGTAGCGTTGCGAATAACACTTCCGTCATAGGGCATGGGATGTTCCCTCCTTTATCGTAAGCGCCATAGATCAGGTATCCTGCTTCATCTGAGCCAAAACACGCTGCATCTCTTCCAAATACTGCCGGTTCTCCCGTTCGATAGCCTGCTGATCCTTACGGGGCGGTTGGCCGGGCCGCTGATAAGCCGGGCGGGATTGGGCAACATCTGCCTTGCGTTCGGACTGCACCTGCTCCGGGGTGTGAAGATTTTTCTCGTGCCAGCGTTTTAAAATACCGTTGCAGTAGTGCCAGTTCATCTTACCGATGCTGGTGACCGTAATGTCGTAGGCGATGGCAATGGTCTCCGGCGGGAAGCGCCACTCCAACCACTGGCGGATAAACTGGCGCTCGCTGGCCACCGGCTGACGGCCGTAGATGCCCAGGGCAGCCAACACCGCTCCCTCCTGAGTCTCCCGAAGAGAGACATTGCGGATGTACTCCTCTGCCGCGTCCAGGGTGTCGTAGCCCTGCTCCTTCCACTGGTAGCCGGTGCGCTTAATCACTGAAATAGAGGGGTTCCGGGCGGCACCGTATTTCTTCCGGTTGCGCTCGCACAGCCAGTTGACCATCATCAGCAGTACCTCCGCCGGGAGGCCCACATGGTCGTACAGCTCCAGCAGGACGGAGACCTGGGAATTGGTGAGCTTCTTGCCAAACATCCGCTCAATCTCCTGGAGCAGAACGGGAAACTGACTGCCGGGATCCTTCAGCTCGTTGGCAATGTCGGCGGCGGTGTATTCCGGGGCCTGCTCCGGCTGAGGGGGCGCATCCTCCAACTGGGGGAGGGCGGCTCCGGCGGCAAGGCCCAGCTCCTGGAGCTGAGCCAGGGCAGTGTCCAGTTGCCCACGGGTCCAACTCAAGGCGGCCCCGGCCCGGGCTGGGTCATATTCCCCCTGACAGCGGAGCAGATAGAGGTAGAGCAGGGCGGCATCGCCGCTGCCCAGCTTGACCAGCCGGTCCACCGTGGCGCCGTCCATAGAGACAGCCCGATTATTCAGATCAATCCGTTGGACGGCCATTGGCCCGCCTCCTCTTTCGTGTTCTGTATGCTCTATTTTACAACAAAATCCGGCTGGCGTAAATAGGGGGAGGTTGGGGTATGCTGGAGTGAGAAGGAGAAAAAGGAAACCAGGCGCATAACGAAACAAAAGAGCGCATCCAAAACTAACCAGCCATATCTGATCGGGAAACCAGCCATACTCTCCAGAGAGACAAAGAAGGGAGCGCGTGGCATGGGACTGTTTGGCGCAAGCCAGGGACATATCTCTCACCACCCGGAAAAGCGGCCTCAGTTTGATCAGCCGCTGACCTGGGAGAATTTTGCGGCCATCTTTCAGGAGTGCGCCGACTTCTCGGAGAAGGAGCTGACCCCACAGGGCTGGAGGCATCCGATCCAGATCGGCTGGCTGGACGGCATGGTGCGCAGCGAGCGGCTCAATGACTATGTGCTCCGCCCCCTGGCTGCCTGGCCTCTGCCCCAAGGGGAGCGGCCCGCCCAGGCAATTCTGGAGGGCGGCGTCTGGAACCAAAACGCCCAGCGTCAGGAGACGCTGGATGAGGTGGTGGAGGCAGTACTGGACGGCAGCTGCGCCATCTTTCTGCCGGACGGAGTGATCACCTGTTCAGTGGCCACTGAGGAGAAACGGTCGGTCACCGAGCCGGAAAACGAGAGCCAGATTAAGGGGGCCAAAGACGGCTTTGTGGAGTCCGTCCGCACCAACACCTCGCTGCTTCGCCGGCGGATGCGGACGCCGGAGCTGCAGATTCAGCGCTTTGTCATCGGCCGGCGCACGAAAACGCCGGTGGAGCTGCTCTGGGTCAAGGGCATCGCGGAGGAGCGGCTGATCCGCCGGATTGCGGACAAGCTCCGGGACATCGACGAGGACGCCCTGCTCACCACCGGCGCCCTGGAGGAATATCTCACTGACCCGAAGGCCACTGCCTTTCCCCGGGTGCTCTTTACCGAGCGGCCGGACCGGGTGTGCCAGGGTCTGCTGGACGGGCGGGCGGCCATTCTGGTAGACGGAATTCCACTGGGCTGTCTGCTGCCCGGAGATGTGAGCCAGTTTATGAAGGCCCCCCAGGACAAGAGTTATCACTGGGCGGTGTCTTCACTGCTGCTGCTATTGCGGTATCTTTGCCTGCTGCTGACCCTGCTGCTGCCAGGATTCTATATTTCTGTCGCCCAGTTTCACTTTGAGCTGATCCCCACCAAACTGGCCATGTCTATCATCGCCAGCAAGCAGGACGTGCCTTTTCCCACCTCCTTTGAGGTGATAGGCCTGCTGGCCGCCTTTGAGATTCTGCAGGAGGCAGGCTTGCGCCTGCCTAAGACCATCGGACAGACAGTGTCCATTATCGGCGGTCTGGTGGTAGGACAGGCGGCGGTGGACGCCAAGATTGTCTCCCCGGTGGTGGTCATTGTGGTGGCGGTGGCGGGCATTGCCGGCTTTACCATGCCCAATCAGGATTTCTCCAACGCTCTGCGGGTCTGGCGGTTTCTGCTGGCGGTGCTGGCCTCACTGCTGGGTATCTTCGGTCTGATGGCAGGCACCGCATTTCTCATCGCCCATCTGGCCAGTCTGGAGGATTTTGGAGTGCCCTATCTGACCCCCTTTGCCCCCCAGGAACGGAGCAGCTTGGAGAGCCATCCCATCCTGCGAAAGCCGCTGCCTGAGGTGAAGCTGCGGCCCACCGAGCTGCACCCGGAAAACCGGAGAAAACGGACATGACCGCTAAGCGAAAGGGATTGCTGGCCCTGCTGCTGGCTTGGGCGCTGTTTCTGGGACTCTCCAGCTGGGACAGCGACGTGCTGCCGGTCACCCGGGACATCACCCAGGTCAAGCTGATCCGCACCCTGGCGCTGGACAAAGGGGAGGGAGCTGCCCTGCGGCTGACCGCCTCGGGCAACCTGCAGAAGGAGGGAAACAGCGGACAGTCCAAGCCTCCGCTGGTTCTCTCACAGGAGGCCATGACCATCTCCGGAGGCTGCTCCGGCCTCCAGCAGCAGAGCGACGGCTTTGTGGAGTTCGGCCATCTGGCGGAGTGTGTCATCGGGGAGGAGCTGGCCCGAGGAGAGCTGCTGCAGCTGGCTGATTTTGTGGCCCGGGATTTCTCCATGCGGATGGAGAGCAAGCTGTTTGTGGTGGCTGGGGCCACCGGGGAGGAGGCGGTCAAGGGAACCGCGTCCCAGAGCAGCGCCCTCACCGACCGGCTCACCGCCATCAGCCAGAACCGGAGCATGGGTGGGCGAAAGTGGCCATACACCTTCCGGCAGTTGATCAGTCAGTTAGAGGACAACGGCTGCGGCCTGGTGCCGGTGCTTACCCTGACGGATAATCCGGATTATGACCCGGAGGGAAAGGGAGAGGAACCGGAGAAGGAGATCAATCTCACCGGACTGGCTTTTCTCAAGGAGGGCAACCTGGCGGACTTTCTCACTCCGGAAGAGTCCAAGGGGGCGGCACTGCTGACCAATCAGGATCAGCTGGATATGGTGGAGCTGACCCTGGCGGACGGTACCCCGGTTGGGGTTCAGTTGGTCTACGCCCAGCGGAGCCTGGAGCCCACATTTGACGAGAATGGACGGCTCACACAGCTCACCATCCGAATCAAGGCAAAGGGAGAGCTCAGCGAGGTCAGCGGCCCGGTCAGTCCAACGGACGCACAAAGCCTGGAACAGATGCGTCAGGGCTTTTCTGAGCAGCTGAGACTCTGGACCCAGGCGACGCTGGATCGGAGCCGGGAGGAGGGGGCGGACTTTCTCCACCTGCGCCGGGAGCTGATCTGCCGCAGTCCGTTTCACAGCGGACAGATACAGGAAAACTGGGATGACTGGTTTCCGGAAATTACACTCAAGACAGAGGTCGAGGGAGAGGTCGAGCGGAGTTACGATGTGGACCGGCCCATCGAGGAAGGAGCAGAGACATGGAGCAAGGACAAATCTCTCTCAAACAGCTGATGGTGCTGGTCTTCTGCGGTCTGCTTTCGCCCATGATCCGGATCATTCCCCGGGAGACGGCGGCATTGGCCGGAGCGGGAGGATGGCTTGCGCCCATGCTGGCTCTGCCGGTTTTTCTGCTGGCTGTATGGCTATTGGTGAGCACCTTTCGCCGGCTGCCCAGGGGTACCGACCTGGGGGGACTCTACCGGATGGCCTATGGGCCGGTGCTGGGCAGGGCGGCCAGCCTGGTGACAGTGGTCTGGCTGCTGCTGCTCACTGCGGTGGGTCTGCGGTTTTATGCGGAGGACTTTGTCTCCTCCATCTATCTGGATACCGATCTGTGGCTGTTCCTGATTGGCCTCATCCTCATTGTCTGGTGGGTCACTGGCCGGGGCATGGGAACCGTCTGCCGTATGAGTCAGGTGTTTTTCTATGCACTCTGTGGTATCGTGGGGCTGGTGATGCTGCTGGGGATTCCCGAGGTGGAGTTCTACCATGTCTGGCCGGTCTGGATGGAGGGGTGGCAGGGGTTGGCCTGTTCCGCCCTGCCGGTACTGGCTGTACTGGGCCACAGTATCCCGATTCTCTTTCGGAAGGACGAGTTAGGGAAGACCCAGGAGGGGATGCGCGTTACAGCCGCCTGGTTTCTCGTCCTCTGTCTGGTGCTTACTGTGCTCAACGGCATTATCATTGGCGTCTTTGGGTGGCAGACGGTGGAACGGATGCAGATGCCCTTTTTCAGCCTGGCCAAAGAGGGCTCTACCTTAAATATAGTAGAGCGGCTGGAGTCTATTGTAGCAGGCGTCTGGGTTTTCTCTGATGTAGCCTTGTTTTCAGCCCAGCTGTTGGCCGCGGAAGAGCTGACCAAGAGTGTGACTCAAAAGGCGAGCCGTCATTGGCTTCTGGGGGGCATGAGTATAATAGTGGTGATAGGGGCAGTCTGGATTAGCCCAAACGCATTTCAGTTGCGAAAAATATGGACAGATGTAGTGGAGCGCTGGGACTGGGTGGTATGTTATGCTCTGCCAATTTTGGCCTGCATCGTCATGTTAAGCAGACAGAGAATGATAAAACACAAGATTTAGTGGATTAAACAGCAGGAAACCGCATTATTTAGTATATGACAAAGAAAAGAAAAAGTGCAGAAAAAAACGAAAAAAGGTGTTGACAAAGGAAGAACAGTTTAGTATAATAACAAAGCTTTCAAAAAACGGATCTGCAATCGAGATTGCGAAATCCATTTGCGGAAGTGTATACAGAGTTTAATTGGTCAATGCAAAAACTTCTGAGAAATCAGAAAAAAGAGCTTGACAAACGGTTTCG
>JBJDXS010000030.1:0-60275 GCA_051866815.1 Candidatus Onthomonas sp. | reverse complement strand
CACTCCTATTCGCTACCCTTTTTCCTTTTTGTCACGCATCATTGTAATACCTACAACATATTGGCCTCCTTACAGGGAATATGGCATTGAAAACAACCTTATTAATTATCCTACTCCGGAAGCGGGCAATGTCAATAGCCTTTGCCCCGACGAGAGTTTCAAGTTAGCAAAAAGCAACTGAGTGCACAGTTTTGGGGTACTTTACCGACGGTTCCTCTTGCAATTTGACGGGGGACGTACTATACTGATTGTGTGCAAACTTTAACAATCCCTCTGACAAAAAAGAACAGCCAGGCTGGCCGGCTGCCGCCGCCCGGACACTGCACTCCGATCTGGAAGCGGGAGAATCCATGGAAAGAAAAGGTGGACTACATGAACAATCTGTTTGAGACTGATGTGCAGGCCATTAAAAATGATGTGCTGGCGCATGTGGCCAAGCTGGCTTATGACAACGAACTGACTCCGGCCAACGCCATGAAGATCCCCGAGGAGATTATCCCTGACAGCGCCAAACCCACCATGCGCTGCTGCATCTATAAGGAGCGGGCCATCAGCGCTCAGCGGGTGCAGGTGGCCATGGGCGGCAACGTGAGCAGTACCGCCGTTGTCCAGGTGCTCCCCATCGCCTGCGACGAGTGCCCCGCCGACGGCATGAAGGTCACCGAGACCTGCCGGGGCTGCCTGGCTCACCGGTGCCTCAACGCCTGCCCCAAGGACGCCATCACCTTCGACGAGAAGGATCGCCGCGCCGTCATCGACAAGACCAAGTGCATCGAGTGCGGCCGCTGCGCCGCCGCCTGCTCCTACAACGCCATCGTCAAGCACACCCGGCCCTGCGTCCGGGCCTGCGTCCCCGGCGCCCTGAAGATCGACATGGAGACCCAGAAGGCGGTTATCGACGAGAGCAAGTGCATCTCCTGCGGCCACTGCGTCTATCAGTGCCCCTTCGGCGCTATCGTGGACAAGAGCTACATCACCGACGTCATCCGCATGATCAACGAGTCGGAGAACAACACCAAGTATCACGTCTACGCCATCATTGCCCCCGCCATCGCCGCCCAGTACGACCATGTGAAGGGGGTCACCCTGGAGAAGGTGGTCACCGGCATCACCAAGCTGGGCTTCCACACCGCCGTTGAGGCCGCCTGGGGCGCCGATATGGTGGCTTATCTGGAAAGCAAGGAGCTGATGGAGAAGGGCTTCCTCACCTCCTCCTGCTGCCCCGCCTTTGTCAACTACATCCACAAGAGCTTCCCCAAGATGGTGCAGCATATCTCCCACAACCTGTCCCCCATGGCCCAGATCGGCAAGAGCCTGAAGAAGATGGATCCCGGCTGCAAGACCGTCTTTGTCGGCCCCTGCATCGCCAAGAAGACCGAGCTGGATCGGGGCAAGGTCAGCGAGTACATCGACAGCGTCATCACCTTTGAGGAGCTGCAGGCCCTGTTTGCCGCCAAGGAGATCGACCTGGCTTCCCTGGAGGAGACGCCGCTGGACAACGCTTCCTACTACGGCCGTATCTTCGCTCGTACCGGTGGCGTGTCCGAGGCAGTGGGCCAGGCCTACAAGGAGCGGGGCGACGAGTTCAAGGCCAATCCCGCCATCTGCAACGGCATTGCCGAGTGCAAGACCGCGCTGATGAAGGCCAACATCGGCAAGCTGCCCAACAACTTTATCGAGGGCATGTGCTGTGAAAACGGCTGCATCGGCGGCCCCGCCTGCCTGAACCATCTGCCCAAGGACGCGGCAGAGATCACCAAGTACGGCAAGACCGCAGTGGAGCAGACGATTATGGGCGCCATTTCCGTTCTGGAAGGCTACGAGGAGGAGTAAAAAATGAAGGTATTGGTTTGTATCGGCAGCAGCTGCCACAAGAAGGGTTCCTATCGTGTCCAGGAGCGGCTCAAGGAGCTGGTAGAGGAGCACGGACTGTCCAACGAGGTCACCTTTGGCTCCGCCTTCTGCCTGGGCCACTGCCGGGACGGCATCACTGTGTCCATCGACGATGAGATCATCACCGGCGTGGGCATGGGCAACGTGGATCAGGTCTTCGAGCAGTTCATCCTGAATCAGGAGTAATTCCATCCATTCCACGGGCTGGGTCTGTTATGGCCCAGCCCGCTTTTCCTATCATTCTGGTTGAGGTAACGCCATGAGCATTTTACAATTCAACGCAAAAGACTGCAAAAACTGCTATAAATGCGTCCGCTACTGTCCGGTGAAGGCCATCGAGATCAAGGATCATGTGGCCCGGATCATCGAGAACGACTGTATCCTCTGCGGCACCTGCGTCACGGTCTGCCCCCAGAACGCCAAGGAGGATATCCCGGACATCGGCGCCATCACCGAATGCCTGATCGGCGGAGAGCAGGTCATCGCCTCGGTGGCCCCCTCCTACGCCGCCTATTTCAGCACCGACTTTCCCACCCTGCGCAGCGCCCTGAAGGATCTGGGCTTTGCCGACGCCTTTGAGACGGCGGAGGGTGCCTATCTGGTCAAGACCGAGTACGAGCGGCTGGTGCACGAGAACCCGGGCAAGACCTATATCTCCTCCTGCTGCTCCGCCATCAACACCTACATCAAAAAGGTGCGGCCTAAGGCCCAGGCCTATCTGCTGCCGGTGCTCACTCCCATCCAGGCCCACGCCAAGCTGCTGAAAATGCGCTATCCCGACGCCAAGATCGTCTTCATCTCCCCCTGTGTGGCGAAAAAGGGGGAGCAGAAGGAGAAGGAGTCTGAGTACGATTTCACCCTCCTCTTTGATGAGCTGAAGACCTGGTTCCGCAACTCCGGCATCGTCCTCCAGGAGATTGTGGGCCGGAACAATGTGGATCCCAAGCTGTCCCGGCTCTTCCCCAAGACCGGCGGCATCCTCCAGACCATGGAGCGGGAGGTGGGCTGGCGCTATCTGACGGTGGACGGCTTTGACGACTGTGCCGCCGCCATCGACGACGTCATCGCCGGGCGTATGGCCAACTGCTTTATCGAGATGAACTTCTGCCGTGCGGGCTGTGTGGGCGGCCCCTCCTTCCGCAAGGATCGGCTCTCCACTGCCTACTCCGAGCTGAAGGTGCGCAACAGCGCCAACACCCGGGATCACAGCATCGACTTTGTGGTGCCCGAGGAGGTGGACGTGTCCAAGGAGTTCAAGGCCAAGCGGGTGCTGCGCATGTCCCCCTCGGACGCCCAGATCACTGCCGTCCTCCGGCAGATCGGCAAGAACGACCCCTCGGACGAGCTCAACTGCGGCATGTGCGGCTATCCCACCTGCCGGGAGAAGGCCAAGGCCGTCCTCCAGGGCAAGGCGGAGATCGGCATGTGCCTGCCCTATATGCGGGAGAAGGCGGAGTCCTTCGCCAACACGGTGGTGGATATTCTCCCCAACGCCCTGATCAGCGTCAACACTGACCTGAAGGTGCAGCAAATCAACAAGGCCGCCTGTGAGCTGTTCCATATCTCCGCCGATACCGTGGTGGGCCAGCCGGTGAGCCAACTGATGGACGAATATGACTTTGTCAACTTCCTGGCCTCGGGGCAGGAGCTGATGCAGAAGCGGGTTTATCACTCGGACTACAGCATGTATCTGGACGAGACCTTCCAGCTGGACCGGGAGTCCGGGGTCATTGTGGTTACCATGAAGGATCTGACCGAGGAGAACAAGCAGAAACGGAAAAACCTGGAGACTAAGATGCAGGCTGCCGCCCTGGCGGACGAGATCGTCAACAAGCAGCTGCGCATTGTCCATGAGATTGCCTTCCTCCTGGGTGAGACCGCCGCTGAGACCAAGACGGCGGTGAAGGACCTGAAGGACGCCATCCTGCTGGACGAGGGAGAGGAGAAGTGAGGAAAATGCTGGAAGGAGATCTGTATCTGGATCTGACCAACATCTCCCGCTGTAAATACCAGGAAACCCTGTGCGGCGACTTTTTCCGGGACTTCGGCGGCCGGGACCGGCGGGTTGTCACCGTCTCCGACGGCCTGGGCAGCGGCGTCCGGGCCAACATCCTGGCCACCCTCACCGCCACCATTCTGGGCACCATGCTGGATCGGAAGATTCCGCTGGAGGAGTGCATCGACACAGTGGCCAGCACCTTGCCGGTGAGCAAGCAGCACGGCCTGGCCTACGCCACCTTCACGGCAATGGAGATTGACAAGGGGGTTGCCTATCTGCTCAACTACGACAACCCTTCGGTCATCTTCTTCCGGGACGGCAAACCCTGCCGATATCCTTACTCTGTCCGTTTTGTGGGAGATAAGGAGATCCGGGAGAGCCGGATTACCCTTCAGGAGGGGGACATCTTCCTGCTGATGACCGACGGCGTCACCCACTCCGGTATCGGCAAGCACAACGACAACGGCTGGAGCGAGCGGGAGATTCAGCAGTTCCTGGCGGAGCAGGACATGGACAACCTGTCCGCCGCCGAGATCGCCGCCCTGGTTCAGCAGCACTGCTTGGAGCTCTGCGACGGGAAGAATGACGACGACACCACAACCACCGTCCTCCGGTTCCGCCGGCATAAGAGCCTGAACCTGCTCATCGGCCCTCCCAAGTACAAGCGGGACGATGACCGGGTGCTTCAGCTCTTTTTCCGCAAGGAGGGCTACCATATAGTCAGCGGCGGCAACACCTCCAAAATGGTCTCCCGCTATCTGGGAAAGCCGGTGGAGGTGCAGATGGGCAGCGGCAACGAAGAGGTGCCGGACATGGCCATGATTGACGGCGTGGATATGGTTACCGAGGGAGTTATCACCCTGGAAAAGGTCTGCGAGATCTGTCAGGCGGCCATTGAGGATCCGATGCGGGTGCTGGAGCTGCGGGAGCAGACTGACCCCGCCTCGCTGCTGGCGCTGATGCTGATGAAGGAGTCCACCAATGTGAACATTTTCTTCGGCATGGCGGCCAACGATGCCCATGATGACATCGGCATCGGCTTTGAAAAAAAGCTGCAGTTGATCCGTCGGCTGGAGGAGCTGCTCAATCAGGTGGGCAAAGTGGTCAAAATCAATTACTGCTGAAATATTTGCAAAAAACGCCCGTCCGGCGGCTGTGCCATCGGACGGGCGTTCTGTAGTTTGGGGTTGACGGATTCCTCACGATTCCGGAGAAAGCGGGCGGTAAAAATCCAGCTTTACATGGGCAAAATAGTCCTGGACAACGGCACGGATCTGCTCCGGATCCCGGCGCAGCATGGCGGAGAGCAGCAGGTCGTGATAGTATACAGTGCCGTAATAGAGAGTTGTGGTGTTGTCAGTGCAGGGATAACGGCTGATCCGGGCCAGAATAACGGAAAAGGTGCTCAGCAAGGTCTGATTCTCCAGAGAGAGGGCGATGCTCCGGTGGAAGGAGTCCACCTGCTGCGCCAGAGCACCAGACTGATTGGGGGTCAGAGCCCGCATCCTGGTCACGGTATCGCTGAGGGTCTGAAACAGCTCCGGGCGGTTTGTCTGAGCGGCTTGGACGCAGACGTGGGGCCAGACCAGAGCGGCAAAGTCCAGCAGATCCATCAGGCGGGAGAAGGAGATAGGCTCTGTGGACTGCTCCAGGGCTTCCAGATCGTTGGAGCGCAGGTAAGAGCCCTTTCCGTGGATGCTCTCTACGGCTCCGATGGCGATAAAGCGCTGCAGTGCGCTGCGGACGCTGACCCGGCTGCAGTTGAACTCATTGCAAAGCTCTTTCTCGGAGGGGAGCTTGCTGCCCAGAGGCCAGGCTCCGCTGACAATGCGCTCCTTCATGTATGCAACAATCTGGTTTGTAACCTTTGCTTTATCTGACATATTGTGTCTCCTGCCGGCCACTGATTGGCCGGAGAAGCCAACCAAGGGAGAGTGTAAAATGTTTTCATTATTATAAACAGCAATAAAACGAAAAGCAAGAGAGAAAACGTCGAAGAATGGAAAATTAGTGTAAGAAAAAGCAAAAGATGACAAAGCGGGGAGTATCCAGAAAAGCGGTGTCCAAAAAACGGGATGATGAGCGGAGCAGATATAAAAAAGCCCCCGTTTCCCACCGGAAATGCCGGCAGAAAACGGGGGAGGCAGAGCGTCAGGCGTGCTCTGTCCGGGCGTCGTCGCTGTCCCGGAACAGCAGCGAGATGCACCAGATGGCGGCGATGGCCACCAGGACATAGACGATCCGGCTGAGCAGGCTGCCCGAGCCGCCCAGCAGAAAGGCCACCAGATCGAACCGGAACAGGCCGATGAGCCCCCAGTTCAGTCCGCCGATGATGGCCAGAACCAGGGCGATTTTATCCAGCATATTGCTCCCTCCTCACAAACAGGTCATTTGGTCTGCCGTCCTTACTATGGCCGGATGGGCGGAGCACTATTCTTGGAAAGCGGAGGAGAGGGAGGAACACTTTTCCAAATTACAGGGTAAAGTCCTCGTCCTTTAGCTTGCTGAAGTCTGGGGCGGCCTGGGGCGGCGGTGTGCGCAAAAAGGGATCATAGGCGAAGCTGCGGCAGCAGCTGCCCCCGTCGGTAACCCCTTTTTTCAGGCAGAGCACAGTATTTTCATCGATAACTGTCCCGTGCTGGCAATAGATGCAGCGGGGCTCGATCTTTTTCCGAAACAGCATAGGTGGCGCTCCCTTCAAACCGGAGACCGGTTGATTCAGTAGACATTATTATAATGCGTACTGAACAAAGCCGCAAGCCTTGAAAGCCTTGGCTTTTAAGGCTTGCTGGCTTTGTTCAAGTGCAAGGATTTTGGGCTTTTAAGTCCAAAATCCTTGCACGTTCCATGAAAGCATTGTAATGCTTCCATGGAAATACGCATTGTAACAATGGCTGAATTCTATGCAAGCGGCTGTTCTCAGCCGCTTGCATAGAATTGCGCGGCGTTCGCCGCGCGAACAAACCGCTATGCGATTTGTTCAGCAGACATTATTATACCTGCCCAGCGGGAGATTTTCCACCCCTATTTGTCAGCAGAACCAGAATGACAATCCACAGCGCCGCCCCGAAGGCCAGGGACTGGGGAAAGAGCTGCACCAGGGTGAGTCTGCCGCCCGTTTGAGAGACGGGGAGCATTCCGCGGCACAGGGGAGCGGCCAGGGCCAGCAGCCCGGCGGAGAGCAGTCCCTGGAGGGCCTTGGCCCGGAGATAGGGCCCCAGCCGCAGGCCGCTGCCCTCCAGCAGGGCGGCGGTCTGACTGTGGACGGAGAGTCCGCCCCAGCCCAGCAGAAAGCCGCAGAGGGCCAGCCGCAGGGTGGGGGAGGAGACAGCTGGCAGGGCGCAGACGCCGTTGGAGAGCTCCAGCAGCCCGGCCAGCAGGGGCTCCAGTCCCCCGGGCAGGGAGAGCCAACCATCCGTCAGCGCCCGGAGCAGGCCGATGAGCACGTTGAAGAGCACCACATAGGCGCAGACCTGGAGGGAGGAGGAGAGGGCCTTGCCCACCGCCTGGGGCAGCAGCGCCCCGGGGGCGGGACGTGGGGCGGAGGAGATTTGCCTGCCGCCCGCAGTGCTCTCCGGCCCCCGGAGCAGCAGTCCCACCCCCAGGGCGGAGAGAGCGTGGACGATCAGCAGCAGGAAGCCGATCTCAATCCGGCCGAAGACGGATACCCCTGCCACCGACAGGATAAAGGCGGGGCCGGCGTTGTTGCAGAAGAGGAGCAGCCGCTGAGCTTCATCCTGGGTGCACTGGCCCCGCTCCAGCAGCTCCCGCACCGCCCCCGCTCCCACGGGATAGCCGCCCAGCAATCCCAGAGCCAGGGCAGCGCCCCCTGCGCCTCCCACATGGAATATGCGGGGCATCAGACGGCCCAGCTTTTGCCCGAGCCACTGGCCAAGCCCCAGGCCGATGGTCAGGTTGGACAGGACAAAGTAGGGAAAGAGGGCGGGGAGGATGACCTGCCCGCAGAGGGCCAGGCCTGTCCGGGCGGCTTCCGCTCCCGCCTGGGGACAGCAGATCAGGGCCAGGGCATACAGCCCCACCCCCAGTCCCATACCGATTCGCGCCATGGCGGTCACCTCCCAGTACCAGCCTATGGCGGGACGGCGGGGGATAGACCTGAGGGGCGGGGTGTGGTATACTGGCGAAAAGGGGGGATTGCTGTGAACCAACGCTATCACCTCATCGACGGCCTCCGGGGGCTGGCGGTGGTGAATATGGTGCTCTATCACTTTCTGTTTGACCTGTTTATTCTCCAGGGCTTTCAGCCCGATTGGCGGGAAATTCCCGCCGTCCATATCTGGCAGCAGTGGATCTGCTGGACTTTTATCCTGATCTCCGGTCTTTCCTGGCATCTGGGCCATCATCGGGTGAAAAACGGACTGATTCTCAACGGCTGCGGCCTGCTGGTGACGGTGGTGACCTTAATTGCCGAGCCGGAGGAGGCCATCTGGTGCGGGGTGCTCACCCTGCTGGGCTGCGCCCTGCTGCTGGCCACCGCTCTGGGGCCGCTGCTGGAGCGGATTCCAGCCCTGCCCGGGGCGATTGGGAGCTTCTGCGTCTTCCTCCTGACCCGCACCGTCCAGAGCGGCGCCCTCTCTCTTGGGGGACAGGTGCTGTGGGCGCTGCCGAAGAGCCTCTATGTGGGCGGCCTTGCCACTGTGCTGGGCTTTCCCGCCCCCGGCTTCTACTCCAGCGACTATTTCCCTCTCCTCCCTTGGTTCTTCCTCTACCTCACCGGCCTGTTTGCGGGCCGGCTGATCCTGAGCCGTCCGCCCGCCATTCTGGAACGGCGGGTTCCCGGCCTGAACTGGGTGGGGCGGCACAGCTTGACAATCTACCTCATTCACCAGCCGGTGGCGATGGCGGTGTCCATGGCCGTCGGGCTGCTGCGGTGACAGACGATGCGCCATCCCGAGACCTTTCGGTTTCCGGGACGGCGCTGTTTTTTCAGGCAATTATGAGAAAATCGTAATCACCTTTTCAGCTGTTTTTAAAACTTCCCTGCTATCCTGTCTCTTGTACCGGGAGCGCATCCCGAAAACGGCGACCGGAGGGGAGTGACACGCATGAAAGGACTGCTGCGGCTGGGGGCGGCCTTGCTGGGCCTGTTTCTGTTTCTGGAGCTGGGGGTGGATTGGATTGCCCCTCAGAAGTCCATGGAGCAGCTGGCCCGGGAGGAGCCCACCGCCCGGGACATTCTCAAGGAGCCGGCCCAGACAGTGGATGTGCTCATTCTGGGGGACAGCGAGTCCTACTCCGCCTTTACCCCCATGCAGCTCTGGAAGGACACCGGCTGCACCGCCTATGTCTGCGGCACCTGCGGCCAGCAGCTGTGCGACACCGAGCAGCTGCTCTATCAGGCCTTTCAGACCCAATCGCCCAAGGTGGTTCTGCTGGAGACCAACGCCCTCTACCGGCGGGTTTCTCTGCGCCGGCTGGCCTGTTCCTGGGCAGAGGCGGCTCTGGCCGGCCTGCAGGGACAGGGTGAGACAGAGCGGGACAGCACGGCACAATCCCTCTCCAGTGCCGGCACCGTGGATATCTGGAAAGGCTTTCGCTGCAACACCAAGATCAAAAGCGGCAGCGGGGGAGACTATATGTACCCCACCGGGGAGCGAGCGGCCATCCCAAAACGGAACCGCCGCTACCTGGAACGCATCAAGGCCTTCTGCGACGCCCGTCAGGCCCGGCTGATTCTGATCAGCACCCCCAGCACGGTGAATTGGAACACCGGCCGGCACAACGGCGTCCAGGCCCTGGCGGAGGAGCTGGGCGTGACCTATGTGGATTTGAACCTGGGACAGGTGGACATCGACTGGAGCACTGACACCCGGGACCGGGGAGATCACCTGAACTACTACGGGGCGATGAAGGTCACCCGGTCTCTGGGGGAGTATCTGAAGACGCTGGACGTACTCACCGATCACCGGACGGATCCCGCCTATGCCCATTGGAACCGGGCCCTGGAGGGGTATGAGGCGGCGATGGAAGAGGCAGACGGATAAAAGAAGCGTGTCCGCAAACCGACTGCAAAACGGTTTGCCGACACGCTTTTGGGGCGGAAGATTATTCCCCCTCCCACCAGACAACGCTGTCCGCCGCCAACGTCTTGGGCAGGTCGATCAGCCGCTGGTTGGAGGAGCCCCGGAACCGGAGGGAGATATCCTTCTTCTCCTGGATAAACTCCCCGTCCACCAGCACGTCCAGATAGCTGAGGATTTCCCGGGTAATGTCCCAATCCCCCAGCTTGCCGGTGAGGATATCCGTGTCCAGGGTGTAGCCGGAGAAGGCCCAGATGCTCTTTTCCGGCAGCTCTTTTCGCACCCGACGGAGCAGGGGCAGCAGGGCGGCTTGGTTCTGAGGCTCAAAGGGCTCGCCGCCCAGCAGGGTCAGACCGGAGATATAGCTGGGAGAGAGCGCCGCAATGATTTCGTCCTCGGTCTCCTGGGTGTAGGGCCGGCCGTAGTGGAAGTCCCAGGCCTCCTGGTTGAAGCAGCCCTTGCAGTGATGGGTGCAGCCGGAGACGAACAGGGACACCCGGACGCCAGGGCCGTTGGCCACGTCGATCTTTTTGATGTCAGCGTAATACATGGAAAACCTCCTCTCTGGATGGTGATCAGGGACGGGTCAAAAACAGGCCGGCAGAGGGACTGCCGGCCTGCGCTTGTGCAGGGAATTGCTTACAGATGCAGAACGCGGGACTTGATCTCCTTGGTTTTGCCCACATTCCAGAAGTTTTCGCCCAGATAACCGCAGGTGCGGCGCACCACGTTCATTTTCTTCTGGTCCTTGTTGCCGCAGCAGGGGCACTCCCACTCCAGATCGGCGTTGATCTGAATCTCACCGTCGTAGCCGCACACCTGGCAGTAGTCGCTCTTGGTGTTGAACTCGGCGTACTGGATGTTGTCGTAGATGAACTGCACCAGAGATTCCAGAGCGGGAAGGTTGTGGCGCATATTGGGAATCTCCACATAGGAGATGCACCCGCCGGTGGACAGCTTCTGGAACTGGCTCTCAAAGGAGAACTTGGAGAAGGCGTCGATCTTCTCCCGCACGTCCACATGGTAGGAGTTGGTGTAATAGCCCTTGTCGGTGACGTTCTCCACCGTGCCGTACCGCTCCTTATCCACCCGGGCGAAGCGGTAACACAGGCTCTCGGCGGGGGTGCCGTAGAGGGCGAAGCCGATGTTGGTCTCCTCCTTCCAGCGGGTGACCGTGTCCTTCAGGTGCTGCATGACCTGGAGGGCGAACTCGGTGCCGCCGGGCTGGGTGTGGCTCTTGCCGGTCATCAGATAGGTCAGCTCATACAGGCCGATATAGCCCAGGGAGATGGAGGAATAGCCGCCATAGAGGTACTTGTCGATGGTCTCGCCCTTCTTCAGACGGGCGATGGCGCCGTACTGCCAGTGGATGGGGGACACATCGGAGAGGACACCCTTGAGGGCGTTGTGGCGGCACATGAGAGCCTCCTTGCAGATCTCCAACCGGCGGTCAAACTCCGGCCAGAACTTGTCCATGTCGCCCCGGACCTCCAGGCCGATCTGAGGCAGGTTGATGGAGACCACGCCCTGGTTGAACCGGCCCTCGAACTTGTAGTTCCCGTCCTCGTCCTTCCAGGGAGACAGGAAGGAGCGGCAGCCCATGGGGGAGAAGACGTTGCCCTCGTAGGTCTCCCGCATTTTCTTGGCGGAGATATAGTCGGGATACATCCGCTTGGCAGAGCACTTGACCGCCAGCTTGGTCAGATAGTCGTACTTGCCGCCACGGAGGCAGTTGTTCTCGTCCAGCACATAGACCAGCTTGGGGAAGGCGGGGGTGACGTAGATGCCCTGCTCGTTCTTGATGCCCTCCAGCCGCTGGCGGAGAATCTCCTCGATGATCATGGCGTTCTCTTCCGCGTAGGGATCGTCCTCCCGGGGATAGAGAAAGAGGGTGACGAAGGGGGACTGGCCGTTGGTGGTCATCAGGGTGTTGATCTGGTACTGGATGGTCTGGACGCCGTTTTTCAGCTCGGTGTACAGCCGCTCCGCCACCAGCTTGTCCAGCAGCTCCGGCTCCACCGTTCCGCCGGCGGCCTCCAGAATCTTCTGGGCGAACTTCTCCTTGCTCTTACGGAGATACTTGGCCAGATGGCTGATGTCCACGCTCTGGCCGCCGTACTGGTTGGAGGCCACGCAGGAGATGATCTGAGTGGTGACGGTGCAGGCCACCTGGAAGCTCTTGGGGCTCTCAATCAGCTTGCCGTTCATCATGGTGCCGTTGTCCAGCATGTCCCCGATGTTGATCAGGCAGCAGTTGAAGATGGGCTGCACATAGTAGTCGGCGTCGTGGAAGTGGAGCAGACCCTCGTCATGGGCCTTGGAGATCTTCTCCGGCAGCAGAATGCGCCGGGTCAGGTCCCGGCTGACGATGCCGGCGATATAGTCCCGCTGGGTGGAGGCCACGGTGGTGTCCTTGTTGGAGTTCTCCTCCGCCATCTCCTTGTTGGAGTTGTGGAGCAGATCCAGAATGTCCTCGTCGGTGGTGTTCTGACGCCGGGCCAGGGAGCGGATATAGCGGTAGATGATATAGGCCTTGGCCAGATCGTACTTGCCCAGGGCCATGATCTGCTGCTCCACCATGTCCTGGATATCCTCCACCAGCAGGCGGGGACGATCCTTCTTCATGACGAAGTCGGCGATGCCGTCAATCTGGGCCTGGTCGATCTGGTAGTCAGGCTCCACAGCCTGATTCGCCTTCTGGATGGCGACTACGATTTTACTGCGGTCAAAATCGACGGTGGTGCCGTCCCGCTTGATTACTTTCATGTCAGGGCCTCCCTTTTTCTTTTTGGGTCATAAAATCTCTTGAAGGGCGCGGCCCTGGGGGCCGGCGGGCAAACAGAAACTGCCGAGGCGCCCAACTGGGGAGCCGGCAGCGGTCAGACTTCGGAACAGGTCGTACTATAATGCGTATGGAACAAAACCGAAACCTTGAAAGCCAAGGCTTTCAAGGTCCACTGGCTTTGTTCAGGTGCAAGAATTTGAAGCTGTTAAGCCCCAAATTCTTGCACCTTCCGTGGAAGCATTGTAATGCTTCCACGGAAATACACATTACAGTAATGGCTAAATTCTATGCAAGCGGCTGAAAACAGCCGTTTGCATAGAATTGCGCGGCATTTGCCGCGCGAACAAACTGCAAGCAGTTTGTTCAGCAGACATTACTATATCAGAGTTTCCGGCAAAAGGCAAGAGCAAAAAGGAAAATTCTACACAACATATTGTGGTCATAAAAGGAGATTTACCATAACGGGACACAATATGTAGACTGACGACTTGACGGAGGGACGGCAAAAAGCGGGGAAAAGCCCTCCTTTTCCCGGGGAAAGCCGGTCTTTTTCCATGAAAGAGTGCCGGGGAGGGGGAAAGGGGGCAGTGGGAGCCTTGTATGGGGAAGGAGAGAAGAACACTATATCTTGTGTCAAAAGCGGGCTGAGCACCGAAGGCGGGAGGGCCGGGCCGTCATGATTGCCAAATGGGCGCATAAGATGCCCTGAAAGGGAGGGATACGCCATGGGAGAACACACCTGGAACCGCATTCTGGAGAAGACGGCGGAGACCTTCGACCTGCCGGGGGACGTGGTAGCCGGTCTGCCCCGGATGGAGTTGGTGGGCAGCGGGGAATTCTGGATGGAAGGCCACCGGGGCATCCTCAGCTACGGCGCTGAGGAGATTCTGATCAGCGGCGGTCGGCTGGTGGTGCATCTGAGGGGGAAAGATCTGGAGCTGCGGAGCATGAACGCCAACACCCTGTGCATCTCCGGCCAGATCGCCGGGGTGGATCTGGAGTAGCGGATGCAGTGGCTGGTAAATTTCCTCCGGGGGACGGTGACGCTCCGGGTGCGGGGGCCTTTTCTGGAGCGGTACTTCAATATCTGTGCCGCTGCCGGCTTGGGCTTCTGGAAAAGCCGCCAGATCTCTCCGGAGGAGCTGGAGGTCACTCTGGCCCGGTGGGATCTCAGGCGCGCTGTGGCCCTGGGGGAAAAGGCCATGTGCCAGGTGGAGGTGATGGAAGAGGCGGGCCTGCCCGCCTTCCTCTGCCGGTTCCGGCGGCGGTACGGCATGGCGGCGGGCCTGCTGCTGGTGGCAGGGCTGTTTCTCGTCCTCAGCCGGTTTGTACTGGTCGTCGAGGTGGAGGGGAACACCACCGTGCCCGACTCGGTGATTCTCGCCCGGCTTCAGAGCCACGGCTTCGGGGTAGGGAGCTACGGCCCTGGGGTGGACGTCCGGGCCCTCTCCAACAGCGTGCTGCTGGATCTGGAGGAGCTGAGCTTTCTCACGGTGAACATCACCGGCATCCGGGCCCAGGTCATCGTCCGGGAGACTGAGCCCGCCCCGGAGATTCTCGACCGGAGCCGGGCCGCCGACATTGTGGCGGAGCGGGACGGAGTGATTGTGGACGTGGACGTGACGGGAGGACAGGGGGTGGTGGAAAAGGGCCAGGCGGTGCTGGAGGGAGAGGTGCTCATCTCCGGCATGCTGGTCAACGAGCGGGGAGACGGCAGCGGGGAGGTGACCTCGGTGAAACAGGTCATGGCCCGGGGAGAGGTCTGGGCGATGACCAGCCGCACCCTGCGGGCTGCTACTCCCCTTCAGGCCCTCCGTCCTGGGACAGAGGAGGCGCAGGTGGGCTGGGGCCTGACAATCCTGGGCAGACGCCTCAATTTTTATGGAAATAGTAGCAATCTGGATACCGGTTGTGATAAAATGGTCATACTGTATCCGATCACGCTGCCCGACGGGGAGGAACTGCCCTTCGGGCTGTGGAAGGTCACCTGGCGGCCCTGGGCGGCTGCGTTGGTGAACGCCGAGAGCGCGGAGCGCTATCTGCGCCGGTGCCTGGCCCAGCGGCTGGAGACGCTGGTGGAGGACGGCCGGGTGATGAGCAGCCGCTGGCAGGTGGAGCAGACGGCGGAGGCGGTGACCGTCACCGTGGAGGCCCAGTGCCTGGAGCAGATCGGCCGGACGGTGTACCTGGAGTAAACAGCGCACGGCGCGGGAGCCGGACAGAGCAAGAAAGAGAGAAGAGGAATCCTTTTGACAGAACAGAGCATCAATATCGAGCGGATGGAAGAGGCGGTCAGCCTCTTCGGCGCTCTGGATGAGAATATCCGGCTGGTGGAGCGGGAGTTTGACGTGACCATCGTCAGCCGGGACGGAGAGCTGAAGATCTCCGGCGACGGGGAGAACGTCCGCTGGGGCGTCCAGGCGGTGCAGGGTCTGCTGACCCTCTCCGGTCGGGGGGAGGAGCTGAACGAGCAGACAGTGCGCTACGTCCTCTCCCTGGTGCGCTCGGGCCGGCCGGAGGAGATCGAGTCCTTTGGCCGGGACGTCCTCTGCGTCACCGCCAAGGGCAGGCCGGTGAAGGCCAAGACGGTGGGCCAGACCCGGTATGTCCAGGCCATTCAGAAAAATACCATTACCCTGGGCATCGGCCCCGCCGGCACCGGCAAGACCTATCTGGCGGTGGCCGCCGCCGTGGCCGCCTTCCGGGCCAAGGAGGTCAACCGGATCATCCTCACCCGGCCCGCCGTGGAGGCGGGGGAGCGGCTGGGCTTCCTCCCCGGCGATCTGCAGAGCAAGGTGGATCCCTACCTCCGGCCCCTGTACGACGCCCTCTTTGAGATGCTGGGGGCGGAGACCTATGAAAAGTATCTGGAGCGGGGCAATATCGAGGTGGCCCCTCTGGCCTATATGCGGGGCCGCACCCTGGACGACTCCTTCATTATCCTGGACGAGGCCCAGAACACCTCGAAAGAGCAGATGAAAATGTTTCTGACCCGCATGGGCTTCGGGTCGAAAATCGTCATCACCGGCGACGTCACCCAGATCGACCTGCCCGGGGACAAGGTCTCCGGCCTCAAGGAGGCCATGCGGGTGCTCAAGGGTGTGGAGGACATCGCCATCTGCCGCCTCACCGGGTCGGACGTGGTGCGCCATGTGCTGGTGCAGCGGATTATCCAGGCCTATGAGGCGGACGAGCAGCGGCAGGAGAAGCGGAAAAAGGGAGGAGCAGACCGATGAAACATGAAATTCTTCTGGAGTCCGAGCTGGAGCAGGCGTTTCCCTATGAGGAGCTGCTGAAAACCTGCATCGAGACCGCTCTGACCGAGGAGGGGGTGGATGTCCCCTGTGAGGTGGACGTGCTGATCACCGATGACGAGGGCATACATCAGATCAACCTGGAGCAGCGGGAGGTGGATCGGCCCACCGATGTCCTGTCCTTCCCCATGTTCTACTTCCGCCCCGGCAAGCCCCCCAAGGGGGACGCCCTGGATGTGGACCCGGAGACCGGGCTGCTGCCCCTGGGTGATATGGTGATCTCCTACGAGCGGGCCCAGGCCCAGGCGGAGGAGTACGGCCACTCTGTCCAGCGGGAGCTGGGCTATCTGGCGGTGCACTCCGTCCTCCATCTGCTGGGCTACGACCATATGGACGAGGGCGAGGAGAAGCGGCAGATGCGGGCGCGGGAAGAGGCCATTATGTCCGTCCTCCGGCTGGAGCGGTGAGATGAAAGCCTTTCAGGCCTCCTTTCGCTGGGCAGCACGGGGGATCGCCTTCGCGCTGAAAACCGGCCGGAACTTCCGGATCATGACTTGCGCCGCCGCCTATGTGGTCTGGTTTGGGTGGATGGCCGGGCTCACGAGCGCAGAGTGGGGGATTGAGCTGCTCTGCTGCGGCCTGGTGCTGGCGCTGGAGGGGATGAACACCGCCCTGGAGCAGCTCTGCGACCGGGTGACCCGGGCGCAGGACGACTACATCCGCCGGGCCAAGGACTGTGCCGCCGGGGCGGTGCTGCTGGCGAGCAGTTGCGCCGCCCTCATCTGGCTGGTGATTACGGTCAGCGGGGGCTATTGGCAGGTATTGCTCTCCTGGCGGGGCGGTCTGATGCTGCTGACCCTGCCGGCGGCGGTGTGGTGGAGCTTTCGAGGATACAGATCGTAGGGGCGCACATTGTGCGCCCGCAGGTCAAAACAGACGTCCTGCTGAAATGAATACAACAGATAATTGAGGTAACCATACTATGGATCAGAATACAACCTGCGGCATGATTGCCATTGTGGGCCGGCCCAACGTGGGCAAGTCCACCCTTTTGAACGCCCTGGTGGGGGAGAATGTGGCCATTGTCTCGGACAAGCCCCAGACCACCCGCAACCGGATCACCGGCGTGGTGACCCGGGGCCAGGCCCAATATATCTTTCTGGATACTCCCGGCCTCCACAAGGCCCGGAACCGGCTGGGAGAGTTTATGGACAACGTCTCCCGCTCCAGCGTGGCGGATGTGGACGCCGCCATCCTGGTGGTGGAGCCCATCCCCGCCCCCGGCAAGGCGGAGGAGGAGCTGATGGCCCGGATGGAGCAGCTGGGGGTCCCCTCCATCCTGGTCATCAACAAGATCGACAAGGTGGAGCAGAAGGACAAGCTGCTGGAGGTCATCGCCGCCTATCAGCAGGCCCACCATTTTGACGCCGTTCTCCCCGTCTCCGCCAAGGAGAAGGACGGGGTGGAGGAGCTGTTTGACATCCTGAAGGAGTATCAGGCGGAGTCCCCCTGGTATTTCCCGGCGGACGCCTTCACCGACCAGCCGGAGCGGCAGATCGTGGGGGAGATTCTGCGGGAGAAGCTGCTGCGCTCCCTGGACAAGGAGATTCCCCACGGCACCGCAGTCTCCATCGAGCGGTTCCACGAGCGGGAGGACGGGGTTATCGACATCGACGCCGTCATCTACTGCGAGAAGGACAGCCACAAGGGGATTATCATCGGCAAAAAGGGCGCCATGCTGAAAAAGGTGTCCTCCCAGGCCCGGGAGGATATGGAGCGGTTCCTGGACGCCAAGGTCTACCTCCAGACCTGGGTCAAGGTGAAGGAGAACTGGCGGGATAACCCCGGCCTCATCCGCTCCTTCGGCTTTACGGAGGACTGAGACGTGACAGAGACTGCCCTCCGGCCCTGGCAGCGGCTCTCCGGCAGCACCCTGAAATGGGCGGCCATTGTCACCATGTTTCTGGATCACCTGGGGGCCACCTTGATTTGGAGCATGTACCAGCAGGACTGGTGGGCCTTCTATGAGGCCAACGGCTATGACATTTTGGGTGGGCAGGCCCAGATCAGTCGGTGGTATTCAGTCTATTTGCTGATGCGGACGGTGGGGCGGATCGCCTTTCCCATCTTCTGCTTTCTGCTGGCAGAGGGCTTTCTCCACACCCGGAGCCGGGGAAAGTATGCCCTGCGGCTGGGGGCCTTCTGCCTGATTTCAGAGATTCCCTTTGACATCGCCTTCAACGAACCGGCCAACGGATTTCTGGAGCTGGGCAGTCAGAATGTCTTTTTCACCCTGCTGCTGGGCTTTTTGGCCATGTGGGCCTGTGAGAGCCTGCCGGAGCGCTGGCCCGCCGGGGTCAGGATACCGGCGCAGATTGCCGTAGTTGTGCTGTTGGGCGCCGGGGCGGAGCTGCTGGAGACGGACTACGGCCTCTTCGGCGTCTGTCTGATCGCCGCCCTCTACTGGGGCAAACGCTGGCCGGGACTGGGAAAGCCCTGGCACCAGGCGTTGCTGGGCAGCGTCGCCGTGCTCTGCTACTGCTGCATAAAGGACAACTGGATTGAGATTTGGGCGGTTTTTGGCCTGCTGCTCACCTTGTTCTATAACGGGAAGAAGGGCAGAGATCTGAAATGGTTCTTTTACATCTTCTATCCCGCCCATCTGCTGGTGCTGGGCCTGCTGAACCGGTTTCTGTTCTAAATTTCCAGCCATAAAACGACCCTCTTCGTGCCATAGTAAGGGCAGGAGGGGAGCGACATGCGCGAAAAAGACGACTGGACCCTGTTCTTGGAGACCGGCCTGCCCCAGGCCTATACCTATCTGAAAGCGAAGGAGCGGAAAAAGGCGCCTGAGGCGGAGGAAAAACGTTCTCGGAAAGAGAATCAGAGCCGGTAGCCTGCGGGATCTGCCTGTAGGGGCGGCCCTTGCGGCCGCCCGCCTGGATGCCCATTCATGGAGGAGGCCCCTACATATGCACGTCACCACCAAGGCCATCGTCCTCCGGGAGGCGGCCTACAAGGAATCGGATAAAATACTCACCATCCTCACCCCTGAACTGGGCAAGCTCACCGTCCAGGCCCGAGGCTGCCGGAAAAAGGGCAACGGACTCTCCGCTGCCTGCCAGCTGCTGGTCTGGTCGGAGATGACCCTCTCTGAGTTCCGGGGCCGCTGGTCGGTGAATGAGGCGGCGGTGGAGCTGGAGTTTCGCCGCCTCCGCAGCGATCTGGATAAGCTGTCTCTGGGCAGCTATTTTGCCGAGGTGCTGGAGAGCGTGGTGCAGGAGGAGAGCCCGGCGGACGATCTGCTGCCCCTGCTGCTCAACTGCCTCTACGCCCTGGATCAGCTGGACAGACCCCTGGCCCAGGTGAAGGCCGCCTTTGAGCTGCGGGCGATGAGCCTGGCGGGCTTTGAGCCGCTGCTGGACGCCTGCGCCATCTGCGGCCGGGAACCAGCCGAGCCCCGGCTCAATCTCACCCAGGGCATCCTCCACTGCGCCGAGTGCGGCGGGGAGGCGGGGGAGGGGATCTCCATGCCCCTGAGCCCTCAGGTGCTGGCCGCCATGCGGCATATCGTCACCTGCCCCGGCAAGAAGCTGCTCTCCTTCCGGCTGGAGGGCCCCGCCCTGGAGCAGCTGGGAGACGTGTGCGAGGCCTATCTGCTCACCCAGCTGGAGCGGGGCTTTCGCACCTTGGATTTTTATAAGCAATTGCAGGTTCCGGGGGCCGGAACCTGATCGGACATCGGCAAACGCGTCTTCCGCACAGCAGATACTAGTTCTTGATAAAAAGCTTGAAAAGCTTTTTATAGCGCGAAGCGCGTCAAGAACTGTATGGGACGGCGCAGCGTGCGTCAGAACGATGCGCGTGTGCGCAGCACACGGGATTCTTGATTTTTTGAATCAAGAATCAGTAAGAGAACAGGAGGGAAGAGAAGAAGCTGCTTGCCGGAAAGGACATAAAAATGACAAAATCAAACGAGACCCCGTCCCTCTGGACGAGGGACTTTACCATTATCACGGTGGGCACGGTGGTGTCCATGTTCGGCAGCGCCGTCTCTGGCTTCGCCATGGGCCTGATGGTGCTGGATTACACCGGCTCTACCTTTCTGTATGCCCTCTACATGGTGCTCTACACCGCGCCTCAGGTGGCCGCGCCCATTCTGGCGGGCCCCTTTCTGGACAAATTCTCCCGCCGCAAGACCATCTACACCCTGGACTTCACCAGCGCCGCTCTCTACGGGCTGTTCGCCTGGCTGATTGCCGCCGGACGGCTGAACTACCCCCTGCTCATGGGCGGCAGCTTTCTGCTGGGGGCGATCAACAGCGTCTATCAGGTGGCCTACGACAGCTTTTATCCCCTGCTGATCACCGAGGGGAACTACACCAAGGCCTATTCCATCTCCAGCGTGCTGGAGAGCCTGTCCGCCTTTATGGTGCCGGTCTCCGCCGTGCTCTATAATCTGGTGGGCATGGTGCCCCTGCTGCTGGTGGACATGGCCAGCTTTTTCCTGGCGGCGGTGCTGGAGACCCAGATCCGCCAGCAGGAGCAGTACGTCAAAGAGAAGGAGGAGCCCTTCGGCCTCCGGCAGTATCAAAAGACCTTCCTGGAGGGGGTGGACTATCTCCGCCAGGAGCGTGGCCTGCTGGCGATCACCGCCTATTTCAGCATTACCCTGTTTTCCGGATCTGCCCTCAATGTTTTGGCGCTGCCCTATTTCAAGCTCAGCTACGCCAACGGGGAATATCTCTATATTCTGGTCATGGGCTGGATGGTGGTGGGACGGCTGATCGGCGGCGGCGTCCAATATAAGATCCATTATCCGGCGCAGAAAAAGTTCACCATCGCTATGTTCGTCTACATCACGATCTGCCTGCTGGAGGGCAGTGTGCTCTATCTGCCCCTGCCTGTGGCGGCGGTGTTCTGCCTGTGCCAGGGTCTGCTGGGCGTGACCTCCTATAATATCCGCATCTCCGCCACCCAGAGCTATGTGCCGGACGAGCGGAAGGGCCGCTTCAACGGCATCTTCCAGATGTCCACCATGGTGGGCTGCCTGCTGGGGGAGCTGACCTCCGGAGCGCTCTCCACCGTACTGGAGGAGCGGCTGGTGGTCGCCCTCTTTATGGTGCTCAACCTGCTGGCCGCGGTGTTTCTCATCGGCGGGAACCGGGAGAAGATCCGGCCCATCTATAACCGAGAAAGCTGAAAGGATTCTATTGACAGATGACTGATTTGTTTGAAAAATCCATCCACACCCTGGAGCTGCCCCAGGTGCTGGAGCTGCTGGCCCACCAGGCGGTGAGCGAGGCGGCCCAGGAGCGGGCCCGGAAGCTGCGGCCCAGTGTGGATGCGGAGGAGGTGGCCCTCCTCCAGGCGGAGACCTCCGCCGCCCGGTCCATGATGGATCTGGGCCATACCCCCGGCTTTGGGGAGCTGCGGCCGGTGGAGGCTGCCCTCCAGCGGGCCAGCCTGGGAGGCGCATTGAACCCCCGGGAGCTGCTGGATGTGGGCGGCGTGCTCCGCTGCGCCCGGAACGCTCAGGCCTGCCTGGGAGACGGGGAGCACAAGACCTGTATCGACCAGCTCTTCCGCTCCCTCAACCCCAATAAATATCTGGAGGATCAGATCTTCGGCGCCATCCTCTCCGAGGAGGAGATCGCCGACAACGCCAGCCCCGAGCTGGCGGATATCCGCCGGAAGATCCGGGCGGCCTCCGGCAAGGCGAGGGAGGTGCTGCAGAAGCTGATCTCCTCCTCCGCCGCCAAATACCTCCAGGAGCCCATCGTCACCATCCGGCAGAACCGGTTTGTGGTGCCGGTGAAGGCGGAGTGCAAGGGCAGCGTCCCCGGCCTGGTCCACGACGTGTCCGCCTCCGGCTCCACCTACTTCATCGAGCCCATGGGGGCGGTGAAGGCCAACAACGAACTGCGGGAGCTGTACGCCAAGGAGGAGAAGGAGATCGCCCGGATTCTGGCCGCCCTCTCTGCCCAGGCGGCGGATCACCGGGAGGACATTCTCATCGACTATGACCTGCTGGTCTCCCTGGACCTCATCTTTGCCCGGGCCAAGCTGTCCTATCAGATGGAGGCCATCTCCCCCCAGCTCACCCGGGACGGCTCCCTGAGCTTCAAAAAGGCCCGGCACCCCCTGCTGGATGGCAAAAAGGTGGTGCCCATTGACGTGAATCTGGGCCTCACCTTTGATACCCTGGTGATCACCGGCCCCAACACCGGCGGCAAGACGGTGACCCTGAAAACCCTGGGCCTGCTGGTGCTCATGACCCAGTGCGGCCTCCATATCCCGGTGGGGGAGGGGAGCTGCTGCCCGGTGTACCAGTCGGTGCTGGCAGACATCGGCGACGAGCAGTCCATCGAGCAGTCCCTCTCCACCTTCTCCTCCCACATCACCACCATCGTGGGCATCCTGGAGGAGGCGGGGGAGGGCACCCTGGTGCTCTACGACGAGCTGGGCGCCGGCACCGACCCGGTAGAGGGCGCCGCCCTGGCGGTGGCCATCATCGAGGAGACCCGGAGCCTGGGGGCCCGGGTGGCGGCCACCACCCACTATGCGGAATTAAAGACCTACGCCATGCTGGAGCCGGGAGTGGAAAACGCCTCCTGCGAGTTTGACGTGGAAACCTTAAAGCCCACCTACCGGCTGCTCATCGGCATCCCCGGCAAGTCCAACGCCTTTGCCATCTCCCGGCGGCTGGGCCTGCCGGAGCATGTCATCGACCACGCCAGCAGCCGCATCGACCGGCAGAACGTCCAGTTTGAGGACGTGCTCACTCAGCTGGAGCAGCAGCGCCAGGCCATGGAGCAGGCCAAGGAGGAGGCTCAGCGCCTCCGGGCCTCTATGGAGTCGGACGCGGAGAAGGCTGCGGAGTATCGCCGTCAGCTGGAGACCGAGCGGGCCAAGGTCACCGAGGCCGCTCGCCGGGAGGCGGAGTCCATCCTCAACGAGGCCCGCACCGTCTCCAACCAGGTGTTCCACCAGCTGGACGAGATGAAAAAGCGGGACCGGAAGGAGCTCTCCGCCCAGGAGGAGAACCAGCGCCGGGCGGAGCTGCGCCGGAGCATCAACCAGACTGCGGACAAGCTGGCCCCCACCCAGAGGGAGGCGGCGCCCCCTACCCGGCCTGCCCAGGCGGGAGACACGGTGGAGCTGCTCAAGGTGGGCACCAAGGCCCAGGTGCTGTCGGTGAACAAGGACGGCACCCTCCGTCTCCAGGCGGGTATTATGACGGTCACCGCCAAACAGGAGGAGGTCCGGGTGCTGGAGGGGCAGAAGACCAACGCCCAGGCCCAGGCCCGGAAGATGGCCAGCCGGGTGGAGCACACCATCCGCGCCTCCGGCGCCCGGCCGGAGCTGGATATCCGGGGCATGATGTGCGACGAGTGCCAGGGGGTCATCGACCGCTTCCTGGACGACGCCGTCATGGCTCGGCTGCAGACGGTGACCATCATCCACGGCAAGGGCACCGGCGCCCTGCGCCAGGCGGTGCAGCAGCATCTGCGCACCTGCAAGTATGTCAAGAGCTTCCGCCCCGGCCGCTTCGGGGAGGGGGAGAACGGCGTCACCGTGGTGGAGCTGCGGTGAGAAAAGGAAGTCTGCAGGGCGTTTGACAGAAAATACCACCCGTTTTTCGGAAAACGACGGGCAAAGGCGGATTGTTTCGGCAGGTTTATGCGGTAAAATGTTTTAGGACGGGTGGAAAAACAGGGAAATTTGGTTAAATTGACGTTGACGGGAACAGTTTAAATCTGCTATGATAAGGTATCATTACAGACAGTGCCTTGGGGGTATCACTTATGACTGTGAAACAAGCTGTTGTCAATAACCAGGTGGGCCTGTATGCCCGTCCTGCCACCTTCTTTATCCAGAAGGCCAACGAGTTCAAGAGCTCCATTTGGATGGAAAAGGACGAGCGCCGTGTCAACGCCAAGAGCCTGCTGGGCGTCCTGTCTCTGGGTGTGGTTCAGGGAACTGAGATCACCCTCATCGCCGACGGCGTGGACGAGGCGGAAGCCATCGACAGCCTGGTGGCGCTGCTGGCCGAAGGCCTGAATCAGTAAGCTTCCAAAACGACAAGACATCAGAGAGAGCACGCCATGGATGACACCGTGGGGTGCTCTTTTCGCAACTGCTATGACGAAAGAAGAGCTGAAACAAAAGGCCCATTCCCTGCCTCTGGGGCCGGGGGTCTATATTATGATGGACGAGACCGGTCAGGTGATCTATGTGGGCAAGTCCCGGGCGCTGAAAAACCGGGTGAGCCAGTATTTTGCCGACCTGGCCAGCCACAATGCCAAAACCCGGGCTATGGTGGCCCAGATCGACCACTTCGACTACCTGCTGGCTTCCAGCGAGTTCGAGGCCCTGGTGCTGGAAAACTCCCTCATCAAGCGGCACAAGCCCCGGTACAATATCCTTCTGAAGGACGACAAGGGCTATCCCTATATCCGCCTGTCCAATGAGGACTATCCCCGGTTTTCCATGGTGTCAAAGCCCGGTAAGGACAACGCCCGGTACTTCGGCCCCTATGGCGGCCGCAACGCCACGGCGGAGTGTATCAAGGCCATCTGCAACGCCTTGCGCCTGCCCACCTGCCGGCGGCAGTTTCCCCGGGATATCGGCAAGGAGCGGCCCTGTCTCAACCACCATCTGGGCATCTGCGACGGCTGGTGCCAGGGCAAGCTGACCCAGTCGGATTACCGGGAGCGGATCTATCAGGCGGTGCGGCTGCTGGAAGGCAAGTTCTCCCAGGTGGAGCAGGAGCTGAAAAGCGAGATGCTCAAGGCCTCGGAGGAACTGCGCTTTGAGGCGGCGGCGGAGTACCGGGACCGGCTCCAGGCCATTGAGCTGCTGGGCACCCGGCAGCGGGTGGTGGCCGCCTCCCGGGCGGATACCGACGTGGTGGGCTTTTATCGGGGCGCCGCCAAGAGCTGCTTTGTGGTGCTCCACTTTCTCTCCGGCTCCCTCACCGACCGGGACACTCAGGTGCTGCCCACCCCCATGGAGGAGGACACCGGGGAGATCGTCTCCACCTTGGTCAAGCAGTATTATCTGAACCGGAGCGTCCTGCCGAAAGAGGTGCTGCTGCCCCGGAGCTTTGAGGATGTGGAGGAGCTGCAGGAGCTGCTCACCCAGACCGCCGGGCGCAAGGTGACGCTGACCGTGCCCAAGCGGGGAGATCGGGTCAACCTGATCCAGCTGGCCGAGCGCACCGCTTTGGACGAGGCGGACCGGGCCACCACCGCCCAGGAGCGGCAGAACAAACTGCTGGAGCTGTTGGGCCGCACCCTGGGGCTGGACAAGGCCCCGGAGCGCATCGAGGCCTACGACATCTCCAATACCGGCGCCAGCAATATCGTGGCCTCCATGACGGTGTTTCAGGACGGAAAGCCGCTGAAAAAGGACTACCGCCGTTTCAAGCTCCGGGACATGGAGCATCCGGACGACTACGCCTCCATGGAGCAGGTGCTCACCCGGCGGTTTCGCCGGTATCTGGAGGGGGACGAAAAGTTTGACACCCTGCCCGATCTGATCCTCATGGACGGCGGCCAGGGCCAGGTGGGCGTGGCCCTCAAGGTGCTGGAGGAGCTGGGCCTGGAGGTACCGGTGTTCGGCATGGTCAAGGACAGCCGCCACCGCACCCGGGCGCTGGTGGCGGAAAATGGCCGGGAGATCGGCATCCAGCAGAACCAGGCCCTGTTCAGCCTGGTGGGCCGGATTCAGGAGGAGACCCATCGGTTCGCCATCACCTTCCACCGGGAGAGCCACGCCAAGCAGACGGTGGCCTCCGGCCTGGAGCAGATCCCCGGAGTGGGGGAGGCCCGACGCAAGGCGCTGCTCAGTCATTTTAAGACGGTGAAGGCGATTGCCAATGCCACCGAGGAGCAGCTGGCCCAGGCGGTGCCGAAAAATACCGCTCGGGCGGTGTGGCTCCACTTCCATCCCCAACAGGAGAAAGGAGAATCCCAATGCGAGTGATCACAGGCTCTGCCCGGGGCAAGCGGCTGGGCGAGCTCTCCGGTATGGAGACCCGCCCCACCACCGACCGGGTGAAGGAGGCGCTGTTCAATATTATCCAGTTCGACATTGAGGGCAGGCGGGTGTTGGACCTGTTTGCCGGCACCGGACAGCTTGGCATCGAGTGCCTCAGCCGGGGAGCGGCCCAGTGCGTCTTTTTGGACCGGAGGCGGGACGCAGCGGCGCTGATCCGCAAAAATCTACAGGAGACCGGCCTGGAAAAAAATGCAAGGGTGATTCAGGAGGATTCTCTGAATTGGCTGAAAAAGCAGAAAGATCCCTTTCATTTGATCTTTTTGGACCCACCCTATGACACAGATCTGCTGGAAAACGCATTAAAAACCATCGCCGCAATTGACATCCTTTCCGAAAATGGTATAATCATCTGTGAAAGCCGGGCAGAAAAGGAATTGCCCGCCCTTTCCGCTCCCTATCGCAAGGATAAGTCCTACCGGTATGGAAAGATCAAGCTCACTCTGTACCGAAAGGATGCGTCTGCCCAATGAGGACTGCGATCTATCCCGGCAGCTTTGACCCGGTGACCCGTGGCCACCTGGACATCATCAAGCGGGCTGCCGCCCAGTTTGACCGGCTGATCGTCTGCGTCATGGTCAATTCGGAAAAGACCGGACTGTTCACTCCGCCGGAGCGGGTGGAGCTGCTGCGTCGGGTGACCCGGGGGTTGGAAAATGTGGAGATTGACGCATCTGACGCCCTGCTGGCGGACTACGCCCGCCAGCGGCAGGCCAGCTGCGTGGTCAAGGGGCTGCGGGCCATGTCGGACTTCGAAAAGGAGTTCCAGATGGCCATGATCAACCGCAAGCTGAATCCGGGCCTGGAGACCATGTTCCTCTCCGCCCGTCAGAACTATACCTACCTCAGCTCCAGCATTACCAAGGAGCTGGCCATGTACCGGGTGCCCCTCCAGGATTTTGTCCCCGAGGAGATCGCCGATCAGGTGCAGGCGAAAATAGAAGCACAGCTGAGCCGGACAGTCCGGCCGACCGATGAAGAAAAGGATGGTTGAACCCTATGGCAAATGGAGTGACTGAACTGCTGGATATGCTCTATCGCATGATCGACGACGCGAAGGGCGGCTTGGGCGGCACCTGCCGCATCAATCGGGACGATGCCCTGGACATCCTCGACGAGATCCGCAATAAGTTCCCCGCTGAGCTCAGCGAGGCGAAGAAGCTGATGACTACCCGCAACGAGTATCTGGACGGCGCCAAGACCGACGCCGAGCACATCCGCCAGCAGGCCATTGACAAGGCCAAGCAGATGGTGGACGAGCACGAGATTGTCCGTCAGGCCCGGGCTGAGGCCGCCCGCGTCACCGCCCAGGCGGAAAAGCGGTCTGAGGATCTCAAGCGGGCCGCCAACGATTACTGCGAGGACGCCATGCGCCGCACCGAGGACGCTGTCAATGTGGCCCTTAACGAGATCCGCCAGTCCCGGTCCAAGTTCCGGGCTGTGGCCGGCATGGGCGCTATCCGGCAGTCCTCCGGCCCCGCCAACGTGGCCTACGATGCGGAGAAGGACGAGGATTGATCCTCTGCGCCCGGAAACCATAAATTCATGCCAGAACAGAGGCAGCAACAGGCAGCTGCCTCTGTTTTTCTGTTTTCCCCCTTTTTCGCGCAAAAGCCGGCTGCTTCGCCCGGTTTCTGTAATTAACATAATTCCACCCCGTTGCCCGGAAAAAGAGGCACAAACCGGATGTTTTTGCAACTTGATTCTTTCAAAACGAAAAATTATTGATGAAAATGGCGCTTTTCTCCGCAAAAAACGGGGGAAATTCCTTAGAAAAATTGGTAACAAGGGGTTGCAATTTTGGAACAAAAGAATTATACTACCACTGATGGTACTTCCGGGAGACCGGAGGTACAAAATGAGGAGACGGAAAGGCTGGATGGCTGCGCTATGGCAGAGTTGACCCATCGTCCGGTGCTGCTGGAGGAATGCCTGCAGGGGCTGTGCATCAGGCCGGAAGGCGTCTATGTGGACGGCACCTTGGGCCGGGCGGGCCACGCCAGAGAGGTGGCGGCCAGGCTGACCACCGGACGGCTCATCGGCATTGATCAGGATCAGGCGGCTCTGGACGCGGCACCGGGCCGGTTTGGCCCCCTGCTGGACCGGGTGACTTTGGTGCACCGGAACTTCCGGGACATCCCGCAGGTTCTGGACGAGCTGGGGATTGCCGGCGTGGATGGTATCCTGCTGGATCTGGGCGTCTCCTCCCCCCAATTGGACGACGGCAGCCGGGGCTTCTCCTACATGCAGGACGCCCCGCTGGATATGCGTATGGATCAGACCCAGGCTCTGACGGCGGCAGAGGTGGTCAACACCTGGCCGGAGGAGGAGCTGCGGCAGATTCTCAGCCGGTACGGCGAGGAGCGCTATTCCCCCCGCATTGCGGCGGCCATCTGCCGCCGGCGGGACAAGGCCCCCATCCGCACCACCTTGGAGCTGGTGGAGATTATCCGTTCTGCCATGCCGGCCCAGGCCCTGCGGGAAAAGCAGCATCCGGCTAAGCGCAGCTTTCAGGCATTGCGCATTGCCGTCAACGACGAGCTGGGCGCCATCGCAGACACCATGGAGGCGGTCATTCCCCGGCTCAATCCCGGCGGACGGCTGTGCGTCATCTCCTTTCACTCTTTGGAGGACCGCATCGTCAAGACCGCCATGGCCCAGGCCGCCCGGGGCTGCACCTGCCCGCCGGAGTTTCCGGTGTGCGTCTGCGGCAACCGGCCCCAGGTTCGGCTGACCCCGAGAAAACCAATCCTTCCCTCTCCGGCAGAGCTGGAAGAGAATCCCAGAGCCCGCAGCGCCAAGCTGCGCGTCTGCGAGAAGTGCTGAGGGAAGTTACCACTTTTGAGAAACGAGGCGCAAGTATGGCTTCTGCTGTCAAACGCAACCAAACCTACGGCAATGTGGCCTATGACACCGGACGGTTCAATACCGCTCCCAGCCGCCGGGGTCCTCAGCTCCAGGAGCTGCCCCTGGTTCGTCCTCGCAAGCGGGCTCAGGCTCAGGTGCAGACCCGGGTCAAGGTGGCGCTCCGGCCTAAGGAGGAGTACAGCCTGCTGCCGGCAGTGGGTTTCCTGGCGGCGGTTTTGATGGCGGTGATGATCATCGTAGGCTACAGCCAGCTCAATGCCATCTACGCCCAGACCGTTGACGCCCGGAATCAGCTGGCCACCCTGGAGGCGGAGGAAACCCGTCTGCGGGCTCAGTATGAGGAGGTCTTCGATCAGGGCACGCTTCAGGCGGCGGTGGCCAGCGCCGGCGGACAGCTGTCCGAGGCCCGCAGCGACCAGAAGATCTATGTGGATCTCTCCGAACCGGACAACGCCGTGGTTTACAGCCAGTCGGGGGAGAACAGCTTGCTGCAGAGCCTGAAGGATCTCTGGAAGAGCCTGACGGAATAACATCAGGACGGAATACATAGAGTGAAGGGCGCAGCCAAAAGAGAATGAACCAACAAGGCGTGAGAAAAATATTTTTCTTGCGCCTTTTTTATCCCAAGGTGGAACCAGCCACAGGAAAGGCAGTGATCTCGTGAACAAAGAGCGTAAAATCCGGGAGGCGGGCAAGGCGGCCAACCGTCTGGTGTTCAGCCGGACAGTCAAGCTGATGGTGGTATTTGGCCTGGCCATTTTTCTCCCGCTGATCTGGCAGCTGTACCAGATTCAGATTGTCCAACACGATGAGCTGGAGGAGAAGGCCATCAACCAGCAGACCTCCGAGCTGTCTGTCTCTGCCTCCCGGGGCACCATCTATGACGCCAATGGCAATGTGCTGGCCATCAGCTCCACCGCCTACGACGTCATTATCTCTCCCAAGGCGATTGTAGACAAACAGGCCGATCTGGACAAAAAGAAGGAGGCTGCCAGGGAGAAGGCCGAAAAAGAGCACAAGGACGATGCGGAAAATCTGAAGAAGGCAGTGGAGGAGGCTGTTGCCCCCTACGACTGGAACGTGGAGGATGTGGTCTGCACCAATCTGGCTCAGATTCTGGGTCTGAATGAGAGCGATCTCCGGGTCAAATGTCAGAAGACCACCAGCCAGTACCAGCGTCTGGCGATTAAGGTGGACCGGGACACGGAGGACCAGGTTCGGGAGCTGATGGAGTCCTATGGCCTCTCCGGCTGTATTTACCTCCAGCCCAACACCAAGCGGTACTATCCCTATGCCAATCTGGCTGCTCAGATCATCGGCTTTACCAACGACAACGGCGGCGCCTACGGCCTGGAGGCCGGCTATGAGACCCAGCTGGCCGGCGAGGCCGGCCTGGTGGTGACCGCCAAAAACGCCGCCGGCACCGACCTGATGAACTTCTTCCAGGACTACTACGATGCCAAGGACGGCTCCAGCCTGCATCTGACCCTGGACGCCACTATTCAGTCCTACTGCGAGAACTATCTGGAAAAGTACTGCAAGCAGTACGATACCCAGAACGGCGGCCTGATGATCGTCATGGAGTGCGACACCGGGGCTATCCTGGGTATGGCCATGTCTCCCACCTTTGATCTGAACAGCTACAGCCAGGTCACCGACGAGACCCTGCTGGCCCAAGTTGAGGAGGACGCCCAGGATAAGGTGAAAGAGTCGGAGGAGCAGGTGCAGGAGGCCATCGCCAAAGCGGAGGAGGAAGGCACCGAGCTGACGGAGGAGGAGAAGACTCCCCTCACCTATGAGGAAGCCTATCAGTTGGCCTACTCCGAGGCCCTGTCCTCCCAGTGGACCAACAAGGCAATCACCGATAACTACGAGCCCGGTTCCACCTTCAAGGCCCTGGTACTGGCCGCCGGCCTGGAGGAGGGCGTCATTGACGAGAGCTCCACCTTTGAGTGCGGCGGCTCGGTGCAGGTGGACACCTGGACCATCCGCTGCTCCAATCGAAATGGACACGGACATCAGACCTTGGCCGAGGCCATCGGCCACTCCTGCAACCCGGCCCTGATCTCCATCGGCCAGAAGCTGGGCAAGGAGACCTTCTACGAGTACTTCTACAATTTCGGCCTGATGGAGCCCACCGGAATTGACCTGCCCTATGAAAACAGCAGTAATATCTGGCCGGAGGAGGAGTTCGGCATCACTCAGCTGGCCACCGCTTCCTTCGGACAGCGGTTTACCGTCACCCCCATCCAGATGATCACTGCCTTTAACGCCGTCATCAACGGCGGCTACCTCTACACCCCTTATGTGGTGGACTCCATCACCGACCAGAACGGCAGCGTCACCTATGAGGCGGATACTACCCCGGTGCGCCAGGTGATCAGCGAGAGCACCAGCCAGCGCTGCGCCGAGATCCTGGAGGGGGTCGTCAGCAAGTACACCGGTAAAAAGGCCTATCAGGCCGGCTACCGGATCGGCGGCAAGACCGGTACTTCCGAGACGCTGGATAAGACTGAGGAGGGCAAAAAGAACTATATCGTCTCCTTCATGGGCTTTGCCCCCGCAGACGACCCGGACGTCATCGCCCTGGTCATCTTTGACCGGCCCAAGAATGTGGGCGGCGGCTACACCGCCAACGGGGAGTACATCTCCGGCGGCAACATGGCCGCCCCGGTGGCCGGCAAGCTGCTGGCGGACATTCTGGACTATCGGGGCTATGAGCAGTCCTACAGCTCGGATGATCTCACCGGCGCACCTACCTCCGTCCCAGATCTCTCCGGCATGACCGAGAATCAGGCGGAGCAGGCCCTCAAGGACAAACAGCTGGATTACCGGACGGTGGGCAGCGGCGACACGGTCACCGGTCAGATCCCCTCTGCCGGCAACTATATTCCCCAGAACAGCACGGTCATCCTCTACATGGGGGAGGAGGCCCCCACCGACGCAGTGGAGATGCCCAACTTGAAAGGAATGACCCCCAAGGAGGCTATGGAAACACTTAACAGCCGCGGCCTCTTTATGAAGGCCAGCGGCGCCTCCGGGTATTACAGCGGAAACACTGTCTGCGTGGATCAGAGTGTGTCGCCTGGAACCATGACCTCCCGGGGCTATGTGGTCACGGTGGAGTTCGGAGAAACCGGAAGCGGCAGCGACGCCGATATTGCCGCCCGGGATTAAACTCTGTGCTTTGTGCCAAAAAAGAGGGGGAAAGCGCCCCCGGGCAATCGTACACAAGAGAGGTAGAAAGCGGCGGAAAAGTGTGGTATCCTAAGACGATAACAGGCACTGCCGTGTAGGAGGTTCGAAAGAGATGAGAGTGATTGCAGGCTTTATTGTTTCCTTTTTGGTCAGCTATGCTCTGGGCAAGGTGCTGATCCCCTGGCTGGTGGCGTTGAAGGCAGGCCAGACCATCAAAGAGATCGGCCCCAAGTGGCATATGTCCAAGCAGGGAACACCCACCATGGGCGGCATTATGTTTATCGCGGGAATCCTGATCGCCGTGCTGACGGCGGGACTGCCCGATCTGCTGGCCGGCCGGTTCGGCGGGCTGATGGTGTTTCTCTTCGCCCTGGTCTTTGGCGGCATCGGCTTCTTTGACGACTACATGAAGGTCAAGTACAAGAAGAATGAGGGCCTCACCGCTGCCCAGAAGTTTCTGCTCCAGCTGGCCGCAGCCATTTTGTTCATCGTGCTGCTGCGCTCTCTGGGCTACCTGACGGCGGATCTGTATATTCCCTTCTTTAATGTGACCTTTGAGATTCCCTGGGTGGTCTATATGGCATTTGCCGCCTTCGTTATCGTGGGCACCGTCAACTCGGTGAACCTGACCGATGGCGTGGACGGCCTGGCCACCGGCGTGACCATGCCGGTCGCCGTGTTCTATGTGGCGGTGGCCGCCTATTGGGGCTATACCGAGCTGGGCGTCTTTGCTGCCGCCCTCTTCGGAGGACTGTGCGCATTTTTGATCTATAACTTCCACCCGGCCAAGGTGTTCATGGGCGACACCGGGTCCCTCTTCCTGGGCGGCGCCGTGGCCGGTCTGGCCTTCTGCCTGGATATCCCCCTGATTCTCATCCTGGTGGGCATCATCTATATCGCCGAGACCCTCAGCGATATCATCCAGGTGACCTATTTCAAGCTGACCCATGGCAAGCGGATTTTCCGGATGGCTCCCCTCCACCACCACTTTGAGATGGGCGGCTGGAGCGAGGAGAAGCTGTTCTTTGTGTTCAGCGTGATCACCGCCGCCGCCTGCATTCTGGCCTTCTGGGGCGTGATGGACCGGTTCCCCGCCCTGTAATCGCAATTTTACGGGAACCGGCAGAAAAGGAGCGACACTATGGCTTGGAGAACAAAACGGGATCTGACCCGGGAGGAGCAGTGGGCACTGGGCCCCATCGATATGCCCTTTCTGATGCTGACACTGCTGCTGTTGGGCATCGGACTGGTGATGCTGCTCTCGGCCTCCTCCTACTCTGCCAGCATGGAGAAGCAGTCCAATTATGACGCTCTCTACTATTTTAAGCGCCAGGCAGTCTTTGCTGTGCTGGGGGTCATTGTCATGTATGTGGTCTCCAAGGTGAACTACCAGCAGCTCCGCTGGTTGGGCGCTATCGCCCTGGCCATCGCCATCTTTCTGCTGGTGCTGGTGCTCATCCCGATCCCCCATGTGAGTATTGTACGAAACAACGCCCGGCGCTGGCTCAGCCTGGGCTTTACCACCTTCCAACCCTCGGAGATCGCGAAAATCGGCGTGGTCATGTACTTCGCCTCTCGATTATCGAAACGACCTCTGACTCAGCTCCAGGCCCAGGCGAAAAAACCCTCCGCCCGGCGGAAAAACGCCACCGGTCTGGAGAAGGCAATTTACGCCATTCAGGACTTCGGCGACCGCACCGGATTGTGGGAGCTGGTGCCCTATGTGCTGGTGCTGGGCATCATCGCTATTTTGCTGATGTTGGAGCCCCATATGTCGGGCACCATCCTGGTCTTCGCCGCCGCTGCCGCCATCCTCTTCGCCGCCGGCATCCACTGGGGCTGGTTTGTGGCGGGAGGCAGCTTCGTGGCGGCTGCCCTGGTGCTGTTTATCAAGCTGACCGGCTACAACTCCAGCCGGATTGACGTGTGGCAGAATCCCTGGTCTGACCCTACGAAGAACGGATATCAAATCATCCAGTCCCTCTATGCCGTGGCCTCCGGCGGCGTCTCCGGTTTGGGCTTTGGCCTGAGCCGGCAGAAATATCTGTACTTACCCGAGGAGCAGAACGACTTTATCTTTGCGATCGTCTGTGAGGAGCTGGGCTTTATCGGGGCCACCCTGATCATCCTGCTCTTTGCCCTGCTGGTGCTTCGGGGCTACTGGCTGGCCCTCCACGCCCGGGACCGATTCGGCTCCCTGTTGGTGGTGGGCATCACCACCCTGCTGGCGGTGCAGGTATTTCTGAACATCGCCGTGGTCACCAACCTCATCCCTGCCACCGGCATCTCCCTGCCCTTCTTCAGCTACGGAGGCACTGCCCTGGTCATCCAGCTGGCGGAGATGGGCATCATCCTGTCGGTCTCCCGGCAGATTCCCGCCCCCAAACAGGGGTGACAGAAAGGAAGCATCCATATGAAAGTGCTCTTTACCTGCGGCGGTACCGCCGGACATATCAATCCCGGCCTGGCTCTGGCCCGGATGTTTCAGCAGCGGGACGGGGCGGAGATTCTCTTCGTGGGCGCCGACGGCGGCATGGAGCAGGAGCTGGTGCCGAGAGAGGGCTTTCCCATCCGCACCGTCACGATTACCAGCTTTTACCGCTCCCTCAGTCTGGGGGGCATCAAGCATAACCTGATCACGGTGAAAAACCTGGTTACCTCCCGCAGCCAGGCTGCCCGCATTCTGAAGGACTTCCAGCCCGATTTGGTGGTGGGCACCGGCGGCTACGCCTCCTACCCGGTGGTTCGGGCCGCGGCCAAGCGGGGGATCCCCACCGCTGTCCACGAGTCCAACGCAGAGCCTGGCCTCACCACCAAGGCGCTGTCCAAGGTGGTGGACAAGGTGATGGTGGGCTTTGAGGAGAGCCGGAAGCACTACTCTCATCCGGAGCGGGTGGAGGTCACCGGCACCCCGGTGCGGGGAGACTTCTTCCAGATGACCCGCCAGGAGGCCCGGAAGGCCCTGGGCTATACCGACGACCTGCCCGTGGTGCTGACCACCTGGGGCAGCCTGGGGGCCCAGGTGATGAACGACCATATGGTGGACTTTGTGGCCCGGGAGTGCCGGGAGGGACAGCCCTTCCACCACATCTACGGCGTGGGCCAGCGGTACTACACCCGTGTGCTGGAAAAGCTGGCGGAAAAGGGCATCGACCTGAAGGACTATCCCCGGGTGGACGTCCGGGAGTATATCTACGACATGCCCGCCTGCATGGACGCGGCGGATGTGGTACTCAGCCGGGCGGGAGCCTCCACCATCTCGGAGATCTCCGCCATTGCCAAGCCCAGCATTCTGGTGCCCAGCCCCAATGTGACCGCCAACCACCAGGAGAAAAACGCCCGTGTCCTCTCTGACCAGGGGGGCGCGGTGCTGATGCTGGAGCCGGAGTGCACCGGAGACAAGCTGTATGAGCAGGTCTGCTCTATGCTGGCCCATCCCACCCAGCTGAGTGAGATGAGCAGGAATCTGGCCAGGCTGTCGGTCACCGATGCCAACGAGCGCATCTACCAGGTGCTCAAGGGCCTGATGAAGTAACAAGAAGCACCTTTTTGCCTTTCTTCTCATAGAATGACACAAAACTGTGGGGAGGAAGCTACATGAGTGCCATTCTGATCTCCGGTGGACGGCGCCTGGAGGGAGCCGTCCACATCCACGGAGCAAAAAACAGTGTATTGCCCATTCTGGCGGCGACCATTCTCTCTGGCAGCGTCAGTGTGATACATAACTGCCCGCCCTTGTCTGATGTGGCCGCCTCGGTCTCCATTCTGGAGCACCTGGGCTGCCGGGTGACCCGGGAGGGGGACACCATCACGGTGGACTCCGGCCCCCTGGACCGGTGCGACATCCCGGAGTACCTCATGCGGGAGATGCGCTCCTCGGTCATCTTTCTGGGGGCGGTGCTGGCCCGGACGGGGGAGGCCCGGCTCTCCATGCCCGGTGGCTGTGAGCTGGGCCCCCGGCCCATCGACCTGCACCTGGCCGCCCTACGCAGGCTGGGAGCGGAGATTGATGAGGCGGGGGGCGGCCTCAAATGCCGCACCCGGGGCCTCCGGGGGACGGAGATCAGCTTTACCATTCCCAGCGTGGGGGCTACGGAAAACGCCATGCTGGCTGCCTGCGGAGCCAAGGGGCGGACTGTCCTCTATAACGCCGCCCGGGAACCGGAGATCTGGGATCTGCAGCAGTTTCTAAACGCCTGCGGCGCCCGGATTCAGGGAGCGGGCAGCTCGGTGATCACCATCGAGGGGCAGGTTCCCCTCCACATGGCGGAGCACCGGGTGATCTCCGACCGAATCTGCGCCGCCACCTATCTCTCTGCCGCCGCCTTGACGGGGGGTGAGATTGAGGTGGAGGGAGTGCCCCGACGGCAGCTGGTGCTGATCACTGACCTCTTCTCTCTGGCGGGCTGTCAGGTGCGGGAGGAGGCGCAGCGGATCTGGCTGACCAGCGATGGCCAGCTCAGAAGCGTCCCCCCGGTGCGTACCGCCCCGTACCCCGGCTTTCCCACCGACGCCCAGCCGCCGGTGATGGCGGCGTTGACCCGGGCCAGGGGCACCACGGTCTTTGTGGAGACCATCTTTGAAAACCGATACCGGCACACCCAGGAGCTGGCCCGTATGGGGGCGGATATCCGGGTGGAGGGCCGGGTGGCGGTGGTCTGCGGCGTTCCCAAGCTTCACGGAGCCCGCCTGGAGGCGGCGGATCTCCGGGGCGGTGCCGCCCTGGTGGTGGCAGCCCTGGGGGCGGAGGGGGAGAGCCGGATCACCGGACTGCATCATCTGGACCGGGGCTACGCAGACCTGACCGGGCACCTCAGCGCTCTGGGGGCGCAGATCCGGCGGGAGGAGCCCTGAGGGGCATTTGACAACAAAGGAGAAGGGTCGACAGTATGGCAACCCAGCGAAAGCATAAACGACGGGAGCGGCGGCAGAACGGCCGGCTGTTCCGTCTGTATATCATTCTCTCCGCCCTGCTCATTCTGGGGGCAGTGGTGGCCGGCTCAGTGGTCTTTTTCAAGGCCCACACCTTTGAGGTGGAGGGAAACCAGCGCTACAGCCGGGAGGAGCTGCTGGAGGCCTCCGGCATCCGGGACGGGGAGAACCTGCTCTCCATCCCCCGGCGGGAGATCGAAAAGCGGATGGAGGCGGAGCTGCCCTATCTGAAGCAGGTGTCCATCCATCTGTGGCCCCCGGAGCGTGTGATCATCACGGTGGAGGAGACTGAGCCTGCCGCCGCCCTGGAGAGCGAGGGCACCCTCTGGTATATTGACAGCAGCGGTAAGCTGCTGGAGCGGGTGGAGCGCAACGAAGGCTACCCCGCCGTCAACGGCCTCACCCTGTTGGCCCCCTCGGAGGGCACTCAACTGGCGGTGAGCGAGGAGGAAGAGCTGAAGGCCAAGGGCCTGCGGGGCCTGCTGGCCGCTCTGGAGGAGCGGGATCTGCTGGACCGGGTTCAGTCCATCGACCTGACCTCAGGCAGCAGCGTCTCCATGGGCTATGACAACCGGCTCACCGTCAAGATGGGGCTCAATGACGATTTCGGCTATGACCTGAAAATGCTCCAGGCCGCCGAGGAGCAGTATATTCAGGACAACTGGTCGGACGCGGACACCGGTACCCTGGATATGACCAAGCGGGACGGGGAGGCAGTGCTCTCCAAAAATTGAGGTCCTGCCATAAGGTCACTGCGACCCCAGTAGATTCCAGCAAAAAATAGACTGAAAACGAAAACCAGGTATTGACCTGCCGGAAGAATCCGTTTACAATAATATTTAGTATGAATCAGGCACTGTACGGCCCTGGCCGGGATTACATAGGAGGAAAACGATATGTCCTTTGGATTAGAACCTACCCCTGAAACTGTTGTCAATATCAAAGTGGTCGGCGTCGGCGGCGCCGGCAACAACGTGGTCAACCGTATGGTGCTCTCCGGCACCCAGGGGGTTGAATTTATCGCTGTCAACACCGACAAGCAGGCGCTGGACGCCTCCAACGCTACCACCAAGATTCAGGTGGGCGAGAAGCTGACCAAGGGCAAGGGCGCCGGCGCTGACCCCGAGGTGGGCAAGAAGGCCGCTGAGGAGAACCGGAGCCAGATCGCCAAGGCCCTGGAGGGCACCGACATGGTCTTTGTCACCTGCGGCATGGGCGGCGGCACCGGCACCGGCGGCGCACCCATCGTCTCCGAGGTGGCCCGGGAGCAGGGCATCCTCACCGTGGGCGTAGTCACCAAGCCCTTTGGCTTTGAGGGCCGCCGCCGCATGCAGCAGGCGGAGCGGGGCATTGAGGAGCTGAAGGAGCGGGTGGACTCCCTGGTCATCATCCCCAACGACCGGCTCAAGCACGCCACTGATCAGAAGATCACCTTCGCCAACGCCTTTGAGATCGCAGACGACGTCCTCCGCCAGGCGGTGGAGTCTATCTCCGATCTGATCAAGAACGTGGGCTTTATCAACCTGGACTTCGCCGACGTCACTGCCGTCATGAAGGACGCTGGTCTGGCCCACATGGGCGTGGGCCGCGCCGCCGGCAAGGGCAAGGCGGAAGAGGCCGCCCGGCTGGCCGTCTCCTCCCCGCTGCTGGAGACTTCCATCAACGGCGCCAAGGGTGTGCTGGTCAACGTCACCGGCTCTGTGGATATCGGCCTGGAAGAGGTGGAGACTGCCGCCAACCTGGTGCAGCAGGCCGCCAATCCCGACGCCAATATCATCTTCGGCGCAACCTTTGACGAGAGCCTGGAGGACGAGATCCGGGTTACCGTCATTGCCACAGGCTTTGACAAGGGCGAGGAGGAGAAGGTGGAGAAGCCCTTCTCTCAGGCTGCCCAGAAGGTAGCCGCCGATGCTCCCGCCGGGGACAAGGCTCCTGCCGCTGAGGCTCCCGCTGCCGCGGCCCCCAAGGCGGAGACTGCGCCCTCCTCCAAGGAAGAGGATCCCTTCGACGATATCTTCGCCATCTTCAACAAGCGCAGATAATAACCGCACAGTACAAGACCGTCCGGGGGATTCTCTGGACGGTCTTTCCTTTTGCGGAATGGTCGAATCTGATACAATTGTGGCGACAAGGAGGGACTGCTATGGCAGGCGGACGGAGAGCCAGGACAAAAGCAAGGCGTTCTCCCCTGATGGGACTGCTGGTGCTGCTGATTTTGATTGTACTTATCCTGGGAGCGGCGCTGATTCTGCTCTCCACCCGGGAACAGCGGAAGGAGCCGGAACCGGAGCCGGAGACGGTGACCATCGGCGGCCAGGAGGTGGAGATTGACCCGACCCTCCCCCAGAGTGAGCTGGAAGAGGGACATTTTACGAAGCATGAGGACGGTACCATCTCCTATTCCGGATCAGCCCGGTACGGCATCGACGTCTCCGCCCATCAGGGGGAGATCGACTGGGTGGCTGTGGCCGGAGACGGGGTGGAGTTCGCCTTCCTCCGCATCGGCTATCGGGGGTATTCCGCCGGAGCCCTCAACCTGGACGGGCAGTTTGAGGCCAACTACGCCGGAGCCAGACAACAGGGCATCGACGTGGGCGTCTACTTCTTCTCCCAGGCGATCAGCGAGGAGGAGGCCCGGGAGGAAGCCCGGCAGGTGCTGGCCTGGCTGGAGGGAAAGGAGATCCAGTGCCCCATTGTCTATGACTGGGAGCACATCGAGGAGGATACCGCCCGCACTGATTCGGTGGACGGGGAGACGGTGACTGCCTGTGCCCGGGCCTTCTGTGAGGAGATTCAGGGAGCGGGCTATGACCCGATGATCTACTGTAACGGCATGCTGGGCTATCTCAGCTATGACCTGACCCAGCTGGGGGATTATCCCCTGTGGTACGCCGAGTATGGGGACTATCCCAGCTATGCCTACGAGGTGACCATCTGGCAGTATACTGAATCGGGCACGGTGGCCGGCATCCAGGGCACGGTGGATCGGAACATCTGGTTCCAGACGGATCCGGGGCAGCCGGAGACGTGAATTTTGGGCCGGGAACCTGATTCTGCCGGAAAAAACGGGAGAAACAGCAAAGAGTACCGAAAAAATTCTCTTAAAAGGCAGAAAATTCTATCCCCACGCTTTGACAATCCCGGTGAAATCGGGTACAATGATGCTACTAAAACGGATAAGGATGAAGTGTGCCATGGATCAGCTGGATCTGGAAATTTTGAATTGCCTGCGGGAGAATGCCCGGCTCTCCGCCTCGAAGATCAGCCGGAAGGTGAATCTGTCCGTCTCCTCCGTCCTGGAGCGGATTCACCGCATGGAGGAGCAGGGGGTCATTCTCCGGTATACCGCTGTGGTGGATCAGTCCAAGCTGGGCCGGCCGCTGATGATGCTGATGGGCGTCTCCATGGAGAGCCCCCAGTACTACGAGTCCTTTGAGCGCAGCATCAAGGAGGAGCCGGACGTCACCAGCTGCGAGTATCTCACCGGCAGCATGGACTATCTCCTCCGGGTGACTGCCCAGTCCCACGAGCACCTGCAGAACCTGCACCACCGCATCGCCATGATGGAGGGCGTGGCCTCCATCACCAGCTATTATGTGCTGAAAAACGTCAAGGACGAATAGTTAAAGCAAGAAAAGTATCTCCCGCTTGCGTAACGGCAGACGGGAGATTTTTTATTTCCAAAAGATACCGGCGCGGACGAAAGTGGTTTGGGACATACTGTAAAAAAGGCGTTGATGAGATTAAGCAAAAAAGAAAAATATTCCAGCCAATTTCTGCAACCCCTTGCAGCCGCCGGATGGCAAAAGCTGTCTGCCCAAAGGTGGATGGCATTGGCGAATTTGGGCGGCTGATTTTTCGCCCGGTGGGCCATAGTAGCAGTATTCCGCTTCGGCAGGAGAGAGAAATGGGGGATGGAAATTGAACGAGGAAAAAAATACCAGGCCCTGGGTGCTGATCCTGGCCCGGACGCTGGTGGTGCTGCTGGCGGCGGCCTTTTTGACCGCTGGGCTGGGACTGTCCGGCGGGGGAGAGAGCCAGGCCTGTATGGGGACAGGCAAAAAGTTGGTGCCGGTGGGTCAGACGGTGGGCATCAAGCTGTTTGCCCGGGGGGTCATGGTGGTGGGCCTCTCGGATGTGGCCACGGAAGAGGGGGCCTGCTCCCCGGCCAAGGCCTGCGGCCTGAAAACCGGGGATATTATCACCCACATCAACGAGACCCAGGTGGACACCATTGAGGAGGTGGAGCGGCAGCTCCGGGAGTGCGGGGGAGAGCTGCAGATTCAGGCCACCCGGGGGAGCAAGCAGCTGACCCTCTCCGCCCACGCCGCCCCCTGCCTGGCCGACGGCAGCTATAAGCTGGGAGCCTGGATCCGGGACTCCATGGCGGGCATCGGCACTGTCACCTTCTACGACCCGGAGACCGGCTGCTTTGCCGCCCTGGGCCACGGGGTCAACGACGTGGATACCGGCCTGCTTATGCCTCTCCAGTCCGGTTCCATCATGCCCTCTTCGGTCACCGGGCTGGTGCCGGGGGAGAAGGGCTGTCCGGGAGAGCTTCACGGCAGCTTTGACCTGACCCGGGATCTGGGCCAGCTCACCGCCAACACCGACTGGGGGGTGTTCGGCACATTGGAGGAGGACTGCTTTTCCGGGGAGGCCATGGAGGTGGCCCGGCCCAGCCAGGTGAAAACCGGCGCAGCCACCATCTTGGCCAATGTGGAAGGGGAGACGGTGGAGGAGTACACGGCGGAGATCCTCCGGGTCTATCCCGCCGCCGGGCCCAAGGGACAGAGCCTGATGATCCGCATCACTGATCAACGGCTGCTGGAGACCACCGGGGGGATTGTGCAGGGGATGAGCGGCAGTCCCATCATTCAGGACGGAAAACTGGTCGGCGCGGTGACGCACGTTTTGGTGAATGACCCGACGAGAGGGTATGGGATATTTATAGAGAATATGCTGGATGCGGCGGGATAATTGTTTTGACAAGGGCAGTTTGCCCTTGTCATTTTTTTTAGGATATGGTATGCTTTACAAAAATATACCATATGTTTTAGGTAGGGCATTTATATGACTTCACAAGAATTGATTACGATTTTTAATGATACACAGAAAATAATCACCGAAACCCCCAATTTACAACAACATACCTTGCGTATGCAGGCTTCCAGTCAATTGTATCTGGAAAACTATACATCATCTCTTCGCGAAATAAAGGGAGACCTTAAAGTTGATGTCCTTGAAAATACTACATTTCAGTGTGCAAGGGAATCCACAGAACCTGGATTGAGGATAGCAGTTTTGAATTTTGCAAATCCTCGTGAGCCTGGCGGAGGTGTTCTTCGGGGCGCTATGACTCAGGAAGAATGCTTGTGCAGATGCAGTGATTTGTATAACGCTCTTGCACAGCCGTATTTTCTGAGACATTACTATCAGTATCATTGCCGAAATTGCGACAATTTCTTCTCAGACCGTCTGATTTATTCTCCGAATGTAACAGTAATTAAATCCGATGACACAATTCCACAGGTTTTATCAGAACCGTTTTTTGTGGATGTTATTACCTGTGCTGCTCCGTACATAAATAACCAGCTATTACGAACGGACCAGGAACTATTGTCTATCTACGAATCACGAATAAAGAATATCCTGGAAGCTGCAATGTCCAATGATGTGGACATTCTGATTCTTGGCGCATTTGGATGTGGTGCATTTCATAATGATCCCTCTATCATGGCAAAAGCTTTTTCCAATATGTTGATTCGGGATGAATACGCACGATATTTTAAGAAGGTAAAATTCGCGATCAAGCGTACGGGGTATTTCTGTCAAAATCTTTGTTCCTTTGAAGAAGCTTTTTATGGAATTTCGGTTGAAGGAAATAAGAGACGGTTCTGGATGTAATGTTGTCCCTAATAACAATCACTCGTGTCGGGAAGCCCGATTATTCAGGAAGGGAAGCTGGTGGGTGCCGTGACCCACGTTCTGGTGAATGACCCGACGCGAGGGTATGGGATATTGATTAAGAATATGCTGAAGGCAGCGGGATAATCGAAAAAGCGTTCAGAGCGCGGGCGGCGGCCCGCGCTTTTCCATATCTTGGGATTGCAGACGTGGAAAATGTTAGCAGGACACACTGAGTAAAATGAGTAAAAATATTATGCTTTAAATATTTGGAAACGAAAGAAGAGACAGCCTCTGGAGAAGAAGAAATGGAAGCAACATAGGAAATCGAAAGCCAGAAGTACAAAAAATGGTACTCAATTCAAAAAAGAATAGATTTGTGACAGAGAAAAAACGGGAGACGTCAGAAAAGGAGAAAGCCAGGGCGGGAGAACAGATAAGAATTTGTACATTTTGTGAGAAAAATAAAGAGACGGGTGTTTGCGGTTGCAATTAAAGAGAGTGGGTGATACAATAAAAAACACTATGCATCGGAAAACTGGGCTGAATTCCCGGTGGAAAAGAGAGAATTGTTGTTTATGCTTGATTTTGTGAAAGACAAAAAAATGACGGTTCGACAGCTTCAGCTGATACTGTGTGATATTGTGGTCATTCAACTGGCCTCCTTCCTGGCGCTGGCAGTGCGGTTTGAGCTGATACTGAAGGACATTGATCCGGCGTTTGTCAGCTCCGCGCTTCATTACGCCCCCATTCACACGGTGGTCACTCTGGCGCTGTTCTGGCTATTCCGTCTTTATCACAGCCTGTGGCGATACACCAGCATTACGGAGATGGGCAATATTGTCTGCGCCGGTGTGTGCAGTGGGCTGATTCAGCTGGTACTGCTGCCGCTTCTGGGCTGGCCGGTGCCCAGAAGCTATTACATCCTCTGTCCAATGTTCCTGGTCTGCCTGGTGATCGCTGAGCGGTACTCCTACCGGCTGCTGCGCAGCCTCTGGCACAAGGACAGCCGCAGTCAGTGCCGCCGGGTCATGGTGGTGGGCGCCGGAGAGGCGGGTCAGATGCTGGTCGCTGAACTCCAGTCCAGCCCCAAGCTCAACTACCGGCCGGTGTGCATGATCGATGACGACCCCCGCAAGTGGAACCGCTATTTCCAGAATGTGCGGATTGTGGGCGGACGGGACAAAATCCAGCGGGCGGCCCGGCGGTTTGGCGTGGACACCATCCTTATCGCGCTGCCCTCCATGGACAAGAAAAAGCGCAAGGAGATTGTGGACATCGCCCGGTGCACCCGCTGTGAGGTGAAGATTCTCCCGGGCATGTCCCAGCTCATCAAGGGCGAGGTGTTCGCCAGCCAGCTCCGGCCTCTGGATTTGGAGGATCTGCTGGGCCGGGACAGCGTCCAGGTGGAGATGCAGGATATCGGCAATTATATCAGCGGAAAGCGGGTGCTGGTCACCGGCGGCGGCGGCTCCATCGGCAGCGAGCTCTGCCGGCAGATTGCCTCCTATGGCCCAGAGCAGTTGGTGATCTTTGACATCTACGAGAACAACGCCTATGATATCCAGCAGGAGCTTCTGAAAAAACATCCCGAGCTGGATCTGAAGGTGGAGATCGGTTCTGTCCGGGATGAGGGCCGGCTGGAGACCATCTTCCAGCGCTTCCGTCCTCAGCTGGTCTACCACGCCGCCGCCCACAAGCATGTCCCCCTGATGGAGGAGAGCCCCAACGAGGCGGTGAAGAACAACGTCTTCGGTACCCTGAATACGGTGGCCACAGCGGACCGGTATCAGGTGGAGCGGTTTGTCCTCATCTCCTCAGACAAGGCAGTGAACCCCACCAGTCTGATGGGGGCCACCAAGCGGATTTGTGAGATGATCATTCAGGCCTATAACGCCCACTCGGAGACCGACTTTGTGGCGGTGCGCTTCGGCAATGTCCTGGGCAGCAACGGCAGTGTGGTGCCCCTGTTTCGCAAGCAGATTGCCGAGGGAGGCCCGGTGACAGTGACCCACCCGGATATGGTGCGTTACTTTATGACCATCCCGGAGGCGGTCTCCCTGGTACTCCAGGCCGGAGCCTACGCCAAGGGCGGCGAGATCTTCGTGCTGGACATGGGCGAGCCAGTGAAGATTGTGGACATGGCCCGGAAGCTGATTGAGCTCTCCGGCTTTAAGCCCGACGTGGACATCAAGATCGAGTTCACCGGCATGCGGCCCGGTGAGAAGCTCTTTGAGGAGCTGCTGCTGGACGAAGAGGGACTGACCAAGACCAAGAACGACCTGATCTACATTGGCCGGCCCATTCGCTTCGATGAGGAGCAGTTTACTGAGCAGCTCCAGCGGCTGGAGCGCTCCGCTCTGGCGGAGGACGGCAAGGTCTGGTCCCTGATGGAGGAAATCGTCCCCACCTATCACAAGACAGACAACGGCAAGACCGAGCCGGAGCCGGAGCGGATTCCGGTGGGAGCCGCCCAATAAGCAAAACGAAAGACCGATCTGCGGGACTGTTCAGTCCTGCAGACCGGTGTTTTTTCTGTCCGGTTATTTTTGAGAGAGGGCGGTGAGAGCCGCGTGGGCGGCGGCTTGCTCCGCGTCCTTTTTGCTCCGGCCCTTGCCAGTGCCCACCGGAGTGCCGTTGAGCTGCACCTCCATCTCGAAGGTTTTGGCATGGTCAGGGCCGGACTGGCCGATCAGGTGATAGGTCAGCACCTGGCCGCTCCTGCGCTGGACGAACTCCTGAAGGGCGGTCTTGAAGTCCTTGCCGGACTGATTCACCTGGGCCATATTGTCCAGGATGAACTTCTGAATGATCCGCCGGGCCTGAGCGATGCCGCCGTCCAGATAGACGGCAGCCAGCACCGCCTCCACGGCGTCTGCCCGGATGGAGGGCCGCTCCCGGCCGCCGCAGCTCTCCTCGCCTTTGCCCAGCTTGAGGTAGGAGCCCAGATCCCAGAGGCCGGCCACCACCACCAGATTGCCCTCACAGACCAGGCTGGCCCGCATCCGGGTCAGATCTCCTTCCGGCAGGGCGGGAAAGTTGCGGTAGAGGTAGTCCGCCACCACCATGCCCAGCACCGAGTCGCCCAGAAACTCCAGCCGCTCGTTGCTCTGGGTGCGGCCGGCGTGGTGCTCATTGGCGTAGGAGCTGTGGGTCAGGGCGTTTTCCAGCAGGGATCGATCCTGAAACCGGTAGCCCAGCTTTTCTTCCAGTGTCTTCATAGGGTTATTTCTCCTCCGCTGTGAGCTGGAGGCTGTCCACATGCCCGGCGATGGCGTCCACAATGCCGGCGTTGACAAAGTCTACCGCCTTGCCCACCGCGTGGCACATGGCATAGGCGTCGGAGGAGCCGTGAGCCTTGAAGACCGGCTTGCGCAGGCCCAGCAGAGCGGTGCCGCCGGTCTCCCGGCTGTCGATCATCTTCTTGAAGCCGCCCATGCTGCCCTTGATCATGAGATAGCCCATCTTGGTCTTGGCGTTGGTGGTGAACACCTGCTTCAGACCCTTGACCAGGAAGGAGGCGGTGCCCTCCATGGCCTTAAGCAGGATGTTGCCCACAAAGCCGTCTGCCACAATCACGTCGCAGGCGTCCTCACTGGACAGGCTGGTGGGCTCGATGTTGCCCACGAAGTTGAGCTGGCCAGCTTCGCTGGCCCGGGTCAGCATGGCATGTACTTGCTTATACAGCTCGCTGCCCTTGCTGGGCTCCGCGCCGATGTTGAGCAGGCCCACCTTGGCGTTCTTCCGGCCCAGCACACGCTCGGCGTAGAAGGAGCCCATGAGGGCAAACTGGCACATATACTCCGGGGTGCACTCAGCGTTGGCGCCTGCGTCAATGAGGACGGCGCTGCCCGCCCCGGTGGGAACGATGGGAGCCACCGCCGCCCGACGAATGCCTGGAATGCGCCGGACGATCAGAGTGCCGGCGGAGAGCAGGGCGCCGGTGCTGCCGGCAGAGATAAAGGCGTCTCCCTTCCCCTCTTTCAGCATCCGCAGGCCTACGGACATGGAGGAGTCCTTCTTCTCATGCCAGGCGGTGGAGGGGTTGTCGCAGATCTCAATGACCTGAGTGGCGTTGACAATGTCGATGCCGGGGGGCAGCTGACCGATGCCGTCCTGCTCCAGCACCTTGCGGATGACCGGCTCCTGACCCACCAGGGTGATGTCGCAGCCGAACTCGTTCCGGGCCATGATAGCGCCCCGGATCGGCTCACGGGGGGCCAGATCACCGCCCATTGCGTCGATAATAATTCTCATTGGTTGTCCTCCTTTATAAATAAAAATAAATGGATTCTGTCAGGTAGGGCAGCCATAGCCTGCGGCCAGGAGTGACCGGAGGCTATCGCTGTCTTACGGGGAATGATGACAGGCGTGGAGTATTACGGCAGGTGCCGTAGGGGCGATTCATGAATCGTCCGCCCGAAAACAAGAAGCTTCCGAAACAGGCCGTTCGTGAACGGCCCCTACAGGGCGTGCCCAAAGGGTCACAGCTCCAGCCCTGCCAGCAGCTCCAGGCTCCGCTGGGCCAGAACGGCATTCTTGTTCCGCTTGCCCTTGACCCGATAGCCCAGGGGCGGGATGATGCCGAAATTGACATTCATAGGCTGGAAATCGGTGACGCTGGTGTCGCTGACATAGTGGGCCAGAGCGCCCAGGGCGGTCTCCCGGGGGAAGTCCACCGGCGGCAGGCCCAGCACCCGGTGCGCCAGCTCCACACCGGCCACCAGGCCGGAGGCGGCGGACTCCACATAGCCCTCCACGCCGGTGATCTGCCCGGCAAAGGTGAGCCGGGGCTGATCGATCACCTGATAGTAGTGGTTGAGCAGGCCAGGGGAGTTCAAATAGGTGTTCCGGTGCATGACGCCGTAGCGGACAAACTCTGCCTGCTCCAGGCCGGGAATCATGGAGAAGACCCGCTTCTGCTCCGGCCAGGCCAGGTGGGTCTGGAAGCCCACAATGTTGTAGACAGTGCCCAGAGCGTTGTCCTTGCGCAGCTGCACCACAGCATAGGGCCGGAAGTCCGGCCGCCGGGGATCAGACAGACCTACCGGCTTGAGGGGACCGTAACACAGGGTGTCGTGGCCCCGGCGGGCCATGACCTCCACCGGCATGCAGCCCTCAAAGACGCTGCTGTCCTCAAAGCCGTGGAGCTGGGCCTCCCGGGCGGAGCAGAGCTCAGTCCAGAAGGCGTCGTATTCATCCCGGGTCATGGGGCAGTTGATGTAATCTGCTGTACCCTTGTCGTACCGGGAGCCAAACCAGGCCTTGCCCATATCGATGCTCTCAAAGCTGACCAGGGGAGCCACAGCGTCAAAGAAGTGGAGGTCATTGCGGCCGGGGAACCGGCGGGTAATCTCCTCCGCCAGAGGCTCCGAGGTGAGAGGGCCGGAGGCGATGATCACCTGCCCCTCCTCCGGGAGCTCTGTCAGCTCCCGCTCCACCACCTTGATGAGAGGATGCTCCCGGATGGCCCGGGTGACTGCCCCGGAGAAGCCGTAACGATCCACCGCCAGGGCGCCACCGGCGGGCACTTGATGCCGGTCGGCGCAGGTCAGAATCAGGGAACCGCACCGCCGCATCTCCTCCTTGAGCAGGCCTACGGCGTTTTCCACATTGTTGGCCCGCAGGGAGTTGGAGCAGACCAGCTCGGCAAAGTCGTCGCTCTGATGGGCGGGGGTGCGCTTGGCAGGCTTCATCTCGTAGAGGGTGACGGGAATGTCCCGCTGGGCCAGTTGCCAAGCGGCCTCGCAGCCGGCCAGGCCCGCGCCGATGACGGTGACAGGTTGCATCAGCCGTTGCCTCCTTCTTTTGCCGCCTGTTCCGCGGCCTTCTTGGCGGCCAGAGCAGCCCGGGCCTTTTCAAAAGCGGCGATCTGGGCGGGGGTCCGCTCCCGCTTGGGCTTATCCGCCGCCTTTTTCGGGGCGGACTTGCTCTTGGACGCGGCCTTGCCCCTGGCGGCAGTCTTGGCGGCGGGCTTTTTGGCCGCGGCCTTCCGGCCCTTGGGGGCGGGGGCCTTCTTGTCCTCTGTCTCCGGGGCCTGACCCTGGGCGGCCTCCGCCGTACCCTCTTGGGTCTCCGTCTTTTTCTTGCGGTAGCCCCGCTGATCCTCCGGGAGGAAGTTGGGGCATTTCTCATTGATGCAGAAGGGCTTCTTGAAGCCCCGGCCAGAGAGCTTGAACATGGTCTGTCCGCAGACCGGGCAGTTCTCCTTCACCGGAACGTCCCAGGTCATAAAGTCGCAGGCCTCTCCGGAGACCACGCGGTTGCGCTCGCAGCCGTAGTAGGTGTAGCCGTTGCGGCTGGTCTTTTTCAGAATCCGGCTGCCGCATTTGGGGCACTTGCCCGGCATCTCGATGACCAGAGGCTTGGTAAAGGTGCACTCCGGATAGCCGGGACAGGCCAAAAAACGGCCAAACCGGCCCGATTTGATCACCATTTTGCGGCCGCAGACGTCGCAGACCTCGTCAGACTCCTCGTCCGGCACCTTGATCCGCTCTCCGTCCAGGTCCTGCTCCGCCTTTTCCAGCTCAGCGGAAAAGCCGGCGTAGAATTTGGCCAGTACATCCTTCCAGTATTCCTTGCCGGCCTCCACGCTGTCCAGGCTCTCCTCCATCTTGGCGGTGAAGGCGGGATCCACAATGTCGGTGAATTTATCCATCATCAGCCCGTTGACCACCTCGCCCAGGGGGGTGGGACGGAGGGCCTTGCCCTCTTTCACCACATACTCCCGGTCCAGAATGGTGGACACGGTGGGGGCGTAGGTAGAGGGGCGGCCGATGCCCTTCTCCTCCAGCAGCTTGATGAGGGCGGCCTCAGTGAACCGGGCGGGAGGCTGGGTAAAGTGCTGAGCCTTGTCGGTGTCCGCCAGCTTGACCTCCTCGTTCTCCTGGAGATCGGGCAGGGGAGAGCCCATGGCCTCCTCCCCCTCGTCCTTGCCCTCCACATAGACGGCGGTAAAGCCGGAGAACTTGAGGGCGGAGTGGGTGGCCCGGAACAGGTGAGTGCCGGAGAGCACGTCGATGGAGACGCTGTCAAAGACGGCGTTGGACATCTGGCAGGCCAGAAAACGGCTCCAGATCAGCTTGTACAGCCGCAGCTGCTCAGCCGTCAGGCTGCCCCGAACCGCCTCCGGGGTGAGGGAGACATTGGTGGGCCGGATGGCCTCGTGGGCGTCTTGGGCTCCGGCCTTGGTCTTATAGACCCGGGGCTGGGCGGGGACGTATTCCTTGCCGTACCGGGCGGAGAGGAAGGAGCGGGCGGCCTCCACCGCCTCGTCGGACAGGCGCAGGGAGTCGGTACGCATATAGGTGATCAGACCCACGGTGCCCTCACCCTCGATATCCACGCCCTCATAGAGCTGCTGGGCGATGGACATGGTGCGGCGGGGGGTCATGTTCAGCTTGCGGCTGGCCTCCTGCTGGAGGGTGGAGGTGGTGAAGGGGGGCGCCGGCTGACGCTGCTTCTCCTTACGGTTGACGGCGGAGACCACAAAGGGCTGCACCTGAATGTCCTCCAGAATGCGGTTGACCTCCGCCTCGCTGCCCAGCTCCACCTTTTTCTTGCCTTCGCCGTGGTAATGGGCCTTGAACTGCCCCGTGCGGGGGGCAATCCGGTTCAGGGTCACGTCGATGGACCAGTACTCCTGGGGGACGAAGGCCCGGATCTCGTTCTCCCGATCCACTACCAGCCGGGTGGCCACCGACTGGACACGGCCGGCGGAGAGGCCCCGGCGGATCTTCCGCCAGAGCAGGGGGGAGAGCTGATAGCCCACAATGCGGTCCAGGATCCGCCGGGCCTGCTGGGCATCCACCAGATCCTGGTCAATGGCCCGGGGATGCTGGATGGAGTCGTTGACCACCTTTTTGGTGATCTCGTTAAAGGTGACCCGGTAGGTCTTGTCGTCGGGGATGCCCAGCAGCTCCTTGAGATGCCAGGAGATGGCCTCGCCCTCCCGGTCCGGGTCGGTGGCGAGATAGACCTTGCCGCTCTTTTTCGCGGCGCGGGTCAGCTCGTCAATCGTCTCTTCCTTACCCTTGATGGGCTGATAGTCCGGGACAAAGCCGGCGGGGATGTCCACGCCCAGCTTGCTTTTGGGCAGATCCCGGATGTGGCCCATGGAGGCCTTCACCTGGTAGCCCGGGCCTAAATATTTGCCAATAGTCTTCGCTTTGGCGGGGGACTCTACAATTACCAAATCGGTTTTCGCCATACTTGGAAAGCCTCCGATAGCTTGCTGATTTCTGTTTTCCTGTCAGGCCAGCTCCTCCGGCACAAGCTGGAACCGTCCGCCGGGCAGCTCCCGGACGGCGCCGGTCACAGCCAGCATGGTCAGCGTGGCGGCCACCAGGCCGGCAGAGCTGCCGGTTGCGGCGATCAATGTCTCCACGGTGGCGGGGCCGGAAACCAGGGCCTTTAACAGGATACGCTCTTGCTCCGACCACCGGCCGGAGGCATCTAGTAATTCAATATAGCCGCTGTCCCGGCCGGTGTCAACCTTTTTTTCCGGAGAAATCTTCGGAGTGGGAGCGGACGGAACCTCTTCCGGCGCTGGGACGGCAGGGGCGGACTCCGGCTCCGGCTGGGCTTTGGGCGTCTGCTTTCCCGGCGCGGCGGGGCAGCGCACCAGCTTCCAGCGGGTGCAGTCTGCCTGGGCCGCCTGGGCCCGGGGGAGGAGATAGGAGAAGTGAGAGAGAATGTCCTCTGCTGTCAGCACCGGCCGGGCAAGTCCCTGACGCAGCAGATCGTTGGTGCCCAGGGAGGCCTTGGCCCCCAGATTGGCGGGGATGGCAAAGACCTCCTTGCCCTGTTCATTGGCAAGCTCTGCCACACCCAGAGTGCCGCTGCGGCTGCCGGCCTCAATACAGAGCAAACCCACAGATAGGCCGGTGAGGATGGTGTTCCGGCGGCGGAAGAGGGCGCCCTTGTGGCCGGTGCCCGGAGGGGCCTCGCTGAGGACGGCGCCCCGGCCGGCGATCTCCTCCAGCAGACTGTGCCCGACGGGGGTGTCCGTATAGGGCACATCCACGCCGCCCGCCACCACGCAGACCAGAGGCCCGCCGGCAGACAGGGCGCCCTGGAGGGCGCTGGCGTCGCAGCCGGCCACAATGCCGGTGGCCACCAGAGCGCCGCCCCGGGTCAGCTCCTTTGCAAAAGTAAAGGCAGTCTGGGTGCCGTAGAGGGTGGCCTTGCGGGTACCCGCCATGGCGATCACCGCCCGCTCGTCAAACCGGAGCATCCGGCCCCGGAGATAGAGTACCAGGGGCGGCACCTCAATATTCCGCAGCCGCTCGGGAAAATCCGTGTCGGAGAAGGTGAGGATGCGGATGTTCCGGCTATCGCAGCGGGCCAGAATCTGCTCGGCATAGGTAACCGACTTGTCCTCCAGCAGCTTCTGCTGCTGGGGAGAGAGGCCCTCCACCCGGCTGTACTCCCCAGGGTCGGAGAAATAGGCCTTTTCCGGGGAGCCGAAGTGACAGAATACCTGCCAGGCCGCCGCCGGGTCCAGCCGGCTGGTGAGCCACAGCCAGTATTTGACCGAGGTCAGCATTCAGAACACCTCCTCTTTAGCGGTAGAGCTCCCACAGCACCACAGCGGCAGCGGCGGCGGCGTTGAGGGACTCGCACCTGGCTTCCATGGGGATCTTCCAGGTCTGGCGGCAGAGGGAGAGCATCTCCTCTGAGATGCCCTGGCCCTCGCTGCCGATGACCACGGCGGCGGGGCCGCCGTCATAGCTGCGCAGATCAACCGTGTCCGAGCGCAGGGCGGTGCCGTAGAGGGGAATGCCGCCGGAGCTCAGCAGTGCGGCGATCTCTTTCGGCTCGGCCTCCCACACCGGCAGCCGGAAGGCGGCCCCCATGGTGGCCCGGATGGTCTTCCAGTGCCAGGGATCGGCGCAGTGGTGGGTGAGAAACAGTCCGTCCGCCCCGAAGGCGTCGGCAGTGCGCCAGATGGTGCCCACGTTGCCCGGATCCTGGAGGCCGTCCAGGATGAGATACCGCTTCCCGGTCAGGGACTGGGGCAGGGCGGCCTGGGGCCTGCGGCAGAGAAAGAGGACGCCCTGGGGGCTCTTGGCGGGGGAGAGGGCGGACATGAGGCTCTCCGGCACCTGCACCGCCCGCACCCCGGCGGGGAGCTCCTCCGGGGTCTGGTCCGGCGTAAAGAGGACGGTGCGCACCGGGGCCTGCCAGCGCAGGGCCTCCTGGAACAGCTTTGTCCCGTCGCAGAGGCAGAGCCCCGACTCCCGGCGGTAGGCCCGGTCCTTTTCCAGACGGCGGATCTGGGTGACGAGGGGGTTAGAGCGGCTGGTAATCACTTCAATCTGTGGCTTCACGGCAGGTCACCTCGCGGCAGAAGTTGGGAGACAGAAAAGGGAAAAGGCATAGCGGAAGCATCCGCTATGCCGAAAGGGTTATTCCTGAGGCTTCATGGTGGGGAACAGCAGCACGTCCCGGATGGAGTCGCTGTTGGTGAGCAGCATGACCAGCCGGTCCACGCCGAAGCCCAGACCGCCGGTGGGGGGCATACCATATTCCAGGGCGTTGATAAAGTCGTAGTCCACCTGGGCCCGGCTCGCCGGATCCAGGGCCTTGCGCTCGGCCACCTGCCGCTCAAAGCGGCCCCGCTGGTCGATGGGGTCGTTGAGCTCAGAGAAGGCGTTGCCGAACTCAGTGGCGTTGATAAAGTACTCAAACCGCTCAGTAAAGGCGGGGTCGTCCGGCTTGCGCTTGGCCAACGGGCTGATCTCCACCGGGTAATCATAAATAAAGGTAGGCTGAATCAGCTTGTCCTCCACATAGGCGTCGAAGAACTCAGCCAGAATGGCCCCCTTGGTGGGCACCTCGGGCAGCTCCACCTCGTGGGCCTTGGCGCAGGCGATGGCGTCCTCGTCGGTCTTCCAGTCGTTGAAGTCCACGCCGGAGTACTTCTTCACCGCCTCCACCATGGTCAGACGCTCCCAGTGGCCCAGGTCGATCTCATGACCCTGATAGGGGATGACCAGAGAGCCGCAGACCTTCTGGGCGACCTCCTTCATCATATCCTCCACCAGATCCATCATGCCGTGGAAGTCGGTGTAGGCCTGGTAGAGCTCGATGGTGGTGAACTCCGGGTTGTGCTTGGGATCCATGCCCTCGTTGCGGAAGATGCGGCCCACCTCATAGACCCGCTCCAGACCGCCCACGATGAGCCGCTTCAGATACAGCTCGGTCTCAATGCGCAGCACCATGTCCATATCCAGGGTGTTGTGATGGGTGTAGAAGGGACGGGCGGAGGCGCCGATCTCAAAGGGGGTGAGGATGGGGGTGTCTACCTCCAGGAAGCCACGGCCGTCCAGGAAGGAGCGCAGTTCCCGTATGATCTGGCTGCGCTTGATAAAGGTGTCCTTCACGTCGGGGTTGACGATCAGATCCACATACCGCTGGCGGTAACGCAGCTCCTTGTCGGTGAGGCCGTGGAACTTCTCCGGAAGGGGAAGCAGGCTCTTGGAGAGCAGAGTCACCTCGCTGGCCCGGACGGAGATCTGCCCCTTCTCGGTGCGGAAGACCTCGCCGCGGACGCCGATGATGTCGCCGATGTCGCACTTTTTGAACCAGGTGTAGGTCTCTTCGCCCACCAGATCCTTGCGGACGTAGAGCTGCACCCGGTCGGAGCCGTCCTGCAGATCGCAGAAGGACACCTTGCCCATGCCCCGCTTGCTCATCAGCCGGCCGGCCACCGAGACGATGGAGCCCTCCAGGCGGTCAAACTGTTCGTTGATCTCCTGGGCGTGGGTGTCCACATCGTACTTGGTGACCTGGAAGGGGTCGGCGCCTGCCTCCTGGAGGGCGGTCAGCTTATCCCGGCGGATCTGGAGCAGCTCGCTGACGCTCTTTCCCTCGTCGGGGTTGAAATTCTTCTTTGCCATAATCTCTCTATCCTCTTTAGATTGATCAGAATGAGTCAGCGGTTGACGGCGATGTTGACCACCCGGTAGGAAAGGCTGCCCATGGGGGCCTCCACGGTGACCTCGTCGCCCACTTCCTTGCCCATCAGGGCCTTGCCGAAGGGGGATTCCTCGGAGATGCGGCCGTTCATGGGGTCGGCCTCCTGGGAGCCCACAATGCGGTACTCCTCCTCCTCGTCCAGCTCCAGATCCAGCACGGTGACGGTGCAGCCCAGGCTGATGACGGTGTCGTCAGAGGCGTCCTCCTCGATGAGGATATAGTTGTCCAGAATGGCCTGCACCTCTGCCTCTCGGGAGAACAGACGGCCCTGCTCGTTCTTTGCCTCATCGTACTCACTGTTTTCGGACAGGTCGCCAAAGGAACGGGCCTCCTTGATCATGTCGGCCACTTCGTTCTCTCGGACGGTCTTCATCCATACCATTTCATCCTGCAGCTCTTTCAGGCGGGCAGGAGTCAGCTTCACGGGATTTGCCATGAAAAATCACCTTTCTTCAGATAAAAGTCAATAAAATACTCCATTTTCGTCCCGAGCGGCAGAGATTTGTCAACTGCCGTTCCGGCCGAAATGGCATAATGGTACATTATTGATTCAGTATATGCGGTTTTTCCCGGGATGTCAAGGGAAAAGTGGAACCGTCAGACGGAAAACGGCGTGCGGGCCGGGCCGGAGCGTGCGGGCAGCCGCCCGGACGTCTCACGGGGTGGAGAGGGCGGGAGCATCTGAACCTGGGCCAGGGGCAGCCGCCCTGCCTCCAGCAGCGCGGCCAGCACCGGCAACTCCGGGCAGTCCGGGGGCAGCTCCAGCCCGGGGAGGAAGGGCCGGAAGCCGGGCACCGACGGATCCTCGTCCCCCAGGGGGAAATAGGCGGGCCGGGGCACCCCGGGGAGAAAGGAGAGGGTCACCGCCCCCGATCCCTCCACCAGGGGCAGCCCCAGCTCCCGCTGGAGGTCCCAGCAGAAGGTCTCCTCCCGCTCCAGAGAGAGGGACAGGGCCTTCACCTCCCGGGCCAGCAGGACACAGGCCCGGACATAGCTCCGGGTCATCCGCTCACCGTGGAGGGCCACCACCGCCTGCCGGGGCTCCAGTCCCATTTCCCGGAGGGCGGCCAGAGCCAGGGGGGCGGCCACCGCCTGCCACAGGCTTCGGGTGTGCACCAGGGGATAGCAGGGCACCAGGGGACAGGGGGAGAGCAACCGGCGGCAGCCTGTCCCCTCCAGCTTGTCCAGCCCCTTTGCCATGCGCCGCCGGGCCAGGCGGCTCTCCGCTGTGCCGGGGAGCCGGGCCTCCCAGACGGTGAGCCCCAGAGCTTCGTGACGCCAGAGCTGCACCCGGCCCCGGCGTCCGGTAAAATGGATGTATCCCACCAACGTAAATCACCTCTTGGAAAAGGTATGCGCCGCCGGTGGAAAAAAGACCGGAACTATGGTACACTATCTCCAAGAAAAAACGGTTTTGACCGGCAGTTCCAACCTTTTGGGGCTGTTTTGAGGATAGGTGAGAAAAGATGCTGCAAATCAACAACCTTCGCCTGCCCCTGGAGGCGGATCAGGACGCCCTGGAGAAAAAGGCTGCAAAGCTGCTCCGGGTGAGCCGGGAAGAGCTTCAGGAGCTGCAGCTGGTCAAGCAGTCCATCGACGCCCGGAAAAAGGGGGACCTCCACCTGGTTTACACCGTCAACGTCCGGGTACCTGACGAGCAGGCGGTGCTGCGCCGGGCGGACAAATCGGTCAAGCGGCTGGAGAAAACGCCCTATCAGTTCCCCGAGACCAGGCCCTGGACAGGTCCCCGGCCTGTGGTGGTGGGCATGGGGCCTGCCGGCCTCTTTGCTGCCCTCTTTCTGGTCCGGGCGGGGATTCCCTCCCTGGTGCTGGAGCGGGGCCGTCCGGTGGAGCAGCGTCAGCGGGACGTGGAGCGGTTCTGGGAGACAGGCGCCTTAGACCCACGCTCCAACGTCCAGTTCGGCGAGGGGGGTGCGGGGACTTTCTCCGACGGAAAGCTGACCACCGGCACCCACGATCCACGGATCTCCGCCGTGCTGGACACCATGGTGGAGATGGGGGCGCCTGCCGATGTGGCCTGGTCCTTCCGGCCCCATGTGGGCACCGATGTGCTCCGCAAAGTGGTGGCGGCCATCCGGGAAGAACTGCTCCGCCTGGGCTGCGAGGTGCGGTTTGAGACTGCCCTCACCGGCCTGCGCATTGAGGGCGGACGCCTGACCGGCATCGAGGTCACCGGCCCCAACGGAAGGGAGACGCTGGCGGCGGAGCGGCTGGTCCTGGCTCCCGGCCACTCGGCCCGGGATACCTTTGAAATGCTCTCCGGGTGCGGACTTTCCATGGAGCCCAAGCCCTTTGCCGTCGGCGTGCGCATTGAGCACTACCAGCAGGCCATCAGCAGGGCCCAGTACGGCCCCGCCTGGGACAAGCTGCCCCCCAGCGACTACCACCTGGCCTGCCACCTGCCGGAGGGGCGCAGCGCCTTCTCCTTCTGCGTCTGTCCCGGAGGGGTGGTGGTGGCCTCCGCCTCGGAGCCGGGGCATCTGGTGACCAACGGCATGAGCTACCGGGCACGGGACGGGGAGAACATCAACGGCGGCTTTTTGGTGGGGGTCAACCCGGCGGACTACCCGGGGAGCGATCCTCTGGCCGGAGTTCGATTCCAGCGCCAATGGGAGGAGGCGGCCTACGAGCTGGGGGGACGGAATTTTCACGCCCCCGCCCAGCTGGTGGGAGATTTCCTCCAAAAGCGGCCCTCTAAGGCGGGCGGAGCGGTTCAGCCTACCTACCGGCCCGGGGTGACCTGGACGGACGTGGGGCTGTGCCTCCCCGACTATGTGGCGGACACCCTCCGGGGGGCGCTGCCGGTGCTGGACCGGAAGGTACACGGCTTCGCCTGTCCCGAGGCAGTGCTCACTGGCATCGAGACCCGCTCATCCTCCCCCCTCCGGATTCTGCGGGACGATACCCTCCAGGCCAGCGTCCGGGGGATTTATCCCTGCGGCGAGGGCTGCGGGTATGCGGGAGGCATTATGAGCGCTGCCGTGGACGGCATCCGGGTGGCGGAGGCGGTGGCGAGGTGAGAAGACGATGAAATCCTTTCTGTGGGTGGCCCTGGGCGGCGGTCTGGGAGCGGCCCTCCGGTACGCCATGACCCTCCTGCCTCTGGGTGGGGACTTTCCGGTGAAAACCCTGCTCACCAATCTACTGGGGGCGGTGGTCATCGGGCTGGTGGTGGGCCTCTCCGGCCGCATTCCCGCCCTGGGAGCGGAGCAGACTTTGTTCTGGAAAACCGGCGTCTGTGGAGGTTTCACTACCTTTTCCACCTTCTCCCTGGAGGCGGCCACCCTGTTGGAGACGGGGAAGTACCTGCAGGGGGGAGCTTACATCCTGCTCTCGGTTGCCCTCTGCCTCATGGGAGTGCTGGTGGGAAAAACTTTGGCCGGGTTGATCACGGCATGAAAAGAGATTTTCGAAACGCTGGAAAGCGCCTGGCCGAATTGGTCAGGCGCTTTTATCAGCAAAGAGACCAGATCAAAAGTCCGTTCTCGTTGTAAACCTCAATATTTTCCGGGGCCAGATACTCCTTTTCTGAGGTAATAGAGGCCGCTTGGGAGAAAAAACCATCCTCTTGAACCGGGATCGTAAGGGTCTCTTCGTAGGGGTGGTCAATATTTGTGTGGGACACAGTCAGCGACACCCAGGCTGCTCCGGGACAGTTGGTGATGCCGAAGACCAGGGGAAAGCCCTGCTGGTGATTGGCGGTGGCGCCCGTCCCATCCAGATAACCGGAAATCTGAAGCGCGCCCGTCCAGCCTCCGGAAGTGTGTTTCCAAAAAAATGCCCAGGTTCGCTCGGCGGCGGTGGCAAAGAGAGTGGAATCGTCTAGTTTAGAGATATAGAGAATATCTCCCTGATCGTTTTCCAATGTTAGCTCCAGCTTTTCCGCGGGGCCCATATGCAGCCTTGTCATGGAGGCTTGGTGAACTGCCTGAGGAGAGAGGCTGATGGCATTCAGACGAAAGCACAGCCCAAGCACGAAACAAATGGCGGACAGGTAACAGACGATCTGTAAGATACGTTTATTCATGAAATTTCCTCCCAAACCAAGGGAATTTCTCCGTAAAAGGTTCTGCCGTACCGATCATAGTCTACAATCAGAGTTTGGGCGTCCTGAGGAAAATCGTCCAGCTGATACTGATGATAGCCGGCAGGGCCCCGTGTTGAGGACATACCACCGCCGCCGTAAAAAACAACTCCGGTATCTGTCTGGTAACAGCCATAAGGAATATGGAAATCCCATCCTGCGTTGCCGCTCAGGGGATTTGTGTAGGTTCGGTAGCAGACTTCCACCATTCCATCTTGATGGAGCCGGAGCTGGTCAATGGTGATGGAGGTGTCGTCCAGTGTTCCGGTGATGCCTTGGCAGTCCACTTTGGCGATCACGTCCGCAGAGGGAGCGGAGTAGTGCCAGGAGGCTCCATAAGTCACCGTTTCCCACAAAACGAGGGGGATGGAGAGAAGGGTGGATAGATTGAGAACCAATACCAGGATCAAAGCCCACTTGGAGAGCTTCCACAGCCACCCCAGCACCGGGCTGTGCTCCCGGTTCAGCGCCTTGCCCACCGTCTCCGGGTCGCCCATGCGCCCCCGGACGTAGCCGGGCCGCTCATCCTCGGGGAGCTCCGGAACGTCGGAGAGCAGATCCTCAATGTGATCTTCCAGCTCCTGCCGGATGGCAGGCCGGTCGAAGGGGAACTGCACGTAGCCCAGCACCTGGTCGATGTAGTCGGGAGGCTTAGACGCAGGCATGGCGCTCACCTCCGATGACCCGGTCTACGGAGGCGGAGAAGACCTTCCAGGTCTCCCGCTCCTGAGCCAGCCGCCGCTCCCCCTGGGGAGTGATGGCGTAATACTTCCGCTTTTTTCCGTTTTCCGCCTCCTTTTGGTAGCTTTTCACCAGACCTCCGTTCTCCATCCGGTGGAGGACGGGGTAGAGGGTGCCCTCCTTGAAGGAGAAGACGTTCTCACTCAGCAGCTCCAGCTCCCGGATGATCTCATAGCCGTACATGTCCTTCCGATGAAGCAGGGAGAGCAGCAGCAGCACGGTAGAGCCGCCGACGAGGCCTCTGTCCAGATCCATGGGGTTCGCTCCTTTCTATACCTTGGCGATCTAGGTATATTATACCTTGATGGTCTAGGCATGTCAAGGGAAATTTCTTTTTGGGCAGGGAGGTTTGTCGCTGGCTGACTGTGCTGATTTGTTTGTGCGGTGGCTCGCTGCTGCCTGCCAATTCTAGGGCCAGTACAAAAGCCGACGGGCCGGTCATCCCTTTGCTGTAGTCTGCCTGTCTAGCGAAAACGGATGCCAGACTGCAACACAGGAGCAGCTCATT
>JBJDXS010000029.1:0-10932 GCA_051866815.1 Candidatus Onthomonas sp. | reverse complement strand
GCAACGTCTACACCTTCGGCCCCACCTTCCGGGCGGAGAACTCCAACACCCAGCGTCACGCCGCTGAGTTCTGGATGATTGAGCCGGAGATCGCCTTTGCCGACCTGAAGGACGACATGAACCTGGCGGAGGAGATGCTGAAGTATGTCATCCGCTATGTGATGGAAAAGTGCCCCCAGGAGATGGCCTTCTTCAACTCCTTTGTGGACAAGGGTCTGATGGATCGACTGGAGCATGTGGCCTCCTCCGACTTCGGCCGGGTGACCTATACCGAGGCCATCGAGATTCTCCAGAACTCCGGCAAGCAGTTTGAGTACCCGGTGAGCTGGGGCTGCGACCTGCAGACCGAGCATGAGCGGTACCTCACTGAGGAGTACTTCAAGCGCCCGGTCTTTGTCACCGACTACCCCAAGGAGATCAAGGCCTTCTATATGCGGGCCAATGACGACGGAAAGACGGTGGCCGCCGCCGACTGCCTGGTGCCCGGCATCGGCGAGATCATCGGCGGCAGCCAGCGCGAGGAGCGGCTGGAGCTGCTGGAGGCCCGTATGGACGAACTGGGCCTCAAGAAGGAGGACTACTGGTGGTATCTGGACCTCCGGCGCTACGGCAGCTGCAACCACGCCGGCTTCGGCCTGGGCTTTGAGCGGCTGATCATGTACTTGACCGGCATCTCCAACATCCGGGACGTGCTCCCCCATCCCCGCACCGTGGGCAGCGCGGATTTCTAATCGAAAACAAAATTCCCCTGCACCGGACTTGCGGTGCAGGGGAATATTTTTTCTTACAGGGTGGCCAGACTGTCGATAAACTGTACCGCCGAGCGGGGGGTGCGGTTGGGATTGCGCACATCCCAGCGGACGGCCAGAGCCATGAGCTGCTCCTCCTCCATGGTGATGCCCCGGAGCTTGGCCAGCTGCCGGATGAGATTGAGGAACTGGGGCTTGGTCAGCTCCTGGAAGAGCACCCGCAGGCCGAAGCGCTCGGAGAGGGAGGTCTTCTCCTGGATGGTCTCGTTGGCGTCCACCTCGTCACCCAGCCGGTCGGAGAAGGTCTCCCGGACCAGATGCCGCCGGTTGCTGGTGGCGTAGACCGCCACATTGTCGGGGCGGGGCTCCACGCTGCCCTCCAGAATCGTCTTGAGCAGGGAGTAGTTCCGGTCGTCCTTGTCAAAGGCCAGGTCGTCGATGAACAGGATGAACTTCTGAGGCTGATGGCCCAGCATCCGTACCAACTCGGGGATGCCGGTGAGCTCCTCCTTGTCCACCTCGATGAGCCGCAGGTTCTCCATCCCCTCCATGGCCAGCAGGGCCTTGACGGTGGCGGACTTGCCGGTGCCGCTGGAGCCGTAGAGCAGCATATTGTTCACCCGATGCCCAGCCAGCAGGGTGCGGGTGTTGGCAATGACCTGATCCCGCTGGCGCTGATAGCCCACCAACTGGTCGGCGGGGACGCAGTCAGGATGCTGGACGGGGTAGAGCTGGCCGTCCTGCCAGACAAAGGCGTGGTACCGGGCAAACTGGCCGCAGCCGTTCTGCCGGTAAAAGTCCCGGAAAAAGTTCACGCCGGGGAGGGTGCGCATCTCCCACCGGGGCAGTCCCCAGGCCACGCCGGAGGCGTCGGCGGAGCAGAGCTCCTCCCAGGGCAGGGCCAGCAGGTGGTGGTTGAGCCGGTTGATGTCGCTCCCAGCGGCCTGGAGCAGGACGGAGGTGTCCTCCCCCTTGGCGGCGGCCAGGGCGAAGGGGGACTCGTCATAGAGCATGTGATCTCTCAGATAGTCTCCCAGGGCGGAATAGCCCTCCTCGGCCAGGGCATAGAAGGCGTCGCAGTAGTGGTCGGTCCAGCCGGGATCCTGCCGGGCGATGGCCTGGAACATCTCCCGGAGGGAGGCCATCACCGGCAGCCGGAGCAGATTCCGATAGGCGGTGAGGCCGGTGATGCCGCTGGTATAGGCCGGCCGGCTCCATTTCTTGTAATCCAACATGATTCTCTCTCTCCTTGAAAAGGGCGCATGACTTTCGCCATGCGCCCGGAATGGTGGGCTTGGGGGATTATCCCATATCTACGGTAAAGGTGGTGGAGGTGCCGCTCTGCTGGCTGCCGTCGCTGAGGCGGAAGGCATCGGTGCGGACGGTGATCTGGTGCTCACCGGTGCCCGGGTCGAAGGTGTCGGTGACCTTCCACTGGTCGCTCTGGCCGGGCTGGATGTCCTCGGCGCTGTAGAGCACCTGATTTTCCTCGTCGGTGATCAGAAAGCGGAAGGAGACGGTATTCTGGCTGTCATTGGAAAGGGTCACGGTATCCACGCCGTCGGTGATGCTGAAATCCACAAAGCCGGGGAAGAGGATGGTTCCGCTGTCCTCAATGGCATCTGATTGTCCGGCGCCGTCCGGGCTGGCGATGCCGCTGTTACCGCTCTGGGAGGTGCCCACCCGGCCGGGAACGTGGCTGGTCATGGGGGGATCCACAATGCCCAGGACAAAAGCAAAATAGGATACTGCTCCCAGAATGAGACAGATGAGCAGAATCAGACCAGAGGTCAGCAGCAGATTGGTCTCATGCTCGGGCATTTGGGTTCGTTTTCCCACAGAGAAGGACCTCCTATCCATGCGAGGGGATATAAGCGTACATTTCACTACATTATAACGGATACCGGCGAAAAAGACAAGAAGTAATTGGCGGGCTCTTGCCAAGGCCGGTTCCCTCTGCTACAATGAAGCCTATGAACAAGACAGATTATTTATCCAAAGTCTCCCGAACTCCGGAGGAGCGGCTGCTCCTGAGCCGGGTCTGGGATCAAATTGAATGCGCCGGACAGCGGAGCATCCCACAGGCCACCCACTTCCTCTCGCCGGAGGAGCAGCGGGCGGTCTCCCGTCTGCTCTCTGCCCTGGGAAACCCGCCCCACCGCTTCTGGGGGGGCTATGAGGGGGCCCAGCGGCAGCTGTGCGTCTTTCTGCCGGACTGGATGGAATGGGAGGACTATGATGAGTCCCCCGTCACCGCCCTCCGGGCTGAATGGTACCGGGGAGACAGCCTGACCCATCGGGATCTGCTGGGCTCCCTCATGGGCCAGGGCATCAAGCGGGAGACGGTAGGGGACATTCTGGTGGATGAGAGCAGCTGCGACCTGCTGGTGCTCACCGACATCGCCCCCTTTTTGCTGCAAAACTTTCTCTCCGCCGGGCGTACCAGGCTCGCGGTACATGAGGTGCCCCTGAACCAGATCCACATCCCGGTGCAGGAGGTCAGGCGGATTCACGACACGGTGGCCAGTCTCCGGCTGGACGCGGTGGCCGCCGCCGGCTTCTCGGTAAGCCGGGCGAAGATGGCGGAGTATATCCGGGCCGGTAAGGTGGCGGTGAACTGGCAGGCCACGGACCGCACCGACTTTCCGGTGCAGGCGGGGGACGTGATCTCCTGCCGGGGGCTGGGCCGGTGCCGTCTGGCGGAGACGGGAGGCCTCTCCCGCAAGGGCAGAATCAATCTGGAATTGGAACGCTATCTGTGAGCGCAAAAGAATGAGGTAGAAGAGATGAAACAGGAACGGATTGACCGGATCAACGAGCTGGCCCGCAAGGCCAAGACAGTGGGACTCACCCCGGAGGAGATTGCCGAGCGGGACGTCCTCCGCCGGGAGTATATTGATGCCGTCAAGGCCTCCCTCTGCGGACAGCTGGACAACACCTATATCGTGGACGAGCACGGCAATAAGCGCCCCCTGAAAAAGCGGAATGGAGGCCGGCTGCAATGAGAAGCACTGAGTCATTGACCTGGGCCATGACCCGGTGGTTCGGCCGGGATGCTGCCCGGGTACAGCATTTCCTCAAGGTCTGGGCCTTCGCCCGGATGATTGGCCGGCGGGAGGGCCTGGAGGGGGAGCAGCTCTTTGTACTGGAGTCCGCCGCCCTGGCCCACGACATCGGCATTAAGACCGCCGAGTCCAGATATCACTCCTGCGCAGGCCATTATCAGGAGGAGCTGGGGCCGAAGGACGCCCGGCCCATGCTGGAGGAGCTGGACTATACTCCGGAGGAGACGGAGCGGATCTGCTGGCTCATCGGACATCACCATACCTACGGCCTGGAGGGCGGACTGGACTACCAGATTCTGCTGGAGGCGGATTTTCTGGTCAACGCCTATGAGGAGCCCTTCTCCCGGGAGGCGATTGCCGCAGGAGAGGAGCGGTTTTTCCGCACCAAGGCGGGGCTGGAGCTGCTGCATACTTTATATTTGGATTAGCACGGAAGGAGTCAGGCCGGGGAGACCGGCCCATGCAAATTATATGAGCAAGCTGATTGGAACGAAGGCGTTTTACAAATCAGTGCTGACAGTGGCGGTGCCGATTCTGATTCAGAACGGCATCACCACTTTTGTCAGCCTTTTGGACAATATTATGATCGGCCAGGTGGGGACGGAGCAGATGTCCGGCGTGGCCATTGTCAACCAGATTCTGTTCGTCTATTACCTGGCCCTGTTTGGAATCCTGTCCGGGGCCTCCATCTACGGCGCCCAGTTTTACGGCAAGGGGGACTGGGAGGGACTGCGGGCCACCTTCCGCTTCAAGGTGACTGCCGGACTGGCCGTCTTTGGCTGCGGCCTCGCCGTCTTTCTGCTGGGCGGCCCCCGGATGATCGAGCTGTTTCTCCACGAGAGCGACGCCGGAGCGGATCTGGGCGTCGCACTGAGCGCGGGGACGGGCTATCTGGATCTGATGCTGCTCGGCCTGCTGCCCTACGCCGTCTCCCAGATCTACGCCAGCACCCTCCGGGAGACGGGGGAGACGGTGGTCCCCATGTACGCCGGTGTGGCGGCGGTGATTGTCAACCTGCTGCTTAACTACATCCTCATCTTCGGCAAGCTGGGCGCCCCCGCCCTGGGGGTGCAGGGCGCCGCTATCGCCACCGTTCTCTCCCGGTATGTGGAGTGCGCCATCATCCTGCTCTGGACCCACCGGAATCCGGAGCGAAACCGGTTTATTGTGGGGGCCTATCGCACCCTCCGGGTGCCCCGGGCCCTGGTGGGGCAGATTGTCCGCAAGGGTACCCCCCTGGCGGTGAACGAGGTGTTCTGGTCGTTGGGGATGACCGTCCTGGTGCAGTGCTACTCTCTCCGGGGTCTGGACGTGGTGGCGGCGGTCAACATCACCAACACCATCAACAACCTGTTTACCACCGTGTTTATGGCCATCGGCACCGCGGTCAGCATCCTGGTGGGCCAGCTGCTGGGGGCGAACCGGCTGGAGGAGGCCAGGGACACCGCCTACAAGACCATCTGCTTTTCAGTGCTCTGCTGCGTGGTCACCGGCCTGGCCATGGCGGGGCTGTCCTCGCTGTTTCCCCGGATCTACAATACCACAGCCGAAGTGCGGGCCCTGGCAGCCCAGCTCATCCTGGTCATGGCGGTGTGCATGCCCCACAACGCTTTTCTGCACGCCACCTATTTCACCATCCGCTCTGGGGGTAAGACGGTGATCACCTTTCTCTTTGACAGCGGCTTTACCTGGGCGGTCTCCATCCCCCTGGCCTATCTGCTCACCTGGGGTACCGGCCTGCCCACCCTCTGGATTTTCGCCGCGGTGAACGCGGCGGATCTGATCAAATGCGTCATCGGCTTCTTCCTGCTGCGCAGCGGGTTCTGGATGAACAACATGGCGGGAGATCCCAAGCTGGCCCGGTGAGGGGAATTGCCCCTTTTCGGTTAAAAAGTGTGTTGACAACCGGAAAAAACCTGCTAAAATAACAGCTGTATCAATCTGGCTGTGACGAAACCAATCACAGACACGCCGCCGGAGAGCGAGCGGGGGAGAGTGCAAGCCCCGCAGGCCGGCCCTGTGAGCGCCATTTCCGAGCCGTCCGGGATGACCGGAACGCCTCACTCCCGTTAAAGAGTGTCCGAGATGTCTCCCTACGGGGGACAAATCAGGGTGGTACCGTGAAGCCAGGCCTTCGCCCCTGAACCGGGGCGGAGGCCTTTTCTGTTCTGCCCCCCTGCGCCTGTATTCTACTGTTGGAGGTTATTGTATGTCTATGAAAAAGCCCACGCCCTACGGCCTGAACGAGCTGCGGGAGATGTTCCTCCGGTTCTTCGAGTCTAAGGGCCACCTGCGCCTGCCCAGCTTTTCCCTGATCCCCCAGAACGACGCGTCCTTGCTGCTGATCAACTCCGGCATGGCCCCCATGAAGCCCTGGTTCACCGGGGATCAGATCCCTCCCCGCCGCCGGGTGACTACCTGCCAGAAGTGCATCCGCACCGGCGACATTGAGAACATCGGCAAGACCGCCCGCCACGGCACCTATTTTGAGATGCTGGGCAACTTCTCCTTCGGCGACTATTTCAAGAAGGAGGCCATCCCCTTCGCCTGGGAGTTTCTGACCAGCCCGGAGTGGGTGGGCCTGGATCCTGACCGGCTCTATCCCTCCGTCTTTGCCGGCAATGAGACCACCCCCGCCGACGATGAGGCCTACCGCATCTGGAACGAGGTCATCGGCATCCCCGCCGAGCGGATCTTCAAGTTCGGCAAGGAGGACAACTTCTGGGAGCACGGCTCCGGCCCCTGCGGCCCCTGCTCCGAGATCTACTATGACCGGGGCCCGGACAAGGGCTGCGGCAAGCCCGGCTGCACTGTGGGCTGCGACTGCGACCGGTATATCGAGGTCTGGAACGTGGTCTTCTCCCAGTTCGACAACGACGGCCACGACCACTACACTGAGCTGAAGCAGAAGAACATCGACACCGGCATGGGCCTGGAGCGTCTGGCCTGCGTCTGCCAGGAGGTGGACTCCCTCTTCGACGTGGACACCGTCATGAACATCACCAACAAGGTGAGCCAGATCACCGGCGCCCACTACGGGGACAGCGCCAACGTCGACGTCTCCCTGCGCATTATCACCGACCACATCCGCTCCGCCACCATGATGATCGCCGACGGCGTCCTGCCCAGCAACGAGGGCCGGGGCTACGTCCTGCGCCGTCTGCTCCGCCGGGCGGCCCGCCACGGCCGTCTGCTGGGTGTCACCGATCCCTTCCTGTATCAGGTCTGCGACACCGTCATCCACGAGAACCGCACCGCCTATCCCGAGCTGGTGGAGCGTCAGGCCTATATCACCCGGGTCATCAAGAGCGAGGAGGAGAACTTCGCCAAGACCATCGACGGCGGCCTGCGCATCTTCGGTGAGCTGATGGCGGATCACAAGGCCAAGGGGGAGACGGTGTTCTCCGGCGCCGACGCCTTCAAGCTGTACGACACCTACGGCTTCCCCATCGATCTGACCATCGAGATGTGCGAGGACGAGGGCATGACGGTGGATCAGGAGGGCTTCAAAGCCGAGATGGAGGCCCAGAAGATCCGCGCCCGTGAGGCCCGGAAGGCCCTGGGCGACCTGGGCTGGGAGCGCATCGACCTGGGCGACGTGGACAAGAACCCCACCAAGTTCCTGGGCTACACCGATCAGGCGGCCGAGGGCAAGATCATCGCCATCGTGGAGGACGGCGAGCCCTGCGGCACCATCGGCAAGGGCAAGCAGGGCATCCTGGTGCTGGATCAGACTCCCTTCTACGCCGAGATGGGCGGCCAGGTGGGCGACCACGGCGTCATCACCTGCGGCGGCGCCTCCTTTGTGGTCACCGACACCAAGAAGACCAAGGCAGGCAAGTACCTGCACTACGGCCAGGTGACCGAGGGCTCCTTCTCTGTCGATGACCAGGTGGTGGCCACCCTGGATATGGACCGCCGCAAGGCAGTGGCCCGTGCCCACTCCGCCACCCACCTGCTCCAGGCGGCCCTGCAGCAGGTGCTGGGCGACCACGTCCAGCAGGCGGGCTCTCTGGTGGAGCCGGACTTCCTGCGCTTTGACTTCACCCACTTCTCCGCCATCACCACCGAGGAGCTGATCCGGATCGAGGAGATCGTCAACGACTCCATCCTGGAGGGCATGGGCATCGAGACCAAGGAGATGCCTATCCAGCAGGCCAAGGAGATGGGCGCCATGGCCCTGTTCTCCGAGAAGTACGGCGACGTCGTCCGGGTGGTGGATATGAGCGGCTACTCCGTGGAGCTGTGCGGCGGCACCCATTTGGACAATACCGCCAAGGTGGGCTCTTTCCACATCCTCAGCGAGGGCTCCGTGGCCTCCGGCGTCCGCCGTATTGAGGCGGTCACCGGCAAGCGCAACGTGGAGGGCCTGCTGGATATGCAGCGGCACTTCCAGGACGCTGCCGGCCTGCTCAAGGTCAAGCCGGACGACCTGGCCCAGCGGATCAGCGGTCAGCTCTCCGAGATGCGGGAGATGAAGAAGCTCATCGACCAGCTCAAGAGCCGCGAGGCGCTCAACGAGGCCAAGGGTTTCCTGGCCTCCGCCAAGGATGTGGGCAGACTGAAGGTGATCACTGCCAACCTGGGCGCCGCCTCTGTGCCCGAGCTGCGCAAGCTGGGCGACTTCCTGCGGGATAAGCAGCCCAATGTGGTGGCTGTGCTGGCCGCCGTCAACGGGGACAAGCTGTCCTTCCTGGCGGTCTGCGGCAAGGACGCCATCGCCGCCGGCGTCAAGGCGGGGGACGTCATCAAGAATGTCACCAAGATCTGCGGCGGCTCCGGCGGCGGCAAGCCGGACTCCGCTATGGGCGGCGGCAAGGACGTGCTCAAGCTGGACGACGCCCTGGCTACGGTAGACGATTTTGTGGCCTCCAAGCTGGGGTAAGACCTGGCCTGCAATATCAATGATTCCGGAAAAAGGAGCTGAAAATCATGAGCTGTCTGTTCTGCGCCATCGCCGCCGGGGAGATTCCCTCCAAAAAGGTGTACGAGGATGAGCAGGTCTATGCCTTCTACGACATCGACCCCCAGGCCCCGGTCCACTTTCTGGTGATCCCTAAGGCACACATCCCCTCCTGCGGGGCGATCACCCCGGAAAACTCCGCGGTTGTGGCCCACTGCTTTGAGGTCATCAGCAAGGTGACAAAAGAGATGGGCATCACCGACTTCCGGGTGGTCTCCAACTGCGGTGAGCAGGCGGGCCAGTCGGTGCCCCATCTGCACTTCCATGTGCTCTCGGGGAGAGACATGACTTGGCCCCCGGGTTGATTCTTTTACTGAAAGTGCCACCCCGGCAGCATAGCTGCCGGGGCCTGCGCTACAAACGCGCCACCGGCGCGTTTGCTTAACGTTGCGGTGACCTGGCCCCCGGGCTAAGCTATCCCCTGAAAGTGCCACCCCGGCAGCATAGCTGCCGGGGCCTGCGCTACAAATGCGCCACCGGCGCATTTGCTTCACGCTGCGGTGACCTGGCCCCCGGGCTGAGCTTTCTCCTGAAAGTGCCACCACGGCTGATTCCCTGCATTTACACAATAAAACGGGCGGGCATCCCAACGGATGTCCGCCCTTATTTCTCTTGTAGGGCGGGGGCTTGCCCCCGCCGTCTGCAAGCGGAATGAAAGGAAATTACGAAATCGTTTTTTTCCCTTCCCCCTGCCTCTGCTCCGGCGCGAAGCGCTGCCGGTGGGGGAGACTGCGCCGGCCGCCGCCGATATCCGGGGTGATGGAGGAGGCAAATTCCGTGTCATTTTTTCTGCCGCTCTCCCGGGGCTGCTTTGCCTTTTTCAAGCGTTTCACCACTTTTCTGCTGAAATTGTTATAGTTTGCACTAGCTAACTGCAATTTATTCAACGTTTCTTAAAAATTCCACTTGATTTTTTACAGCACCGTGTTACAATAAAACTACCATCTAACAAGGAGGAACCTAACCATGGCTTACAAAATTACTGATAGCTGCATCGCCTGCGGCACCTGTGCTGAGAACTGCCCCGTCGGCGCTATCTCCGAGGGCGACGGCGCTTATGTCATTGATGCCGATTCCTGCATCTCCTGCGGCACCTGCGCTGGCGCTTGCCCCATGGGCGCTATCGAGGAGGAGTAATCTCTCCACCCAAGTCCATACTTGACAAGGATGCCTCCCGCCTGCGCGGGGGGCATTTTTGGCTTTATCCGACTGCGGACGGGGCGAAATTTAAAGATTCTTCACTTGCCAACCGGGGAAACCGGGCTTATAATGGTGCAAATTTTGAAAGGAGGCCTGTCTGTGACAAATTCTGCCGCTTCCACCCTGAAAACGGTGCTGCTGATCCTCTTCCGGGTGCTCTTTACCGGCTTTGCCCTGTACTCGGTTTACTTTATTTTCAGCAATTCCCTGGAGATCGGCTCCGTCTCCTCCGCCCGCAGCGGCGAGGTGACCGCCCTGCTCAACCGGTTCCTCTCCGGAGCGGGACTGCCCACCCTGACACAGGCAGTGGTGCGCAAGCTGGCCCATTTTGCCGAGTTCTTTGTCTCCGGCTTCTGGTTTACCCTCTGTCTGCGGGTCTATACCCGGCACTATATCCGCCACATCAGCTGGCCGCTGCTGCTGGGCCTGCTGATCGCCAATACCGATGAATTCATCCAGCTCTATGTCGCCGGCCGCTCCTCCAGTGTCCGGGACGTGTGGATTGATTTCGGCGGCGTCTGCGTGGGAGTGGGATGCGCCCTGCTTTTGCTGCTGGTCTGCTCCTGCGTCTGGTATCTGCTGGGATTTGGCCGGAAAAAGACATAAAATCGCGTTTCTCCTCTTGACGGGGGCGGAAGGACGTGGTATTCTAACCATACCTGTGAAAACGGGCTTTGTTTTGGTGCGTTTTTTAGCGTATCGGACGCCCCGTTTGCTGCGGAGACGCAAGATCAGGGAGGCAGAAAACCCTCTGCCGAAGGCCCAACTGAGACAGACCGCTCCCCGGGAGCGGCCCTTTGCTGGAGCTTCGGCGGAAGTTTGCCCCGTTTCGGGCCTGCCGGAGATCCGGCATTTTTTGTGCCCGAGACAACCAAACACAAACTAAGGAGGTGCCGAACCATGGCGAAAGCCGGCGCACGGGTGAAGATCACCCTGAGATGCTCTGAGTGCAAGC
>JBJDXS010000028.1:0-10953 GCA_051866815.1 Candidatus Onthomonas sp. | reverse complement strand
ATGGCGAAAGCCGGCGCACGGGTGAAGATCACCCTGAGATGCTCTGAGTGCAAGCAGAGAAACTACAACACCAACAAGAACAAGAAGAATACCACCGACCGTCTGAAGTTGAACAAGTATTGTCCCTTCTGCCGGAAGCACACCGAACACGTCGAGACGAAGTAAGCTGGAAGGATGAGTGTGATTCATGGCTGAAAATAAGACGACAAGCAGCGTGAACGAGACCAAGCCGGCTGCTGAGAAGAAGCCGGCCGAGAAAAAGCCTAACTGGTTCGTCCGCCGCTGGAGAGCCATCAGAAAGTGGTGCCACGAGCTGAAGGTCGAGCTGAAAAAGGTGGTTTGGCCCAGCCGGAAGGACGTGCTGCACGACACCCTGGTGGTCATCGCCTGTGTCCTGGTCGTGGGCGTCGTGATCTGGGTCTTTGATGCGCTGAGTGCAGCCGTTGTCCGCGCCCTGATCAACCTGTTCCAGGGCTGAGGATACGAAAATGGCTGAAACTGCAAAGTGGTATGTGGTCCACACCTATTCCGGTTACGAGAATACGGTCGCAAGCGCGATCCTGAAAAATGTGGACAACCGCAATCTGCACGATCTGATCAGTGAAGTGACCATCCCCATGGAGACGGTTACCGAGATCACTGACAACGGCCCCAAGACCTACGAGCGCAAGGTGTTCCCCGGCTATGTGCTGGTGAAAATGGTGCTCGATGACGAGAGCTGGCATGTGATCCGCAATATCCGCGGCGTCACCGGCTTTGTCGGCTCCGGCAACAAGGCGATCCCCCTCTCCGATGAGGAAATCGCCGCCCTGGGCGTAGAAAAGCACGAGGTTACCGTGGCTTACGCTGTGGGGGACAATGTGAAGATTACCGACGGCGCCCTGACCTCCTTCCTGGGTGTGGTGGAGGAGATCGACATGGAGAAGAACAAGGTCCGTGTCGTGGTTTCCATGTTCGGCCGGGAGACTCCGGTGGAGCTGGAGCTGGATCAGGTGGAACCCGTCGAAGTGTGAGAATGGACTGCTCCATTCTGCTGACGAATTTTAGGAGGTGCTCTTCGTGGCAGCTAAGAATAAGAAAATTACCGGCTATGTGAAGCTGCAGATCCCGGCAGGCAAGGCGACTCCCGCCCCTCCCGTGGGTCCTGCGCTGGGCCAGCACGGCGTCAACATCGCCGCCTTCACCAAGGAATTCAATGAGCGTACCAAGAAGGACGTGGGCCTGATTATCCCCGTCATCATCACTGTGTATGCCGACCGCTCCTACACCTTTGTCTGCAAGACTCCCCCCGCGGCCGTCCTGCTGAAGAAGGCCTGCAATCTGGAGTCCGCTTCCGGCGTGCCCAACAAGAACAAGGTGGCTACCATCAGCAAGGCTGAGATCCAGAAGATCGCCGAGCTGAAGATGCCTGATCTGAACGCCGCTTCTCTGGAGGCCGCCATGTCCATGATCGCCGGTACCGCCCGTTCCATGGGTATTGTTGTCGGCGAGTAAGGAGGTAGGATACTGTGACTAAGGGTAAGAAATATCAGGACAGCGTCAAGCTGATCGATAAGGGCAATCTGTACGACGTCTCCGAGGCTATGGAGCTGCTGGGCAAGACTGCCAAGGCTAAGTTCGACGAGACCGTCGAGGTTCATCTGCGTCTGGGCGTTGATGGCCGTCACGCTGACCAGCAGGTTCGCGGCGCCATTGTGCTGCCCAACGGCACCGGCAAGTCCGTCCGGGTGCTGGTGTTCGCCAAGGGCGAGCAGGCTGAGGCCGCCAAGGCCGCCGGCGCCGAGTATGTGGGCGAGATGGATCTGGTGGAGAAGATCCAGAAGGAGAACTGGTTCGACTTCGACGTGGTCATCGCCACTCCCGACATGATGCGTTTTGTCGGCCGTCTGGGCCGTGTGCTGGGCCCCAAGGGCCTGATGCCCTCCCCCAAGTCCGGCACTGTCACCCCCGACGCCGGCAAAGCCGTCGCCGAGGCCAAGGCCGGTAAGGTGGAGTATCGTCTGGACAAGACCAACATCATCCACTGCCCCATTGGCAAGGTTTCCTTCGGCGCTCAGAAGCTGGAGGAGAACTTCAACGCTCTGGTGGGCGCTGTCATCAAGGCCAAGCCCTCCACCGCCAAGGGCCAGTATATCCGCAGCTGCACCGTGGCCTCCACCATGGGCCCCGGCATCCGTGTGAATCCCGCCAAGCTGGCCTGATTTTTGCGGTAAATATGTGAAATTCAGGGGAGAGAGGGTTGACAAGCCCTCCCTCCCCCTGATATAATATTCAAAGCGTTCAAAGACAGCGGGAGCATTGCGCTTAATTGGCTATAGCCGTCCTGCCGAGAGTGCATGGAAAACCGAATTGTTTTTCTGTGTCTACTGTCCTCCTGTCTTTTGACGCGGAGGATTTTCTATTTGTGAGGTGAAAACAAATGCCTAACGCAAAGGTTTTGGAGTCCAAGAAGGCCGTGGTCGCCGCCCTGGAGGAGCAGCTGAAGAACGCTCAGTCCGGCGTGCTGGTGGACTACTCCGGCATCACCGTCGAGCAGGACACCGCTCTGCGTGTCACCGCCCGTCAGGCCGGTATCACCTACAGTGTGGTCAAGAACACCATGGTGCGCCGCGCTCTGGACGACGCAGGCCTGTCCGAGCTGGATTCTGTGCTGCACGGCAACACTTCTCTGGCTACTGGCAAGGATGACCCCATCGCTCCCATCAAGGTGTTTTCTGACTACGCCAAGCAGATGGGCGAGGACAAGTTCCACATCAAGGCCGCCTTCATGGAGGGCAAGGTGCTCTCCCAGGCCGAGATCGCTCAGCTGGCTACCCTGACCTCTAAGAAGGATCTGTACGCTCAGCTGATCGGCACTCTGATGGCTCCCATGGCCAACCTGGCCGCTGTGGTCGCCGCTATTGCCGACAAGGACGGCGCTGCCGAGGCTGCCGCCGAATAAGCACAGCCCCAACCCGGGTGGTATGCCCGGAAAAATGATTACAAAATCAACTCTATTTTAGGAGGTAACTATCATGTCTGAGAAGATCACTGCTATTGTTGAAGAGATCAAGGCTCTCTCCCTGCTGGAGGTTAAGGAGCTGACCGACGCTCTGAAGGAGACCTTCGGCGTTGAGGCTATTGCCATGGGCGGCCCCGCTGCCGGCGCTGCTGCTGCTGCTCCCGAGGTGGAGGAGAAGACCGAGTTTGACGTTGTCCTGGCTGGCTTCGACGCTGCTGCCAAGATCAAGGTCATCAAGGCTGTCCGTGAGGCCACTGGCCTGGGCCTGGCCGACGCCAAGAAGGCTGTCGAGGGCGCTCCCTACACTCTGAAGGAGGCTGTGGCCAAGGAAGAGGCCGACGCTCTGAAGGAGAAGCTGGAGGCTGCCGGCGCCAAGGTCGAGCTGAAGTAATTCACTCCTCTGATGCAAGCACAATCCCCCGCGCTGTGTATGCAGCGCGGGGGATTTTTGCGTTTATTCAACTGTCTCCAGCTCCCCCTCGTTGGCCTGCTGGAGGGACATCTCCTCCCCGGGGAGCTGGGCGGAAAAGGAGACCTGAAAGACTGCCTGGGGCCAGTTCAGATTGATTTGTGCGTGGAGTTCCTTCTCCCGGGCGGTGTTTTCCAGCAGCAGGCAGAGCTGGGCCAACACTTCCCGGGTGAGATAGCCGCCCCGCCAGTGGAAGATGAGGGGCTGCTTTTTCCGGATGGCCTGGAGGGCTCGCTTCTGTACCTCTTCCTCCTTGGTGAAGGACAGCTTCTTTGCCCGATAATAGGCTTGACTGCCGTCGGTGCAGGCGGGGACAGGGAAGATCACCGGCTCATGATCCCGGAAAAACGTTTTGTCCTCCAGATTGAAGTAGTCATAGCGGATGGGGCCGTCTTTGCCCAGGGAGTTGTCAAAGGTGGCGTCCAGATGGTAATACTTGCCGCCCAGCCGGAGAATGTTCCAGGTGTGGCGGTACTTAATCCCCTTGTCCGGATTGTTCTCCGAGATGGCCACAATGCACCACAGTCCCAGAGCGTTGCAGAGCGCCTTCACCGCCTTGGCGATCCCCTCGCAGACGGAGACACCCTGGCCCAGAGGGCCCAGAATCTCATGGGAGTAGGGCTTTTTCAGCTTGTCGTACCGGACATTCCGGCAGATAAAGTCGTGGACGTACTGCTCCCGCTCCCACTCGCTCTTGCCCAGCGCAGGGCGGGACAGCTTGGCAATCCGGGCGGACATGGCCTGCTGATGGGCGCGGATCTTTCCCTTGTCAAAGAGATATTCCGGCACCAACTCCACATTGGAGGCCTCCGGCCGGAACCGGTAGGAGAAGCCGGTGACGTAGAAGATCTCCGGGTGATCCAGCCGCAGCCGGAGCAGAATCTCGCTCAGCTCCCGGCCCTCCAGCCGGGGTACCGGAAAGGCAGGGGAGAGGGCGGTGAGCCCTGCCTCCATGGCGTGGTAGACGCTCTGCTGAAGCCGGGGGAGCTGCTGGTAGTAGTAGGCTTCCATGGGCGGCATTACCGGCAGCTCATGGCCAGCAGATCCGCCTCCAGCTGCTCCAGAGCGGCGTCGCTGGTGGACCAGCTGGTGCAGAAACGGACGGCATCCCGGTTTCCGTCCACCTTGGCCCAGTACTCATAGCTAAAGTGCTGGCTCAGCAGCCGCTGCTGCTCCTTGGTGAGAATGACAAACTGCTGGTTGGTGGGGGAGTCGGCGAAGAAGGGGACGCCCGCCTTCCGGAAGGCGGTTTGGAGCCGCCGAGCGGCGTCGATGGCGTGGCGGCCGGCCTTCAGATAGAGCTCGTCGGTGAACAGAGCGGCGAACTGTACCCCCAGCAGCCGGCCCTTGGCCAGCATCCCGCCGTGCTGCTTAATATGATAGCGGAAGTCCCGCTTGAGCAGGTCGTTGGTGATGACCACCGCCTCGCCGAAGAGCAGGCCGGTCTTGGTGCCGCCGATGTAGAACACATCGGTGAGCCGGGCCAGGTCGGGGAGAGACAGGTCATTGTCCGGAGCAGCCAGTGCGTAGCTCAGCCGGGCGCCGTCCACATAGAGGAAGAGACCGCACTCCCGGCAGACCCGGGAGATATCCTCCAGCTCCCCCTTGGAATAGAGGGTGCCGATCTCGGTAGGCTGAGAGAGATAGACCATACCGGGCTGCACCATATGCTCGTGACAGACGTCCGACCAGTGGGCGGTCCAGGCGGCCCGGATCTGACCTGCGGAAATCTTGCCGTTTGCGGCAGGGAGGGGGAGCACCTTGTGACCGGTAGCCTCAATGGCTCCCGACTCATGGACGTTGATATGGCCGGTGTCGGCACACAGCACCCCCTGATGGGGCCGGAGAGCGGCGGCGATGACGGTGGTGTTGGCCTGGGTGCCTCCCAGCAGGAAGGACACCTGGGCCTCCGGGGTCTGGCAGGCCTCGCGGATCAGCGTCCGGGCCCGCTCACAGTGGGGATCCAGGCCGTAGCCTACTGTCTCCTCGCCGTTGGTGGCGGTCAAAGCCTCCAGCACCTGGGGCAGGGTTCCATTGACATAATCTGATTCAAAATGGTACATGGTTGGAAAAGCGCTCCTTTTGCCCTTGGGCAGTCGATTTTTACCAGTATACACCGATGGGAGAGATCCGTCCAGCGGAAACGCACCCCGGAGACAGGCCCTGCGGTTCCAATGGAGGCCGGTCTGTGCTATAATTTCCGCAGAACAAGCCTTGAAAGGAGGCAAAGGAGATGGAGCAGTACAAATTTTCCCAACTGCCCTATGTGCCAAACGACTTTGAACGGGTTCAGCAGACGCTGAATGATTACACGAAAGAGATCCGGTCGGCAGAAAACCCGGAGCAGGTATTCTCGGCCATTGTCCGCTGCGATGCGCTGATGGAGGATGTGAACTTTATTGCCAACATGGCCTACATTCGCAGCAGTCTGGACTGCACGGATGAATTCTATAACGAGGCCGCCCAAAAGGAGGGGATAGGCTGCGCGGGGCTGAACACCTCGCCCTATTATCAGGCCCTGCTGGAGAGCCCATTCCTGCCTCAGCTGGAGGCCCGGTTTGGCCCGGAGTACCGCCCCCGGCTGGAGAAGGAGTTCCGCGTCAAGGCGGCGGGCCGGGAGCTGCTGGCCCGGGAGCAGCTGCTGAGCAATCAGTATCAGCAGAAAAAGGCGATGCTGCAGATTGATTTCCGGGACGCTCTGCGCTCAGAGGGGGAGATGTTCGTCTTCTTTGAGGATCCGGACCGGCAGACCCGTCTGGAGGCCCGGAAGGCGCTGGCAGAGGCGGTGCTGGCCCGGAAAGAGGAGTTCGCTCCCATGCTGCTGGAGCTGATCGCGCTGCGAAACGACATCGCGAAGGCCAACGGCTTTGACAGCTATCTGGAATATGCCGACGCCGTCTATGACCGGCGGGGCTACGGGGAGGCGGAGCTGACCGCCTTCTGCCGGCAAGTAAAGACCGACCTGGTACCTCTGCTGCGTACCCTGCAGGAGGAGCAGCGGAGGGCACTGGGGGTGGACAAGCTGATGTCCTATGACCGGGGTGTGCGCTTCGCCGACGGAAACGCGGTGCCTGCGGGAGACGCGGCCTATCTGACCGAGGCCTCCAAGGCCATGTATGACGCTCTCTCGCCCGCTTTCGGCGCCTTCTTCCGGGGCATGGTGGAGAGTGAGAGTCTGGATGTGACCGCCTCGCCTCACAAGGTGGCCGGCATGGGCTTCTGCACCGGGGTGATGAAGAAAGGCTACTATCCCTTTGTGTTCGGCAACTGCAACGGGACGGAGACCGACGTGGCGGTGTTTACCCATGAGATCGGCCACGCCTGGCAGGGCCAGCTGACGGCGGAACAGGTGCAAACCGGTTTGCTTCAGGAGATGGCGCTGGATGCGGTGGAGATCCCCTCCAAGACCATGGAGCTGTTCAGCTACCCCTATGCCGGGGGCTTTTTTGGCAAGGACGCGGACAAATTCCGCCAGGGGCACTTCCGCAACGCCCTCCGGGAGATCGCCGCCTACTGCGCCATTCACGAGTTCAACACCTGGATTTACACCCATCCCGGGGCATCCTTTGAGGAACTGACAGCCGCCCAGCGGGAGATCGACCTGCAGTATGACCCGGACCTGGACTATGGCGAGCTGGACGGCTATGTCCGGCAGGGGGCGGATCTGATGCGGAACATGGCGGTCTACCTGTTCCCCCGGTATGTCATCAGCTATGCCCTGTCTGAGATGTGCGCCATGGAGCTGTTCGCCCGGATGGGGGAGAATCCCCGGGAGGCCTGGGCGTCCTTCGAGGCGCTGTGCGCCTCCGGCGGCAGCCGGAGCTATCCCGACACGCTGGCACAGGCTGGCCTGTCCCCGGCCTACGCGGAGGGCAGCATGGCCCGGGTTGTGGTCTTTGCAAAGGAATATCTGAATCTGTAAAACAACAAAGCAGCAAATCCCTTGGCGGATTTGCTGCTTTGAAACATATGGAAAGAAAGAGGTCAGGTCTGCTCAGGCTTGAAGTAGCCGGCATACTGCTGCCGGATGGCAGCCTTGTCAATTTTATAGCGGCTCAGATGAGTCTCCACCGTCTCGGCTACCAGTTCCCGGTCATGGGACAGCAGCGCATAGACCAATGCCTTGTGATCTATCAGCAGCTGATCCGGCTTGACCACATAGAGGGCCATGCTGCGCACCCGGTCAAAATGAACGGTCAGGCCTCCGATGATCTCATAGGTGCGGCTCAGCCCGCCGATTTCAAACAGCAGGCGGTGAAACTCGTTGTCCAGGTGGAAAAAGGTGGAGAGATCCTCCTGAGAGAGGCAAGACTCCTGGAGCAGAATGTTCTCCGTCAGCGGGGCCAGGAGCGAGAGATCGGCAGTCAGGCAGATCTTCTGACAGAGCGCCACTTCCAGGGCATTGCGGGTAAATCTGGCCTCGTCCACCAACCGGTAATCAATGTAGGAGATCCGGCTGCCCCGCTGGGGAAGCACCTCCACAATGCCGACCTTTGACAGATCGATCAGCGCCTCCCGGATGGGCGTGCGGGAGAGATTCATTTGTTGGGCCAGCTCCTTTTCGCTGACCAGGCAGCCCGGCTCCAAATCCAGACTGATGATGTTCTCTTTGATGATGCGGCAGGCATAGTCCCGGCCGCTTTCATGCGGGAAACGCTCTGTAATGTTAATGACTCACACCTCGATTCGAAAGCGGGGAAGAGAGAGGGAGCGATCTCAAGAGATGATATAGCTCCGACTTTGATTATTATAACACAGTCTTTGCCGAAGCGTCAACTTATCAGAAGAGAAGAGTGATGTACAAATTTCGTAGGGTGAATTTTACAAAAGTACGCCGGCTATATGCGGAAATAACTGGAAAGGGCGTGGGAGAGGAGGCTGACAGTACGGCAAAATGAACAAAAATAAAATAAATACTTTGTCAGAACGTTCAATAGACAGTTTGCCAAAAAGCGTGTATTATACTGGTATACCAGACGGGGAATCACACCCCCAGAGGAGATATCAGGACAGTGATGAGAAACGGCAAGCAGCGCTTTACAGCCAGTGTGGAGTACAATGAGAAGACGATCCAGAAGGTCTTCCGGGCGGAATATTTCACCTATGACCGGATCAAGATCATTGTTCGCGCTTGTGTAGGCTTTGCGCTGATTGCCATGACAGTTTTCCTCGAGCTGTCCACTCTTTTTGTCGTTGCTTGCCTGGCGGTGGGCTGCTGGCTGATTGTCTGTATCGATTTTCCCAGCAAGGTGAAGGCAGAGGGCGTGCTCCAGGCCCGCAACGGCGCCGTCAGCACGGTCAACCTCCAGTTCGGCGAGAACTCCGTCAAGGTGGTGGAGGGCAAGCAGAGCTACAAATACAGCGCCATTGACCGGCTGGTCACCGACGGGGATTACCTGTTCCTCTTCTGTGACCGGCAGACGGCGGTGATGCTGGACAAGCGCACCCTGGAGCCGGCGGATGAGAGCGCCTTCAAGCAGTTCATTGAGGAGAAGACCGGAAAGAAATGGAAGGGCACCTCGCTGCTGCTGATGAATTTCCAGGATTTGCGCCAGGCCATGAGGGATCGCAAAAAACAGTGAACATGTATATCGTCAGGGCCACCGGGCACTGAGATAGAACCAGGCCGGCGCCTTGCCTGGCCGTTATTACCGGAATGCGTGCCATGACCGCTCTGGAACGGGAGCGGAAGAGCGCATTTAGATATGGAGGTAAAAATATGAAAAACAAAATCCGTCGTTCCATCCTTGCAGCATTCTGCGCGGTTGCCATGATGCTGTCCCTGGTCGCCTGCGGCGGCGGCAGCAGCGATAAGCCTGCTGAGCAGCCTGCCGGTGACACCGCTGCGTCTGACGCTGCTGAGCCTGCTGGCGATGACGCCGCCGCTCCCGCCGAAGAGCAGACCTTCAACATGAAGTTGGCTCACAACCTGGCTGAGGATCACGCTGTTCACATTCAGCTGACCGCTTTCGCCGAGGCTGTTAAGGAGAAGTCCAACGGCACCATCAACATCGAGATCGTCCCCAACGGCACTCTGGGCTCCGAGGCTGACTGCATCTCCCAGATCCAGGCTGGCGCTCTGGAGATGACCAAGGTCTCCGCCGGCACCCTGGGCAACTTCAACAACAAGTGGAACGCCCTGTCTGTGCCCTATGTCTTCAACGATCAGGCTCATTACTACAGCGTGATGGACGGCGAGATCGCTCAGGATCTGTACAAGTCCACTGAGTCCGACGGCTTCATCGGCCTGACCTGGCTGGATTCCGGTGCCCGCTCCTTCTACACTGCCAATACCCCCATCCGTACCCCTGCTGACCTGGCCGGCCTGAAGATCCGTACCATGGACTCCCAGATGGCCATTGACATGATGAACGCTCTGGGCGGCTCCTCCGTTGTTATGGGCTATTCCGACATCTATGCCGGTATGCAGCAGGGCGTCATTGACGGCGCTGAGAACAACGTCACTGCTCTGCGTGACCACGCCGACGTGGCCGGTTACTACTGCTATGACGAGCACACCCGCATCCCCGACATCGTGGTTATCTCCAAGAGCGTTTGGGACTCCATGTCTGACAACCAGCGCCAGATCATGACCGAGTGCGCCGCTCAGGCCTCCGATGACTACAAGACCGCTTGGAAGAACTTCGAGGACGAGGTTCTGGCTTCTGTCGAGGGTAAGGTCGAGCTGATCACCGATGTGGACACCGCCGCCTTCCAGGAGGCTTGCCAGTCCATCTATGAGAACCTGAAGACCAGCGATCCTGAGGTCTATTCCGTCGTGGAGCAGATCCAGAACGCCGGCTGATCAGGCAAGCAATTCGCTGGATTAGAGTTAACGTACATCCGGCGACAGCCCAAGGGCCGGAAACGGCTTTTGGGCTGTTGCCCCGTCCCGCGCATTTAAGCTAAGGAGATGAAACTTTGAAAAAGGTCGACAAAATCCTGGATACCGTCATGCGGTTTATCATGGCTGTGGCCATGTTCCTGCTGCTGGTTTTCGGTACTTGGCAGATTTTTACCCGGTGGATTCTGAAAAATCCCTCTACCTTTACCGATGAGTTCCTGCGCTACCTGCTGATCTGGGCCTCCATGCTGGGCTCCGCCTACTGCTTCTACAAGGATGAGCATCTGGCCCTGGATCTGGTCAAGGATCGCGTCCACGGCGTGGGCGCTGTCATCCTGAGCATCTTCATTGAGGTTGCCATCCTCTTCTTTGTGGGCTATGTCTTCGTCTTCGGCGGCTGGAAGCTGGCTATGAACGCCACCAACGTCTCCTCCGTCATGCGGATTCCCTTCAAGGCTCTGTACATGGTGCTGCCTGTCTCCGGCGTGTTCATCTTTATCGCCCGGATTCTGAAGTACCTGCAGCTGCTCGTCGATAAGAAAGGAGGCAAGGCATAATGGTCGTACAAGCTACTCTGATGCTGTTTGGCTCCTTCTTTGTCATGCTGTTCGCCGGCGTGCCCATCTCTGCCGGTATCGG
>JBJDXS010000027.1:0-2377 GCA_051866815.1 Candidatus Onthomonas sp. | reverse complement strand
ATCTCCCGGCTCAGGGAGATGATCAGCTCAATGATCCGCTTGGCGGTATAGTAGGCGGGAGCGGCCTTAGCGCCGAACAGGAAGGTCCGGGGCTGAATCTGCTTGCCCTCCTTGATCTGCTGATACAGATAGATGATGTGCATCACGTTGAGCAGCTGCCGCTTGTACTCATGCAGCCGCTTGACCTGCACGTCGAAGATGGCGTTGGGATTCAGCTTGAAGCCGTACTGCTTCAGGGCGTAGTTGGCAAAGGCATCCTTGTTGGCCTTCTTGATCATGGCCATCTGGTGGAGGACAGAGGCATCGTCCCGGGCGGCCTCAAACTTCTTCAGACCGGACACGGGGTGGAGCAGATACTCGTCGCTGCCGGTGACGTCCTTAATCAGGCGATCCAGCTGGGGGTTGATCTCGCTGAGCCAGCGGCGGTGATCCACGCCATTGGTCACGTTGGTGAACTTGTCGGGGGTGCGCAGCCAGGCGGTGTGGAAGACGTCCTTCTTCAGGATGTCGGAGTGGAGGGCGGCCACGCCGTTGACGGCATAGCAGGCGGCCACGCAGAGGTTGGCCATGCGCACGTCGCCGTCCCAGATGATGGCCAGCTCACGGGCCTTGTTCTCGTCGTTGTGGAAGAACTCCCGCACCTGCTGGAGGTAGCGGTCGTTGATCTCGCACATGATCATGAAGATCCGGGGCAGCAGGCCCTGCACCAGGATCTGGGGCCAGTGCTCCAGGGCCTCGGCCAGAACGGTGTGGTTGGTGTAGGCCACGGAGTGGGTGGTGATATACCAGGCCTCATCCCAGCTGTAGCCCTCCTGATCCAGCAGGATGCGCATCAGTTCGGGGATGACCAGGGTGGGATGGGTGTCGTTGATCTGGAGGACATGCTTCTCGTGGAAGTTCTTCAGGGTGCCGTACAGGTTCTTGTGCTTGCGGCAGATGGACTGGACGGTGGCGGAGACAAAGAAGTACTGCTGCTTCAGCCGCAGGCTCTTGCCCTCGTAGTGGTCGTCGGCGGGATAGATGACCTTGGCGATGGTCTCAGCGGTGATCTGCTGCTCCACGGCCTTCAGATACTCGCCGGAGGAGTAGTAGTTCATGTTGATGGGCACCGGGCTCTTGGCGTCCCACAGGCGGAGCTTGTTGACGTGGTTGGTCTGGTAGCCGGCGATCTGCATATCCATGGGCACGGCCAGCACGTCGGTGCAGCCCACCTGCTCGCAGACAAAACGGCCCTCCTCGTTGGTATAGGTCTGGACAGTGCCGCCGAAGTGGACGGTCTCAGTCTCGTCATGCCGGGGCATCAGCCAGGCGTCGCCCAGCTCCAGCCACTCGTCGGCCAGCTCGATCTGCTTGCCCTCGGAGATTTTCTGCTTGAACAAGCCCAGCTGATAGCAGATGGAGTAGCCGGTGGCGGGGATCTCCTGGGTAGTCATGGACTCCAGGTAGCAGGCGGCCAGACGGCCCAGACCGCCGTTGCCCAGGCTGGCGTCCGGCTCCAGCTCAAACAGGTCGCCGGCGGAGAAGCCCATGGACTCGATGGCCTCGGTCAGAGGCTCCATGACGCCCAGGTTGTAGGCGTTCTTCATCAGGGAGCGGCCCATGAGGAACTCCATGGACAGATAGTGTACCTGGCGGGCCTGCGCTACGTCGATGGCCTTGGAGGTGACGATCCGGTTGGCGGACATGATGTCACGGATGACCAGGGCGCAGGACTTGAACATCTGGGCGGGAGTGGCCTCAGAGGGGATCCGGCCATAATGGCGGCGGAGCTTGCCCTCAATGAGGGTACGCAGCTCTTCCTTGCTGTACTCGTGCATAAACGAAAATCCTCCAATCAAATTTGAGTTGTATAGACAGATGAACGTGCTGGGGGAAAATACGGCATTTCACAGATATACAATTTACCACGGCAGGGAAAGAATGTCAATTGTGCGGGATGTACGAAAAACGGGGGAAAAGGCCAAAAATCGACTGGCTGAGGAAAAAAATAATGTCCCGCCGGCCAAAACCGGCGGGACATTCGGGGTGATGGGAGGTAAAGATTCCGTATTGCAGGGGCAAAGAGATTACATGAGGATGGTCTGATAGATCTCCATATACTCCTCGGCGGACTTGTTCCAGCTGAAGTCGGCCTCCATGCCGGCCTTCATCAGACCGGTCCAGGCGTCCTTATCCGCATAGACAGCCAGAGCACGATCCACGGCGCCAAGCATATCCTCGGCGTTGATGTTGCCGAAGGTGAAGCCCAGGCCCTCGCCGGTGGTGGGGTTGTAGGCGGGGACGGAGTCCTTCAGACCGCCGGTGAGACGGACGATGGGCACAGTGCCGTAGCGCATGGCGATCATCTGGCTCAGGCCGCAGGGCTCAGCGATGGAGG
>JBJDXS010000026.1:0-2394 GCA_051866815.1 Candidatus Onthomonas sp. | reverse complement strand
GGCCGATGGTGCCTATGGAGATCAGGTCATCGGTATCGCCGGTCTGGGTGTAGTACTTCTTGACGATGTGGGCCACCAGCCGGAGGTTGTGCTCTACCAGCTTGTTTCGGGCCTCCAGATCCCCCTGGGCCGCCCGTTCCAGATATTCCCGCTCCTCCGCCTCCTTGAGGGGGCGGGGGAAAGAACTGCCCGAGCTCAGCCGCAGGGTGAACAGCTGCCCTTGCATCAGCAGCAGGGTCAAAAGGGACAACATGATTCCATCTCCTTTCTGGAAGAATCCTATTCGGAGACGGGTTGTCTCTATGGCAGCATCCCGGGCAAAAGAAAACGGAGACAAGAATGCCGCAGGGCGTTGTCGGAAGGGCAACGCCCTGCGGCTGTCAAATGCGGTCAGAGCTCCCGCTGCATCAGATGGGCCAGCACCTTCGGGGCGGCGCTCAAAAACCAGACACTGTACCGCTGGGGATTGACGCGCAGGTCTTCCGCCAGCTCTGCGAAGGGGACCCACTTGAGATCCATGGCCTCCTGAGGGTTCAGCGCGATCTCTCCGTCATAGGCCCCCAGATACACATGGTCGAACTCGTATTCAAACAGATCCACCTGAAACCGGTGATGGTATACGAAGGAGAACAGCTCCTCACAGGGACAGGTAAGCCCAAGCTCCTCTCCCAGCCGCCGCTGTACCGCTTGGGACAGAGATTCCCCCGGTCTGGGGTGGGAGCAGCAGCTGTTGGACCAGAGCCCGCCGGAGTGGTACTTGTCCATCGCCCGCTGCTGGATGGCCATTTTGCCCTCCCGGTACAGAAAGACGGAAAACGCCCTGTGCAGCAGCCCCAGCCTGTGACACTCCTCTTTGGATGCAGAGCCAACCGGCCGGTCGAAGATATCCACCAAAATCAGTTCGTCATTCATAGAAAGCCCTCCCGGTTTCTTTTTCCTCTGTACCCATTATAGCAGGAAATTGACTGCCAGCAAGAAGCAGATGACCGCCACAAAGCCTGCCCCGAAGAGGACAAGACCGTAAGCGATTCTGCCCCGGTACCCCCGCACGCCGGGATCCTCCGCCCGGTAGCGGGCGAAGTAATCGTCCTCCGGCGGGTGCACTATGGGATCGCAGCGGAAGAACAGAATCCGATTGCAGAGGGCGGTAAACCACTCAAAGAGGCTGCCGGCAAATCGGGCGCACAGAGCGCCGGCCAAGGGCAGCGCCTGAAACAGCAGCGGCTTATACACCCGTTCCTCCAAATCCAGCCAGGCGGGCCAGCGGTTCCGGTACCCCGACTTGGTGCGCACTACGGTGCGGACAAAGGCGAGATAGAGCGCCGCGCCGATCAGAATGGAGATACAGCCGCCCTTCAGATTTTCACAGCTGAAATAGTGGAGGGTATTCTCCACGCCGGAGCCGAGAAAGTCCTGCGTATAGGCTGCAATCCGCTCTATGGTCACCGGGGCGGTCATGCCCAGCAGGGGGAAGAGCAGGGCGCAGCCGTCCAGCAGGACAAACCACAGCCGGGACAGGTAGCGGCCGTTCAGCCCGTCGTACCGCTGCTGGAGAGCGGCGTCGGTGTTTCGCTCCACAAAGATGCAGATAAACAGCTTGGTCATATAGCAAACCGTCATGCCGCCCGCAATCAGAAACAGCCACTCCACGGCGTGATACAGCCCAGCGGCGCGGCCCGTCTCCTCCAGCAGCTCGATATACTCCACAATGGCCTCGTGGATCATGGTTTTGGAGATGTAGCCGTTCCAGAGGGGGACGCCCATGACACCCAGGGCGGGCATGAGAAAGGCGAAGGCCAGTGCCGGCTTGCCCCGGCCGAAGCCCCGAATGGCGTTGTAGTCCAGCTCACCCACATGGTAGACCACTACGCCGGCCGCCAGCAGCAGCACCAGCTTGATCAGGCTGTGGTTGGTCAGGTGGAGAATACTGCCCCAGACGGCCAGACCATTTTCCTCCCCCAGCAGGGCGATCATGCCGGTACTCACCAGAATAAAGCCGATCTGAGACATGGAGGAGTAGGCAATGGTCTTTTTCAGATTGGTGTTGAAGAGGGCCAGCGTGCCGCCCACCAGGGCGGTGACGATGCCAAAGAGCAGGATGGAATTGCCCCAGCCCGCATCCCGGAAAAACAGCTTGGCGGTCAGTCCGAAGATCCCGAAGATCCCCGCCTTGGTGATGATGCTGGAGAGCAGCGCCGTGGCCGGAGCCGGGGCCTCTGCGTAGGAGCCGGGGAGCCAGGTGTGCAGCGGGAACATGCAGACCTTGGCGGCAAAGGTAACCAGGGCCAGGCCACCCGCCGCGTAGAGGGCTGCCGGACTGCCGGTGTAGGCTGCTGCGGAGGCGGGCAGCTCCGCAAAGCGCAGGGTTCCCAGCAGATTCCACAGCAGGAACAG
>JBJDXS010000025.1:0-12237 GCA_051866815.1 Candidatus Onthomonas sp. | reverse complement strand
CATCAAGGTGTTATATTATCAGTGGTTCGGGATTTGCGATATCCAGAAATATTTCGCAAAAATCTAAAACACGGAGGTAAAAATGATGAAACTGTCCCGTACACTGAAACGCTGCGGCATCCTGCTGATCGTCGCAGCCCTCCTGGGCAGCCTGGCTGCCTGCGGAGGCTCCACCGGCTCCGGCTCCGGCAAGAAGACGCTGAAGGTCTTCCTCTACATGAACGACCATGAGAAGGAAGTCTATTCGGCCATGGTGGACAAGTTCAAGGAGGCCCACTCTGACGAGCTGTCCGACATCGAGCTTCAGATCACCACCCAGAGCGAGTACGCCACCACCCTGACCGGCATGATGACCGCAAACGACATGCCCGATGTTTTTTACGTTGGTCCCGAGAGCGTAAAGAACTATGTGGACAACGGCTATGTGGCCGACCTGACCCCCCTCCTGGACGAGGCCGGCATCTCTACCGATGACCTCTCCCCTGTCACCCTGAGCTACTATCAGTATGACGGCACCTCCACCGGCAGCGGCGATCTGTACGCTCTGCCCAAGGATTCCTCCACCTTCGCCTACGCTTACAACAAGGATCTGTTTGACGCGGCCGGCGTGGAGTATCCCGATCCCGAGCATCCCTACACCTTCGATGAGTATGTCGAGGTCCTGAAGGCTCTGACCATGGACACCGACGGCGACGGCGAGGTTGATCAGTGGGGCGCCAGCTTTGCCGACGTGTACATGATGTATCAGCTTATCTGGTCCAACGGCGCCAGCTTCTGCTCCGATGACTACAGAACCGTCACCATCGACACCCCCGAGTTCATTGAGGCCGTCCAGGCCTACGTCGACCTGACCCTGAAATATGAAGTCACTCCCACTGTGGATCAGGACTCCGCTCTCGGCCCCTATCAGCGCTGGATTGCCGGTCAGACCGCTTTCTACGCCTGCGGCACCTGGGACGTGGCCTCCTTCATGGATCCGGAGACCTTCCCCTATAACTGGGATCTGTGCGCCTATCCTGTCATGTCCTCCGGTGTCTCCTACACCTGGAACGGCACCGTGGGCTTCTGCATCTCTGAGACCAGCGAGAACAAGGATCTGGCCCTCCAGCTGATCACCTATCTGTCCACCGACCCCGACGGCCAGAAGGATCTGTCCGGCATGACCGGTTCCTCCTCCGTCCAGGTGCCCAACACCATCAGCCTGCAGCCTGAGTTCAAGGACATGGTCAACAACGGTGAGCTGACCTATCCCTCCAACGTGGACGTCTTCTTCAACTACATCAACGGCGAGAACGGCTACATGGGCCGTATGATGGAGAGCACCTACACCCCCAACTCTGAGTGGCTGGATCTGTTCTACGAGGGCTTCACCAACGTCAAGAGCGGCAGCAAGACGGTTGAGGCGTATATTGCCGAGGTTCAGCCCCAGATGCAGGAGCTGCTGGACAAGGCCTGGGCAACAGTTGACGGCTAAGCTCTGTCAGTCAGATCGTCTCTGTCCGCCCGCATAGCTCCCGAGACAGCAGACGACGCAGCATCGACACTTGGGTGCGGCCGGCCAACGGTCCGGCCGCACTCTTCTCTTAGGAGGGAAAGAGTATGGCTAAAGGTAAGGAAAAGGCGAAGCTGAGTAAGGTCGCCCTGCAGGAAGAGCGCTGGGGCCGCCTGTTTGTAATGCCGCCCTTTATTGGCTTCTGCCTCTTCATGGCATTCCCCATTGTTTTCGCGTTTGTCGCCAGCTTCTCCAACTGGACCGGCACCAACAGCATCATTGACAATTTCTGCGGCCTCCAGAACTACATCGACCTGATGCAGGATCCCAAGTTCTGGAAAACCGTGGGCACCACCATCATCTACATGCTGGGCATCCCCATCGGCATGATTCTGGCCCTGCTCATCGCCGTGGCCATGAACCGGAAGATTCCCGGTGTGAAGATTCTGCGCACCATGTACTACGTTCCTGTCGTCTCCTCTCTGGTGGCGGTTGCCATTCTGTGGGCCTGGGTATTCAACTATGACTACGGCCTGCTGAACGTCATTATCAAGGCGCTCACCGGCATGAAGGGCCCCAACTGGCTGGGCGATGAGTTCTGGGTCAAGGTGGCCATGATTATCTTCATGGTCTGGAAAGGTCTGGGCACCTCCATCATCCTCTATCTGTCCGGCCTGCAGAGCATTCCCCGGGACTACTATGAGGCCGCCACCATCGACGGCGCCAACGGCTGGCAGTTGTTCCGCAACATTACCATCCCCCTGGTCTCCCCTGTCACCTTCTATCTGCTGGTCACCGGCATCATCGGCGGCTTCCAGGTCTTCGTGGAGGTCTCGGTCATGACTACCAACGGCGGCACCAACTACAGCGCCGCAACCGTCGTCTACTATCTGTGGGACAAAGCCTTCAAGCATCAGCAGATGGGCTACGGCAGCGCGATGGCATTCATCCTGGCGATTCTGATCTTTATCGTGACCTACATCAACTTCAAGGGTCAGGATAAGTGGGTCAAGACCATGGACTAAGGAGGAGAAGGTATGTCTAACGTGAAAGCAAAGACTCCCCGCGGCAAGAAAAAGAAGACCTCCACTTTGGATAAGGTTCTCTTTGTGGTTCTGCTGCTGGGCGCCATCATCATGGTGTTCCCCCTGGTCTACATGGTGGCCTGTTCCTTCATGACCAAGAATCAGATCCTGTCCGCTGAGTTCTCCGTGATTCCCAACCCCTGGAAGTTCGGCATGTATTCCGAAGTGCTGCACAAAGGCCTGTTCCTCAGCGGTATCCGCAACACGCTGACCGTGGCCATTCCGGTGCTGATCGTGGGCGGTTTCACCTCTTCTCTGGCCGCCTTCGCCTTCTCCAAGATGCGCTTCCGCGGCAGAGACGGCATGTTCATGGCCCTGCTGGCCACTATGATGATCCCCTTTGCGGTCGTCATGATCCCCCAGTACGTCATGTTCACCAAGATGGGCTGGACCAACAGCCTGCTGCCGCTGATCATCCCCGGCCTGTTCGGCAACGTCAGTATCATCTTCTTCCTGCGTCAGAACCTCACCAGCATCCCCACCGCCCTGGTGGAGGCCGCCAAGATTGACGGCTGCGGCTATTTCCGCATCTATTACGCCATCTTCCTGCCTCTGATGAAGGGCGCGCTGATGACCCAGCTGATCCTGTGGTTCATGGGTATCTGGAACGACTATCTGGCACCCACCATCTTCATCCAGAGTGAGAAGTGGTACACCCTGCAGGTGGTCATCCGCTCCTTCAACGACCAGTACGCCGTCAACAGCAACTATCCGCTGATCATGGCCGCCTCGGTCATTGCAATGCTGCCCACCCTGCTGCTGTTCTTCTTCTTCCAGCGCTACATCATCGAGTCGCTGGCCATCTCCGGCGTAAAGGGTTAACCAAATGGATGGAATCCTTCGGCTCAACGAGCCGGATCCCATCGCAAACGCACCCTTTGGCTCTCATGATCCCGGCATGCTGTGGGATCCGGTGACCAAACTGTATTACTCCTATTCAACTGACGTCTGCATGCCCCGGCACGGGCTGGAGGCCCGGATCGGCATTCCGGTTCGGACCTCCCCCGACCTGGTGCACTTCACCTATCGGGGAACCGTGCTCTCCGAGGCAGCCATCGCCCAGGGCCGGGACAACGGCAGATTTCCCCCTACCGCCGGCTTCTGGGCCCCCTTTGTGGAGTATGTACATGGCGAATACCGGATGTACTACTCGGCCACCCGGGCCTTCGGCAGCTCTGAGTCCCGCATCTGGCTGGCCACCGCCAACCATCCACTGGGGCCCTTTGAAAACCAGGGTGTCGTTGCAGACACCTGGGGCACAGACAACACCTATCCCAACGCCATTGATCCTCACATTCTCCGTACAGAGGAGGGCGTCTGGCTGATTTACGGCTCCTTCTTTGGAGGTATCTTCCTCAAGGAGCTGGACGACAGCACCGGCCTTCCTCTGGAACCGCCCCAGATGTTGGGCTGCTGCATCTCCCACAAGATGCCGCCGCCCGCCCTTGACGGGCCGGAGGGCGCCTCTGTCCTGTACTGTCCGGAGACCGGCTATTATTACCTCTTTCAGTCCTACGGCTGGCTGGGGGATGGCTATGACATCCGGGTTGGCCGCTCCCGCGCACCGGAAGGTCCCTATCTGGATGATCGAGGCCGGGATCTGGCCGGCAAGGCGCTGGGTGTCAAGCTGGCGGGCAGCTACTGTTTTACCGCCGCCGCGCCCAATGCAAAACCGGGCAAAAAATGGCGATGGGCAGGTCTTCGGGGGCTTGGTCACGGAGTTCCCTTCTATGATCCGGTGCGCAAGCGTTATTTCTTTGTCCACCATGTCCGGGACGGCGCCCGCTGCTTTCGCAGCTATGACCCTATGCTCCGGCGCTACAGCTACCGCTATCACTATCTGATGATCCGTCCCATGTTCTTTCTGGACAGCGGATGGCCGGTCTTAGGCCCCGAGCCCTTTGCCGGCGAGGATCTGACACCCGTTTCTCTTCCCGAAACGCCCCAGACCTGGGAGCTGATCCGGCTGGAGGAGCAAAACAACGACATCAGGCATTCCCGTCTGGTACAGCTCTCCCCCAAAGATCCCATGCTGCGTCACTGCGTCTGCTACCGCTGCCGGGATTTTGAAAACGGCGGCAGAGTGATTCTGGCCCTGACCGGGCTGGATGAAAACGGCTGCGCCTATTGGGGCAAGCAAGTTAACACAACCGATCTCTTCTGATCCCATCTCTTCCTGAAATCGCTGTTTTTCAGGGAGAATCAGTATGAATCTCCCCCTCCGGCGGCCGGGCGTCACCGTTTACGCTTTTCCGGTGCTCTCCCTCTTCCAGCCTGGCTGCCTTTTGGGGGCAGAGAATGCGAAAAATGAAGCTGCTCCTTTCTGAGCATCCTCTACGGGTCGCTGAACGGATGTCAGTGTTGAGCACGGCATTCCGCAGCGGCCCGTTTTCTTTTTTGTGAACAGAACGGAGGAAATGACATGCGCAAGACAAAAATTCTGGCCGGCCTCTGCGCCGCAATGATGCTGCTGCTCGCCGGGTGCGGCACAGGCAGCTCAGCCCGGCTTCAGGCGGAAACCCCTGTCGAATACACCTTTGAAAACGTGTCTGTCCACGACCCGTCCATTGTCAAGGGCGAGGACGGGAGCTACTATATTTTCGGCTCCCATCTGGCAGTGGCCAAGACAGACGACCTGATGAACTGGGCTTATGTCAATCAAGGCGTCAAAAACGAAAACAGCGTCATTCCCGACGTATATAAGGTGATGAAGGACGCCTTTGAATGGTCGCACAGCACCACCTTCTGGGCGCCCGATGTGGTATTGCTGGGCGACGGTCAGTATCACCTCTATTATTGCAACTGCCAGGGCGACCAGCCGGTGAGCTGCCTGGGCACCGCCGTCTCAGATTCCGTGGCCGGCCCCTACACCAACGAGGGACTGATGCTCCGCTCAGGCATGAGCGCATCTGAAGCGGACGAGGACGGCGACACCTATCAGAGCACCCAGGACCCCAACACGGTGGATCCCTGCGTGTTCTATGACGCCGAGGGCCGTCTGTGGATGGTCTACGGCTCCTATTCCGGCGGCATCTTCATCAAGGAGATGGATCCGGACACCGGCATGCCTCTGGAGTCCGGCTACGGCACCAAGCTGCTGGGCGGAAACCACCTGCGCATCGAGGCACCCTACATCATCTACAATTCTGACACGGAATATTACTATCTGTTTCTCTCCTTCGGCGGTCTGGACTCAGACGGCGGCTACAATATCCGGGTGTGCCGCTCCAAAAATCCGGACGGCCCTTACGAGGACTCCATGGGCAACGAAATGACCTCCTGCAAGGGTCCCTCCGGCAGCTTTTTCAGCGATATCACCGCTCAGAACTACGGCGTCAAGCTGATGGGCTGCTATAAGTTCCTGCACGAGGAGGGCGAAGCGGGCGAGGATCGTCTTGGCTATCTCTCTCCCGGCCACAACTCCTGCCTGTATGATGAGGAGAGCGGCAAATATTTTATGATCTACCACACTCGCTTTGAGGCCTCCGGGGAGACTCACGAGGTGCGTGTCCACCAGATGTTCTTCAACGAAGAGGGCTGGCCGGTCATTGCTCCCTACCGCTATGTGGGCGAGACGGCTGAAGCGGTGACGTCAGAGGATGTGGCCGGCACCTATAAGCTGATCAACCACGGCAGAGAGATCTCCGACGCGATGAACGAGTCGGTCAACATCACACTGAAAAAGGACGGCACCGTCAAGGGAGAGGAGCTCTCCGGCACCTGGGCGCTCCAGGGCAGCAACACCGCCGTCATCACTATTGACGATCTGACCTACACCGGAATCTTCCTCACCCAGTGGGATGAGGACGGTCTGAAATATGTAATGACCTTTACTGCAATGAACCCGAAAACCGGTACCTGCATCTGGGGCAGCGGTCTGAGCGCCAGAGACAGTCTCCAGACAGCAGCGGAAAAATAAACCACAGGAGAGTGCAGCCATGCAACAACTGATGATCAACACCAAGGCCACCCGGGGAATCATCGCTCCGGAGATTTACGGCCACTTCTCTGAGCATCTTGGCCGGTGCATCTACGGCGGCATCTATGTAGGAGAGCAGTCCGACATTCCCAATGTAAACGGAATGCGCACCGACGTAGTGGAGGCGCTGAAGGAACTGTCCATCCCTGTACTGCGCTGGCCGGGTGGCTGCTTTGCCGAGGAGTACAACTGGCGGGACGGCATCGGCCCCAAGTCAGAGCGGAAGACTATCGTCAACAATATCTGGGGCGGCGTGACTGAGGACAACTCCTTCGGCACCCACGAGTACATGGAGCTTTGCCGCCAGCTGGGTTGCAAGACCTATGTGAACGGCAGCGTCAGCTATGCCACTCCCCGGGAGACAGGCGAATGGGTGGAGTACATGACCTTTGACGGCATCTCCCCCATGGCAGATCTCCGGGCCGCCAACGGCCATCCACAGCCCTGGCGGGTGGACTATTTCGGCGTGGGAAACGAGAACTGGGGCAACGGCGGCCACATGAATCCGGATTTTTACGGAAACCTGTACCGCCAGTACCAGACCTATGTCCGCTCCTATGACGAGGATCACCCCATTCAGAAGATCTGCTGCGGCGCCAATGTGGATGATTATGAGTGGACGGAGGAGGTTCTGAAAACCTGCTTCCGCCGCAACGAGGAAGAAGACCATGGTTTTATGGATCTGCTCAGCCTCCACTACTATGTGCATCCCGAGGGCTGGAAGATCAAGGGCAGCGCCACCGACTTCGACACTGAGGGCTGGTACAAGACCATGAGCAAGGCCCTGTATATGGACACCCTGATCCGCCGGCACAGCGCCATTATGGACCGCTTTGACCCGGAGAAAAAGGTGGGCCTGAGCGTGGACGAGTGGGGCACCTGGTTCCAGGTGGAGCCCGGCACCAACCCCGGCTTCCTCTACCAGCAGAACACCGTCCGGGACGCCCTGGTGGCCGGCATTACGCTCAACGTCTTCAACAAGCATTGCGACCGGGTGCGTCTGGCCTGCTTGGCTCAGGTGGTCAACGTGCTCCAGGCGGTGATTCTCACTGAGGGTGCACAGATGCTCCGCACTCCCACCTATCACGTCATGCACATGTACCGCCATCACCAGGGCGCCAACCTGCTGGAGAGCACCCTCACCGGTGTGGGCAAGGTGGGCGTCGGGAACTGGCAGGTGCCTGCAGTCACCGAGTCCGTCTCGGAAAAGGACGGTATTCTGACCGTCACCCTGAACAACCTGTCCGAGCAGGAAGCCGAGCCGCTGGAGATCCGCCTGGCTCAGGGCGGTGGTCTGGAGGTGGCAGAGGCCTCCATCGTCACCGGCGAGCGCAGTGCCATAAACACCTTTGACGACCCGGATCATGTGGCCGAGCAGCCCTTTACCGGCTATACGGAACGGGCAGCGTCTCTCTCGGTCATCCTCCCCGCCCGGAGCGTCGTTCTGCTGCGTCTGCGTCAGAAGGTATGAGCGGCCAATGGAGGATATCAGCAGCACCCGGCATCTGAGCACCCCTCTGAACCTAAAGCAAGTCCAGATCACCGACCACTTCTGGGAGTGGGAGCAGGAGCTGGTACGGAGGGAAGTGATTCCCTACCAGTGGAAGGCACTGAACGACCAGGTACCAGGGGCAGAGCCCAGCTATTGTATGCACAACTTCCGGGCCGCCGGCGCGCTTCTGAACCGAAGCCGCTCGGAAAAGGGCAGCTGGGTTCCTCCCAGCTACACCTTCCGGGGCTTTCAGGTTTTGCCGGAGGATTCCCAGCGCCCGGAGGCCGATCAGTTCTACGGCTTTGTGTTTCAGGACACGGACTTCTCCAAATGGATTGAAGCCGTAGGATGCTCCCTTGCCCAGCACCCGGATCCTCAACTGGAGCGGACAGCTGACCAGGCCATCGACATCGTCTGTGCCGCCCAGCATGAGAGCGGATATCTGGACACCTATTACATCATCAATGGTATGGACCAGGTCTTCACCAACCTGCGCGATCACCACGAGCTCTACTGCCTGGGCCATCTCATTGAGGGAGCCATCGCTTACTATGAGGCCACCGGCAAGCGAAAGCTGCTGGATGCCGCCTGCCGCTTTGCGGACTATGCTGCCAGCCGGTTCGGAACGGCGCCCGGTCAGGTTCCGGGCTATCCCGGCCACGAGATCGCCGAGATGGCCCTCATCCGGCTGTACGAGGTGACAGGAGTGTCCCGCTACCTGGAGCTGAGTCTGTTTTTCCTGAATCAGCGGGGCACCCAGCCCCTCTACTTCGACCTGGAGGAGCAGCAGCGCTGTGCGCGGGCAGGTGTTCCCTTCCGCCCCACCACCAACGCCGCTTATCATCAGGCTCATCTGCCGGTAAGAGAGCAGCGTGAGGCTATAGGACACGCCGTCCGGGGGGTATACCTCTATTCCGCCATGGCGGACGCCGCCCGCATCACCGGGGACGAGGCCATGCTGGCTTCCTGCCGGCGTCTGTGGGACAGCATCGTCCGGGAAAAGCTGTACCTCACCGGCGGCATCGGCGGTACCCATGTGGGGGAGGCCTTCTCTTTCCCCTATGACCTGCCCAACGACACAGCCTATTCCGAAACCTGCGCCGCTATCGGCCTGGTCTTCTTCGCCCGGAGGATGCTGCAGCTGGAACCCCGGCGTGAATACGCCGACGTGATGGAGCTGGCACTGTACAACACTGTCCTTGCCGGCATGAGCCTGGACGGGAAGCAATTTTTCTATGTAAATCCCCTGTCTGTAGTGCCGGAGCACTGCAGGCGGGATCCGCGGCTGGCCCACGTCAAGCCGGTGCGGCAGAAGTGGTTCGGCTGTGCCTGCTGCCCGCCCAATCTGGCCCGGCTGGTCAGCTCAGTCGGCTCCTATGTCTGTACCGCGTCTCCGGACACCCTCTGGATTCACCTCTATGTGGGCTGCCGCATCACCAAGCCGATCGGCGGCCAATCGGTTTGTCTGGAACTGGACGCCCAACTTCCCTGGGCCGGGTCGGCCTCCATGACGGTACACACGCAGCAGCCCGTCCGCTGCACTCTCGCCTTCCGGATTCCCGGCTGGTGCGGAGGGCAGGAGGCCTCCGTTTCCGCACCGGTGGGCATGGAGCGGAGCGACCGGGATGGATATTGTTATCTGCAGGGCCTCTGGAAAGAGGGAGATCAAGTTTGTCTGAGCTTCCCCATGCCGGTGATACTGCGCCGTGCCCACTCCTCCGTCCGGGAGGACATCGGCAAGGCCGCCTTCACCCGGGGTCCCATCACCTACTGTATGGAAGAAGCTGACAATGGAAAAGACCTGCACCTGTGCCGTATCGATTTGGACAGGCTGGGGGAGGATTGCAGCCATGCCGAACTGAGACAGGAGGCCATTACAGCCCACCCCGTCTGCACCCTGACCGTCCCCGGCCTGCGGCAGACCCCCTCCCCAGCAGCGTCTCCCCTCTATTTACCCGATACGCCGCCGGAAGAATACCCCGTCTCTCTGAAACTGATCCCCTACTACGCCTGGGCCAACCGGGGCGAGGGAGAGATGCAGGTCTGGATCCGGACCTGAGCCCTCAAATGTCATCTTATTGGTCAACCCTTGGAACCAAACAGAGAGGAAGATCTATTTATGAGCAATCGTTATTTACTGGGCATCGAATTTGGCTCCACCCGCATCAAGGCGGTAGCCATCGACAGCCGGCACGTCCCCGTCGCCTCCGGCGACTACACCTGGGCCAGCCGTTATGAAAACGGCGTCTGGACCTATGACCTGGAGGAGGTCTGGGCCGGGCTGAACACCGCCATCGCCGCCATGAAAGCCCAGCTGCCCGAGGGGGCACAGCTCTCCGCCATGGGCATCTCCGGCATGATGCACGGCTATCTGGCCTTCGACAAGGACTGGAATCTGCTGGTACCCTTCCGCACCTGGCAGAACACCATCACCGGCGAGGCGGCGGCCCGGCTCACCGCCCGCTTTGGCTTCAACATTCCCCAGCGCTGGAGTATTGCCCATCTCTATCAGGCCATGCTCAATGACGAGGCGCATGTGGAAAACATCGCGCACATCACCACGTTGGCAGGCTATGTTCACTTCATGCTGACCGGAGAGAATGTGTTGGGAATCGGCGAAGCCTCCGGCATGTTCCCCATTGACAGCGATCAGCTTGACTTTGACGGAGCTATGCTGGAGCAATTCTCCGCACTGGTTTCCGAAATGGACTATTCCTGGAACATTCGTGAAATTCTGCCCAGGGTGCTGCCGGCAGGCACTTTTGCCGGCAGGCTCACCGGCGAAGGCGCTGCCCGGCTGAAGGGAGCGCTGCCGGAGGCCATTCCCTTTGCGCCTCCTGAGGGCGACGCGGGCACTGGTATGACTGCCACCAATTCGGTCGCTCCCCGAACCGGCAATGTCTCCGCCGGCACTTCTATTTTTTCCATGGTAGTGCTGGAAAAACGTCTCTCCAAGGTCTACGAGGAGATTGACCTGGTCACCACGCCCACCGGCAAGCCGGTGGCCATGGTTCACTGCAACAACTGCACCAGCGACATGAACGTCTGGGTGAAGGTGCTCAACGAGACTGCCCGGCTCTTCGGCGTGGACCCCTCCACCGGAGATCTGTACACCCGCCTCTACGAGAAGAGCCTGGAGGGTGACCCAGACTGCGGGGGTGTGCTGGTCTATAACTACATGGCCGGCGAGGGTGTCACCCATCTGGACGAGGGCCGTCCCATGGTGGTACGCCGCCCGGACAGCAGCTTCTCTCTCGCCAATTTCCTCCGTGCCCAGCTCTACTCCACCATGGCCACGCTGAAGATCGGCATGGACATTCTGGCAGTTGAGCAGGTGGCCATCGACAGCCTGACCGGCCACGGCGGCCTCTTCAAGACCCCTGTGGTGGGCCAGAAATACATGGCTGCCGCCTGCAACGCTCCGGTTACCTGTATGGAGACCGCCGGCGAGGGCGGTCCTTACGGCATGGCTTTGCTGGCTGCCTTCATGGTCAATCGGGCCGAGGGGGAGAGCCTGGAGGATTACCTGAACAGCCATGTCTTTGCCGGGATAGCCGGAACCACCCTGCAGCCGGATCCGGCGGACGTGGACGGCTTCAACGCCTGGCTGAGCCAGTATAAAAACGGTCTCGCCGTGGAGCGCTCCGCGGTGGAGGTGCTGTGATCAATTTTAGAATGAGGTGATTGTCATGAAGAAAAATTATGAGTTCTGGTTTGTGGTGGGCAGTCAGTTCCTGTACGGCCCCGAGGTGCTGGAGACAGTGGCCGCCCGGGCGGCGGAGATGGCGGCGGAGCTGACCAAGGTTCTGCCCTATCCCGTGGTCTACAAGGTGACCGCCAAGACCAACGCGGAGATCACCGACGTGGTGAAGGAGGCCAACTACGACGACAAGTGCTCCGGTATTATCACCTGGTGCCACACCTTCTCCCCCTCCAAGATGTGGATCAACGGCCTGAGCCTGCTCCAGAAGCCCTACTGCCATCTGGCCACCCAGTATAACCGGGAGATCCCCAACGAGGAGATCGACATGGACTTTATGAACCTGAACCAGGCCGCCCACGGTGACCGGGAGCACGGCTTCATCGGCGCCCGGCTGAGAATGCCCCGGAAGGTCATCGCCGGCTACTGGCAGGATGAAAAGGTGCACAAGCGCCTGGCCGACTGGATGAAGGCCGCCGTGGGCGTGGC
>JBJDXS010000024.1:0-69612 GCA_051866815.1 Candidatus Onthomonas sp. | reverse complement strand
GGGAGCTCTGTTTCACCTCCTGCGGCACCGAGGGAGACAACTGGGCCATTCAGGCCGCCCTCTGGAAAAACCGCCGGGTGGGAAAACATATCATTACCACCGCCATTGAGCACTCCGCCATTCTGGAGCCCTGCAAGCGGCTGGAGCAGCAGGGGTATGAGGTGACCTACCTCCTCCCCAACCGGGAGGGCGGGGTAAACCTTTCCGACCTGGAGCAGGCCCTTCGGCCGGATACGGTTTTGATCTCCATGATGCTGGTCAACAACGAGTTGGGTACCGTCTTGCCGGTGAAAGAGGCGGTTTGCCTCACCCGACGGCTGGCTCCCCAGGCGCTGTTTCATACCGATGCCGTCCAAGGCTTTCTCAAGCTGCCCTTCACCCCAAAAGGGCTGGGAGTGGATCTGCTGACGGTCAGCGGCCACAAGATTCACGCCCCCAAAGGGATCGGCGCCCTTTATGTCCGCTCCGGGCTGCAGATTCAGCCCATGATTCTGGGGGGCGGCCAGGAGAGCGGTATGCGCTCCGGCACCGAGCCCACTGCCCAGATTGCCGCCCTGGCCGCCGCCTGTGCCGAGGGCAAGGCGAATTTCGCCCGGGACGCCGCCCACATGGCGGACTTGAAGGCCTATACCCTGGAGCAGCTGGCCCTCCGGGTGCCGGAGGCGGAGCGGATCGGCAACGGAACCGCTCCCCACATCCTGGCCCTGACCTTGCCGGGCTACAAGGCGGAGGTGCTGGTGCGGGCGCTGGGGGATATGGGGATCTGTGTCTCCGCCGGCTCCGCCTGCCACCGGGGCAAGCCCAGCCACGTCTACGCCGCCATGGGGCTGGACAAGGCCCGCCGGGAGGGCTCCTTCCGGGTGTCCTTCTCCGGGGACACCACCCGGGAAGAGGTGGACGCCTTTGTGGAGGGACTGTCCAAGGCCCGGGATATGCTGTTTACGTCCATGTCCTGAATGTTTTGACGCGGAAGGGTTTGAGCGGAAACAATTTGTAGGGGAGGGCCTCTGAGCTTTCCCCTGACTATAAGAGAGGTGGAAAACGACCGGATGCCAACGCGTCCGGCCGTTTTTCATGCACTTTTTAGAACTCCCGCTTCTGATAGATCCGTAGAGACACCAGATAGGACACCCCCAGCAGCACCAGCGCGGCGGGCAAGGCAAACCGGGCCAGAATGCCCACCCAATGGTCGATGGCAATTTCAGGCAGGCCGTTGTCCTCTGTCAGAAGCCCGCTGATGATGCCGCTGGTGCTGAAAAAGAGGGCCAGCATGACCAGCATCAGCATCCGGGATTTTGTGGCGCCGAATTTGTAGGCCAGGGGCAGCAGCAGCGCCAGCACGAGCAGCCCGGCTGCCAGCTGGAGCACAAGCAGAGTCACCGCATCCCCGCCCATGATCAGCCCGGCGGCCAGAAAGATGGGGAGGGCGCAGGCAGCGGAGAGCAGGGCGGTGACATAGCGCTCGGCCACCACAGTAGTGCGGCCCACCGGCATGAGCAGCAGCAGGGCATCCACATGGGTATTGTCATTGAGCTGCAGCAAATAGTAGGGCATCATGCAGAGAAAGAGCACGCTGAAGCCCAGAAAGGCATAGCTCTGGCTCATCAGGGCCATGACAGCGTAAAACGCGATGAAGAAGAGAAACAGCTTGAGCTGCTTCCAGAGGGTGTACCAGTCCAGCAGTAAAAGGCTTTTCATGGTCAGTTCTCCTTTGCCAGCAAGATAATCAACTCTTCCAGGTTGACGGCGTCCACCGTCAGGCCGGCGGGCATCCGGTCCCGCTCCACCAGCGCCTCCACCCCGTAGTGGTGCACCCGCTTGGCGAGGATAGCGGAGGGGTCCAGGACGGCCAGATCGACTTCGCTGCATTTCAGCAGGCCGAACCGCTCCAGCAGCCGGTCCTTTTCTTCCACCAGTACCAGCTTGCCCTTATGGAGAAAGGCGATGTAGTCGCAGATCTTCTCCAGATCGCTGACAATGTGGGAAGAGAGAAGAATGGCGTGCTCTTCGTCGCAAAAGTCATAGAGGATGTCCAGGATCTCCTGCCGCACCATGGGATCCAGGCCGCTGGTGGCCTCGTCCAGGATGAGCAGCCGGGAGCGGTGGGACAGGGCGGCGGCCAGGGCCAGCTTCATCTTCATGCCCCGGGAGAAGTCCTTGTATTTCTTGTCAGAGGGCAGATCCAGCCTGGCGAGATAGGATTGGTAGACTGCATCATCCCAGTTGGAGTAGGCGGAAGCCATCAGCTTGCCTACCTCCCGGGCGTTGAGAAAGCCGGGGATGGCCAGTTCGTCCAGCACTACACCGATCTCTTCCTTGAGGGTGGGGTAGGCTTCCGGAACCGTTTGGCCCAGGACGGTGACTGAGCCGGCGTCAGGGCGAACCAGATCCAGAATAGACTTGAGGGTGGTGCTTTTGCCGGCGCCGTTTTCTCCTACCAGGCCAAGAATCGTTCCCATGGGCAGAGTCAGATCCAGAGGGCCCAGCCGGAAGGATTGATAGGATTTTGTTAATCCGCGCAGTTCGATGGCATTCATAGGTCATTCCTCCAAATGTAAGATTGAAAACATTTCCATCAGGTCCTCATTGGTCAGACCGCAGCCGGGAGCCAGCTGGGCGATCTCCTCCATGAGAGACTCGATCTTACGCAGCTGCTCCTCCCGCACCAGTTCCGGGTTCCGCCGGGCCACAAAACTGCCCTTGCCGGGGATGGTATAGATATAGCCCTCCCGCTCCAGCTCCTCATAGGACCGCTTGGTGGTGATGACGCTGATGCGCAGATCCTTGGCCAGCAGACGGATGGAGGGAAGCGCTTCCTCTGCCTCCAGACCGCCGGACTGGATGAGCTGCTTGATCTGGGTGCAGATCTGCTCGTAGATGGGTTGGCCGCTGCTGTTGGAGATCATCAGGTTCATGACGTCTGTCTCACTCCTGTCCTTAACTGTATATCTACAGTATATACAGTTAAGGTGGATTGTCAAGGGGGACAGAAGAAAAATTTGGAACTGTGCGGGCTCTCGAGCAGATTGGGTCAGTGGAAGAACAGAAAGCGCTGCCGCCCTGATGGGCGGCAGTTCAGTGTGGAGAAAGACCTGTTAATGAGTTGATTTATTTCACTTGATTTAACTAAGTTACACGTTTGCAGTTTTCCGCATGCCTCTTTCAAAAATGGAGCGGAAGATCCATCTTGTAATTGGCCCGGCAATAAACAACTGGACCGGAAGTGCCATTAGAAAGTTTTGACAGTATGTCACCAGATAGTTTGGGAGAAACTGGATGGTAAATCCATATCCGTGATAAACGCCGATGATACTTGCCAGCGCAACCTGGAACACGACCGTAAAGACCTGAATTGCAAGAATGATTGCGATCGGTCTGTCGTCAGGCCGTACCACTCGAAAGGCAAAATGTTTCGCAAGATGACTTGAGATAAAGAAGGCGCACAGGAAGATGAGGATGTATTCGATCCACATTCCTTTTAGTGCAGCGAGAAAGGCGGCGTTTGTGAAATGGTCTGTGGTCAGAACCGTGTTGTACAGGGTCATAATATAGACCATGATCCATGCAGTGATTGCGGTGAAAATAACAGACTGGAATTTTGTTTTAGGCATTTGTACTCCTCCGTTTGATGTTATTTGCTGCGATAAAACAAAAAATAAATGTCTCCCTCGCCGTCCGACAGTAGCGAAGTGACATTTATTGTCTGAAAGATATACAGCAGCGCACACGCCTGGCGGGCCTTTGAAGCCTGCCGGGGATGTGTCAACTATTCTATTCATGTCTGCGCTGGAAATCAACTGCTTTTTTGCAAAAAAAGCAAATTTGTTGAATAATGCGCAGAGTTACAGCAGCTGAATTTTGTGCATTTGGACAGCACTCACATGTATGCGCTCTGCTGTAAAGAATGAAAAAGCTGCCGCCCCAAGGGACGGCAGCTTTGCAGATGCAGGAAAAACTCAGCGCTTGGAGAACTGAGGCGCACGACGGGCAGCCTTCAGACCGTACTTCTTACGCTCCTTCATACGAGGATCGCGGGTCAGGAAGCCGGCCTTCTTCAGGGCGCCCCGGAAATCGGGGTTGACCTCCAGCAGGGCCCGGGCGATGCCGTGACGCAGAGCGCCGGCCTGACCGGTGACGCCGCCGCCGGCGACGGTAGCGACCACATCCACCTTGCCCAGCATATCAGTCAGGGCCAGGGGCTGACGGGTGATCAGCTTCAGGGTATCCAGGCCGAAATAATCGTCGATATCGCGGCCGTTGATGGTGATGGAACCGGTGCCGCCCTCATACAGGCGCACACGGGCGACGGAGGACTTGCGGCGGCCAGTGCCGTAAACATAGGGCTTCTTGCTCTGATACATGGTTGTTTACCTCCCTCTTATTCCACGACGATGGGCTTCTGAGCCTCGTGGCCGTGCTCGGCGCCCTTATAGACGCGCAGACGGCGCAGGCAGGCGGCGCCAATGCTGTTCTTGGGCAGCATGCCCTTGACAGCCAGCTCCATCGCGAACTCGGGGCGCTTGGCCATGAGGGTCTTGTACTGAATCTCCTTCAGACCGCCGGTCCAGCCGGAGTGATGGCGATAGTACTTCTGGGTGGGCTTCTTGCCGGTCAGGATCGCCTTGTCAGCGTTGATGACAATGACGAAATCGCCGGTGTCAACATGGGGAGTGAAGTCGGGCTTCACTTTGCCGCGGAGGATGTCGGCGGCGGCGACAGCGGTCTTGCCCAGGGGCTTACCGGCGGCGTCCAGCACATACCACTTGCGGACGACGTCCTCTTTCTTAGCCATATAAGTGGACATAGGAGAACCTCCAAACGTTCTTTTCGGTTGTATTGTGTATGACTGCATTTCTCGCCGTTTGTGAGTGGGAAAGGGCACAAAACAGCGCAGGTATATTTATATCACAGCACCTTTTTCCTGTCAACAGGAATTTTAATTTACCTATATAATATCTCTCTGTATCGCGCTGAATCTCGCTCAAACGCGTAAATACTCGTTTTCGTTTTTTAAAAATGGCGCTTGACGCCCGTCACAGCCCCCGGAGCGCCGCCCAGCGGAGCATCAGCAGCAGGCCAAAGCCCGGTACTCCCAGCAGTCCCAACACCAGGGCGTTGAACAGATTGACCCCCAGAGAGAGACCTCCGATACCGCCGAACAGAGAGAGCAGTTGGAGAAACAGCGCTCCCAGCGTGGTACGCAGCGCGAGCCCCGCCAGCTTGTACAGCCATCGGTGCAGGAGAATCAGCACCAGCGCCAGCAGCAAAATTCCGGTCAGTGAAACAGTCATGGAAGCGCCTCCTTTCCCGTCTGATACAAGATAGGGACAGGTCTGGAAAAATATTCCGCTTTTCCGGGGCATAAGTCCTCTGCCGCCGGGCATACTGAGACCAACAGCTGGTGAGGCAGCAGGGAGGAGCGATTTCTCCTCTGCCCACGCAGGGTGAAGCCGGGGGCGTGCCTCAGGCCTTCACCGGCGCATTGCCCCCGGCTGTTGAAATAGGCCGAGAGGACCCGGCCCCCAGGAGGGGGACGGACTCCGTACTGCAAATCACAGGGATGTACCTGTTGTGAGAGACAAGGCAGTACCGGCCAGGCAGCCGCAGAGGGCGTTGCTCTCTGCGGCTGCGCTCTGCGCTGAGACGACCGGAATTGCTTCGGAGGCGAAAACACTCTTTGCAATCTTCCGTACTTTTGTTATAATAATACAAATGAAATCAAACAACTGCCTTGGGGCAGATATGTGAGAGAAGGGGAGGAGACTCATGCTGCGGGTTGCAGTGGCAGAGGACAATGAGAGTTATCGGGCTCAGCTTGAGGAATATCTGAACCGGTATAGCCAGGAGCACGGACTCAGGCTGGAACTCACTTTCTTTTCCGACGGTCTCAGCCTGGTACAGAGCTATCAGCCCAATTTTGACATTGTGCTGCTGGACATTATGATGCCGGACTTGGATGGCATGGAGGCGGCGGAGCAGATCCGGAAGGTAGACCAACGGGTGGTGCTGATCTTTATCACCCAGATGGCCCAGTACGCCATCCGGGGCTATTCCGTGGGGGCGCTGGACTACCTGCTCAAACCGGTCTACTACGAAACCTTTGAGCTGAAGTTTACCCGGGCGGTAGAGCGGGTGCGCAGCCGCACCGGCGGCCAGATCACGCTGCTGCTGTCCGGCGGGATGAAGCGGCTGAGAACCCAGGATATCTATTATGTGGAGATTCAGAACCACATGCTCCACTACCATACCCGGGAGGGGGAATACGTCCTCCGGGGCACCATGCAGGCGGCGGAGCAGGAGCTGGAGCCCTATCGCTTTGCCAAGTGCAACCACTGGTATCTGGTCAACCTGGCCCATGTGAATGAGGTTAATAAAGATGTGGTCACCGTGGCGGGGAGCCAGCTGGAGATCAGCCGCCGTAACCGGGCCGCCTTCCTGAACGCTGTGACCAACTATGTGGGAGGCAATACATGAGCGAGACCCTGTACGCCGTCCTGGAAACCAGTACCGAGGGACTTCTGCGCTGGCTGACCTGCCTGATTTATCTCTGGCCGCTGCCCAGACAGGGACGGTTCGGGCTTCGGGCAGGAGCTGTGCTGGCGTTGTCGGTGGGGCTGGAGTGGGTGCTCCGGGCGGCGGTGCCGTCGGTCATCTATGAGGTGCTGACGCCGCTTCTGCTTCTGGCCTTTGGCTTTGCGGTGGGCAAGCTCTGCTGGCGCACCGAGACGGGCACTGCCCTGTATCTGGCCGTCTGGGCGATTATCTCCTACCTGCTGGTCTATGAGGTCTGGGAGCTGCTCTGCTTTTATAAGCTGCCCCTTTACCGCTACGGCAGGGAACTGCAGTGGGGGCTGCGTCTGGTGCTGACGGCGGCCATTTATCTGCCCTTGGGGCTGACGGTGGGGCGGTGGATGTCGGTTTACATCAGCCGTCATGTGGGACCGCGGCAGACGGCGTCCGCGGTGCTTCTCTATGCCTTCTTTGCGGCGCTGATGTCCAACTACTATATAGAGGGTATTTTCCTGCCCCAGCGGATGACTGGTCTGCTCATCCTGATCAGTCAGGCCTATACCATTACGATCCTCTATCTCCAGACCGCTCTCTTTCGCAAGAGCGCCATGCAGCAGGAGCTGGACACCATGAACCTGCTCTGGCACCAGCAAAAGGCTCAGTACCAGGTGGCCAAGGAAACCATCGATGTCATCAACCGGAAGTGTCACGACCTGAAGCACCAGGTGGCTGCTATGCGCACCTTGGAGAGCAGCGAACGCAGGGAGCAATATCTCCGGGAGATTGAGGAGTCAGTCCATATCTATGACTCCATGATCAAAACCGGAAACGAGACCCTGGACACAGTGCTGACGGAAAAGAGTCTGCTCTGTGAGGCCAGCCGGATCACCGTCAACTGCGTGGCAGACGGGGCCCAGATGGACTTTATGGATCCGGTGGATCTCTATACCATTCTGGGCAACGCCCTGGACAACGCCATGGAGGGCGTCCGGGCATTCGAAGAAGAGGAGATGCGGGTTATCGATGTACTCATCCATGTGCGCCAGCGGTTTCTTGTCATCAATGTGACCAATCCGCTGAAGGGGCCGCTGACCTTCCGGGAGGGGCTGCCGGTTTCCATCAAGCCGAAGGATGGCTACCACGGCTATGGTATGCGCAGCATTCAGCATACAGTGCATAAATACGGCGGAGAGATGGCGGTGGAGGCAGAAAACGGCAGCTTTTCTTTGCGGCTGATGATTCCGCTGCCCGGGCCGTCAAAGAGTGCGGGCTCCGCCTGACCGGCTTTTTCCTGCGCAATACAAGCGTCTTACCCTGAAAATGGGTGAGACGCTGTTTTTTTGGCAGTTTACATACGTTAACCAAAGTTTTGCAAAAGCAAAGAAATATAGATAAATATTTTCGAAAACTAATTGCTTTATTGAAAAGTGAGGAGTAAAATAAAAGGGAAGTGCTGCGGAGTCCGGCTGCGGGCAGCAGGAGAAAGGAGAAGGGAGTGCGGAGAGAGACCGGACAAGCCTACGGAAATGACCACTTACGCCAAAAGAAAGGCCACTTAGTAAAAAAGATTGCGCGGCAGATTGTAAATGTGTATGATAGATACACTTACTTTACGGAGAAAATTGTACGATTCTGTCAATGAAACGGACTGGAGGGAACTAATGAGAACGATTATCAATCTGAATCAGAACTGGCACTTTACCGGCCCGGAGGGGGCCACCGTCACGGTGGATCTGCCCCATACCTGGAACAATATCGACGGCCAGGATGGCGGCAACGACTATTACCGGGGCGTCTGCGCCTACCGGCACACCTTTGCCGCGCCGGCCTTTGACCGGGAGCGGGAGCTGGTCTACCTCCAGTTCCACGGCGTCAACTCCAGCTGCCAGGTCAAGCTCAACGGTGTGGAGGTCTGCAGTCATGACGGCGGCTACTCCACCTTCCGTGTGGATGTGACCAAGCTGCTTCAGCCAGAGAACGACCTGTTCCTCTCGGTGGACAACCGGGCAAACGACACCGTCTATCCCCAGAAGGCGGACTTTACTTTCTACGGCGGCATCTACCGGGATGTGGAGCTGCTGATTGTCAATAAATCCCACTTTGATCTGGATCACTTCGGCGGCCCCGGCCTCAAGGTCACCCCTACCGCAGACGGCAAAAACGGCAAGGTGCGGGTGGAGACCTATCCCGTTGGCGGTTATGACCAGGTGAAGGTCACCATCTATGACGCAGCCGGCGCTGAGGTACTCCAGGGCGAAGGCAAGGACGTCTCCCTGCTGATTCCGGACGTCCACCGCTGGGACGGCGTCAAGGATCCCTATCTCTACTCCGTCAGGGCGGAGCTGATCCGGGACGGCGAGAGTGTGGACGAGGTGGGCTGCCGCTTCGGCGTCCGCTCCTTCACCGTGGACTCCAAGCAGGGCTTCTGCCTCAATGGGCGGCCCTATCCGCTCCGGGGCGTCAGCCGCCACCAGGATCGCAAGGGCCTGGGCAACGCCATCTCCAAGGCGATGCACGAGGAGGATATGGAGCTGATCTGCGAGATGGGCTGCAACACCGTCCGTCTGGCCCATTATCAGCATGATCAGTATTTCTACGACCTGTGCGATGAAAAGGGTATGGTGGTCTGGGCGGAGATCCCCTACATCAGCGAGCACATGCCCAACGGCCGGGCCAACACCATCAGCCAGATGAAAGAGCTGATTATCCAGAACTACAACCATCCTTGCATCGTCTGCTGGGGCGTCTCCAACGAGATCACCATCAGCACCAAGGACAAGGCGGACATGCTGGACAATCACAAGGTGCTCAACGACCTGTGCCATCAGATGGATCCCACCCGCTTCACCACCCTGGCCTGCTATGCCATGTGCGGCCCCTTTAATAAGGTAGCCCACATTACCGACGTGGTGAGCTGGAACCTGTACCTGGGTTGGTATGTGCCCGGCCTGTTCCTGAACGACCTGTGGGTGGATTTCTTCCATCTGGTCTATCCCAAGCGCTGCCTGGGCTATTCCGAGTACGGCGCCGAGGGCATGCCCAACCTCCACTCCTCCAAGCCCCGCCGGGGTGACCACACCGAGGAGTATCAGGCGATCTACCACGAGTACCTGCTGAAATTCATTGACAAGCGCCCCTGGATGTGGGCTACCCACGTCTGGAACATGTTCGACTTTGCCGCCGACGCCCGGGATCAGGGCGGCGAGCCCGGCATGAATCACAAGGGCCTGGTCACCTTCGACCGCAAGACCAAGAAGGACAGCTTCTACCTCTATAAGGCCTGGTGGAGCGAGGATCCCTTCGTCCATATCTGCTCCAAGCGCTATGTGGACCGGCCCGAGTCCGAGATCACCGTCAAGGTCTACTCCAACCAGCCGGAGGTCGCCCTCTACTGCGACGGCAAGCTGGTGGATAAGAAGACCGGCGAGCATATCTTCACCTTCCAGTTGCCCATCTCCGGTGAGCACAAGCTGGAGGCGGAGGCCAGCGGCCTGAAGGACACCGCCACGGTGCGCAAGGTGTCCGAGCCCAACCCTGCCTATAAGCTCTCCGCCAAGAGCAGCAACAGCGCCAACTGGGTGTAAGAGAGAGGATAATCTGTTTATCACCGGCTGCCAGTCCGGCAGCGGGATAAAATATCATGTATGGGAGGAAACACAATGAAAAACAAAAAGCCGCATGTAGTAGGCTGGTCCATCGGCACCGTAGTGCTGGCCATCCTGCTGGTCGTTGCGATTGTGGGCAACACCGTTGCCAACCACTACGCGACTACCGTCAACATGTACCTGGGTACATCCACTACCAAGGTGGAGAACCCGAGCGACAAGGTCTACTTCCCCTCCGACTTCGCTTCCGAAGAGGAGAAGGTTGCCTATGAGAAGGAACTCTGCGCTCAGATCGAGGAAGAGGGCGCCGTCCTGCTGAAGAACGACAACAACGCCCTGCCCCTGACCTCCGGCGCCAATGTCAGCACCTTCGGCCGCGCCTCCGTTGATCTGGTCTACGGCGGCACCGGTTCCGGCCGTGTCGACACCTCCACCGCCGACAACCTGACCTCCGCTCTGGGCAAGGTGGGCATCAATGTCAACACCGAGCTGAACGACTGGTACAAGTCCGTCGCCGACAAGTACAGCCGCATCCTGGCCGGCGAGATCTCCGACAACCTGGACGCCAACGATGACTTCCAGGTCAACGAGGCTCCCTGGGCTGAGGTGGTCTCCGGTGCCGGCAGCAGCTTCGCCGCCTACGGCGACGCCGCCATCGTGGTGATCGGCCGCTCCGGCGGTGAGGGCGCTGACCTGCCCGCCGGCGACAACGGTTCCGGCGTGGCCTGGACCGGCGACACCGACTATCTGGCCCTGTCTCAGGAAGAGATCGACATGCTGGCCGGCCTGAAGGAGCTGAAGGACGAGGGTACCTTTAAGAGCATCATCGTCATCCTGAACACCGCCAACGCGGTTGAGCTGGACTTCCTGTTCCCCGAGGTCTGCGGCGTGGACTACGGCGTTGACGCCTGCATGTGGATCGGCGACGTGGGCGCCAACGGTATCGTGGGCGTTGCCCGGCTGCTGGCCGGCGAGGTCGCCCCCTCCGGCTCCCTGGCCGACACCTACTGGGTGGACAACCAGAGCAACCCCGCTGTCGTCAACTTCTATTCCCGTCAGTACAGCAATGCCGGCGACTTCGGCTATGAGCTCAACGACAACGACTACGGCAACCAGGGTATGTATGTCGTCTATCAGGAGGGCATCTATCTGGGCTACCGCTATGCCGAGACCCGCTATGAGGACGTGGTCATGGGTACCGCCAATGCCGGCGACTATGATTACACCAAGAGCGTTGCCTATCCCTTCGGCTATGGCATGAGCTATGTGGACTTCGAGTACAGCAACTACAACGTGGTTGACAACGGCGACGAGTTCGTCGTGACCGTCGACGTGACCAACAAGGGCGGCATGGACGCCAAGAAGACCGTTCAGGTTTGGTTCCAGTCTCCCTACACCCAGTACGACAAGGACAACGGCATTGAGAAGGCTGCCATTGAGCTGTGCGGCTACAGCAAGGTCGATGTGCCCGCCGGCCAGACCGTCAGCGCCACTGTCACCGTCCCCAAGACCGAGCTGCGCACCTATGACTCCAACAACGCCAAGACCTACATCCTGGATGCCGGCGACTACTACTTCACCGTGGCCAACGGCTCCCACGAGGCTGTGAACAATGTTCTGGCCGCCAAGGGCTACACCACCGCTGACGGCATGACCGCCGACGGCAACGCCAACATGACCTGGAAGTGGACTGTGGACGCTCTGGACACTGAGATCTTCTCCACCTCCCGCGCCACCGGCAACGCCATCACCAACCTGTTCGATGAGGCTGACCCCTTCAAGAGCGAGAACGCTCCTGACGGCGTTGAGAGCATCACCTGGCTGTCCCGTTCCGACTGGACCGGCACCTATCCCACCGGCAAGTTCAACCTGTCCATCAGCGACTCTCTGAACGCCGCTCTGGCTACCTATCAGTATGATCCCGCTGACTACGCCGACGTGGAGATGCCCACCATGGCCAGCGGCGGCACCCTGAACCTGTCCTCCTTCATGGGCAAGGACTATGATGATCCCGCTTGGGAGGAACTGCTGGATCAGCTGACCTATGAGGAAATGGTCAACTGCATCTCCCTGGGCTTCCACAATACCAAGGCCTGCAACTCCATCTCCAAGCCTGCCACCAAGGACGAGAATGGTCCTCAGGGCCTGACTGCTCTGCTGACCGGCGGCGCCTCCGCCATGTCCTACACCTCTGAGGACGTGCTGGTTGCCACCATGAACGTGGAGCTGATCGAAGACGTGGGCCGCTGCATCGGCAACGACTGCCTGGATCTGGGCTACTCCGGCCTGTATGGCCCCGGCGTCAACATGCACCGCACCCCCTATTCCGGCCGTAACTTCGAGTACTACTCCGAGGATCCCTTCGCTTCCGGCGAGACCTGTGCCGCTGAGACCAAGGGCATCCAGTCCAAGGGCGTCTATGTCTATCTGAAGCATGTGGCCCTGAACGACGCTGAGTCCTCCCGTATGGGCGTTGGCGTGTGGCTGAACGAGCAGACCGCCCGTGAGATCTACCTGGAGGTCGCTGACCGCGGCATCATTGATGGCGGCGCCTGGTGCACCATGTCCGGCTTCAACCGCTGGGGCGCTGAGTGGTGCGGCGAGTATAAGGCTCTCCAGACCGACTACCTGCGCGGCGAGCTGGGTATGCGCGGCATGTCCATCACTGACTACTCTGGTTCCTCTCACTACATGGATCTGCGCGACGCTATGACCGCCGGCACCGACATTTGGGACTCCCCCGACCCCACCATCCACACCACTCTGGCCAATACCGACGAGTATAAGAACGATCCGCAGTTCGTCGTTCTGATGCGGGGCGCCATGCACAATATCCTGTACACCGTGATCAACTCCAACGCCATGAACGGCTGGGATGAGAACACCCGCATCGTATCTGTGACTCCTTGGTGGCAGACCGCCTTCATTGCGCTGATCGTTGTCGCCGCTGTGGGCACTGTTGTCTGCGCCGTCATGCTTGTCAAGAGCGTCAAGCTGAAGAAGGCCCAGAAGAAGTAAGCTTCTGACTGATATTCTGTCCCTATCCGCCCATTCCCCGCCTCTTGTCAGAGGCGGGGAATCCCATCCACTTTAGAGAGGTGAATGTTCAACATGAGTGAGAAGCAGCCGTCCCCCGCAGTATCCAATGTCAACCGGGCAAAGATGTACCAGCTGGTGCTGTTCCCCCTGAACAACGGTGCGACAAACGTGTACTTTGTTCTGGTACTGTCCTATGTCGCTCAGTTTGGCTCCAGCGTCCTGCAGCTGGGTATCTTTGCGTCCATCATGGTTACCGCCATGCGAGTCTGCGACGCCATCACGGACCCGATTATCGGCGCTCTGATGGATCGCACCAGCACAAGAATCGGTAAGTTCCGGCCCTTTATGATGATCGGCAGCGCCATTATGGCGATCAGCGTCGTCGCGCTGTATATCCTGCTGCCCTTTATCCCAGAGACCATGATGCCGCTGCGCTACATTGGCTTCACGGTGATCTACTTCATCTGGGTCATTGGCTACACCTTCCAGACCTCCTGCACCCGTGCAGGCCAGACGGTTCTGACCAACGACCCCAATCAGCGCCCGCTGTTCACCATCTTCAATACCATCGGTTCTATGCTGGGTATGGGCCTGATGCAGCTGCTGATCCCCATGATCAAGAACAACTACAACGTGTATGACGACCTGGGCGTTCTGGTGACCTCTGGCTATGCCCGTCCCGAACTGTACCGCGTCATCACTCCCGTGGGCATCGCTGTCTCCGTGGCGCTGACCATCCTGGCCATCATCGGCATCGCCGAGAAGGATCGGCCCGAGTTCTACGGCATCGGCGGCGCGAAGCAGGAGAAGGTCAAGATCTCCGAGTATGTGGAGATTATCAAGAACAACAAGCCCATGCAGCGCCTGATGGTCGCCGGCGCCGGCTGCAAGCTGGGCCTGGCCATCGCCACCAACACCACCGTGCTGCTGGCCCTGTACGGCATTGTGATGGGCAACTATGACAGCCTGTATCTGCCCATGATGATTCTGGGCTATGTCTGCGCTGTCCCCTTCTTCCTCCTGTCTGTCCGCACCTCTCAGAAGCTGGGTCAGAGAGAGTCCCTGAAGCGCTATGTCTCAGTGGCTCTGATCTGCTACGTCGGCGTGCTCGCCCTGTTGATCGTCAACCAGCACGGGAACCCGGCGCTGACCCTGTCCTTCCCGTTCAACGGCGGCGGCGCGATCAACCTGTATACTATCCTGTTCATTGTCTGCTTCGGCGTGGGCTACGGCGCTTACTATGCCACTGCCGATATGCCCATCCCCATGGTGGCCGACTGCTCCGACTACGAGACCTATCGGTCCGGCAAGTATATCCCCGGCATTATGGGCACCCTGTTCTCTCTGGTGGATAAGCTGGTCTCCTCTTTGGCACAGACCCTGGTGGCCTTCATCTTCCTGCTCTTCGCAGGTCTGGGTGAGCTGCCCACCGACGCTACGCCCTATTCTGGCGGCATTAAGATCGCTGTCATCGTGATGTTCTGCATCATCCCCATGCTGGCATGGGTTGCCACCCTTTGGGCCATGAAGGGCTATTCCCTGACCGGCGCCAAGATGAAGGAGATCCAGGCGGTCAATGCTGTCCGCAAGGACGCCGTTGCCAAGGGCATGAGCCTGGATGACGCCATGGCGAAATGGCAGTCCATTGACCAGGTGCCCGCAGAGTTCCGCAATTAAGGAATTCTGACCTTACTTTACTATTCCCGGCGCAAAAGGTGACCTGAAACACCTGATATGCCACCCCCCGCGGCTGTTCCCGTTCCATCAGCCGCGGGGATATTTTATGCCGGCGCAGCTCAGGCGGATTGCGCCGGGCGGGAAAAAAGGATATAATGTCAAAAAGACAAGAAAAGGGGAGAGCGCTATGAAGCCACTGGTTATCGGCATCGCCGGAGGCACAAACTCCGGGAAAACCACCCTGACGCATCGGCTGGCAGAGCGGTTCCGGGATCAGATCGCCATTCTGGGCCATGACAGCTACTACCGCAGCCACGACGATCTGGAGTACAGCCAGCGCTGCCAGCTCAATTATGACGCGCCGGAGTCCTTTGAGAATGATCTAATGCTGGAGCAGCTGGATCAGCTCATCGCCGGACAGACTATCCAGTGCCCCGTCTATGACTACACCGTCCATAACCGCTCCCATGAGACGCTGGAAATCCGCTCCGCTCCGGTCATTGTGGTGGAGGGAATCCTCATCTTTGCGGAGAAGGCCCTGCGGGACCGGATGGACGTGAAGATTTTTGTGGATGCCCCGGCGGACATCCGGATTCTGCGCCGGATCAGCCGGGACACGGCGGAGCGGGGCCGGACGGTGGAGTCGGTGATGCAGCAGTACCTCACCACGGTGCGGCCCATGCACGAGCTGCACGTGGAGCCCTCCAAGCAATATGCCGATCTGATTGTCCTCCACGGCGGCCGCAATGAGGCGGCCTGCGCTATGCTGGAGGGACTGGTACAGCAGCACCTGCAGCGTTGGAACCAGGCATAACTGATATCAAAAAGCCCGCCGGGGCATGGCTCCCACGGCGGGCTTTTGTCTGTTAGGAAAGAAAAAGGTTACTTCATCCGCCTGACCGCCAACAGTCCTGCGATCATCACCACGGGGAAGACGATGGCGGCCAGCAGTCCGGCCTTCATCTCGCCCACGGCGCTGGTCACCAGACCCACCAGGGTGGGGCCGGAGGAGCAGCCCAGGTCGCCGCCCAGGGCCATCAGGGCGAACATGGCGGTGCCGCCCCGGGGACACTTGGCGGAGACCAGGGAAAAGGTACCCGGCCACAGGATGCCCACGGAAAAGCCGCACAGGCCGCAGCCCAGAAGGCCCAGCAGGGGACTGGGGGAGAGGGTGGCCAGCAGATAGCTCACAATGCAAAGAATGCTGCTGCCCAGCATAAAGGGCACCAGATCCCACTTTTCGCTGTATTTGCCGTAGATGGCCCGGGCGGCGCCCATGAGCAGGGAGAACATGCAGGGGCCGGCCAGGTCGCCGATTGTCTTGGACACATGGAGTCCGGCCTCGGCAAAGGCGGAGGCCCACTGGCTCATGCCCTGCTCCGAGGCGCCGGCGCAGACCATGAGCAGGAAAAACAACCAGATGACCCCGGAGCGCAGCAGCTCCCCCAGCTTCATCCCCTCCCCCTCGGGCACCAGGGTGGGGATGGGGGCCCCGGCGTAGACGAACAGGTTGGCAATGGGCACCAGCGCCCACAGGCAGGCCAGAATGTTCCAGCGCCCGATGCCGATGAGCGCGAAAAATCCGGTGGAGACCAGGGTCACCAGCACGCAGCCCCAGCAGTAGAAGGAGTGGAGGGTGGCCATGACCCCCGCCTTGTTGTCAAAGGGACAGGCCTCCACAATGGGGCTGACCAGCACCTCCAGCAGCCCGCCGCCGATGGCGTAGAGAATCACTGAGCAGAGCAGCCCAACATAGGGGTCTGGCAGCAGGAAGGGGAGGGTACCCAAGCCGATCAGGCCCAGGGCGGAGCAGAGGTTGGCGGCGATGATGCAGGGCCGGTAGCCGATCCGGTCCACAAATTTGGTGGAGAGCAGGTCCACACACAGCTGGACGCCGAAGTTCAGGGTGACCAGCAGGGTGATCCGCTCCAGGGGAATGCCCAGAGCGGACTGGAAGGTGAGAAAGAGCAGGGGGGCGAAGCTGTTGACAATGGCCTGGGTGATGTAGCCGGTATAGCTGGCATACAAGGTCCGGCGGTAGTTGGGCGCGCAGGACATGGCAGAGGACTCCTTTTTGGTCAAATCGTCCTCAGTATACCAGCATTTGACCGCACTTTGCAAGGTGAAGGACAGCTTTTTCACAGCTTTTTCCCACTTTGGGCCGTTTCCCGCCTTTTGGACTTGCAAAACAGGGGAAAGAGTGTGAAAATTCCAAGATAAGCGGGAGATGCACGGAAAAAAGGGGCTGCATCGTTTTGTTTTTTAACCCGGGCGGACATTGACACTTCGGCAGGATTTTCATATAATAAACTAGACTGTACCATTATTTTGTAAATCAGACTGTCAAATTGAGAAAGAATGGATTTTGCTCCGGACTGCGCTTGTATGCCGGAGCAGTCAAAGGAGGTCACCATGAGCTACACCATTCCGATCGGCCCCTACCATCCCGCATTGGAGGAGCCGGTCCATGCCCGCCTGACGGTAGACGGCGAGCAGATCACCGACGCCCAGGTGTTTGTAGGCTACAACCACCGGGGCATCGAAAAGCTGGCACAGGAGCGGAACTTTATCCAGACCCTGGTGCTGGTGGAGCGGGTGTGCGGCATCTGCTCCCACTCCCACTCCCTGACCTATGCCATGTGCATCGAGCACATCGCCGGTATGGAGGTGCCCAAGCGGGGCCAGTATATCCGGGTCATCGTGGAGGAGCTGGAGCGCATCCACTCCCATCTGCTGTGGCTGGGCATCGCCTGCCACATTGTGGGCCACGACAGCATGTTTATGCAGTGCTGGAACGACCGGGAGCGCACCATGGACACCCTGGAGGCCATCACCGGCAACCGGGTGAACTACGCCATGAACACCATCGGCGGCGCCCGCCGGGATCTGGACGACGACAAGCGCCGCTATATTTTGGAGGCCATGGACGATCTGGAACAGAAGATGGGCCCCATCACCCACTATCTCACCACGGACAAGACCCTGGCCATGCGTACCAAGGGGGTGGGTGTGCTCACCACTGAGGACGCCATCCGGCTGGGCGCCGTTGGCCCCCATGCCCGTGCCTCCGGCGTGGACATGGACGTCCGCCGGGACGCCCCCTATTCCTCCTATGAGGACTTTGACTTCGCCGTCCCCGTCCAGCAGTCCTGTGACGTCTACGCCCGGGTGGTCATCCGGGTGCTGGAGATCTACGAGAGCATCAAGATCATCCGCCAGGCGGTGGACAACCTCCCTGAGGGCCCCATCAACCTGGGCAACAAGATGCCCAAGGTGCCTGCCGGCGAGTTTGTGGCCCGGCATGAGGCTCCCCGGGGCCACCTGGTCTACAAGGTGGTCACCGACGGCGGCCAGAACAACTACCGGCTCAGCCTCCACGTCCCCACCTTCAAGAACGCTCCCACCGTCCCTGTCATGCTCAAGGGGAACACGGTGGCCGACGCCGGCCTGATCGTGGCCTCCATCGACCCCTGCTTCTCCTGCCTGGACCGGTAAGATGCACGAGCTGGCCATCACCCAGAGCATTCTGGATATCGCCCAAAAGGCGGCTGCCGAGCACAACGTCAAGCGGGTGCGGGAGGTGCGCATCAAGCTGGGGGAGTACTCCGGCGTGGTGCCCCAGTGCATCCAGTACTATTTTGACGTGATCAGCAAGGGCACGGTGGCCGAGGGGGCGGAGCTGAAGATGGAGCGGCTGCCCATCCTCATGCGCTGCGAGCAGTGCGCCTGGGAGGGGCAGATCGACAAGCACCACATCTGCTGTCCCGCCTGCGGCTGTACCCGGCTCAAGCTGCTGCAGGGAAGAGAATTTTATGTAGAGAGTCTGGAGGTAGACTGAGGGACTATGGAAATCAAAGTCATGCACCAGGTCATGGAGTGGAACGAGGACGTGAGCGACGCCGTCAAGGCGGAACTGGCCTCCCACAAGGTGTGCCTGGTCAACGTGCTGGGCTCCCCGGGCGCGGGTAAGACCAGCACCATCGTCGCCCTGATCGACCGGCTCCGGGAGAGATACCGGATCGGCGTCATCGAGGGGGACATCGCCGGGCAGATTGACGCGGACAAGATCCACGCCATGGGTCTGCCGGTGGTACAGCTGGATACCGACGGGGCCTGCCACATCGAGGCCATGAGCATCCAGCACATTCTGAAGGAGTTTGACCTGGACAGCCTGGACGTGCTCTTTGTGGAGAACATCGGCAACCTGGTCTGTCCCGCCGAGTTCAACATCGGCGAGAGCTTCCGTCTGGCCCTGCTCAGCGTGCCGGAGGGGGACGACAAGGTGGAGAAATACCCCCTGATGTTCGCCACTACCGACGCGCTGGCCATCAACAAGTACGATCTGAAAGAATACTTTGGATTCGACGACGCCCGGGTGGAGGCAAATGCCCGGGGAGTCAACCCGGACGTGACCGTCTTCCGGGTGTCCAGCCGGGATGGGCTGGGCCTGGACGAGCTGGCGGACTGGGTGGCCCAACGCATCGACGCGTCCAGAGGCGTCTGCTGAGAAGGAGGGAAAATCGTGCAGAAACCATCGAAATTTGCCGCGTGGCTGTCCACATTCCTGTTCTGCCTGCTGTTCTGGCTGCTGCTGACGCTGTCTCTGGCACCCCGGGAGATCTTCTGGGGCGTAGTCATCAGCGCAATCGTGGCCGCCCTGGCCAGCCGGTTTTTGATTCACCACAAGGCCTTTTACCTGTATAACCCGGTGCGGCTGGTGCTGCTGGTTGTCTACTGCTGCACCGTCTTTCTGTGGGAGGTCATCAAGGCCAACGTCAATATGGCGAAGATCGTCCTCAGCCCCAGTCTGAGAAACTACAAGGCGGGCATCATCCGGGTGCCCGGCTCGCCTGAGGTCCAGAGCGAGTACGGTCTGGCCATGGTGAGCAACTGCATCACCCTCACCCCCGGCACCATCACAATGGATGTGGCCGAGGACGAGCAGGGAAACAATTACTACTACGTCCACTGGATCGACGTGGCCGAGACCGACCGGGACAAGGCCGGCGAGGCCATCAAGGGCCGGATGGAGCGGTGGATCGGGAGGATTTGGAAATGATTGAATTTCTCATTGCGGCCATCATCTATGTGCTGCTGGGTTTTGTCCTGCTCTACCGGGTGTTCCGGGGTCCCACCGCTGCCGACCGGATGTGCGCGGCGGACAGCCTGGATCTGGTTTCCGCCACCGCCCTGGTGCTCTATTCGCTCTACTCCGGCCGGAGCATCTACATGGATATCTCCATGGTAGTGGCTCTGCTGGGCTTCGTGGGCACCGTCTTTGTGGCCCGTTATCTGGAGGGGAGACTGTAATGGTACGAATTGTCATTGATATTCTGCTGGCCGTCGGCGTGTTCTTCACCTTCATCGGGGTGCTGGGCGTTCACCGGATGCCCGACGTGTTCGGCCGGCTCCAGGCCTCCACCTGCATCGCCACCATGGGCACCCTCTCGGTGGTGCTCTCCGGCGTCATCTACGGCATCTCCAGCGGCAGCGAGCCCATGACGTACATCAAGCTGGCCATCATCCTGCTGCTGGTCATGGGCACCAACCCCGTCTCCAACCACGCCCTGTGCAAGGCTGCCTATAAGATGGGGGTCAAGCCCGCCAAGGACCTGGTGATCGACGACTATAAGGAGGATGATCCGGAATGAGTCTGAATGGAACCCTGGTATTCGTCCTGAATACCCTGGCCGTGGTGGGCGCTGTGGCCGCCGCCTTGGTGGCCGTCCAGGCCCGGCGGCTCATCGACTCGGTGATCGCCCTGGCTGCCACCGGCTCCTTTGTGGCGCTGGAGTTTTTGCTGCTCCAGGCCCCGGACGTGGCCATTGCGGAGGCCAGCGTGGGTGCAGTTCTGTCCACCATCCTGTATATCATTGCCCTGCGCAAGGTCAAGGCGGATGAGGAGGATCGGAAATGAAGCTGAAAAACATTCTCTTTACCATCGCGCTGGCCATCCTGATGATCTGCGGCATCTATGCCTCCATTCTCATGGCGGGCAGCGAGCCCACCTATGACGGCAGCAAGACCGATGTGGTGGCTCTCTACGAGAACCCGGAGTCCTATGACAACAGCCAGGCGGACGGCGTGGCCTCCATTATCGTCAACGAGAACCTGGACAAGACGGCCGCCCAGAACGTGGTGTTCAGCGTGGTCTTCAACTTCCGCGGCTATGACACCATGGGCGAGAGCTTCATCCTCATCGCCGCCATCGCCGGCTCCCTGGTCATCCTGCGCAAGAGCGTTAAGGGCGCTGAGGAAGCCCCGGAGCAGAAGGAGGAGGAAGAGGCATGAAATCCAAATTCCGCAAAAAGAATATCATCGTCCGCTGCGCGGCGGATCTGTTCCTGCCCCTGGCCTGCACCTTCGGCTGCTATGTGGTGCTCCACGGCAACACCAGCCCCGGCGGCGGCTTCCAGGGCGGCGTCCTGGTGGCCAGTGCCATCCTGCTGGTCTTCCTGGGCCACGGCGGTACCCGGGTGAAGGACTCCTTCAGCTCCAAGCTGCTGCACAGCAGTGAGACCATCGCCGAGATCATGTATGTGGTCATCGCCCTGCTGGGCATCTTTACCGGACTCAATTTCTGCGTCAACTTTGTCTTCGCCGGACAGGAGCTGGAGACCAGTATCCTGATGAACGACGCCGTGGGCTACCACGTCATGGCCGGCATCGCCTGCCTGCTCATCATGATGCTCAGCACCCTGGAGCCGGAGGACAAGGGGCAAGACGCCCCGTCAGAGGAAAAGGAGGTGGCTCCCAAATGATGGCAGTCAACTACATCGGCTCCTTCGCCCTCATCGCCCTGGGGCTGTACTGCATGGTAGCCAAGCACAATCTGATTAAAGTGATTATCGGCATGGGCCTGGTGGACTACGGTACCAACCTGCTCATCGTCTCAGTGGGCTTTAACCCCGGCGGCACCGCCCCCATCTTCACCATCGCCGAGCTGACCCGGGAGAGCTTTTTCGTCGACCCGGTGCCCCAGGCCCTCACCCTCACCTCCATCGTCATCGGCGCCTGCATGACTGCCATGAGCCTCAGCCTGGTCATCAAGCTGAGAGAGCAGTACGGCACCCTGGACACCCGTAAGATCAGGAGGTTGAACGGCTGATGAATACCTTTCTGAACAACTTCCCCATCCTGGCCATTATGATCCTCTTTGTGGGCGCCTTCGTCACCTCCCTGGTGGGCCGGCGCAGCGCCCTGGCCCGCAACGGCGTGGTGCTGGTGGCAATGACCGCCGCCCTGGCCATGATGCTGGCCCTGGTCAAGCCGGTGCTGCTGGACGGTGAGATCATCACCTACTGGCTGGGCAACTGGGAGCCGGTAGAGGGCTGGGCCATCGGCATCTGCCTGGAGGTGGACGCCCTGAGCCTGTTCTTCGGTCTCATCGTCACCGTGGCCGTTTTTGTCTCCGGCGTCTACTCCTTCACCTACATGAACCATGACGACAGCCTGGTGAATTACTACACCCTGTTCCTGATGCTCTCCGGCTCGGTGCTGGGTCTGGTGCTCTCCGGCGACCTGTTCAATATCTTTGTCATGGTGGAGATCATGACCTTCACCGCCGTGGCCCTCACCGCCTTCCGCAACACCTATGAGGGGGCTCTGGAGGGCGCGCTGAAGTACCTGGTGGTGGGCTCCCTGGGTTCTACCTCGCTGCTGGTGGGCATCGCCATGCTCTACTCCCAGCTCCACACCCTGAACCTGGCCCAGATCTCCGCCCTGATCCCCGGCCAGGGATCCAATCCGGTGATCATCGCCGCCTTTGCCTTCCTGTTCATGGGCTTTGCCACCAAGGCGTTCCTCTTCCCCTTCCAGCCCCTGGCTGCCGACGCCCACGCCGTGGCCCCCGCCTCCATCTCGCTGATGATCTCGGGCGTTCTGACCAAGTGCGGCGTCTACGGCATCATCCGGCTGTGCTATGTCCTCTATGAGAACATGAGCGAGCCCCTGGTGCAGTATCTGGTCACCGGCTTCGGCGCGGTGAGCATGTTTATCTGTGTCACCATGGCCTTCAACCAGCACAACTTCAAGCGGCTGCTGGCCTTCCACTCCATCTCTCAGGTGGGCTATGTGATCACCGCTGTGGGCCTGGGCTCCGCCTTGGGCGTCAGCGCCGGACTGTATCACGCCATGAACCACACCATCTTCAAGGGCCTGCTCTTCCTGACCGCCGGCGCGGTGCAGCACCAGACGGGCAGCCTGGATCTGGACAGCCTGGGCGGCCTCTCCAAGCGGATGCCCAGAACTACCCTGCTGTTTCTCATCGGCGCCGCCTCCATCAGCGGCCTGCCCCCTTTCAACGGCTTTGCCTCCAAGTGGATGATCTATCAGGCTGCCTTCCAGCGTGGGGCCGCCACCGGCAACTTCTTCTTCCTCTTCGTCTGCATTGTGGCCCTGATCACCAGTGTGCTCACCCTTGCCTCCTTCATTAAGGTGGCCCAGAGCGTCTTCTTCGGTCAGCTCCCCGAGCAGTATAAAGAGGTCAAAGAGGTGCCCTTGGCCATGCGGATTCCCATGTGGATTCTGGCTGCGCTGTGCATCGTCACCGGTCTCTTCCCCAATCTGGTGCAGAACTATCTGCTCCTGCCCGCCACCAGCGCTGCCTTCAACGCAGCCAATTACATCGACCAGGCCATGGGCCTGGGCTATGCCGCCGCTCACGGCATAGCCACCAGCGGCGTGGCCGGCCTGATGGTCTCCGACTGCTGGAATCCCACCTCCTGGCTGATGCTGCTGTTCTGCATCACCTGCGCCGTGGCCATCGTGGCCCTGCTGGCCAGCCCCAACGACCTGAAGGACGTCCATATCTCCTCCTGCGACGAACAGGCCGAGGTGCTGGACGCCAAGTACGAGTCCTTCTTCTCCGGAGAGGAGAGCGTCTACTCCCAGGTGGGCGGCAGCGACCTGTTCTGGGGCTTCAAGCACAACTGGCGCAAGTACTTCTCCTACATGCATGACTGGCACAGCGGCATCGTCAACGACTACACCCTCTACGGTGTGGTGGCCATCGCCTTTGTGCTGCTGGCCTGCATCATCTTACTGTAAAGGAGGCGGGAACATGAACGTATTGCTTTCCAGCCTGTTCCATGTGCTGATCTTCCCCGGCCTGCTGTTCTGCGTGGTCATGGGCGTCCTGCTCTCCGGCCTGGACCGGATCTGGGTGGCCCGGATGCAGCGCCGGGTGGGCCCGCCTCTGCTCCAATCCTGGTATGACTTCCTCAAGTGCTGCGGCAAGGAGACCATCGTCCCCCGCCATGCCAAGAAGGCGGTCTATTTCGCCGCCCCGGTGGTGGGATTCGCGGCGCTGATCTCCATCTCCCTGTTTCTGCCCATTGCGGGAGGCAAGCCTGCCTACTCCGGTACCGCAGACCTGGTTGTCATCCTCTATCTGCTGACCCTGGTCAGCGTCTGCATGATTGTAGGCGCCTCCGCCTCCGGCTCTCCCTTCGCCGGGGTGGGCCTGAGCCGGGAGATGGTGGCTATGATCTCCTACGAGCTGCCCTTCGTGCTGGTCATCCTGGCGGTGAGCCGGGCCATCCTGGCTCCCGGTGACAGCCTGAACAACATCTTCTCCCTCCAGGCCATCGCCGACTATCAGGCGGCCAACGGCCCCCTGATCACCCGCTGGGCCCTGATCCCCGCCGCCATTGCCATGCTCTTTGTCATCCCCTGCGAGGTGGGCATGCACCCCTTCGACGTGGCCGAGGCGGAGACCGAGATCTGCGAGGGCACTCTGGCCGAGTACAGCGGCCCTCCTCTGGCCGTCTTCCGGCTGACCCACATGGTCAAGATGTTCATTATGACCGCCCTCTTCTGCGTCCTCTTCCTGGGAGGCATTACCACCGGCATCGTCGTGGTGGACGTGATCATCTTTGTCCTCTTCTGCCTGATTCTCACCTTCCTGACCATGAGCCTGCCTCACGGGGCCTGCGCCCGGTTCAAGGTGGAGCAGGTGTTCAAGTTCTACTGGACCGTGGTGGCCGGTCTCGCCGCCCTCAGCCTGATTCTGGTCTGGCTGGGCCTGTAAGGAGGGTCTCTCATGTTTGAAAAACTGATCGACAATAGCATGGCCAAGAGCCCCTGGATCTTCCACATCAACGCCGGCTCCTGCAACGGCTGCGACATCGAGCTGGTCAGCGTCCTCACCCCCCGGTATGACGCCGAGCGGCTGGGCTTCCGCCTCACCGGAACCCCCCGTCAGGCGGATATCGTGGTGGTCTCCGGCCCCATTACCCTCCAGACCCGGGATCGGCTGGTACGTACTCTGGCCCAGGTTCCGGAGCCCCGTGTGGTGGTCAGCCTGGGCTCCTGCCCCCGGTCGGGCAATGTCTTTAAAGGCAGCTACGCCATTGACGGCCCCCTGGAGAAATACACCCATGTGGACGTGTCGGTGGGCGGCTGCACCCCCAAGCCGGAGGCGATCATTGCCGCCCTGGCAAAGGCCACTGAGATCCTGAAGGAGAAGAGAAAGGAGATGCACAAGTAATGCTTCCCTATCTCAAAAAAGCGGTTACCAACCTGTTCAAAAAGCCCAGCACCGAGGCGTTTCCTGCCGGGGATCCCCCCAAGGCCGCCGAGGGCTACCGGGGCCGGATTCACTATGATCCGACCAAGTGCATGAACTGCGGCATGTGCCTGCGGGTCTGCGCGCCGCAGTGCATGCATCGGGACATTGAAAAATTGGAAAACGGCGACCAGAAGGTGACCTTTACCTTTGATATGACCAGCTGCACCTTCTGTGCTATGTGTGCAGACTTCTGCAGCAGCCATGCCATCACGATGACGGACGATTACATGATTGTGGGCACCAAGCTGGAGGATTTCCTGGTTACGGGTACGATGATCAAAAAGGCACCGCCCAAGCCTAAGTTTACGCCCGAGCAGATTGCCGAAATGAAGGCGAAAGCAGAAGCGGCCAAAAAGGCCAAGGCTGCGGCCGCCGGCACTGCTCCTGCACAGGAGGCTGCCGCCCCTGCCAAGCCCAAGTTCACCCCCGAGCAGATTGCCGAGATGAAAGCCAAAGCCGAGGCCGCGAAAAAGGCCAAGGCCGAGGCCGCTCAGAATGGCTGAGTCTCGCCGCATCCATCTGGAGGTTGAGGGCATTGTCCAGGGCGTTGGCTTTCGCCCCTTTCTCCACCGGCTGGCCCAAAGCTTTGGGCTGGCCGGTTGGTGCAGAAATACGGTTTTCGGGGTAGAATTGGAGCTGGAGGGCGATGAAGCGGCCCTCTCCCAATTCCGCACCGCCCTGGAGCAAAGTCCCCCGCCTCTGGCCCAAATTGTCCAGATCCGGGAAACCTCCTGCCCCGCGCCCCTGGGGGAGACCGGCTTTCACATCCGAAAGAGCCGCCGGGAGGGCCATCCGGACACCCTGGTGAGCCCGGATATCGCAACCTGCCCCGACTGCCTCCGGGAGCTGCGGGACCCCGATGACCGGCGGTACCGCTATCCCTTTATCAACTGCACCAACTGCGGCCCCCGGTTCACCATTGTGGAGGATCTGCCCTATGACCGGGCGCTGACCTCCATGCAACCCTTTGAGATGTGCCCGGACTGCCAGGGGGAGTACGACAGCATTCTCAACCGCCGCTACCACGCCCAGCCCAACTGCTGCCCGGACTGCGGCCCGGAACTGACCTTTTCTGCCAAGCCGGGAGAGCCCTCCTGCTTTGGGGAGGAGGCCCTGGCCGCTGCCAAAGAGCTGCTGTGGCAGAGTAAAATTGTGGCCGTCAAGGGCTTGGGAGGCTATCACCTGGCCTGCCTGCCCGACCTGCCGGAGACGGTGGCGGAGCTCCGCCGCCGCAAGCAGCGGGATGAGCGGCCCTTCGCCCTCATGTGCCGGGATCTGGAGGCGGTCAGGCGGCTGTGTCTGGTCTCCCCGGAGGAGGAGGCACGGCTCACCAGTCCCCGGGCGCCCATCGTCCTGCTGCGCAAGCGGCCGGACTGCCCGGCGGGGCTCAGCGAGACCCGGGAGCTGGGCATCATGCTCCCCTATACCCCCATCCACCATCTGCTGATGGAGGACTTTGACGTGCTGGTCATGACCAGCATGAACCTCTCTGACCAGCCGGTGTTCTGCGACCTGGGCTGGTTTTGCAAAATGGCCAAGCCCATCAGCGCCGCCCTGGGCAGGCAGCTGGCGGACGGCTTTCTCTACCACGACCGGACCATTGTCAACCGCTGCGACGACTCCCTGCTCCGGGTGTTCCGGGGGAAGGACTACTTCTTCCGCCGCAGCCGGGGCTATGCCCCGGAGCCGGTACACCTCCCCTGGGACTGCTCCGGCATCCTGGCCTGCGGGGCGGAGCAGAAGGGGGGCTTTGCCCTCTCCCGGGGGCAGTACGCCTTTCTTGGTCAGCACATCGGCGACCTGAAAAATCTGGAGACCTTCCAATTTTATCAGGAGCAGATTGACCGCTTCGAGGAGCGGTTTGGGGTGGAGGCAAACCGCTTGGTCTGCGACCTGCACCCGGACTACCTCTCCACCGAATACGCCCAGGAGCGGAGCCGGCGGGAGGGATTGCTTTTGGTTCAGGTCCAGCACCACCACGCCCACATGGCCGCCTGCATGGCGGACAACGGCCTGGAAGGGCCCTGCATCGGCCTCATCTGGGACGGCACCGGCTATGGCACAGACGGCACCATCTGGGGGGCCGAGTGTCTCACCGGAGACTTCACCGGCTTTCAGCGCCGGGGCACCATCCGACCCATCGCCCTTCCGGGAGGAGACAGGTGTGCCGTGGAGATCGGCCGCGTCGCCTACAGCCTGCTGTGGGACGCCGGGCTGCTCACCGAAGCGCAGCAGGCAAATCCCCTGAGCCAAATGCTTCGGGCGGGGCTGAACTGCCCCAAGGCCAGCAGCATGGGACGGCTCTTTGACGGGGTGTACGCCCTGCTCACCGGACGGGAGACGGTGACCTACGACGGACAGGGAGCTATCCTGCTGGAGGCCATGGCGGAGGAATCCGTCACAGAGGGTTATCCCCTCCGGTTCTATGAAGAGGAAGCCCTGTCCGTGCTGGACACCCGGCCTCTCATCCGGGCCATTCTGACTGACCGGGAGGGCGGCATTTCCCCGGAAATGATTGCCGCCCGGTTTATGAACAGCCTGTCTGATCTGGCACTGTCCCAGTGCCAACGGGCCAGAGCGTCAACCGGGCTGACCCGGGTGGTGCTCTCCGGCGGCGTGTTTCTCAACCACTGGGTGCTCTCCCGGACGCTGGACAGGCTGGCCGGGGCGGGCTTTATCCCTTATCATCACTCCAGGGTCTCCACCAACGACCAGGGCATCCCCCTGGGCCAGACCCTGATCGCATCCAAAGGAGGCGGCACAGTATGTGTTTAGCCGTGCCACTGAAACTGACCCAAATCGACGGCAACGACGCCATCGGCGAGCTGGAGGGCATTAAACGGAAAATCCGGGTGGATTTTCTCCACAATCCCCAGCTGGGGGACTATGTCATCGCCCATGCCGGCTTTGCCATTGAAAAGATGAACGAACAGCAGGCCCTGGAAAACCTGAAAGCCCTTCAGGAGGTGGCCGATGCTCTCTGAGACCGCCTTTCAGCGGCTGCCGGGGGCGCAGAAGCTGCTCCGGGCCATCCGGGAGATGGTGTTTTCCCGGGAAATCCGGCTGATGGAGGTCTGCGGTACCCACACCATGGCGATTGCCAAGGCGGGCCTGCGGCAGCTGTTGCCCCCCGGCATTCAGCTGCTCTCCGGCCCGGGCTGCCCCGTCTGCGTCACCCCGGCCGGGGTGATGGACGAGGTGCTGAGGCTCAGCGAGATCCCCGGCCTCATGCTCACCACCTACGGCGACCTGATGCGGGTGCCCGGCTCGGTGCCGGGAGACGACCTCCAGCGCCGCCGGGCCCTGGGAGCGGACATCCGGTGGGTCTATTCCCCCATGGACGCCCTGGATATTGCCCGGGACAACCCGGAAAAGCAGGTGGTCTTTCTGGGGGTGGGCTTTGAGACCACTGCCCCCGGCACAGCGCTGGCAGTTCTGGAGGCGCAGAGGCGGGGCCTTTCCAATTTCTCATTGCTCTGCCTGCTCAAGCGCACCGAGCCCGCCCTCCGGGCGTTGATTCAGCGGCCGGACTTCCGGGTGGACGGCTTTCTCTGTCCCGGCCATGTGGCCACGATCCTGGGTTCTGAGGCCTTCCGGTTTCTGCCCGAGGAGTACGGCCTTCCCGCCGTGGTCTCCGGCTTTGAGACGGGAGATCTGCTGGCCGCCCTCTATGCTCTGCTGGTCCAGCTCCGGGACGGAGCTCCCCGGCTGGAAAACGAGTATACCCGGGCGGTGCGGCCCCAGGGCAATCCGGCGGCGCAGGCCCTCATGGCCCAGGTGCTGGAGCCGGTCTCCGACGTGTGGCGGGGGCTGGGGACAATCCAGGAGAGTGGACTGAGCCTGAAAGCGGAATTTCAGGACTTTGACGCCGCCCGGCGTTTCCCATTCCACCCCACCGACAAGGAGGGGATTCCCGGCTGCCGCTGCGGGCAGATCATCTGCGGCCAGCTCCGGCCCCAGGACTGCCCCCTCTTCGGCAAGGGCTGTCAGCCGGAGCACCCCATTGGCCCCTGCATGGTCTCCTCCGAGGGAGCCTGCGCGGCGGCATACAAGTATCAAAGAATCGAGACACAGGTATGACAACGGATATTATCACCTTAGACCACGGCAGCGGCGGCAAAAAGACTGCCCAGCTCATCGACGAGCTGCTGGTGCCCGCCTTCCAGAATGAGGCCCTCAGCGCCCTGGGAGACGGAGCGGTGCTGGACTGCTCCGGCCCTCTGGTCTTTTCCACCGACAGCTTTGTGGTGAGTCCCCTCTTTTTCCCGGGGGGAGACATCGGCAAGCTGGCCGTCTGCGGCACAGTGAACGACCTGGCCATGTGCGGCGGCACACCCAAATACCTCAGCCTCTCCATGGTGCTGGAGGAGGGCTTCCCCATGGCGGGGGTCAAACGAATCGTGGACTCCATCGCCCGGACAGCCCGGGAGGTGGGGGTTCAGATCGTCACCGGCGACACCAAGGTGGTGGAGCGGGGCAGGGGAGACGGGGTATACCTCAACACCTCCGGCATCGGCACCCTGACCTATCCCGGCCTCTCTCCGGAGGCCATCCGGCCGGGTGATGCTGTTATCCTCTCCGGCACCATGGGCGACCACGGGGCCACCGTCCTGATGGCCCGGAACGGCCTGCTCTCCGGCAGCCCTCTCCGGTCAGACTGCCGGCCCCTGCACATGCTGGCAAAGGCTGCCCTGGACTGCGGCGGCATCCGGGTCCTCCGGGATCCCACCCGGGGGGGCGTGGCTACCACCCTCAACGAGTTCACCGAAAACCGCCCCTTCTCCATTGAGCTGGAGGAGGAGGCCCTGCCGGTCAGCGGCCCGGTTCAGGCCGCCTGCGACCTGCTGGGGCTGGATCCCCTCTATTGCGCCAACGAGGGCAAGCTGCTGGCGGTGGTAGCCTCGGAGCAGGCGGAGGCGGTGCTGGACGCGCTGAGAAAGACCCCCGGCGGGGAACAGGCGGCGGTGATCGGCCATGTGTCCGACCAATACCCCGGCAAAGTGATTCTGAATACCTATCTGGGCGGCGGACGGGTGCTGACCAAGCTCACCGGCGCACAGCTGCCCCGGATCTGTTAATCCTATACTTCAACCATAAAGGCGGTGTCTGCTATGCAAACCAACACGAAAATTTCCATCACAAAAGACCAGGTTGTCCCCGTGGCCCAACAGATGCGGGCGGAGGGCCGGCTGCTGGTCATGATCCACGGCCATCTGAACAAGGAGGGCCAGCCGGTCATCACCTACGACTACTCTATGGGCCCCGAGGTGGCCTGCTACGAGGTGGTGGGAGAGGCCTCCGTCCCCTCCATCACTCCGGTGTACGATGCCGCCGCTGAATGGCCGGAGCGGGAGATCAACGAGCTGCTGGGCTTCACCTTTGAGGGCCTGGACACCAGCAGCCGGCTGTTCCTGCCGGACAACCTGCTGGACGGCAAGGGGCAGATCATTGTGACCCCCATCAACGTACTGCGGGAGAAGAACAATCTGCTGTGACAGACAGGGCGGGAGATGCGGCAATCTCCCGCCTTTTCTGCACCGAAGAAAGGAAGATTTATGGAGCTTATCATTCGAGCAGAGCGCCCCGGTGACTGGGCCGAGGCGGAGCGGGTCACCCGGGAGGCCTTCTGGAACTGCTACTGTCCGGGCTGCTGTGAGCACTATCTGCTGCACACCATGCGGGATTGCTCCGCCTTTGTGCCGGAGCTGAGTCTGGTGGCCCTGGACGGGGAGCGGCTGGTGGGCCATGTGGCCCAGACGAAGGGGCAGATTTTGGGAGATGACGGGGTGCGCCATGAGGTGCTCACTCTGGGCCCCATCTCGGTGCTGCCGGAATACCAGCGGAAGGGGGTAGGCAGCCGGTTGCTGGCCGCCTCCCGGGAGCGGGCCAGGGCGCTGGGCTACCCGGCGATTCTGCTGCTGGGGGATCCGGCCTATTACGGCCGCCAGGGCTTCCGGCCGGCGGAGGAACTGGGCATCCGGACAGCGGACGGCTGCTACGCAGACGCCCTTCAGGTCTGCGAGCTGACAGAGGGAACTCTGTCCGGGGTGGCAGGCCGGTATCTGGAGGATCCTGTTTACGAGGTGGATCTGGACGCTGCGGCGGACTTTGACCGGCAGTTCCCGACTAAGGAGCGATTGGCGGACACCCCAGCCCAACTGCGCTTCCGGGAGGTCGCCGGCCGGCGGCGGAAAGCAGAATAAGCGCATAAAACTGGCCCGCCGGATATCCGGCGGGCTGAGCCTTTCGTAAAACGACAGGCTCTCCAAACAAATGCGTTGCATTTGTTTGGAATTGTGCGGCCGAACCGCGCGCCCTTCGGGCACACTCCCGGCCTCCCTGTGTGCTTTTTGCCGGCACAGGTCCGGCTAAAAGCACATATTTCACTTTATTTTGTTGCTGACGCAACAAAACTCCTGCGGAGGGCTTCCTGAACTTTTAGCCCGACTCAGAATTTGCAAAAGGTGCTTTTTTGACAGTCTGGGCCCGCCGGATATCCGGCGGGCCGCTGTGTTTGTCTACTTGTCAGAGGTAAAGAAGTTCAGCAGCGCGATGACCAGAATAATCACCAGCGTCACCACAAAGACGCCCAGCCAGCCCTGGAGGGCCTTGAGCAGCACGGGGAGAAACTGTTCCAACATCATAACGGCCTCCTTTTGGGTCAGGCGAACAGGGTGAGAATCATGCCGCCGGCGATGACTGAGGCAATCTGCCCGGATACGTTGACTCCCGCCGCATGCATGAGCAGGAAGTTCTGAGGATCCTCCTCCAGGCCCATCTTGTGAATTACCCGGGCGGACATGGGGAAGGCGGAGATGCCGGCCGCGCCGATCATGGGGTTGATCTTCTGCCGGCTGACCAGGTTGTAGAGCTTTGCCACCAGCACGCCGCCCACCGTGTCAAAGACAAAGGCGACCAGCCCCAGCAGCAGGATCATCAGCGTCTCCCGGTTGAGAAAGGCCTCCGCCTGCATCCTGGAGGCCACCGTGATGCCCAGAAACAGGGTGATGAGATTGGCCAGCACCTTCTGGGCGGTGTCGGACAGATTATCCAGAACGCCGCACTCCCGGATCAGGTTGCCGAACATGAGGAAACCGATGAGGGCCACGCTGCGGGGGGCTACCAGCCCGGCGATGACGGTGATGCAGATGGGGAAGAGGATCTTGGTCAGCTTGCTGACCTCCCGGTCAGCGTAGGCCATGCGGATTTTCCGCTCCTCTTTGGTGGTGATCAGCCGGATCACCGGTGGCTGAATGATGGGCACCAGGGCCATGTAGGAGTAGGCAACCACGATAATGGGGCCGATGTACTGGGAGTTGAAGTAGTTGGCCACAAAGATGGAGGTGGGGCCGTCTGCCGCGCCGATGATGGCGATGGAGGCGGCGTCGTGGAGGTCAAAGCCCAGCAGATAGGCCATGCACAGGGTAAAAAAGATGCCAAACTGGGCGGCGGCCCCGAAGAGCATCAGCTTGGGATTGGACAGCAGGGGAGTGAAATCAATCATTGCCCCGATGCCCACGAACAAAAGCAGGGGAAACAGCTCGTTGGCGATGCCGGCGTCAAAGAGGACGCTGAGGGGCCCGGTCTCGGTAACGCCATCGATTACCTGGGTCACCGCTCCGGAAAGGGGGAGATTGACCAGGATGGTGCCGAAGCCGATGGGCAGCAGCAGGGTGGGCTCCATATTCCTGGCGATGGCCAGGTAGATCAGCAGGCCGCCGATGGCCCACATGACCACCTGCTGCCACTGGAGCTGGAGCAGATTTCCGAACAGTGCTTGCATGGGAACACTCCTCTCAAAATGGTATAAGGTTCGGGAGCCGGCGGGAAAAAGAAACGAGACCTTTGCCGCAGAGGAGACAGGACAGTCCTCCGCGGCAAAAGTCTCGCTTTTTCAGATCCTTCCGGGCGTCAGCCGTATTGACGGAACGGATCACAGCAGCTGCTGCAAGCTACTCCCTTTTGCTGAGTGTAACAATAGTATGCTCCGCCGGAAAAGAAATGTCAAGAGACTTTCAAAAGAAAAATGGGACATTTTACCGTACCGATTGCCCAGAAGGTGGGCAGAAATGGGGAAAAGCCTCTCCATTTCTCACCATTGCGGCGGGAAAAGGGATGTGCTAAAATAGAGACAAGTTTGGAACGGAACAGGGGGAACTCTGATGAGTATTCATGAGGAATGCGGCGTCTTCGGCGTCTGGGATCCCAAGGGCGACTGCGCGAAAACCACCTATTACGGCCTCTATGCCCTCCAGCACCGGGGCCAGGAGGCCTGCGGCATCGCCACCACCAACGACCGGGAGCTGTCCTATTACAAGGACGTGGGCCTGGTGGGCGACGTCTTTGACGAGAAAAAGCTGAAGGAGCTGGGGGGCACCATGGCGGTGGGCCATGTCCGCTACGCCACCACCGGTGCCGGCCAGCGGGAGAACGCCCAGCCTCTGACCCTGAAGTACGTCAAGGGTACCCTTGCCGTGGTGCACAACGGCAACCTGGTCAACACCCAGCAGCTGCGCCGGGAGTATGAGTACAACGGCGCCATCTTCCAGACCACCTCGGACACCGAGATTATCTCCTACGCCATCGCTCGGGAGCGGCTCACCTGCCCCAGCGTCGAGGAGGCGGTGTGCCGGGCCATCCCCCATCTGAAGGGCGCCTTCTCCCTGATCGTCATGAGTCCCCGGAAGCTGATCGCCGCCCGGGATCCCTGGGGCTTCCGCCCCCTGTGCATGGGCCGGAAGGGTGACGCGGTCTATTTTGCCAGCGAGTCCTGCGCCTTGGACGGTGTGGAGGCAGAGTATATCCGGGAGGTGGAGCCCGGAGAGATCGTGGTGGTGGAGCCGCCTGACGCCAAAAACGGCCAGAAGGAGTGCAACATTCGCTCTATCCGCACCAACTGCCAGGGCAAGAGCCACCTGTGCATCTTTGAATACATCTACTTCGCCCGTCCGGACAGCGTCATCTGCGGACAGTCTGTCCATGAGGCCCGGAAAAATGCCGGCCGGTTCCTGGCAAAGGAGTTCCCGGTGGAGGCGGATCTGGTCATCGGAGTCCCCGACTCCGGCCTGGACGCTGCCATGGGCTACGCCGAGGCTTCCGGTATCCCCTACGGCGAGGGCTTTGTGAAAAACCGGTATATCGGCCGCACCTTTATCACCCCCAACCAGCAGAGCCGGGAGCAGGCGGTGCGCATCAAGCTGGGGGCCCTCCGCTGCCAGGTGGAGGGAAAGCGGGTGGTCATGATTGACGACTCCATTGTCCGGGGCACCACCTGCAAGGCCATTATCAACCTGCTCCGCCAGGCGGGAGCCACAGAGGTACACATGCGGGTGTCCTCTCCGGAGTTCATCGCTCCCTGCTACTTCGGCACCGATATTCCCGACAAGGAGAAGCTGATCGCCTGCCACCATACGGTGGAGGAGATCCGGGAGATGACCGGCGCCGATTCCCTGGCTTTCCTCAGCCTGGAGAGCCTGCATAAAATCGCACCGGACGCCGACTGCGGCTTCTGCGACGGCTGCTTTACCGAGCGTTATCCCATTCCTGACGAGGAGATCGGCTGCGCTGCCCCCGGGTGCAAATAAGAAATGTTTCGGCGGACACGGCCACCCGTGTCCGCCCGAGGCTGTCGATAAACGACAGCCTCTCGAACCGAATGCTTGCATTCGGTTCGAAAATGCGGCCGAACTACCCCAAGGGCACTTTGTCGCCGCCTACGGCGGCTCGGGCGCGCGCGCCCTTACGGGCACACTCCCGGCCTCCCTGTGTGCTTTTTGCCGGCACAGGTCCGGCTAAAAGCACATATTTCACTTTATTTTGTTGCTGACGCAACAAAACTCCTGCGGAGGGCTTCCTAAACTATTAGTCTCAATTAAAAAGTGCTAAACATACTTTTTTGACAGTCTGCGGTGGACACGGCAACCCGTGTCCGCCCTTTTGCAGGAGGAGTGTTGTCATGGACAGAGCAAACCAGCCCACCATCCCTATGAAGGTCATCGCCCATATCCGCACCGACTTTGCCACCAAGTTCGGCGTCCCCCGTCAGAGCGGCCTGGTGGAGGCCCTGCGGGGGGAGGTCGTCTTTACGCCGGAATATCGGAATCCGGACGCCCTCCGGGGGATTGAGGAGTTCTCTCACCTGTGGCTGATCTGGCAGTTCAGCCAGGCGGTGCGGGAGACCTGGCAGCCCACGGTGCGTCCGCCCCGGCTGGGGGGAAATCAATCCATGGGGGTCTTTGCCACCCGCTCCCCCTACCGGCCCAACCCCATCGGCCTGTCCTCCGTCAAGCTGGAGGGGGTGGAGGAGCGGCCCGGCCTGGGCCATGTGCTGGTGGTTTCGGGGGCAGATCTGATGGACGGGACGCCGATTTTGGACATCAAACCCTATCTCCCCTATGTGGACTGCCGCCCGGAGGCCACCGGCGGCTTTACCGACCGGGTGGAGCGCAGGCTGCTGAAGGTGGACTGCCCGGCAGAACTGCTGGATCGGATTCCGGCGGAGAAGCGGGAGGCGCTGCTGGGGGTTCTGGCCCAGGATCCCCGGCCGGCCTATCAGAAGGATCCCGCCAGGCGCTACGGCTTGACCTTCGCCGGCTGTGACGTGCGCTTCACCGTCAGCAGAGAGACGCTGGCCGTGGTGGATGTGGTGAAAGGATAAAAAGAGGAGCTGTTTCCGAAAATGGGAGACAGCTCCTTTTTGTATTGCATAGGTGATTTACTTCTCCGGGAACAGCTTGCCGAACAGCCAATGGGAGAAGGGTGCGGCGGCGAAGAAGTTCCACAGAAAGGCCATGGGGAAGTTTTTCAGCACGGTGCCCACCCAGATGGCGGGCAGCTGCACCCAGGAGGCGCCGCCCAGCAGGATGTTGAACAGGATGGAGGCCACCAGGCTCATGGTGGGGCACATGACAGCCACTGTGCCGCCTTGGCGCAGGAGCTGGCAGAAGTAGGGGTTGTCCCGCTCCGGATCGCAGTGCCGGGCGGCGAAGGCGGCGCCGAAACGGTTTCCCCAGAGGTTGGAGAACAGGAAGACGAAAAGGCCCATGTAGAGCGCCTCCTTGAAGGCCTCCCAGAATACGATGTTGGTCATGGTGCTGAAACCGCCTACCTGCAGGTCAAAGCCCAACTTGATGGCCATGTTGTAGACCTCCATGCCGTAGGCCATGGCGTAGGACATGATGATGCCGAAAATGATTCCCTGAGATTTTGTCTTGATCATAGTATTACCTCCCGCTCTGTGAAGCGCAGCGATAGAATGACTGCCCTGGGCACAGAGCGCCCAAAAAAGAAAGCGCATCCGATCCTCCGAGGATCAGATACGCTTTGCGATCAGAGACGATGTGCTACACGGCACCTTCTTTTTATCACATTTTCCCGGGAAAAGTCAAGGGAAAAATGGAGCGGAAAGGGCAAGTCCCCGCCGGAGCAATCCGGCGGGGACTTGCGTATGGGAAGGGAAAAGGAGTGTCGGAAATTACACCTCGAACAGCAGGTCGCCGTAGCTGTACATGGGCCACACATCCTGATCCACCAGCAGCTCCAGCTCGTCGATGGGAGCCCGGAGAGCGGTCATGCAGGGCAGGATGACATCGTGGAAGGCGTGAGCCATGGAGCCCATGGAATCCATGGCGTTGACGGCGGGCAGCTTGGTCTCCAGATCGGCCAGGGCGGCGGAGGCCTGCTTGAGCAGAGCGTTGACCTTGTTCAGCAGCTCCTTCTGGACGGAGGCGTCGGCGTCAATAGCCTCCAGTGCGGCCACGGTGTTGGCCAGGTCGCCGGTATAGGCCACCACGGCGGGGATGTAGGCCTTGGAGGCCATGTGGATCATGACGTTGGCCTCGATGTTGATGTGCTTGGCGTAGGTCTCGTACTGAACCTCAACGCGGGAGGCCAGCTCGGCCCGGGTGAAGATGTTGAACTTCTCGTACATGGCCACCACGTCGTCCTTGACCAGCACGGGCACGGCGTCCACCATGCTCTTGATGTTGGGCAGGCCGCGGCGCTCTGCTTCCTCCACCCAAGCGTCGGAATAGCCGTCGCCGTTGAAGACGATGCGCTGATGCTTGATGAGGGACTCCTTGATATAGGCCTTGCAGGCGGACTCAAAGTCCTCAGCGCCCTCCAGGGCATCGGCAGCGGCGCAGAAGGCCTCGGCCAGAGCGGCGTTGAGCGCGGTGTTGGGGGAGGCGATGGAGTCACGGGAGCCGACCATACGGAACTCGAACTTGTTGCCGGTAAAGGCGAAGGGAGAGGTGCGGTTCCGGTCGGTGGCGTCCTTGTGCAGCACGGGAACGGTGGAGACGCCGGTGTTCAGCTCGCCCACAGAGGCGGAGGCGGTCTCGGAGCCGTTGATGATCTGGCTCACCACCTCATCCAGCTGGTCGCCCAGGAAGATGGAGATGATGGCGGGAGGCGCCTCCTGAGCGCCCAGACGGTGATCGTTGCCCACGTCGGCGGCGGACTCACGGAGCAGGTCGGCGTGATCGTCCACGGCGGCCAGCACGCAGGAGAGCACCAGCAGGAACTGCAGGTTGTGCAGAGGATCGTCGCCCGGCTCGAAGAGGTTCTCGCCGTCGTCGGTACCCACGGACCAGTTGTTGTGCTTGCCGGAGCCGTTGATGCCGGCATAGGGCTTCTCGTGGAGCAGGCAGACCAAGCCGTGCTTGGTGGCGACCCGCTTCATGGTCTCCATGGCCAGTTGGTTCTGGTCGACAGCCACGTTGGCGGTGGCGTAGATGGGAGCCATCTCATGCTGAGCGGGCGCCACCTCGTTGTGCTGGGTGGTGGCGGTGATGCCCAGCTTCCACAGCTCAATGTCCAGATCCTTCATGTAGGCGCCGATGCGCTCCCGGATCTGACCGAAGTAGTGGTCGTCCAGCTCCTGGCCCTTGGGGGCGGGGGCGCCGAACAGGGTGCGGCCGGCGTAGACCAGATCCTTCCGCTTCAGATACTTCTCACGGTCGACCAGGAAGTACTCCTGCTCGGGACCCACAAAAGCGGTGACCTTCTTGGCGGTGGTGTTGCCGAACATCCGGACAATCCGGATGGCCTGGGTGGACAGAGCCTCCATGGAGCGCAGCAGGGGGGTCTTCTTGTCCAGAGCCTCGCCGGTGTAGGAGATAAAGACGGTGGGGATGCAGAGAATCACGCCGCAGCCGGACTCCTTGACGAAGACGGGAGAGGTGATGTCCCAGGCGGTGTAGCCGCGGGCGTAGGAGGTGGCGCGCAGGCCGCCGGAGGGGAAGGAGGAGGCGTCCGGCTCGCCCATGATCAGCTGCTTGCCGGACAGCTGCAGGACGGTCTTGCCCTCCTTGGGATAGGTGATAAAGGAGTCGTGCTTCTCAGCGGTGGAGCCGGTCAGCGGCTGGAACCAGTGCGTGTAGTGGGTGGCGCCCTTCTCCACAGCCCAGTCCTTCATGGCGTTGGCCACTACGTCGGCGGTAGCCATGGAGATCTGACCGCCGTTCTCCATCACGTCCATAACTTCTGCGAATACCTTCTTGGGAAGGCGCTCCTTCATGACGGAAGTGCTGAACACATTTGAACCAAAAATCTCGCTGATGCTCATTTTCGTCTCAACCCTTTCAAATCTGTTTTTGGAAGACCAAACAAAGACGTCAGAGAAACAAAAAAGGCGGCAAAGGCATCCCAACCGATCCGGGGGACTCCATTGTCACCTTTCGTCTTGCTCTTCTGATTATTCGAGTCACGCCCTAGGCGTTATCCTTGACATGTCCTAGGATACACTATCCCATCTGAATTTGCAAGAGTTTTTTTACTTTCATTCAAAATGCCGTCAAACACCGGGGAGCACCCCCGGCATTTTATGGAGATTTAACGGAACAGCTTTGAAAAAATTCAAAAATGCGGCGAATGTCTTGACATCCTCCGGGGAACTGTTTAGTATAATAATGTCTATTCGTCCACGCGGAGGGGATGTGCGCCCCAAAGGGTCGGATATTGATACGGCGGAGCGGGGTATCTCCCGAAGGGAGACCGAACCGCCGGAACGCAAGCCGGAGGCGGGTTTCCTGCGTATTTTGGGGAAAGCGGCCGACGGCACAGCCGGGAGCGGGAGGCGTGTCAACAGATGGGATATACCAGAGAAGATATTATCCGGATCGTCCAGGAGCAGGATGTGAAATTCATCAGGATGCAGTTTGTGGATGTGTTCGGCGAGCTGAAGAACGTGGCGGTCACCGTCTCGCAGCTGGAGGAGGCCATGGACGGCCGGGTGATGATTGACGGCTCCTCTATTGAGGGCTTTGTCCATATCAATGAATCTGACCAGTACCTGCACCCGGATCTGGACAGCTTTGCCATCTACCCCTGGCGTCCTTCCAGAGGCAAGGTGGGCCGGTTCCTGTGCGACGTGTACAACGCCGACGGTACCCCCTTTGTGGGCGATCCCCGTCAGGTGCTGCGCCGGGTGGAGCGCCAGGCGGCGAGCCTGGGCTATACCCTGAATATCGGCCCCGAGTGTGAATTCTTCCTCTTCCAGACGGATGACCGGGGAGTACCCACCACCGAGACCTGCGACCGGGCGGGCTATTTTGACCTGGGCCCCCTGGATCAGGGCGAGGCCACCCGCCGGGAGATCTGCCTGAGCCTGGAGGAGATGGGCTTCACCGTGGAGGCCAGCCATCACGAGATGGCCCCCGGCCAGCACGAGATCGACTTCCGCTACGAGGAGGCACTCCGGGCGGCGGACGACATGATGACCTTCAAGCTGGCGGTCAAGACCATCGCCCAGCGCAACGGGCTCCACGCCACCTTTATGCCGAAGCCTATCGCCGGCAAGTGCGGCTCGGGCATGCACATCAATATGTCCCTCTTCCGGGAGGGCCAGAATATTTTCTGCGACCCCAACGGCCCCCACGGCCTGTCCAAAGAGGCCTACGCCTTTATCGCCGGTATTATGGAGCATGTGGAGGCGATCACCGCCGTCACCAACCCCCTGGTCAACAGCTACAAGCGGCTGGTGCCCGGCTACTCCGCCCCCTGCTATGTGGCCTGGTCCGCCTCCAACCGCTCTGCATTGATCCGGATTCCCGCCTCCCAGGGTCAGAGTACCCGGGTGGAGCTGCGCAGCCCGGATCCCTCCTGCAACCCCTACCTGGCCTTTGCCGTCTGCCTGGCCGCCGGCCTGGACGGCATTCAGCGGGGCCTGACGCCTCCCGCTGAGGTCAGTGAGAATATCTACACCATGCCCCGCAGTCTGCGCAAGGCCAAAGGCATCCGCAGCCTGCCGGAGGATCTGCACCAGGCGGTGGAGGCCCTCCGGAACGACCAGTTCGTTCTGGACGTGCTGGGCCCCCATATCTCTGCCGCCTATCTGGAGGGCAAGAGCGCTGAGTGGGCAGAATACCGCGCCCAGGTCTCCCAGTGGGAGCGCGACCAGTACCTGATTCGGTATTGAGACCGGATACAGAGAAGACTGGGAGTGCATGTATGTGGAGAGAGTGATCGTTGTCTTTGACAGTGAAAAGACGACCCGGCGCATCTGCGACATGCTGGAGTCTGCCGGAGTGGCGGAGTGCAGTCCCTGCCGTTCTGGCGGCGAGACCCGCCGGACTGTCGCACAATACGACATCAATGTAGTGATCTGCGGCTTTCGCCTGGCGGACGGAACCGGGGAGCGCCTGTATGAGGACTTGCCGGAGGGCGTCTCCATGCTGATGATCGCCCCCCAGCACCAGCTGGACATGGTCAGCGAGGAGATTTTCCGGCTCCCCGCGCCCATCTCCCGGAGCGATCTGGTGAACTCCACCAAGATGGTGCTCCAGATGAGCCACCGGCTGGGCCGGATGATCAAGCCCCGGCGGAGCGATGAGGATCGGGAAGTGATTCAGCAGGCCAAGAACCTGCTGATGGAGCGCAACGGCCTGACAGAGGATCAGGCCCACCGGCTCCTGCAGAAAAAAAGTATGGACAGCGGCGTGAACCTGGTGCAGACCGCCAGGCTGGTGCTGGGGGATCTGTGAGTCCCCGCCCCGCCGCAGGAGAAGGAGATTATATATGGTTAAAGTAAATCAGAACTTCCAGAAGCTGCCCGGCGGCTATCTCTTCCCGGAGATCGGCCGGCGTGTCCGGGCATTTTCCGCCCAGAATCCCCCCATGCCCCTGATTCGTCTGGGCATCGGCGACGTCACCCAGCCCCTGGCCCCTGCGGTCATCGAGGCCATGGAGAAGGCCACCGCCGAGATGGGCGTCAAGGAGACCTTCCGGGGCTACTGCGAGGAGACCAACGCCGCCTACGACTTCCTCCGCTTCGCCATCCGGGACGACTACAAGCGCCGGGGCGTGGAGATTGAGGACGACGAGATCTTTGTCTCCGACGGCGCCAAGAGCGACTGCGGCAACATCGGCGATATCTTCGATGTGGACAACGTGGTGGCCGTGTGCGACCCGGTCTATCCCGTCTATGTGGACACCAACGCCATGGCCGGCCGTGCCGGCGAGTACGACGGGGAGAAGTGGACCAACCTGGTCTACCTGCCCTGCACGGCGGAAAACGGCTTTTTCCCCGAGCTGCCCCAGGGGGACAAGGTGCCGGATATGATCTATATCTGCTCCCCCAACAACCCCACCGGCGCCGCCGCCACAAAGGAGCAGCTCCAGAGCTGGGTGGATTACGCCAACGAGCACGGCTCTGTCATCCTCTTTGACTCCGCCTATGAGGCCTTTATCTCCGAGCCGGGCATTCCCCACAGCATCTTTGAGGTGCCCGGGGCTAAGACCTGCGCCATCGAGTTCCGCTCCTTCTCCAAAACTGCCGGCTTTACCGGCAACCGCTGCGCCTACACCGTCATCTCCAAGGAGCTGGTTCGGGAGGGCGTCAGCCTGAACAAGCTGTGGAACCGCCGCCAGGGCACCAAGTTCAACGGCGTGCCCTATGTCATCCAGCGGGCTGCCGAGGCCACCCTCACCGAGGAGGGCCGCAAGCAGATCCAGGAGACCATCGCTTTCTACCTGAACAACGCCAAGGTGATCCGGGAGGGGCTGACCGCCGCCGGTCTCACCGTCTACGGCGGCGTCAACGCCCCCTATATCTGGTTCCGCACCCCGGAGGGCTACGGCTCCTGGGAGTTCTTCGACAAACTGCTCCACGAGGCCTGTGTGGTCACTACCCCTGGCGCCGGCTTCGGCCCCAGCGGCGAGGGCTATATCCGGCTCACTGCCTTCGGCGACGCCGAGATGACCCGTGAGGCAGTCCAGCGCATCCAGCATCTGCTGAGCAAGTAAGCCCGGTGGATCCAATTTTGAATCGACAAAAGAGATGCCTCAATGGGGAGACAGCTCAAGGAGGGGATGCCTCTGGCATACCCCTTTTGAGCCATACCCATTGAGGCATCATTCTCTCGAAAGGGGAAGAACAGAATGGAAGAGATCAGAACCGAGACTACCATGCCTGCCCAGGGACTGTATGATCCCAGGTTTGAGCATGACGCCTGCGGCATCGGCTGCGTGGTGGATATCAAGGGACGCAAGAGCTATGCCACGGTGGACAACGCCCTGAAGATCGTGGAAAAGCTGGAGCACCGGGCCGGTAAGGACGCCGAGGGCAAGACCGGCGACGGCGTGGGTATTATGCTCCAGATCAGCCACAAGTTCTTTGCCAAGGCGGCTGCCCAGGCGGGTATTACCCTGGGTGGGGAGCGGGACTATGGCATCGGCATGTTCTTCTTCCCTCAGAATACCCTGGCCCGAAGCCAGGCCAAGAAGATGTTCGAGATCATCGTGGAGAAAGAGGGGATGGAGCTGCTGGGCTGGCGCAGCGTGCCCACTCAGCCCCAGGTGCTGGGCCAGAAGGCGGTCTCCTGCATGCCCTACATCGAGCAGGCCTTTATTGCCCGACCGGAGGGCGTGAAGAGGGGCCTGGAGTTCGACCGGAAGCTGTACATCGCCCGTCGGGTATTTGAGCAGTCCAACGACAACACCTATGTGGTCTCCTGCTCCAGCCGGACCATTGTCTATAAGGGCATGTTCCTGGTGGCCGAGCTGCGGCAGTTCTACTCCGACCTCCAGGATCCGGACTATGAGTCCGCCATCGCCATGGTTCACTCCCGCTTCTCCACCAACACCAACCCCAGCTGGGAGCGAGCCCATCCCAACCGCTTTATCCTCCACAACGGCGAGATCAACACCATCCGGGGCAACGTGGATCGTATGCTGGCCCGGGAGGAGACCATGAAGTCCAGCATCCTCAGCGAGGATGACCTGGACAAGATCTATCCCGTCATCAATCCTGTCGGTTCCGACTCTGCCCGGCTGGACAACACCCTGGAGTTTCTGGTCATGAACGGCATTGAGCTGCCCATGGCGGTGATGATGTGCATCCCGGAGCCCTGGGTCAACGACAAGAACATGTCCCGCACCAAGAAGGACATGTACCGCTACTACGCCACCATGATGGAGCCCTGGGACGGCCCCGCCTCCATCCTGTTCTCTGACGGCGACTGCGTGGGCGCCGTCCTGGACCGGAACGGCCTACGCCCCAGCCGGTACTATATCACCGAGGATGACCAGCTGGTGCTGTCCTCCGAGGTGGGTGTGCTGGAATTCCCCCCGGAGAAGATTGTCAAGAAGTCCCGTCTGCAGCCGGGCAAGATGCTGCTGGTGGACACGGTGGCTGGACGGCTCATCACTGACGATGAGCTGAAGGAGGGCTACGCCGTCCGTCAGCCCTACGGCGAGTGGCTGGACATGAACCTGGTGCACCTGAAGGATCTGAAGATCCCCAACAAGAAGGTGCCCAGCTACGACCAGGAGCAGCGGGACCGGCTGTACAAGGCTTTCGGCTACACTTATGAGGAGGTCAAAAACTCCATCCTCCAGATGGCTCAGACGGGCTCCGAGCCCACGGCGGCCATGGGTGTGGACATTCCTCTGGCGGTGCTGTCTGAGAAGCATCAGCCCCTGTTCAACTACTTCAAGCAGCTCTTTGCCCAGGTCACCAATCCCCCCATCGACGCCATCCGGGAGAAGATTGTCACCGACACCGCCGTCTATCTGGGCCGGGAGGGTAACCTCCTGGAGGAGCAGGCGGAAAACTGCAAGATGCTGCGCATCCACAACCCCATTCTCACCAGCATTGACCTGATGAAGATTCGGAACATGAAGGTGCCCGGCTTCAAGGTGGAGACTGTCTCCCTGCTGTATTACAAGAACACCCCTCTGGAGCGGGCCATTGACCGGATGTTCGTCTCCGTCGACCGGGCCTACCGCAACGGGGCCAATATCATCATCCTCTCCGACCGGGGCGTGGATGAGAACCATGTGGCCATTCCCTCTCTGCTGGCCGTCTCCGCCCTGGAGCAGTACCAGATCCGTACCCGCAAGCGCACCTCCCTCTCCATCATTCTGGAGTCCGCTGAGCCCCGGGAGGTGCACCACTTCGCCACCCTGCTGGGCTATGGCGCCGCTGCCATCAACCCCTATCTGGCCCAGGAGTGCATCGGCGAGCTGATCGACAAGAACCTGCTGGACAAGGAGTACTCCGCCGCAGTGGACGACTACAACAACGCCGTCCTGGGCGGCATTGTCAAGATCGCCTCCAAGATGGGCATCTCTACCCTCCAGTCCTACCAGTCCGCCCAGATCTTTGAGGCGGTGGGCATCAGCCAGGAGGTCATCGACAAGTATTTCACCAATACCATCTCCCGGGTGGGCGGCATCGGCCTGAAGGAGATCGACGATGTGGTAGAGTGGCGGCACAATCACGCCTTTGACCCCCTGGGCCTCACCACCGACACCACGCTGGACTCTGCCGGCGCCCACAAGTCCCGGGCCGGCATTGATGCCGAGGATCACCTGTACAACCCCAAGACCATCAGCCTGCTCCAGCAGGCGGTTTGGAACGGGGATTACAAGACCTTCAAGGAGTATTCCGCCGCGGTGGACGACGAGAACAAGCCCCACACCCTCCGGGGCCTGATGGCCTTCCAGTTCGCGGAGGACGGCGGCATTCCCATCGAAGAGGTGGAACCGGTGGAGTCCATCGTAAAGCGCTTTAAGACGGCGGCTATGAGCTACGGGTGCCTCTCCGCCGAGGCCCACGAGTGCATGGCAGTGGCCATGAACCGGCTGGGCGGCAAGTCCAACACCGGCGAGGGCGGCGAGCCCTCCTACCGCTACGGCACCGAGCGCAACTCCCAGATCAAGCAGGTGGCCTCCGCCCGGTTCGGCGTCACCAGCGAATACCTGATGAGCGCCAATGAGATCCAGATCAAGATGGCCCAGGGCGCAAAGCCCGGCGAGGGCGGCCACCTGCCCGGCAAAAAGGTCTATCCCTGGGTGGCCAAGACCCGTTACTCCACCCCCGGCGTAGCGCTGATTTCGCCCCCGCCCCATCACGACATCTACTCCATCGAGGACCTGGCCCAGCTGATCTACGACCTGAAGAACGCCAACCGGAAGGCCCGGATCAATGTCAAGCTGGTCTCCGAGGCGGGCGTAGGCACCATCGCCGCCGGCGTTGCCAAGGGCGGCGCCCAGGTGGTGCTGATCTCCGGCTATGACGGCGGCTCCGGCGCCGCCCCCAAGAGCTCCATCCACAACGCCGGCCTCCCCTGGGAACTGGGCGTGGCCGAGACCCATCAGACCCTGATCCAGAACGATCTCCGCTCCCGCATTGTCATCGAGGCGGACTCCAAGCTGATGACCGGCCGGGACGTGGCCATCGCCTGCCTGCTGGGCGCCGAGGAGTTCGGCTTCGGCACCGGCCCCATGGTGGCTATGGGCTGCGTCATGATGCGGGTGTGCAACCTGGATACCTGCCCCATGGGCATCGCCACCCAGAACCCGGAGCTGCGCAAGCGCTTCATCGGCAAGCCCGAGTACGTCATGAACTACATGACCTTCATTGCCCAGGAGCTGCGGGAGATCATGGCCAAGCTGGGCATCCGCACCGTGGAGGAGATGGTGGGCCGCTCCGACCTGCTCAAGGTTCGGGAGCACATGGTCACTGACCGGGCCGCCACCGTGGATCTCTCCCAGATTCTGGACAACCCCTGGCTCCACTCCGACCGGCCCCAGCACTTCATTCCCGATCAGGTCTATGACTTCGAACTGGACAAGACCCTGGACGAGTCTGTCCTGCTCAAGAAGATGGGCAAGAACCTGGAAAAGGGCAAGCCCCAGCGGATTGAGATCAACGTCACCTCCACCGACCGGACGCTGGGCACCATCTTCGGCTCCGAGATCACCCGGCTGCACCACAACAGCCTCCCCGACGATACCTATGTGGTCAAGTGCGTGGGCGGCGGCGGTCAGTCCTTTGGCGCCTTCATCCCCAAGGGCCTGACCCTGGAGCTGGAGGGCGACTCCAACGACTATCTGGGTAAGGGCCTCTCCGGCGGCAAGATTATCGTCTACCCGCCCAAGGGCAGCAAGTTCAAGGCGGAGGAGAATATTATCATCGGCAACGTGGCCCTCTATGGCGCTACCGGCGGCGAGGCCTATATCTCCGGCATGGCCGGCGAGCGGTTCTGCGTCCGCAACTCCGGCGCCACCGCCGTTGTCGAGGGTGTGGGCGACCACGGCTGCGAGTACATGACCGGCGGCCGGGCGGTTGTCCTGGGCCCCACCGGCAAGAACTTCGCGGCGGGCATGTCCGGCGGCATCGCCTATGTGCTGGATATGAAGCGGGATCTCTACATGCGCATCAACAAGAGCATGGTGTCCATGGAGACCGTCTCCGAGAAGCACGACATTCTGGAGCTCAAGGGCCTGATTCAGAAGCACGTCCAGGCCACTGGCTCCGAGCTGGGCAAGCGGATCCTCTATCACTTTGAGGAATATCTGCCCAACTTCAAGAAGATCATGCCTCAGGACTACAACCACATGCTCCAGGCCATTGCCCAGCGGGAAGAGAAGGGCATGACCAGAGAGCAGGCCGAGATCGACGCATTCTACGCCACGGTCAACCAGTAAAGGAGAGAGCATCATGGGTAAATTGACTGGCTTTATGGATTATCAGCGGCAGGGCAACCCCGCCGCAGAGCCGCTGGAGCGGATCAAGAATTTCAATGAGTTCCATCCCATGCTCTCCCGGGAGGAACGGGAGCAGCAGGGCGCCCGGTGCATGGACTGCGGCGTGCCCTTCTGCCAGTCCGGCGTCCAGCTGGGCGGAATGTATACCGGCTGCCCCCTCCACAACCTGATTCCCGAGTGGAACGACATGATTTACCGGGGCAACTGGGAGCACGCTCTGTCCCGGCTGCGCAAGACCTCCAACTTCCCCGAGTTCACCGGACGGGTCTGCCCCGCCCTGTGCGAGGCGGGCTGCACCTGCGGCTTCCACGACTCCCCGGTGACCGTCAAGGAGAATGAGCTGGCCCTCATCGAGTACGGCTACGCCAACGGCCTCATCACTCCTCAGACCCCCAAGGTGCGCAGTGGCAAGCGGGTGGCGGTGGTGGGCTCCGGCCCCTCCGGCCTGGCGGTGGCCGACCAGCTGAATCACCGGGGCCACTGGGTCACCGTCTTTGAGCGATTCGACCGGATCGGCGGCCTGCTGATGTACGGCATCCCCAATATGAAGCTGGAAAAGCAGATTGTCCAGCGCCGGGTGGATCTGATGACCGCCGAGGGGGTCACCTTTGTGACCAATTGCAACATCGGCGTGGACAAGTCCGCCCAGGAGCTGCTGGACGAGTTTGACGCGGTGGTGCTCTGCTGCGGCGCCTCCAACCCCCGGGACCTGAACAACCCCGGCCGGGAGGCGAACGGCATCCACTTCGCCGTGGACTTTCTCCGGGCCAACACCAAGAGCCTGCTGGACTCCAACTTGACCGACGGCAACTTTATCTCCGCCAAGGATAAGGACGTCATCGTGGTGGGCGGCGGCGACACCGGCAACGACTGCATCGGCACCTGCATCCGCCACGGCTGCAAGAGCATCACCGCCCTGGAGATGATGCCCAAGGCACCGGATCACCGGCTGCCCTCCAACCCCTGGCCCCAGTGGCCCCGGGTGTGCAAGACGGACTACGGCCACGAGGAGGCCATCGCCGTCTTCGGCCAGGATCCCCGGGTCTATCAGACCACGGTGAAGGAGTTCCATGCCGATGAAAACGGAAATCTCTGCGCCGTCACCATCGTCCATCTGGAGTCTAAAAAGGACGAGAAGACCGGCCGCATGATGATGGTTCCCGTGGAGGGCAGCGAGGAGACGCTGCCCTGCCAGCTGCTGCTCATCGCCGCCGGCTTCCTGGGCAGCCAGAAGTATGTCACCGACGCCTTCGGGGTGGAGCTGAATCCGCGCACCAACGTGAAGACGGAGGAGGGCTGCTACAAGACCAGCGTGGACAAGGTCTTTGTGGCCGGCGATATGCACCGGGGCCAGTCCCTGGTGGTCTGGGGCGTGGCCGAGGGCCGCGGCTGTGCCCGTGAGGTGGATGAGTACCTGATGGGGTACAGCTTCCTGTAAGAGAACAACTGAAATATAAACAGCACCGGGCCGGTCTCTGGAAGAGTGACCGGCCCGTTTTTTCTGCAAAGGATGTTTGTATGGCGTAGGGCGGGGGCTTGCCCCCGCCGCCAAATCACGTCTAGCCATTAGCGGGGGCAAGCCCCCGCCCTACAAGCGCATCCTCCTCTGTTTGACGGAACAGGGGGGAGGACGTATAATAGAAAAAACGGCGGACACCGCTTGAATCGAGGGATTTGATTATGAAGCACACAGCGCAGACCATCCCGCCGGAGCAGGCCCTCCGGCGGCTGGAGGCGGGAAATCAGGCCTATCTGGCGGCGGAGACCGGGAGGGGGGACATCTCTCCGGCCAAACGGCTGCACACCCTCCGCCACGGTCAGGAGCCCTATGCCATTGTGGTCACCTGCTCCGACTCCCGGGTGATTCCGGAGAGCATCTTCTCCGCCGGAATCGGAGATCTGTTTGTCATCCGGGTGGCGGGCAACGTCATCGACGACCATCAGCTGGGCAGCATCGAGTACGCCGCTGGGCACCTGGGCTGCAAGCTGATCCTGGTGCTGGGCCACACCTGCTGCGGGGCGGTGGACGCCGCCATCAACAGCGATCCGGAGGGGTACATCAAGTTCATCACCGACGAGATCAAGCTGGCCATCGGCGATGAGACGGACGACTACCGGGCCTGCTGCCTCAACGTCCGGCGGAGCGTCCGGCTCATCGAGGAGAGCCTGGACATCCAGCAGATCGAGCGGGAGGAGGGCCTTCGGGTAGTGGGGGCCATGTACGACCTGGAGACAGGAGAAGTGGAATTTCTGGCATGACAAAAGCGCCCAGTCTGGTTTTCACCGGACTGGGCGCTTCTGCGTATCAAATGAGATTACAGATTCGCCTCAAAGAAGGCCTTCAGGGCTTCAATGGCGGCGTCCTCATCAGGGCCGACGGCCTGGATGGTGACGGTATCTCCCTGCTTGATGCCCATGCTCATCAGCATCATCAGCTTGGTCAGCCGCTGGGACTTTTCGTCCTTGGTGATGGTGCAGGAGGAGGCGAACTGCTTGGCCTCTTTGACCAGCAGCCCGGCGGGGCGGGCATGGATGCCCAGGGGGTCTTTAATGGTGTACTCGAACTGTTTCATGAAAGAATCCTCACTTGACGGTATTGATTGGGTGGATGGGGTCAGCCTTCGGCCTTGAGCAGCTCCTCGCTGGCCTTGATCTCGCCGGAGGCCAGGGTCTGGATGGCCCTATAGTCGTCGGTGTTGCAGACGATCATGGGGGTGGTCAGGGGATAGCCTGCCGCCTTGATGGCGTCCATATCGAAGGAAACCAGCAGATCGCCCTTTTTCACGCTCTGCTCGGGGCTGACGTGGGTTTCAAAGTGCTGGCCGCCCAGCTTGACAGTGTCAATTCCGATATGGAGCAGCAGTTCCACGCCGTCCGCGGTGGTCATGCCAATGGCGTGCTTGGTCCCGAAGACCGTCTCGATGACGCCGTCGGCGGGGGCGAACAGCTTGCCCTCGCTGGGCTCGATGGCCACGCCGTCACCCATGGCGCCGGAGGCAAAGGCCTCATCTGCCACGTCGGCCAGCTTGACCACGGTGCCGTTCATGTGGGCGCCCAGAACGGCGTCCTGCATCTCCTTGGCGGGAGCTGCCGCCGGGGCGGAAACAGCGGGGGCGGCGGGAGCGGGGGTGTCCACACCGATGGCGTCTGCCTCGGGGGTCTCCATAAAGTCCACCAGATTGGACTTGATCACCGCCACCTGAGGCCCGTAGATGACCTGGATGCCGTTGCCCTTGTGGATGACGCCGGAGGCGCCGGAGGCCTTGAGCACCGCGTCAGAGACCTTGTCCGGGTCAATGACGGTGACACGCAGACGGGTGGCGCAGCAGTCCACATCGGACAGATTCTGCTTGCCGCCCAGACCCTGGAGAATCATGGCGGAGACGGGGTCACTGCTGGCGGCAGAGCCGGCGGCGTCGGGGCCCACGCCGGTCTTGGCCTTAAAGTCCGCCCGGGTGAACAACTTGGTCTCCTCGTCGTCCTCCTCGCGGCCGGGGGTCTTGAGGTCCATCTTGCGGATCATGAAGGAGAAGGTGAAGTAGTACAGGAAGAAGTAGACCACGCCGACAATCACAATCCAGATCCAGTGGGTCTTGTCGTTGCCCTGGAGGATGCCGAACAGGGTCAGGTCGATGAGACCGCCGGAGAAGGTCATGCCCACGGTCACGTTGAGGATGTGCATCAGCATGTAGGACAGGCCTGCGTAGACGCAGTGGACCACATACATCAGAGGCGCCACAAAGAGGAAGGTGAACTCCAGGGGCTCGGTGATGCCGGTGAGCATGGAGGTCAGAGCGGCGGAGAGCAGCAGGCCGCCCACGACCTTCTTCTTCTCCGGCCGGGCGCAGCGGTACATAGCCAGAGCGGCGCCCACCAGGCCGAAGATCATGAAGGGGAACTTACCGGTCATAAACCGGGTGGCGGAGACGGAGAACTGCTCCACGCTCTTGGAGGCCAGCTCGGCGAAGAAAATGTTCTGCGCGCCCTGCACCACCACGCCGTCGATGGTGGCGGTGCCGCCCAGGGCGGTCTGCCAGAAGGGCATATAGAAGACATGGTGCAGGCCGAAGGGAATCAGCGCGCGCTCGATGATGCCGTAGATCCAGGTGCCCACATAGCCGGAGTTGATGACCAGATTGCCCAGCAGGGCGATGCCGCCCTGAACCACCGGCCAGATATAGAACATGGCGATGCCGACCACCAGGTAGACGGCGGTGGAGATGATGGGGACGAAGCGGGTGCCGCCGAAGAAGGAGAGCACCTGGGGGAGCTGGATCTTATAAAAGCGGTTGTGCAGCGCGGCCACGCCCAGGCCGACGATAATGCCGCCGAAGACGCCCATCTGCAAGGTGGTGATGCCCAGGGTGGAGGTGGTGGTGTTCTCCGCCATGGCCTCCACGCCGCCCGCGGCGTTGATCATGGCGCTGATGGCGGTGTTCATCACCAGATAGGCGATGGCGCCGGACAGAGCGGCCACTTCCTTCTCCTTTTTCGCCATGCCGATAGCCACACCCATGGCAAAGAGCAGGGCCAGGTTGTTGAATACGGCGCTGCCGCACTGGTTCATAATGTCCAGAACGGTGTAGATGGGGCTGCCGGGATAGATGATGCCGGTCAGGTTGTAGGCCTCCAGCATGGTTTCGTTGGTGAAGGAGCTGCCGATTCCCAGCAGCAGGCCGGCCACCGGGAGCAGGGCGATGGGCAGCATAAAGGAGCGGCCCACACGCTGCAGTACGCCAAAAATTTTGTCTTTCATCATGTACCTCCTCAATAAACTGTGGAATTGTGGCGGGCAGCGTCTGCTGCAGCTGCGCAACTGGGGCAGAGACTGCCTGAAAATATATAAAACCCATCCCCGGCGGGCAGAACGTTACTTGCCCGTCGGACATGGGTTTAGCCCGCTTTCAAAAACGGTAACTATCCCAACACCGCTAGTATGTTGCGGCTGGACATTCAATTATTCACACTGATCTCTGATAAAAAGGTTCGATACCTTTTATAGCGCTGAAAGCGCGTCAGAGATCGCATGAGACGTCTTTTGCGCCTATGGCGCAAAAGGGGGACAGCGCCGCTAGGCGATGCCTTTCTGATTAAAATGACACATTTTAATCAGAAAATAGTATCAGAGCCGAGGTTAATTCGCTTCAGGTGGATGGTCAGGTAGATCAGCTCCTCATCGGAGAGCTCCTTCTGATAGGTGTTTTTGACATACTCCCCGATACACTGGGCGCATTTGAAATGCTGTGGGCAGTTTTTCATGATCAGCTGGCGGAACAGAATATCGTGCTCGCTCTGGTCGTCCGGCATCAGCCTTCCCTGAAACAGGCGCTGAGCGAAGTATCGCAGGTGAATGACAAAACGGCTGAAATTCAGCGATTCCCGGTCGAACTCCTTCTGATAGAAGTACTCCACCAACGAGATGGTCCCCTCAATGAGCTTTGTGATGTCATACATCTCGCTCATATTGGTGTTCAGCTCCGCGTTGACGATGTGCAGGGCGATAAAGGCCGCCTCATCCTCGTGGAGGTCGATCCCCAGCTGCTGGCGGATAACCTTCAGGCAGTAGAGCCCCAGCTGATACTCGGCGGGATAGTAGCACATGACGGCCCCCTTGAGGGGGTTGCTGAACTCGATTCCATCCTCCTTGCGCTTGATGGCAAAGCTGATGTGGTCGGCCAGGGTGATCAGCAGAGATTCGTTCAGCTTTTGGGGAATCTGCTGCCGGATGTGGGTGATCAGCTCCTCGGTGAGGTTCAGGTGCTCGATGGGAATTTTCTCTACCAGCTCCCGGAGCTTTTTCTGTTCGGTTTTCTCCTCCATCCGATAGGTGCGCTCAATCAGCGCCGGATCAATGAGCTCGCCCCGGTGGCGCTGGAATCCAATGCCCCGGCCGGTGACGATCAGCTCGCTGCCCTTCTCGTCCACGGTACACAAAATGTTGTTGTTAATGACCTTTTTGATCCGCACTGCGCTGCTCACCCCTTGCAACAAAAAAACCAGCTCCATCCAATATCCCCAACCCAGAGATACCAAATAGAGTTGGTCAAGCCCGATTTACCGGTAACATTCCAACATTTCGATATATGGATCATAGCACGAAGCCGGGCGGCTGTCAATTGACCAAATTCGGAAAGTAAACTTTTTGTAGCATTGTACAATTTGCTGGGCCAATTTTTGGTGAATTGGCCCAGCATCAGGCACGTCGGAAAAAAGCTGGCAAATATTGCTTGACAACTGAAATGAACATGATATCATAATAATATCAAAAAGAACGGAGGAGACTCTTATGAAGGAACAGATTCTGACCACCCGGAAAAACGGCATGCCGGTGCTGCTGGCAGAGATCGTCCTGTACATCCTGGCCATTGCCGGCGTCGTCTTTGGAAGCATCGCAGTGGAAGGGGGCGGAAATCCGGCACTGATGATTGTCAGCATCCTGATCCTGTGCCTGGGATGGATTCCGCTGCTGGGCCTGAAGGTGCTCAAGCCCCAGGAGGCCCTGGTGCTTACCCTGTTCGGCAAGTATGTGGGCACCCTGCGGGACAATGGCTTTTACTGGGTCAACCCCTTCTGTACTGCGGTAAATCCCGCCGCTAAGACCAAGCTGAGCCAGAGCGGAGATGTGAAAACTGCCCTGACAGGCCAGGGCGGGGACGGTGCAACGGTGAGCGTGGAGTCCGTAAGCAAGAAGCTCTCGCTCAAGGTGATGACGCTGAGCAACTCCCGACAGAAGATCAATGACTGCCTGGGCAATCCGATAGAGATCGGCATCGCCGTCACCTGGCGGATTGTGGACACTGCCAAGGCGGTTTTCAATGTGGACAACTACAAGGAGTTTCTCTCCCTCCAGTGCGACAGCGCCCTGAGGAATATCGTCCGACTGTATCCCTATGACGTAGCGCCCAATGTGGACACCACCGGCGATGGCCAAGCGGATGACGGCAGTCTCCGGGGCTCCAGCGAGGTGGTGGCTGCCCGCATCCGGGAGGAGATTCAGAAGCGGGTGGAGGAAGCCGGCCTGGAGGTCATTGAGGCCCGGATCACCTACCTGGCTTATGCCCCGGAGATCGCTGCCGCTATGCTCCAGCGGCAGCAGGCTGCCGCCGTGGTGGACGCCAGGAAGCTGATTGTGGACGGCGCTGTGGGCATGGTAGAGATGGCGCTGGAGCGGCTGGCGGAAAAGAACACAGTAGAGCTGGACGAGGAACGCAAGGCAGCTATGGTTTCCAACCTGCTGGTGGTGCTCTGCGGCAACCACGACGCCCAACCGGTGGTCAACTCGGGCAGCCTGTACTGAGATGGCGGAACAGAAAAAGCAGGTGCCCCTCCGCCTGTCCCCCAAGCTGTATGCAGCCATCGCCGCCTGGGCGGAGGACGACTTTCGGTCAGTGAACGGCCAGATCGAGTATCTGCTGACCGAGTGCGTCCGGCAGCGGAAGAAAAACGGAAAGTACGTTCCGGAGAAGCTGGACGAGCCTCCAGAGCTGGACCTTCAGTGATGTGCAGCGGACTGGTGCATGACCGGCCCGCTGCTTGCCCTTTGCAGACCCGACTGCTATAATGAAGAAAAAGCGGAATGGGAGGGAATGCCCATGGAAAAGCCGGAAAAAGGCCAGCCGCCCTATCTCCGGGAGCAGCTGGAGCAGGAGTGGCAGAGGGAGATGGGACTTCCACTCAAGCTGCTCATGCTGCTGCTGGTGCTGATCACCTGCGGGGCGTCCATGACCATGATCGGCCTGTGCAGTGTGGGGGAAAAGCTCAAACGGAAGTGGAAGAGCTGATTCTTCGGTTTAAGCAGATTTTAACCCAATACCCGGATATTCTGTGCTATAATCAAGTCATCAATTCTGCGCTTAGGCGCAGCACAGGAGGGAAATTTCATGATTGTTGTCACAACCCCCAGCATTGCGGGAAAAGAGATTGTGGGCTACCGGGGCGTTGTCTTCGGCGAAGTGGTGGCCGGTGTTAACTTTGTCAAGGATTTTGCCGCAGGGCTGTCCAACTTCTTCGGCGGCCGCTCCAGCAGCTATGAGGATGAGCTGATCCAGGCCCGGGAGCAGGCTATGAGCGAGATGATGCAGCGGGCTCACCAGGCGGGGGCCAACGCCATCGTGGGCGTGGATATCGACTATGAGGTGCTGGGCGCGGACAACGGTATGCTCATGGTCACCGCCTCTGGCACCGCTGTGGTGGTGGAATAATCGGCATCAGATTCACAAGCTTCGGCCGGACATTTCTGAAATGTCCGGCCCTATTCCGTCTACAGGTGGTTTTTCTTGCAATATGGGGACAATATTGGTAGAATAGACCCCGACAGAAAGAAGGAATCGCCATGTCTGACCGCACCAAGGGAATTGTGTGCATTATCCTCTCCGCTTTTTGCTTTGCCCTGATGAACGCTTTTGTCCGCCTCTCCGGCGACCTGCCCAGCGTCCAGAAGAGCTTTTTCCGCAATTTTGTGGCCCTCTTTGTGGCCCTGTTCATCCTGCTCCGGGAGGGCGGGGGCTTTCGCCTGAAGGAGGGGACGCTGCCCTTCCACCTGCTCCGCTCCGTCGCGGGGACGATCGGTATTCTCTGCAACTTCTACGCCGTGGACCATCTGGTGCTGGCCAATGCTTCCATGCTCAACAAGATGTCCCCCTTTTTCGTGCTCATCTTCTCCTACCTGATTCTCCGGGAGAAGCTGAAGCCCGCCCAGGTGCTCATCGTTATCGCCGCCTTCTGCGGCAGCCTGTTCATCATCAAGCCCACCCCAACCAACCTGGAGCTGGTGCCTTCTCTGCTGGGGCTGCTGGGAGGCCTGGGGGCCGGCTTTGCCTACACTATGGTGCGAAAAATGGGGCTGATGGGGGAGCGGAGCGCCCTGATCGTCTTCTTTTTCTCCACCTTCTCCTGCGTGGTAACTCTGCCCTGGGTGATCACCCACTATGTCCCCATGACGGCTGGGCAGGTGCTCACCCTGCTGGGGGCGGGTCTGGCTGCCGCCGGGGGACAGTTCGGCATCACCAAGGCCTACACCTACGCCCCGGGCAAGGAGGTCAGCGTCTACGACTACACCCAGATCCTCTTTTCCGCCCTGCTGGGCTATTTCCTCTTCGGCCAGGTGCCGGACGGCTGGAGCTTTTTGGGTTATGTGCTGATCATCGGCGCGGCGGTGGTCATGTTCCTCTATAACAATGGGAAGCTGGGAAAGCGGGCGGCCTGACCCCGCTTACAGCGACTGATACAGTAAAATGGGTGAAACGATGAGAGACTATTTTGACATTCAGCTGACCCCCGACCAGCTCCGGGCCATGAGCAGTCTGGCCCTGGCTCACATGGGGGACTGCGTATACGAGATTCTGGTCCGAGGCTGGCTGTGCAGCGGCGGCCTGGAGGTGAACAAAAACCTCCACCGGGAGACGGTGGCTCTGGTGCGGGCGGGGGCCCAGGCGGACGCCCTGGACAAAATTCTCCCCATGCTCACTGAGGAGGAGACCGGCGTGGTGCATCGGGGCCGCAACGCCAACGTGCATATGATTCCCAAGGGGGCCAGCCGGGGAGAATACCGGAAGGCCACCGCCCTGGAGGCCCTGTTCGGCTGGCTCTATCTTCAGCACAAAACCGAGCGGATCAATCAGCTTTTTGACGCCATTATGACCCCGGCCGGGGGAGAGGAGGACGCCTGATGCCATTGGATGCCGCTTGCCTCACCGCCCTGGTGGGGGAACTGCGCCCCGCGCTGGAGGGCGCCAAGGTCGATAAAATTTTCCAGCCCGGACAGAATGAGGTGGTGCTCAACCTCCGCACCAGGGCGGGGAACCAGAAGCTGCTGCTCACCGCCAATCCCTCCCATCCCAGATTGCAGTTTACCGAGCTGAACCGGGAGAATCCCGCAGCGCCCCCCATGTTCTGCATGCTGCTGCGCAAGCATCTCACCGGGGCCCGGGTGCTCTCGGTCACCCAGCCACCCATGGAGCGGGTGGTGGATCTGGAGCTGGAGACGCTGAATGAGCTGGGGGACCGGGTGAGCCGCCACCTGATTTTGGAGGCCATGGGCCGCCGCTCCAACCTGATTCTCACCGACGAGAACGGCCGGATCACCGACTGCCTGCGCAAGGTGGACGCGGAGCTGTCCCAGCTCCGCCCGGTGCTCCCCGGCCTTTACTACCACCTGCCCCCCGCCCGGGAGGATAAGCGGAACCCGCTGGAGACCGACCGGGAGACGCTGGCCGCTCTGCTCACTGCCGCCCCGGCGGAGACGGAGGTCAGTGCCTGGCTGCTGGACACCTTCGCCGGGCTCTCACCCCTCCTCTGCCGGGAGATCGCCTATCGGGCGGGCGGAGACGTGGGCGTCCGGCTGAACGCCCTGGATGAGGCGGGCCGGGAGGGACTGCTGGAGCGCTTCCAAACGGTGCTGGAGGGCATTCACGCCCCTCAGCCCACCGCCCTGTTCAAGGCAGGGGAGCCCAAGGACTTCTCCTTCCTGCCCATCGGGCAGTATGAGGGCTATCTGGAGGCGAAGGGCTACGACAGCTTCTCCCAGCTCCTGGACGACTTCTATGCCGCCCGGGAGACGGGGGAGCGGGTGAAGCAGAAGGGACAGAGCATGATCAAGAGCCTGACCAACGCCCGGAACCGGCTGGCACGGAAAATCCAACTCCAGACCAGGGAGCTGGCCCAGGCTCAGGACCGGGAGCAATACCGGATCAGCGGCGACCTGATTACCGCCAACCTCTATCAGATGAAAAAGGGGCAGAAGTCTATTACCGCCGTCAACTACTATGACCCGGAGTGCAAAGAGCTGACCGTGGCTTTGGACCCCCTGCTCACCCCCCAGCAGAACGCCGCCAAGTACTATAAGCGCTACACCAAGGCCAAGACGGCGGACGCCGTGCTCACAAAGCAGCTGGCCCAGGGCCGGGAGGAGCTGGACTACCTGGACAGCGTGCTGGAATCCCTCCAGCGGGCGGAGGGAGAGCGGGACCTGAACGAGATCCGCCAGGAGCTGGAGGATGGGGGTTATCTCCGCACCCAGAAGAACGTCAAAAAGCAGGCCAAGCGCCCCCGAACCCAGCCCCTGGAGTTCACCTCCTCCGCCGGGCTGCGCATCTCGGTGGGCCGGAACAACACCCAGAACGACCAGCTCACCTGCAAGCTGGCGGGGAAGGGGGATATCTGGCTGCACACCCAGGGCATCCACGGGGCCCATGTCATTCTCTGGACCCAGGGTCAGGAGCCGGACGAGGAGAGCCTGCTGGAGGCTGCCAAGCTGGCTGCCTGGTTCTCCCAGGGCCGGGGCGGCAGTAAGATTCCGGTGGACTACACCCCGGTAAAATATGTGAAAAAACCCGGCGGCGCCCGGCCCGGTATGGTGATCTACTCCACCTACCGTACCGCCTATGTGACCCCGGAGGAATCACTGGTTAAACGGCTGGCGGGAAAGTGAGAAAAGCGAGATGGAGCTGGAGACAAAGCGACTGATCCTCCGCCCCTGGCGGGAATCGGACGCCGAAGCACTTTACAAGTATGCGCAGGATCCCCGGGTGGGGCCTGCCGCCGGCTGGCCGGTGCATACCAGCGTGGAAAACAGCCGGGCGATCATCCGCACCGTCCTCTCCGCGCCGGAGACCTATGCCGTGGTGCTGAAAGAGACGGGAGAGCCGGTGGGCAGCGCCGGGCTGATGCTGCCCCCGGACGGCAATGTGCCGATGCAGCCGGGAGAAGGGGAGATCGGCTACTGGATCGGCGTCCCCTACTGGGGACAGGGGCTGATCCCCGAGGCAGTGGAGGCGCTGCTGGATCGGGGCTTCCGGGAACTGGGCCTGCACACCGTCTGGTGCGGCTATTTTGAAGGCAACGACAGATCCCGCCGGGTACAGGAGAAGTGCGGCTTTCGCTTTCACCATATCCAGGCGGATGAACGGAGAACTTATGTAAACCAAATGACCCGGGCAGAATGGGAAGCCCGGCGGAAGGGATAAAGAATCCCCGGCAGACGGTTTTGGGCGTCTGCCGGGGATTTTGCGTGTCTTGGAATGAGCGTTTGCGGAGGATTACTTGTCCCCACCCACGGGAGCGCCCTCCTGCTTGCGGGAGGAGAGAACCTTGAGCACCGCCAGCACCAGGGCCAGGAGAACCAGACCCACCAGGAAGCTGACCACGACGTTCTTGACGAAGCCGGCCACAATGTAGGTCACGAAGGAGACGGCGGCCACCAGGATGGCGTAGGGCATCTGGGTGGAGACGTGGTTGACGTGCTCGCACTGGGCGCCGGCAGAGGCCATAATCGTGGTGTCGGAGATGGGGGAGCAGTGGTCGCCGCAGACGGCGCCGGCCATGCAAGCGGAGATGGAGATGATCATCAGGGTGTAGTCGGTCTGCTGGAAGACGGCCACCACGATGGGAATCAGGATGCCGAAGGTGCCCCAGGAGGTGCCGGTGGCGAAGGCCAGCAGGCAGGCGATGATAAAGATGATGGCGGGCAGGAAGGCCTGGAAGCCCTGGGCATAGGTCTCCACCACGGCGGCCACATACTCGGCGGCGCCCAGGCTGTCGGTCATGGCCTTCAGCGTCCAGGCGAAGGAGAGAATCAGAATGGCGGGCACCATGGCCTTGAAGCCCTCAGGAAGGCAGCCCATGCAGTTGTGGAAGGAGAGTACCTTCCGGGAGACATAGAAGGCGATGGTCAGCAGCAGGGCGATGGAAGAGCCGATGACCAGACCCACGGAGGCGTCGCTGTTGGCGAAGGCCTCCACAAAGCTGGCGCCGCTGAAGAAGCCGCCGGTGTAGATCATGCCCAGCACACAGCTGACAATGAGGACAATGATGGGCAGAATCAGGTCAATAACAGTGCCCTTGCCCTTGACGTCGTCCTCCGCCAGCACATAGCCGGAGGGGCCGGTGGTGAGCAGGTCGCCCTTTTCCTGGGCGTTGCGCTCGTGGAGGGACATGGAGCCAAAGTCCACCTTGAGCAGAATGATGGACACCATGAAGATGAGGGTGAACAGGGCGTAGTAGTTATAGGGGATGGCGCTGATGAACAGGCCCAGGCCGTCGGCCCCGTCCACAAAGCCGGTGACGGCGGCAGCCCAGGAGGAGATGGGGGCGATGATGCACACCGGAGCGGCAGTGGCGTCGATCAGATAGGCCAGCTTGGCCCGGGAGATCTTGTGGTTGTCGGTGACCGGCCGCATAACGCTGCCCACGGTGAGGCAGTTAAAGTAGTCGTCGATGAAGATGACCACGCCCAGCAGCACGGTGGCCAGCTCGGCGCCCACCCGGGACTTGATGTGGGTCTGAGCCCAGCGGCCAAAGGCGGCGGAGCCGCCCGCCTTGTTCATCAGGCAGACCATGGCGCCCAGAATGACCAGGAAGATGAGAATGCCCATGTTCCAGGAGTCGGAGAGCACCGAGATAAAGCCGTCGTTGATGATGTGGGTCAGCGTACCCTCAAAGCTGAAGCCGGAGTAGAACAGGCCACCCACCAGGATGCCGACAAACAAGGAGCTGTAGACCTCCTTGGTAATCAGCGCCAGCGCAATGGCCACGATGGGCGGAACCAGCGCCCAAAAAGTAGCGTACATAGTTGTTTCCTTCCTCTCTTATCGTTTTCTATTTTTTGACAGCCTTCGCCATCCTGAAAAAGAGAAGTGGGGCCAGGGTACCCATACCCCAGCCCCTTTGCTGTAGCTTATTTTACAATAGTGATCGGCTCGTGTCAATTTCTTCCTGAAAATTTTCGGCCTTTTTACAGAGAAAACGAAAAACAAAGCGCAGAAAGAAGGTCAACTGGTCTGGTTTTGCGGTTCATGGCAGACCGGAATGGTAAGGTTGACAAAAAACTCTGTCTCTTCTTTCTGATATTGGAAGACGCCGCCCAGCTGCTGGACGATGCGCTCGCAGGTCTTGAGGCCGATGTTGGTGCTCTCCACCGGGTTGGGATTGTGAGGCACGAAGTTGTGCAGCGACACCCGGATGAAGTCGCCCTCCAGCTTCTGCTCAATGGACACCGGACGGCCGGGATCGGCGTACTTTTCGATGTTGGAAAACAGGTTGTCAAACAGCCGCTTGACATAGACCGGATCCACCTCCACCAGAACCTGGCTTTCCAGACGCCGGTTTTCCACCTGCCAGCCCTGCTCCTGGAGCAGCACCTCGTGCTCGCCGATGAGCTGATCCAGCAGCACCCGGGCGTCGGTGAGCTCCAGATTCAGGTCGCAGTCCCGGTGGCCGAAGACCAGGAAGTATTGGAACAGCTTATCCGCCAGCTCCTTGAGTTGAAAGGCGTTCTTTTTGCAGATGCCCAGATAGCTCCGATAGGCCTCTTCCTGGCTGAAGTCTCCCTCGTCCAGCAGCTCCAGAAAGCCCAGGAGGACGGTGAGGGGGGTGCGGATATCGTGACTCATCCGGGTGATCAGGTCGCTGTTGGCGTTCCAGGCCTCCTGCTCGGCCCGCATCTCCCGCATAATGGAGTAGCGCATGGAGTCCACATGCTGGGCCAGCACGCCGATCTCATCCCGGTTGCGCACGGTGATATGCCCCTCCAGGTTGCCGCCGGCGATCTGCTCCACCTCCCGGGAGAGCTTGATGATCTGCTGAATGGTGCTCTGGTGATACCAGAGCATGACAAAGACAAAGATGGCGATGGACACCGCGTAGGTGGCAATGGTGACGATCTCATAGAGTGGCTCGTCAGAGAAATCATAGACGGAGACCAGATAGGTGCCGTCGGCAAACTCCACCGGGGCGCTGCCCATGCCGTAGCCGAAGGACTCCTCCATACTGTCATCCTGACTTGCTGCCTCCGGGCTGTCCTCGGGCTCCTCCAGAGAGGACGAGGGAATTGCGCTGCGCTGGAGGTCATCAAGGGTGCTGTCACCCTCTCCAGCGAAGGCGGAGTAATAGGTGGCCTCGTCCCACCAGCCGGAGTCCACCAGCACCTGGCCGCTCTTGTCCTCCACCATCAGGTAGAGGTGGTTCTGATTTTTGGCCCAGCGGACGATCTCTTTGGCGTTGTCCACATGCAGCTGCTCCTCCTGGACAAACTGGGAGAAATGGTCCAGCGCCTCCCGGCAGCGCTCGTTGGAGGCCTCTTCCTCCAGATAGATGTGCTCGATGCTGTAGTCGCCCACAATCTTGACCGTGGCGCCGCAGGCCAGACCCACCGCCAGAGCCAGCAGAAGGACGATGATAAACTTGACCTGGAGAGAGTGGAATCTGCCCCGCTTAGTCAATTTGGTACCCCCTCCCGTAGACGGTACGGATGAGAACGGGGTTGGCCGGGTCGTCCTCCAGCTTTTTGCGCAGCCGCTGGATATAGACCATAATGTTGTTGTCCGAGGAGGGCATATACTTGCTCTGCCACACCGCCTCATAGAGGGTCTTGACGTCCAGAATCTCCCCCCGGTGGCTGAGCAGGAAGAGGAGCAGATCCATCTCCTTGTCGGTGAGCTTGATCTCCTGGCCGTGCTTTTTCACCTTGCGCAGCCGGGTGTCCACCGACAGGGCGTCGGCGGCGCTGCCCCACAGGGTGGAGACGCTCTTCATGCCCCCGTAGACCCGGTAGCGGCGGATGAGGGAGCTCACCTTCATCAGCAGCTCACTCTGGGAGAAGGGCTTGGCCAGGTAGTCGTCGCCTCCGTTCTCGTAGGCCATGGCCTTGTCCTGCTCGGTGTTCCGGGCAGTGAGAAAGAGGAGGGGGGCCTTGGTGAAGATCCGGATCTGGCGGCAGGCCTCCAGGCCGGAGAGACCGGGCATCATAATGTCCATCAGAATCAGATCCAGCTCCGGATAGCGCTCGGCCATCTTCACTGCCTCCTGGCCATTGGCGGCCTCCAGAACCTGGTAGTTCTTGTTTTGCAGCAGGATACGCAGCAGCTGCCGGATTTCCGGTTCGTCATCTGCCACCAGAATGGTGCCGTTGGAGGGTTGCTTTTCCGCGCTCATATCACTCGTTCCTTCCGGAGAGCCGGACCGGTGGAGGCCCGGCTCTGTCTGTTTGCTTTATTATACCAGATTTTGCCGGAATGGGCAGGGGGCTTGGCGATTATTAAGAACCAATCAGAATCGTTCATCCTTTGTTTTCAATTGATTTTCAGTTTTTTCATCTCTTTTGATCGGTATTATGTTATCCTCTTTCTGCCGGAAGCGAAGGGGCTTTCGGACGCCTTCTTCTTTCTTTTCTCTCTTTTCTTTGGGATGCCCGGGACGATTATGCCGTTCCGGGCTTTCCTGCGCTGGACAAAAGGCGTTGAGTCGGATATAATGGAAAAACAACCCTGTTTTGCAGGTTTTGGGGATAACCCCACGAGGAGCGCCTATGCTGTACGCAATTCTGTCCCTGTCGCCCATTCTGCTGGCTTTGGCCGTTATGGTAATCCGTCGAATCCGGATGTCCGCCCCAAAGGCGTTGTTTCTTTCCCTGCTGCTGGCGGTGGTTCTGGCCGCCGGCGTCTGGAAGATGCAGCCCCAGGCCTTGGCAGCCTACGGTGTGCTGGGCTTCTGCAAGGCCATGGAGGTCTTTTTCATCATTTTCGGGGCGATTCTGTTTCTGAATATGCTCCGCCGCTGCGGCTATATGGACGCCATCCAGCGGAGCTTTTCCCAGGTGAGCCCTGACCGGCGGGTGCAGGCGATTCTGATTGCCTGGCTGTTCGGCGCCTTTATTGAGGGTACCGCCGGCTACGGCACCCCTGCCGCCCTGGCTGCCCCCCTGCTGGTGGCTCTGGGCTTTCCGCCGGTGGCCGCCTGCATTGTTTGTCTGATTGCCAACTCCACTCCGGTGCCCTTTGCCGCCGCCGGTGCGCCGATTACCGCTATGCTCTCCGCCATCTCCAGCGACATCACCGGAAACGCCCAGTATATTGCCCAATATGGTCTGAGCTATGACGAGTTTTTCCAGGCCTGCACCCGGCTGACCACTCTGTTTTTGGGAGTGGGCGGTATCACGGTGCCGCTGCTGCTCATCGGGGTCTTCCTCTTCCAGTACGGGGAGAAGGGCAGGCGGTTCCGGGATTTTGTGGAGATCCTGCCCTTCGGGCTCTTTACCGGCCTGGCTTTCTGCCTGCCCTATTATCTGGTCTCTCTGGCGGGCCATGCCTTCCCCTCTATTCTGGGGGCGATGGTGGGACTGCTGATCTCGGTGACGGCGGCCTCCAAGGGCTTTCTCGTGCCCAAGCATGTCTGGCGGTTCCCCAACGACCTGCCGGTGGGCAGGGAGGCGGTCTTTGACGTGGATCAGCGCCGGGCTATGCCGGTCTGGAAGGGCTGGCTGCCCTATGTCTGCGTGGGCCTGTTTCTGCTGGTGAGCCGGGTAGCTGCCTTTGGACTCAAGCCGCTGCTCCAGTCGATAGAGATGGGCTGGTCCGGCCTCTTCGGGGTGGAGAGCTGCAGCTATACCTTCCAGCCCCTGTGGAATCCCGGTATCCTGCCCTTTGCCCTCTTTGCGGTCATCATCGGCCTGGCCAGCGGCATTGGGATCAAGGACGTGGGAAGAGTCTGCCTGGGCTCCTTCTTCCAACTGCTCAAGGTGTTCTCCGCCCTGGTTTTCGGCGTGGCCATGGTGCAGATTATGATGAATTCCGGCATTAATACCAGCGGTATGGACAGCATGCTGATGGTGGCGGCTCAGGCAATGGCAGATCTCACTGGAAAGTTCTTCCCGATTATTTCCCCGGTGATCGGCATCCTGGGGGCCTTTATCTCCGGTTCCTGCACCGTCTCCTGCGTTATGTTTACTCCTCTGCAGTTTAACACCGCCCTGCTGATCGGAGTGGATCCGGTCTATACCTGCTCCCTCCAGTGCGCCGGCGGGGCTTTGGGCAATATGATCTGCATCAACAATGTGGTCTCGGTCTCTGCCACCACGGGAGCTGCCGGAGAGGAGGGGAAGATCATCTCCACCAACCTGGTGCCTTTGGCCATCTATGTGGTGCTGGTGCTGGCGGTTGCCTTTGTGGTGATGGGCGTCTTTGGATAACACGCCGGAAGAATCAGAATCACCAACCGCAAACAGAGCAGGCCTGCTCCCGGAGCTGCATTCCGGAGCGGGTCTGCTTTTGCGGATGAGGGCGAGGCCATCCCTGTGGCTTGCTCTTGGCAGAAAAAAAGGATATACTGGGGAAAAGAGAAGGAGGCGGGGCTATGAAGCTGCTGCGCAAAATCCAATACAACTCGCCGGTGATCCTCACCTTTGCCCTAGTGTCCCTGGGGGTACTGCTGCTGGGTGAGTGGACGGGGGGCGCCTCTACCGCCCTGTGCTTTTCCGTCTACCGGGCGCCGCTGAGCGATCCCTTCACCTATCTCCGCTTTTTCGGGCATGTGCTTGGACATGCGGACTATAATCACTATATCGGCAATATGACGCTGCTGCTGGTCATCGGCCCGCCGTTGGAGGAGCGGTACGGCAGCAAAAATCTGCTGAAGATCATCGTCGCCACCGCGTTCATTTCAGGTCTGGTGCAGTTTATCTGCTTTCCAGGCACCGCTCTGCTGGGAGCCAGCGGCATTGTGTTCATGCTGATCATCCTATCCTCCCTCTCCGGAGGAGAGAAGGGGCGGATTCCTCTGACCCTCATCCTGGTCTATGTCATCTACATCGGCGGGGAGATTGCCGACGGCATTTTGCAGACGGATAACATTTCCCAGCTTACCCACATCATCGGCGGCACCTGCGGGGCGGTTTTCGGCCTTTCCCTGCGGGGCTGGAAACGATAAGCTGTAAAAAGGAGTATTATTATGCTGTTTCTCTGCTATCCCAAATGCACCACCTGCAAAAAGGCCCAGGCCTGGCTGGACGGTCAGGGCCTGACCTACGACCTGCGGGACATCAAGACGGACAACCCCACCGTGGAAGAACTGACCGATTGGTACCGCAGAAGCGGCCTGCCCCTCAAGCGGTTTTTCAACACCAGCGGCCTCCAGTATAAGGCGCTGGGCCTGAAGGATAAGCTCCCCGGCATGACCGAGGAGGAGCAGCTGGCCCTGCTGGCCGCCGACGGGATGCTGGTCAAGCGGCCCATTCTGGTGAAGGACGACACCGTCCTGGTAGGTTTCCGGGAGGCTCAGTGGGCGGACGCGCTGAAATGAGCGGGAAAATCCGAAAACCGGTGACGCCACGGCAGGTGCTGGGCTGGCTGCTCCGGGGAATTGGAGCGCTGTTGCTCTGCTTTTTCCTGGCTATCACGGTGCCCTACGCCTGGAACCACCCCGGGGTCAGTCAGGAGTACCAGGAGCAGGTGTCTGTCACCGACTTCCGGGATCAAACCACCGGCCCCGAGCGGGTGAGACTGATTTCAGATAATCAGGATGCCCTGGAGGAGCGGATCCGGCTGATCACCGGGGCGGAGGAGCGGGTGATCTACGCCTCCTTCGATCTGCGGATTGACAACAGCGGCCAGGATGTGCTGGCCCTGCTGCTGGACGCCGCCCAGCGGGGGGTGCAGGTGCAGCTGCTGGTGGACGGCCTGATGCCCTACACTCAGATCGGGAATTGGGATTTCTTCCGGGCTCTGGCGGCCCAGCCCAATGTGGAGCTGCGCCGGTACAATCCGCCCAGCCTGCTGCGGCCCCTGGAATTTCACGGTCGGATGCATGACAAATATGTCATCGCGGACGAGACCGCCTATCTCCTGGGCGGCCGGAACACCTACGATTATTTCCTGGGAGACTATCCCACCAACCATCCCAGCCGCGACCTGGAGCTGCTGGTCTATAACACCCTGGGCGATGACACCCAGGGGAGCATGGCCCAGGTACTGGACTATTTCCGGAGCGTCTGGAATCTGGATTGCACCGTCCCCTGGTTTGAGGAGGAGTCGCTGTTGGAGGATGCCGGGGTGCAGCAGGCGATTTCTCAGCTGGAGGACCGGTTCCAGTGGCTGAAAAACACCTACCCTGAGGCCTTTCAGCCGGTGGACTATGAGGCGGAGACCCAGGAGGCAGGGGCGATTCATCTGGTCTCCAACCCGATGAACCCCCAGGTCAAGGAGCCACGGGTGCTCTATACCATGACGCAATTGCTCAGCAGCGCCCGGGAGGAGGTGCTCTTTCAGTCTCCCTATGTGGTCTGCGACGACGTCATGTATGACAGCCTGAAACAGATTGTGAGTACGGTGCCATCGGTGACCCTGCTGGTCAACAATGTGGTGACCGGAGAGAATATTATGGCCTCCTCCGACTATCTCCGCAGCAAGGGGGCTATTCTGGAGACGGGGGTCACCCTGTATGAGTATGCTGTCATCAACAACCACAGCAAATGTGCTGTCATTGACGACGATTTGGCGATCGTGGGCAGCTTCAACTGGGATATGCGCTCTGCCTATCTGGACACTGAACTGATGCTGGTGGTGGCCAGCCCTGAGCTGAACCAATCCCTGCGGGAGTACACCCAGTCCCTGCTGGCGGAGAGCCGGCTGTGCCTGGATGAGAATACCTATGAGACGCCGGCGGGGGTCACCGCACCGGTGATGCCGGCCGCCAAGGGCGTGATTCTGGGCCTGCTCCAGATTGTCACGATTCCCCTGCGCAGCCTGCTGTGACAATAGAAAGGAAGCAATCAGATGTACGACCAACTGACGGAAAATGACCTGCAGCAGATGCGGGAGGAGCTGGACTACCGGCGCATCACACTGCGGCCCCAGCTGCTGGAGGAGGTCAAGACTGCCCGGGCCTTTGGCGACCTGAGCGAGAATTTCGAGTATAAGGCGGCCAAGCGGGAGAAGAACCAGAACGAGAGCCGCATCCGCTATCTGGAGAATATGATCCGCACCGCCAAAATTGCCCGGGACGACTCCGACGATGACCAGGTGGGTATGTTTGACCGGGTGACCGTGTGGTTTGAGGAGGACGAGGAGGAGGACGTCTTCCAGATCGTTACCACCGTCAAGGAGGACGCCCTGCAGAACCGGATCAGCAACGTCTCCCCGGCGGGTAAGGCTCTGCTGGGCCACCGGGTGGGAGATACGGTGACGGTGCAGGTCAATGAGCATTACAGCTACCCCCTAACCATCCGCGCCATCGAAAAAGGCGAGGACGACGGCTCCATTCCCATCAGCTCCTATTGATTGACAACAAAGCGAGGCCCCGGACGGTTTCCGTCCGGGGCCTCCGTGCGTGTTCAGGTCAGGTTGGCAATGTTTTCTTCAGTCAGATCCTGGTAAGGGATCGTCAGCTCACCGGCGCCCTGGAGCCAGCTGTCCCGCCAGGCCTGATACTCGGCCTGATCCACCGGATGGTCGGTGTTGTAGTCTGTGTATTCCATAATGTAGTAGACATAGCCGCTGTGGCTGACGTCCACCTCCTCCGGGAAGGGATTGCCCTCGAAATCCTCCGGGAACATGGCCTTGTCCCAGGCGTCCACCATGCCGACGGGGTTATAGCAGTCCGCGTCCTTATCATACTGATACAGGGTGTAGGGCCAGAAGTCTCCGGCCAGGCCCTGGTTGTGGGACCAGCTTTCCTGGATGATGCCATTGTCATAGAAGGTGAGCACGGGGAATGCGGCCAGCTTCTGCACCAGACAGTCCTGTTCGGCGTCGTAGCCGAAGATTCCGGTCTCCATCTCCGCCATGGTGGTGTCGGTGTAGGTGAGCATCAGCTCCTCCCGGCCGTCTCCGTCTACGTCAAAGACGGCAAACTGATCGCCGGAGGGGGTGTCGCCGAAGAAGGTGCGGCTCTCCGTATCCCCGGGGAAGCGGTGCTCGTTCAGCAGCGTCTCCAGAGCGGCTTTATATGCGGCCAGCATGGGAGCGCGATCCTCCTGAGCGGGGGCTTCCGGGGTCTCCTCCGGTTCTGCGGGAATTTCCTCCGGCTCGGTCGTCTCCTGAGGCTCTTCCTGGGCGGGGACTTCAGGTGCCTCCTCGGCAGGGGTCTCCTGTTCCTGAGCGGGCTCCGGCTCGACAGGGGTTTCGGCGCCGGCGGAGGGGGAGCCGCCGCAGGCGGTCAGCGACAGCAGGCAGCAGCAGAGTAGCAGGGTCAAAATACGTTTCATAGGTCATTCCTCCTTATGGGATTGAGTATAGCATATGCGGGAGAAGACGGAGCTGAACGATTCTGAATTTGAGCTGCGAAAAGCTCCCCCTGATTTTCGTTGGGGGAGCCGCAGATTGTCAAAAAAGTATCTTTTGCAAATTCCAAGTCGGGCTAAAAGTTTAGGAGGCCCTCCGCAGGAGTTTTGTTGCGATAGCAACAAAATAAAGTGAAATATGTGCTTTTAGCCGGACCTGTGCCGGCAAAAAG
>JBJDXS010000023.1:0-69805 GCA_051866815.1 Candidatus Onthomonas sp. | reverse complement strand
CTTTTGCCTACTTTTCCCGGGCGGGAAAAGTAGGCCGCCGGAGGCAGCCACCGCAGTCTCAAGTTTGTACAATTGTTCAGCGACAATCCACCGTGAAAACAATTACATCATCCCAATCTCCCAAGCAAAAAAGAGGAACCCCCTATGCAAATTCTCATCGTAGAAGACGAGCGCCTCATCGCTCAGACCATCGCCGACCTGCTGGAGACCCAAGGCGACCAGGCCACCCTGGCCCTGGACGGCCCCTCCGGCCTCCAGGCCGGCCTGGAAAACCGCTGGGACGCCATTATCCTGGACGTGATGCTGCCCGGTATGGACGGCTTTCAGATTCTCCGCACCCTCCGGTCCAGGGACATTGCCACCCCTGTCCTGATGCTCACCGCCCGCACCCAGGTGGAGGATCGGGTGGAGGGCCTGGACAGCGGAGCAGACTACTATCTCACCAAGCCCTTCTCCGGTCAGGAGCTGCTGGCCTGTCTCCGGGCCATCACCCGGCGGCCCGGGCCCGTCCGGGAAAATGTCCTCTCCTTCGGGGATCTCCGGCTGGAGCTGTCCTCCTGCCTGCTGACCTGCGGGGCCAAGTCGGTGCGGCTGAGTCGAAAAGAGTTTGAGATCCTGGGCATGCTGCTCTCCCAGCCAGACCGGGTGGTCTCCAAGGAGGACATTCTCCGCCGGGCTTGGGGCCCCGGCTCCGAGGCCGACGGGGGCAGCGTGGAGGTCTACATCTCCTTTCTCCGGAAAAAGCTCCAGCACCTGGGCAGCCGCTGCGTCATCCGCACCCTGCGTACCCTGGGCTACCGGCTGGAATGGGGGGAGGAGCCATGATCAGAAAGCTCCGCTGGAAATTTGTCCTTATCAACATGGCCCTGGTCACCGCCATGCTCACGGTGATCTGCCTCTTCTTCGTCTCCGCCACCCGGGAGAGCTTGAAGGCAGACAGCGAATCGGTGCTCCAGAGGGTGATCTCCGAGACGGAGACCCCCAGCTGGTCCTTCTATGGCGGCAGCTCCGCGCCGGTCTCCCTGCCCTATTTCACCGTGATCGTCCGGCCCCACGGGGGCGCCTATATCACCTCCAGCCAGTTCTATGACCTGGACGACCCGGATACCATTCTGGCCGCCGTCAATGCCGCCTTTGATCAGCAGGCCAACCAGGGTATTTTGGAGGACTATCACCTGCGCTACCTCCGGGAGGCCACCTCCGACGGCTGGCGAATGGCCTTTGTGGACGTCTCCTATGAATACAGCACCCTCCGGCAGGCCACCTGGAACACCTTTCGGATGGGCCTGATCGCCTTTGTCCTCTTCTTTGGCGCCAGTATGCTGCTGGCCCGCTGGGCGGTGCGGCCGGTGGAACAGTCCTGGGAGCAGCAGCGGCAGTTTGTGGCCGACGCCTCCCACGAGCTGAAGACCCCCCTCACCGTCATTCTCTCCAACGCCGACCTGCTGGCAGAGCAGGAGGAGGCGGAGCCGGACAAGCGCCGGCGCTGGACGGAAAATATCCAGGCCGGAGGCCGGCAGATGGGCACCCTGGTGGAGCAGCTCCTCCTGCTGGCCCGGAGCGACAGCGGCCAGACGGCGGCAAGCCGTTTCCAGCCGGTAGATCTCACCGAACTGGTGCAGTCCGCCGCCCTCATGTTTGAGCCGGTGGCCTTTGAGGCGGGCAAGACACTGGAGCTCACCGACGCGGAGGGCTCGGTCACCGTCTCCGGCGACGGGAGCAAGCTCAAGCGGCTGCTGGACATTCTGCTGGACAACGCGGTGAAATACGCCGACCCCGGGGGGCAGATCACTCTCTCCCTCCGGCGGGAGGGCCGCCGGGCGGTGATTGCCGTCACCGACCAGGGAGCGCCCATCCCCAGGGAGGAGCTGGAGGCCATCTTCCGCCGGTTCTACCGGGCGGATCGGGCCAGAAGCACCCAGGGCTTCGGCCTGGGCCTGGCCATTGCCCGGAGCATCGCCCAGGAGCACCGGGGCAAGCTCTGGGCCCAGTCGGATCCGGCGGGATACAACACCTTTTTCTGCTCTCTTCCGCTGGCGTGAGCGATATGATATAATAAACCAGGAATTACAATGAACATAAAGGAGGGCTATCTCTATGGCCACCGTCAATTTATTGCAGCAGCGCACCCGGGAGCTTCATCTCCGCAATGATATGACCAAGATGGGGCAGCTGCAGCTCAAGAGCAACTTCAACTTCAGCGTCAAGTACGCTCCGGATAACCAGCGCTGCATTGCCACCGTCTATCAGAGTTTTGAGGACAAGAGCGAGGCTCAGGCCTTCTCCGTCTCGGTCACCCTGGAGGGCATTTTCGCCTGCCAGGAGATGGTGACCGAGGAGGACAAAAAGGCGGTGCACCTGATGGCCTATGATGCCCTGTTCCCCTATCTCCAGTCTGTGGTGGGACAGCTCTTTGCCTCCACCGGCATTCCCGGCTTTATGGTCAAGAAGATGAATCTGGATCAGAACCGGGTTGTCCTCTCTCAGGGCAAGCAGAATCCTCCCACACTGCCCATCGTCTGACCGGCAGAACGGAAGGTGTACCATGATCTATCTGGTGGAGGATGACAGCAATATCCGGGAGCTGGTGGTCTACACTCTGAACCAGTCGGGCATGGAGGCCCGGGGCTTTGGGCTGCCCGCCGATTTTTGGGCCGCCCGGCGGGAGGCGATTCCCGATCTGGTGGTTCTGGACATCATGCTGCCCCAGGAGGACGGCCTTTCCATCCTACAAAAGCTCCGGGCGGATCCGGAGACCGCCGGGGTGCCGGTGATGATGCTCACCGCCCGGGACAGCGAATACGACAAGGTGGTGGGCCTGGATCTGGGGGCGGACGACTATCTGGCCAAGCCCTTCGGCATGATGGAGCTCACCGCCCGGGTGCGGGCCCTGCTCCGGCGGGCCAACCCAAAGACTGCAGAGCTCTGCTATCAGGCAGGCTGTCTGTCCGTCTGGCCGAAAAAGCACACCGTCCGGGTGGCGGGGGAAGAGGTCTCCCTCACCCGGAAGGAGTTTGATCTGCTCTGTCTGCTGCTGAAAAATGAGGATCAGGTGGTCACCCGGGAGCAGCTGATTCAGGAGGTCTGGGGCTACGCCTATCAGGGAGAGAGCCGGACGGTGGACGTCCACGTCCGTACCCTGCGGCAGAAGCTGGGCCAGGCCGGAGAGCTTATTGAGACGGTCCGGGGGGTCGGCTACCGGATTCGGAGAAGAAGCGATGAGGCGTAAGCTCTTCTGGCACGTCTTTGCCGGGACAATGGCCGTTTTTGCCGCCTGCTTTTCCGTCACCATCTGGGCGGTCTACGGCTATTTTAATCAGCACAACCGGCAGCAGCTGGAGGCGGAGGCCGCCTATCTGGGAGCCGCGGTGGAGGATATCGGCGTGGATTTTCTCCGGGAGACCGACCAGTACACCCACCAGCGGATCACCTGGATTGACACGGACGGCAGCGTCCTCTACGACAGCCAGGTGGATCCCTCCATCCTGGGCAGTCATGACCAGCGGGAGGAGGTGCTGGAGGCCCGGGAAAAGGGCTCCGGCTGGAGTGTGCGCTATTCCGACACCCTGTCCATCAAGACCACCAACTTCGCCCTGCTGCTGGAGGACGAAACCGTATTCCGGGTCTCCACCTCGGAGTGGACGGTACTCAACCTGATCCGGGAGATGTGGCTGCCTTTCCTGGCTGTGATATTACTGGCGGTGGCGCTGTCGGTTTTGCTGGCCTGGCGAATGGCCGGGAGCCTTTTACAACCGGTGAACGCCATCGACCTGGAGCATCCGGACGAGAACGCCGTCTATCCGGAGCTGCGGCCCCTGGCCCGGCGGATCAACAGCCAGAACCGCCAGATTCAGCGGCAGATGGATCTGCTGGTGCAGGAGCATCAGCGTCAGGATCGGATCCGGCGGGAGTTTACCGCCAATGTCTCCCACGAGCTGAAAACCCCCCTCACCTCCATCTCCGGATATGCGGAGATTATCCACGCCGGTATCGCTCGGCCGGAGGACATCCAGCGTTTTTCCGGAAAGATCTATGACGAGGCCCAGCGGCTTCAGGCCCTGGTGGGAGACATCATCCAGCTCTCCCGGCTGGAGGAGCTGGGCTCTGACCTGGACAAAGAGCCGGTGGAGCTGTACCGGCTGTGCCAGGAGGTGGCTCAGCGGTTCCAGCCTCAGGCGTACGGGCGGGATCTCTCCCTGACAGTAGAGGGAGAGCCCCAGACCATTTTGGGCGCCCCGGTGCTGCTGCGGGAGATGGTAAACAATCTGTGCGACAACGCCATCAAGTATAACCGGGAGGGCGGCAGCGTGGTGCTCTCGGTAAGCCGGGTAGGCGACCGGGTAGTGCTCTCTGTCCGGGATACCGGCATCGGCATCCCGGAGGAGGATCAGGCCCGGGTCTTTGAGCGGTTTTACCGGGTGGACAAGAGCCACTCCAAGGCGGTGGGAGGCACGGGACTGGGCCTCTCCATCGTCAAGCACGGGGCCGCCTGCCATAACGCCCAGATTCAGCTTGAGAGCCAGCTCGGGCAGGGCACTGAGATCCGGCTGAGCTTCGCGCCGGAGGAGGACGGCGGCGATCTGGATTGAGCCCCGCATCAATAGCTGCATAACGCTTGACGCCTCTCTCTGTCATGGAGAGGGGCGTTTTTGCGGAATAAAGCGTCCTTTTATGCCTTCGGAGAACAGGCCGTTCAGCTTTTCCGCCCTGAGGGCAAAAATGCCCCCTCCTGAACGGGCAATGATCGTAAGACAGTTAGCAGCCACAGCGGTGCAAACTGCTGTGGCTGTTCTTGTAATCTATTTGGCCATATGATACTATGGAGCTGAACAGACCTTCAAATCGGAATTTTTTGGAGACTCTTATGAAGACAAATTTGATTATTGTAGAAGGACTTCCGGGAAGCGGAAAAAGCACTACTGCTGCTATGATTGCCGCTGAACTGAATAGAATAAACAAAAAGGTAGTTTGCATTGACGAAGGTGTTCGCGAACACCCTGCCGATTACGCAGACTATGATTTCCCCGATTTTGAAACGGAGCGAGAAAAAATTCTCGAAAAGTGGCAGTCCTTTGTGCAAGGCTCCGATAAGGACACAATTTATGTGTTCAACTGCATTTTTCTGCAAAATCCGATGTGTGAAACTATGATGAGGTTTGGTATGTCGGAAGAAGATTCGCGGAAATATATTGCAGAAATTGCGGAAATTATCAAGCCGTTGAAGCCTATCATCATTTACATTGACCAACCTATCGTAAAATCGGCGATTGACAGCGTGCTTGACGAGCGCGGAAACGACTGGCTGAATGCGGTAATTGATTACCATGTCTCACAAGGATACGGCAAGCAGAACAACCTTTTCGGATATGACGGTTATATCAAATGTCTGGAAGAGCGGCGAATCAGAGAGCGAAATATTTTAAGGTCGCTGAAAATCAATTATTATACCATCAGTCAGGATTTGAAGGTCGAGGAGTTTGTCGAGCTGTTTCAATCTGTCGGATGGAATTGTCCTGCAATTGAACAGATGCGCTTGGCTATAAAAAACAGCACGAAGTCTTTTGTTGTGCGCCACAAGGGAACCGCCGTGGCTACAATCAACTGGCTCGGCGATTACGGTATGCACTGGTTTATGAAGGATTTTATTGTGCGCGAGGAGTATCAAGGGCAGATGATAGGCACGCTCCTTTATCGGTTTTCGGAGAACTTTATCAAAAGCACGCTGAAAGATAATCAGAAAGTCGGCGTTGACCTAAAAGCCGCTAAAAGAAAAGAGTCGTTTTATCAAAACTTGGGGTTTCAGATCATGTCGGAGAACGAAACAGGCAGCGGAATGGAAAAAATGATTGAACGTTAAATTTGGGAGAATACTTTCTATGTGCGCTCTGCGAGGCAAAAGGCGTGACCACAAAAGTCACGCCTTTTACCTATTTTACTGTCTTATGAACAACACACGAAATGGAAGGGGGAATTTCTGTTTTAATTGCTCAGGCTCAGCCGAAACTCATTTGCGATGCTTGTCTTTTGCGTTCCATCGCAGCCAGACAGCCAGATTGAGAACCAGAGCCACAATTACCAGAATCGTGTACAGAATATAATAACCCCGCGCGGTATCAATCATTGCGGCAAAATCCTCTTTCACATTGGCCTCGTAGTTCAGCCACGGAAGCTGCACCCAGAGGGCGGCGGCACAGCACAGGGTGCTGAGGCAGCACCGCCAGCCCGGATGCCATCCGCTGTCCCGGCGCATCCGGAACAGCGCGCTCGCCGCCAGCCCCCAGGACAACAGCCCCAGGGCCAGACGGAGCAGGTTATCGTTGATCAGCCACAAAAACATTTTCCGCTCCTCCCTCACAGAAAGCCGGCATACTGCCAGAAGACCAGCAGGCCCGCAAAGACGGACACGGCATAGGCAAAATACAGGGCAATCAGAGGATAGGCCACCCATTTCCACCTGGGCTTCAGCCAGGTAAGCTGGACAGCAATAAACCCAAACAGCAGGACGGAAAAAGCCAGCACCAGCCAAAGCCCCAGCCCGTAGTAGTCCGGCGCATAGAACCCCTCGTCCCGGGCAAATCCGCTGAGCGAAAGCAGGCAGCAGTCCGCAAGTCCGGTTACTGTGGTCAAAATCATGCTGGCTGCCAGTGCGATGCCGAACCGGTTCTGGTCTTCACTCCGCACCCGCCGTCCCTGCTCCTGCCACAGTCTTTCCTGCTCCTCAATCTCGGTCAGTGACAGGGAATCAAAGTTACAGGTGGAGTCCAGCCGCCCACACAGGTCAGCCAACCGGCCGGCTTCCGCCTCCTGCTGCTTTAACGCCTCCCGCCGTCTTTTCAGCCGCTCTCCCAGCGGCTCGCCGGAAACCTGCAGCTCCCGAATTTCCGCCACAGAAAAGCCCAACAGGCGGAGATACCGGATTTTCCGCAGCACCTCCACATCCTCCTCCGTATAGCTCCGATACCGGTTTCCCGGCTCCCGGTCTGGCGTCAGAAGTCCCTCCCGCTCATAGAAGCGAAGATTGGCCCGATCCATCCCGGTACGCTCCTCAATCTCCTGGGTCGTCATATAATCACCTCCAGCGTCACTTTACACTGTAAACCCGGTTCACAGTCAAGAAATTTACCTGTTTTTCTGCAAAAAATTCCCCCTCCCAAAAGGGAAGGGGGAATTTCTGTTTCAATTGCTCACGCTCAGCCGAAGACAGCCAGCAGGAAGCCGGCGGCCACAGCGGAACCGATGACGCCGGCCACGTTGGGGCCCATGGCGTGCATCAGCAGGAAGTTGGAGGGGTTGCACTTCTGGCCAACGGTCTGGGAGACACGGGCGGCCATGGGCACAGCGGACACACCGGCGGAGCCGATGAGGGGGTTGATCTTGCCGCCGGAGACAGCGTACATGATCTTGCCGATCAGCAGGCCGCCCACAGTGGCGAAGCCGAAGGCGATCAGGCCCAGGACAATGATCTTCACAGTCTCCATCTTCAGGAACTGGTCATAGGTGGCGGTGGCGCCCACGGAGATGCCCAGGAAGATGGTGACGATGTTCATCAGAGCGTTCTGAGCGGTGTCGGACAGACGGTCGGTGACGCCGCACTCCTTGAACAGGTTACCCAGCATCAGGCAGCCCAGCAGGGGGGCCACAGAGGGGAGCACCAGGCAGGTGACGATGGTCACCATGATGGGGAAGACGATCTTCTCGGTCTGGGAGACGGGGCGCAGCTGCTCCATCTTGACCTCCCGCTCCTTCTTGGTGGTCAGCAGCATCATAATGGGCGGCTGAATCAGCGGGATCAGGGCCATGTAGGAGTAAGCGGCGATGGCGATGGCGCCCAGCAGATTGGGAGCCAGGGTCTTGGTCAGCCAGATGGCGGTGGGGCCGTCGGCGCCGCCGATGATAGCGATGGACGCAGCCTCGTTGCCCTTAAAGCCCAGGGCAACAGCCATAATCAGGGCCACATAGACGCCGAACTGTGCGGCGGCGCCCAGCAGCATGCTCTTGGGGTTGGCCATCATGGGGCCGAAGTCGGTCATGGCGCCGACGCCCATGAAGATCAGAGAGGGGTAGATGCCCAGCTTGACGCCCAGATAGAGAATATCCAGCAGGCCGCCGTCGTGGAGGACGGCGCCCCAGTTGACGTCAGCGCTGCCTGAGGCGTACCACAGCTCGGGGTGATAGACGCCGGAGCCGGGCAGGTTGGTCAGCAGCATGCCGAAGGCGATGCCCACCAGCAGCAGGGGCTCGAACTTCTTGACGATACCCAGATACAGCAGCACGCAGGCCAGCAGGATCATGATCACCTGCCGGAAGTCCTCGAAATACGCAATGCCGGACTGGGCAGCCAGGTTGCCAAAAATGGTTCCGATAAATTCCATCTCAGAACCTCCTTAGCCCAGAACGACCAGAGGATCACCAGTCTTGACGGCAGTGCCCTGAGCGGCGACCACCTGGGCCACGGTGCCGTCCTTGGGAGCCAGCACTTCGTTCTCCATCTTCATAGCCTCAATGACAGCCAGCACATCGCCGCTCTTGACGGCCTGGCCGGCAGTGACCTTGATGGCCACCACGGTGCCGGGCAGGGGAGCAGTGACAGGCTCGCCGGCGGCGATGGGGCCAGCAGCGGCGGGAGCGGGGGCAGCGGCAGGAGCAGCAGCGGGAGCGGCAGCAGGAGCAGCGGCGGCGGGAGCGGCAGGAGCCAGCGCCTCGTATTCATCAGCCAGGATGGCCTGGCCCTTTTCGACCACGACCTCGTAGACGCGGCCATTGAGCGTTACTTTATACTTCATGTTACTTTACCTCCTGGATGGAAATGAAACGCAGCTCGTTGAGCGGAGTCTTCAGTTCATCCGCCACGATGGCCATGACCATGGCGGCGGTGGCGTCGGGCACGTCATGCAGCATGACGCCGCCGCAGGAGCCCTTGGCCAGCTTGGCAGGGGCAGCGGCAGGGGCGGGGGCGGCAGGAACGCCGGTCTCGGGAGCAGGAGCGGCCTTCTTGTCCCGGCCCTCCAGCTTGGCAATCACCACGTTCTGGATCTGAATCGCACCCATCAGCACGATCAGAACCACGAACACCACAGCGATTCCCAGCACTGCAACGCCCAGGGCTTCAACTACAGTAATGTTTTCCATTGATAAGCCTCCAATCAATCGATGGCTTCCATGGTGTAATTGCAGGTCCGCTCTTCCTTCTCCTTGCGGGCCTTCAGATAGTCCTCAGCCTGCTTGGGGAAGCAGATGTAGCTCATGACATCCTCTTCGCTCTTGGCCAGATCGCCCAGAGCAGCCCTGGCAGCCTCGAAGTCCTCGCCGGTGCGCTTGGAGTCCTCCACGCGGCAGTCCACAGGAGCATCCAGGCCGGCGTCGGAGAGCACCCGCTTCTCCAGGTCGGGGTTCACGGGAGCGGGGGCGATGCCGTACTCGCCCTTGAAGTAGTTCTGCACGTCCTTGGAGATGACCTTGTAGCGCTCACCCATGAGGACGTTGGTGACCGCCTGGCTGCCCACCATCTGGGACAGGGGGGTGACCAGGGGCGGATAGCCCATGTCGGCGCGGACGGCGGGGATCTCAGCCAGAGCCTCGTCGAACTTGTCCATGGCGTCCATATCGGTCAGGTTGGCGATCATGTTGGACAGCATGCCGCCGGGCACCTTGTAGACCAGAGCCTGGGCGTCGGTGGCCATGCTCTTGGGATTCAGGGTGCCGTTGTCCACATACTTCTGCTTGATGGGCTTGAAGAAGTTGTTGACCTCGTTGATGGCCTTCTCGTTCAGGCCGGTCTCGATGCCGTACTGGCTCAGGGCGTAGTACATGGTCTCGGTGGCGGGCTGAGAGGTGCCGTTGGAGAAGCAGGAGGTGGCGGTATCGATGACGTCGATGCCGGACTCGATGGCCTTGGTCAGAGTCTGGTAGGCCATGCCGGTGGTGCAGTGGGTGTGCAGGATCAGCGGCATATCGCCCACGGCGTCCTTGATGCCCTTGATCAGGTGCTCAGCCTCATAGGGGCTCATGGTGCCGGCCATATCCTTCAGGCAGATGGTGTCAAAGCCCATCTTCTGCAGCTCCTTGCACATCTCCACATACTTGGCAACGGTATGGACAGGAGACTGGGTGTAGGAGATGCAGCCGGAGGCCACGGTGTTGGCAGTTGCATACTTCTTAGTGGCGTCCAGAGCGGTGCCCAGGTTGCGGAAGTCGTTCAGAGCGTCGAAGATCCGCAGGATGTCGATACCGTTCTTGATGGACAGCTCCACGAACTTCTCCACCACGTCGTCGTGATAGTGCTTGTAGCCCAGCAGGTTCTGGCCGCGCAGCAGCATCTGCAGCTTGGTGTTGGGCATGTTCTTGCGGATATTGCGCAGACGCTCCCAGGGATCCTCGCCCAGGTAACGCAGGCAGGAGTCGAAGGTGGCGCCGCCCCAGCACTCAACCGAATAGTAGCCGGCCTTGTCCATGGTGGGCAGAATGGCCTCGTAATCGGCATAGGGCAGGCGGGTAGCCATCAGGGATTGGTTTGCATCACGCAGTACGGTTTCAGTAAATTGAACGCGCATACGTACACCTCCATTGTTGATTGATGGTTTCAGCTTTTGGAAAAACCAAATTATGACGTATATAATTATAAGCAAATTGTGAACAGAAGTAAATAAAGAATCCCGGACTCTCTGTCATTTTCAGCAAATTGTCAAATCGCACCAGCAGGAGCACTCCCAATTTGTCTATTTTTTCACATTTTAAACCAAACTTTTGAAAAAATCGAGGATTTTCCTGTTGTTTTCCTGAAAACAGTCAGAAAACAGCCAGATTCTGGCATGGGCATATTGCGGTCAATCCTTTAGATCTGTCCTGATTTTTCCGTATTTTTCCAAGAGGGCGGCAAAGTCCACATCCCGGGCCTCCAGGGTGGAAAAGCTGACCGAGCCCTGTTTTGTCTTCGGCGTCCCCTCCCCCAGGGTTTGGATATAGCCGCTGCTGCGCAGGGTGAGGCGCTGGCGCCGGGAGCTGAGGATGGAGGAGGTCACCGAGGCATAGGGAATCTCTGTCTCCTGCCGGGCGGAGCCCTCCCGCCACAGGCCGGGCAGGGACTCATAGGTCAGCACCAGCTTGTCCCGGTAAAAATCCAACTGCAGCCGGACCGCCTTCTCCTCGATGCTCTTGAACAGGCCCACGCAGGCCAGGATGGCCAGGGCGGCCAGGACGAGCCGGGGGATCAGAGGGGCATCGTTCAAATTGTAGCCGGTGATCTCCGCCCAGGCCACCGCCCCGATGGCCGCCGCGCCCACCAGGCAGAGCACCGCGGTGCACAGCTTGAGCAGCAGCACCCGCCCGGGTTTGGCGCAGGCCACCCGCTCGGCGATCATCTCAGTATGTTGAGAGAGCTTCATATTGTTTCGTCCTTTCTAAGAAAAGTGTCTGTTTTTGACTTTCTGAGCGGTATTATAGGTGATTTTGGAGCAAATGTAAAGAGAAAAGGCGCCTCCTGGGAGAGACGCCTTTGGGGAGAAGGGCCGTAGGGGCGCGCATCGCGCGCCCGCTGATTTACAGAGGATTGTTGTTGTGGGCGGACGGCCATTGGCCGCCCCTACTATGGGTCACTGAAACCCACAATCATTTGCGGCACACAGACCGTTACAACTGAAACACAATCCCCGCCACGGCGGACAGGCCGATCCACACAATGGGGTGCAGCTTTTTCAGATGTCCCTCATGGGTGCAGAAGTAGACTGCCACAGCCAGAATCAGCAGCTTCCAGTTGAGGGCAAATACTACCTGATCTCCCGCCATAGATTGGACGGACAGCAGACAGATGGAGATAACCCCCCAACAGGCGGCTGCGATCAGGCCGGTGGAGGCGGGCCGGAGGCCGTAGAACACATACTCCACATACTTGCTGCTCCGGAACTTCTGGAGGAAGGCGGCCACGATGAGGATGACGATGATGGAGGGGGTGATCAGGCCCAGGGTGGCCAGAATGGCTCCCAGGATGCCGCCCACCTCAAAGCCCACATAGGTGGCCATATTGACGCCCAGGGGGCCGGGGGTGGATTCGGAGACGGCGATCATATTGGCCAGCTCGGCGTTGGTAAACCAGCCGGTATTCGCCCCCATATCGGTCAGGAAGGGCACCGTGGCCAGGCCGCCGCCGATGGCAAAGAGGCCGGTCTTGAAAAATTCGTAAAACAGGCGCAGGTATATCATGCCTTATTCCCCTCCTTCTCCTTCATCAGCTTGAGGGCCAGACCGATGGCGCCGGCCACCACCACGATCAGAGCCGGGGAGATGCCCCAGATGGCGGAGAGCAGGAAGACCGCCAGGAAAATGACCATGGTGGGCTGATCGATCACCGAGGACTTGCGCAGCTTGAGGACGGCGTTGAGGATGAGGACGCAGACGCAGGCCCGGACGCCGTTAAAGGCGTGAATCACATAGGGGTTGTCGGCAAAGTTCTGCAGGAAGGCGGCGATGATGGAGATAATCACCACGCTGGGGGCGACTACGCCCAGGGTGGTGAGAATGCCGCCGATGGGGCCCTTCAGCTTGTGGCCGATGAAGGTGGCGGTATTCACGGCGATGATGCCGGGGGTGCACTGGCCGATGGCGAAATAGTCGGTGAGCTCCTCGTCGGTGGCCCAGCCCTTTTTCTCCACCACCTCCCGCTGGAGGATGGGCAGCATGGCGTAGCCGCCGCCGAAGGTGCACACCCCCACCTTGGCAAAGGTGAGGAACAGATCCAGATAGATGTTCATATCAGCAGTTTCCCTCTTTCTTTTTCAGCGTCTCCACCTCATTCATCCACAGGCTGGCCACCGCGTCGCTGGGCATCCGCCAATCGCCCCGGGGCGACAGGGTGACGGTGCCCACCTTGGGGCCGTCGGGGAGGCAGGAGCGCTTGAACTGCTGGGCGAAGAACCGGCGGTAGAAATTCTCCAGCCACTTGAGGATAAAGTCCGCCTCGTAATGTCCCCGGAAGGCGTAGACCGCCAGACGGTAGACCTTGGCCGGGCCGAAGCCCCAGCGGATGGCGTAGTAGAGGAAGAAGTCGTGGAGCTCATATGGGCCCACCAGATCCTCCGTCTTCTGGGCGATTTCCCCATTGACGGCGGGGAGCAGTTCGGGGGAGACGGGGGTGTCCAGAATGTCCTGGAGGACAGCGGAGAGTTTGGGATTGCTCTCGGCGTACTCGTCCCGGACATAGGCCACCAGATGGCGCACCAACGTCTTGGGGATGGAGGAGTTGACGGCGTACATGCTCATGTGGTCGCCGTTGTAGGTGGCCCAGCCCAGGGCCAGCTCGCTGAGGTCGCCGGTGCCTATCACCATGCCCCAGGTCTTGTTGGCCAGGTCCATCAGCACCTGGGTGCGCTCCCGGGCCTGTCCGTTTTCAAAGGTCACCGAGTGATCCTCCATGGACTGGCCGATGTCCCGGAAGTGAACGGAGACGGCGTCTCCGATATCCACCGTCTTGAGCGTCGCGCCCAGCTCCTCGGCCAGCAGAACGGCGTTAGACTTCGTCCGCTCGGTGGTGCCGTAGCAGGGCATGGTCACCGCCAGAATATCCCCGGCGGGCCGGCCCAGCAGATCCATGGCCCGCTTGGTGATCAGAATCGCCAGGGTGGAGTCCAGACCCCCGGAGAGGCCGATGACCGCCGTCCGGGCGTGGGTATGCTCCAGCCGCTTGCGCAGGCCCAGGGCGGCCAGGGTGAGAATCTCCTGGCACCGGGCGGCCCGGTCACCCAGGTCGGCTGGGACAAAGGGGTTGGGGGCCACATACCGGGTGAGGGCGGTCTCCCCCTGCTCCAGGGCAAAGGATTGGGCTTTGATGCCCGATGCGGCGGCGGGGAAGGTGCTCATCCGCTGGCGCTCGTGGGTCAGCTTTTCCAGGTCGATCTCCGAGACGGTGAGCCCGGTCTCAAACCGGCGCTGAGCCAGGATAGAGCCGTTTTCGGCGATCAGGTTGTGGCCGCCGTAGATCAGGTCGGTAGACGACTCTCCCTTGCCGGCGTCGGCGTAGATATAGCCGCAGACCAGCCGGCCGGAGGTGCAGGCCACCAGACTGCGCCGGTAGCTGTCCTTGCAGACAATCTCGTCACTGGCGGAGGGGTTGAGCATCAAAGTCGCCCCGCCGGCGGCCAGCCGGGTAGAGGGGGTGTCCGCCACCCACAGATCCTCGCAGATCTCCACGCCGATGACCAGCCCGGGCAGATTCTCACACTGGAAAATCTGGTTTGCAGACAGTTCCGGCGTCTGGCCGCAGAGGGAAACGGAGGAATCGCTATCTCCCAGCTCCCGGCCGGAGGTGAACCACCGGGCCTCGTAAAACTCGGTGTAGTTCGGGATATTGGTCTTGGGCACAAGGCCCAGAATCCGCCCCTTGTGCAGTACGGCGGCGCAGTTATACAGCTTGCCCCGATAGCGGACGGGAAGGCCCACAGCGGTGACCACATCCAGCTCCGCCGTCTCCTTCAGGATGCGGCCCAGAGCCTCCTCCGCTCCCCAAAGCAGGGTGGACTGGAGGAACAGGTCGCCGCAGGTATAGCCGGTGATGCACAGCTCGGGCAGACACAGCACCTTGACGCCCCGCCCGGCCGCCTCCTTCATCAGGGCGATGATCTGCCCCGCGTTATAGGCGCAGTCGGCCACCCGAATCTCCGGGGTGCCGGCGGCCACAGTGAGAAAGCCGTCATTCATAGGCACACTTCCTTTATTTCAAGTAGAATCGTATATTTTTCTCTGCCAAGTCATTTTACCCCAGAACGGTATGGGACGCAAGGGAAAATGCGCTTTGGCGCCTTTTGGGCAGCCCGGCGTCGGCTCCGGCCCCCTTTTTTTACGGCTCTGCGGCCGGTATACTTGCAATTTAGCCTTAAATGTGTCATAATCTGGACACAATTATTTTGGGGCGGTCTGCCCGGCGCCGCTGCCGGGGGCCAAACCGGGAGGTGGACTGCGTTTTGAATGAAAAACTGAACCGGATGCTGGAGCCCCGGGTCAAGCTCTACCTCTTTTTCCTGCTGCTCTTCGGGGCAGTCACTTGTATCTTCCAGCTTCAGGTGGGTTTGGTGGAGCTGGGTCTGGTGGTCATGCTGTTTATCTACTATCTGATCACCCGGAGCCGCCGCCGCAAGGAGACAGCCAAGTATATCGCCAGCGTCACCAGCAACATCGACGCCGCCAGCAAGGACACCATGGTGAACTCCCCCTTCCCCATGGTGATCTTCCAGCCGGACACGGGCGATGTGATCTGGTCCAACGACCGGTTTCTGAAGATCACCGGCGACCGGGAGCACCTGTTTGACACCAAGATTGACGCCGCCGTTCCCGGCTTTTCCACCAAGTGGCTGCTGGACGGCAAAACCCAGTGTCCCACCGAATATCAGCTGGACGGCAAGAGCTATCTGGTCTTCGGCCATGTGGCCCATGTGGGTAAGGGGAGCGAGAGCCTGCTGGCCACCACCTACTGGATGGACATCTCCAACCTGGCCCGGATCCGGGAGCGGTATTTCGCCTCCCGGCCGGTGGTCTCCATTTTGCTCATCGACAACTATGAGGACATGATCCGCAGCACCAACGACAAGGCCCGGAGCACCATCCGCTCCTCGGTGGAGGACGAGATCACCACCTGGCTCCAGCCCTCCGGCGGACTGCTGTGCCGGTTTGACCGGGATCGGTATCTCTGCATCTTTGAGGAGCAGTATCTCACCCAGTTCCAGCAAAACCGCTTCTCCCTGCTGGATGCGGTGCACAAGGTGGTCAGCCCCAACGGCGTCAGCGCCACCCTCTCCATCGGCATCGGCATGGACACCGGCTTCGGTGAAATGCTGGAATACGCCAGCCTGGCCATTGAGATGGCCCTCTCCCGGGGCGGCGATCAGGCGGTCATCAAAAATCGCTTTAACTTCGAGTTCTACGGCGGCCGGGCCAAGGAGACGGAACGGCACACCAAGGTAAAGAGCCGGGTCATGTCCAACGCTCTCAACGAGCTGATGCACTCCGCCTCCACCGTCTTTGTCATGGGCCACCGGTTTGCCGACCTGGACGCCGTGGGCGCCTCCATCGGTATCTGCGCTATCGCCCGGCACAAGGGGATTCCCGTCTACATTGTGGAGGAGGCGGGCTTCTATCCCGGCTCCGTCATGCGGAAAAAGATCTCCGCCCTGCCCGAGTATGAGGGCAGGTTTATCAGCCATCAGGACGCCATGCTCAAGCTGGACAGCAAGTCCCTGCTGGTTGTTGTGGACACCAACCGGCCGGATCAGGTGATTGCCCGGGATCTGCTGGACTCCTGCACCAAGGTGGCGGTGGTGGATCACCACCTGCGGGCGGCGGACTATATCTCCAACGCCGCCCTCAACTTCCACGAGCCCTACGCCTCCTCCGCCAGTGAGTTGGTCACCGAGATGATTCAGTATCTGATCGAGCCCTCCGACCTGCTGAAAACCGAGGCGGAGGCCCTGCTGGCCGGTATTGTGCTGGACACCAAGAACTTCACCCTCCGCACCGGAGGCCGCACCTTTGAGGCCGCCGCCTTCCTGCGCCGCCGTGGTGCGGACACCACCGAGGTAAAAAAACTGTTCCAGAACAATCTGGAGGACACCATTGCCAAATACGACGTCATCCGGGCGGCCAAGATGGTCCATGGCGACATCGCCGTCTCCGCTGTGGAGACCCCGGTGGGCCGGGTGATCGCCGCCCAGGCGGCGGACGAGCTGCTCAATGTGGCTGGGGCGGACGCCTCCTTCGTCCTCTTCCCGGACGGGAATACGGTGATTCTCTGCGGCCGGAGCGTGGGTGAGGTCAATGTTCAGTATATTCTGGAGGCGCTGGGAGGCGGCGGAAACGCCGCTGCCGCCGGGGCCCAGGTGCCCAACACCACCCTGCAGGAGACGCTGCGGCGGCTGCTCCAGGCCATTGACAAGTATTTTGAGAGCTGATGAACCCATCGGCGTGACGATTCCGGCACAAGCCGGAGAGAAAGGATGAACTGCTATGAAAGTGATTTTACAGAAGGATGTGCGGGGCCAGGGCAAAAAGGGCCAGATGATTGAGGTCTCCGACGGCTACGCCCGGAACTTCCTGCTGCCCAAAAAGCTGGCCGTGCCCGCCACCACCGACAATATCAACACCATGAACCAGCTGGAAAAGGCCAAGCGGGAGCGGGAGGCCAAGGAGCGCCAGGCCGCCCTGGAGCTGGCCGCCAAGCTGAAGGATATGCCCGTCCATGTCAAGGCCAAGGCCGGCGCCGGCGGGCGGCTGTTCGGCAGCGTCACCACCAAGGAGATCTCCCAGGCGCTGAAGGAGCAGTACGGCTGCGACATCCCCAAGACCAGCCTCCAGTCCGACCCCATCAAGGCCTTCGGCGGCTATCAGGTCAAGGCCAAGCTGGGCTATGAGATCTCCGCCGTGGTCAACGTCTTTGTGGAAGAGGCGTAAGACAGAAAATAACCCGTAGAGGCGCACATTGTGCGCCCGCCGTTTTTCGAACAATTTTCGTTATCGGACGGGATGCCCATTATAATCGTCTGTAGGGGCCGATGTACCCATCGGCCCTCCCTATTTTTAAGTACAGAAGGTGAGAACATGCCGGAGCTGGACGAACTTTTGAGCAAACAGATGCCCCATTCTGACGCCGCTGAGCAGGCGGTGCTGGGCGCCATGCTGATCGACAGCCGCTGCATTCCCCAGGTGGTGGAGGCGCTGCGTCCGGAGGACTTTTATACCAGGCAGCATCTGGAGGTCTACGAGGCCATCTACTCCATGTTCTCCCTGTCCAAAAAGATTGACCCGGTCACCGTCCAGGAGCAGATGCGCCAGGACGGTACCTATCAGGAGGAGGTCACCCGGAGCTTTCTCCTGCAATTGATGGAGGTCACCCCAACCGCCGCCAACGTGATGGAGTATGTGGAGATTGTCAAGGACAAGGCTCTGCTCCGCCGGGTGGCGGAGACGGCGGGAGACATCACCGCTTTGGTGAACGAGGGCACCGGCACCGGCGCCCAGGTACTGGAGGCGGCGGAGCAGCGGATTTACGCCATCCGCCAGGGCCGGGGCGCCCAGGGCCTCACCCCCATCTCCTCCATTACCGCAGACGTGTACGCCCGGATCGGCGAGCTGTCCGAGTCGGACAGCGAGGTGCCCGGTCTTTCCACCGGTCTGACCGACCTGGACCAGAAGATTGCCGGCCTGGGCAACTCCGACCTGGTGCTTTTGGCCGCCCGTCCCGGCATGGGCAAAACCTCTCTGGCCCTGAACATCCTGCTGCACGCAGGCAAGCACTCAGGCAAGGCTGTCGTGTTCTTTTCCCTGGAGATGAGCCGGGAGCAGTTGGTCATGCGTCTCATCTCCAGCGAGTCCTTCCTCCCCAACCAGAAGCTGCTCACCGGCCAGCTGGAGGAGGATGACTGGGAAAAGCTGACCCTGGCCTGCCGCAGCCTCAACGCCACCTCCATCCTCATCGACGACAATCCCTCCCTCTCAGTAGCCGACATGAACGCCAAGTGCCGCCGGGTGGAAAATCTGGGCCTGGTGGTCATCGACTATCTGCAGCTGATGACCTCCTCCGGCGGCAAGCAGAATTATTCCGGTGAGAACCGGCAGCAGGTGGTCTCCGACATCTCCCGCGCCCTCAAGATTATGGCAAAGGAGTTGAACGTGCCGGTGCTCTGCCTGAGTCAGCTCTCCCGTGCCAACGAGAGCCGGTCGGACAAGCGGCCCATGCTTTCCGACCTGCGCGAATCCGGCGCCATCGAGCAGGACGCCGACGAGGTGCTGTTCATCTACCGGGACGACTACTACAACGAGGACAGTCAGTACAAGAATCAGGCGGAGATCATCGTGGCCAAAAACCGCCACGGCGAGACCGGCAAGGTGATGGTCCAGTGGCTGCCCGAGTTTACCGCCTTCTCCAATCTGGAATGGAAGCACGAGGATTAAACCGGGAGGCGGAGGTGCTCGCCTTCTGCCGGCGGGAGGGCTTTCCCCTGGAGGGGGGATGCCACGTCCTCTGCGCTGTCTCCGGCGGGACAGACTCCATGATGCTGCTCCATTTTCTCTGGCGCCGGAGCCGGGCGGGCAGCATCCGGCTCACCGCCGCCACCTTTGACCATCGTCTCCGGCCGGAGTCCGCCGGAGATGTGGATTTTGTCCGTCAGTGGTGCCGGGCTCATGAGATTCCCTGTGAGACCGGCTCCGGAGACGTGGCGGATTTCGCCCAAAAACAGAATATGACCCTGGAGGAAGCGGGGCGCACCCTGCGCTACCGCTTTCTGGAGGATTGCCGCAGCGCGGTGGGGGCGGACTATATCGCCACCGCCCACAACGCCGATGACAACGCGGAGACCCTGCTGCTCCATCTGCTCCGGGGCACCGGTCTCAAGGGGCTGGGAGGGATTCCTCCCCGCCGAGGCGTGATTATCCGCCCTCTGCTGGAGCTGTCCCGGGCTGAGATTGAGGATTACTGCAAAGCAAATGATCTTCCTCACCGGGAGGATGAGAGCAATTGGGACACCGCCTACACCCGGAACTATCTCCGCCACCAGGTGCTGCCCCTGCTCCGGGAGAAAAATCCAAATCTGACCGCCGCCCTCACCCGAACAGCGGAGAGCCTGCGGCTGGATGAGGCCTTTTTCGCCCGGGAGACCGCCAGGCTCGCCGGTGAGCTGCTGCGGCAAGAGGGGAAGAAAATCTCTGTCTCCGCCCCCCGGCTGGCGGCTCTGGAGCCCGCCCTGGCCCTCCGGCTGGTGCAAGAGATGGCGGAGCGGATCGCCCCCGGCACCGTGCTGCCCTGGCAGCAGCGCAGGTCATTACTGGCACTGGCGGCAGGGGATGACTCCTCTGGGAAAATCTTCCTCGCCAACCGGTTGCAGGGCCGTCGGATTTATGATATGCTGATTTTATCCCCTCCCTCTCCGGAGGGGCAGTCCTTCTCTCCGGTTCAGCTGGGCCCGGGGGAGCATTGTGAGATCCCTGAGCTGGGGCTTACCGTCTCCTGCCGGGAGACGCTCTGTCCTCCGGACGCCGGGAGAGATCGCTCTGTCTTTTACCTGCGGCCGCCCGAGGAAGGGCAGCTGCTGGTTCGGCCCCGGCAGGCGGGAGACTGCATCCGCCTCCCGGGACGTCCCACAAAGACGCTGAAAAAGTTGTTTCAGGAGGCCAGAATTCCTTCCGAGCGCCGGGATGCCATCCCCGTCCTTGTTCTGGAGGGAGCGGTAGCCGCCGCAGCCGGCTTCGGCGTCAGCACAGATTGGAGCGCCCTGCCGGGCAATGGCGCCTGGCAGATTATACTGACAAAAAAACAATGACAACTGAGAAAGGGTCGGTGTGACAACATGGGTATGGATCAAGACATTCTGGAAATTCTCTACTCGGAAGAAGAACTCAAGCGCAGAGTGGCTGTGCTGGGTGAACAGATTTCCCGGGATTATGCCGATAAGGACAACGTGGTTCTGGTGGGCATTCTCCGGGGCTCCTATATCTTTATGGCGGATCTGAGCCGGAGCATCACCATCCCCTGCCGGATCGACTTTATGGCCGCCTCCTCCTACGGAAAGGGCACCAGCTCCAGCGGGCAGATTGAGATCAAGAAGGATCTGTCCGATCCCATCCAGAACGCCCATGTCATCCTGGTGGAGGATATTCTGGACTCCGGAAACACCCTGGACTACCTGACCAAGATTCTCAGCGCCCGGAATCCCGCCTCCATCCGCATCTGTACCCTGCTGGACAAGCCGGAGCGCCGGGTCAAGCCGATCACCGCCGACTATTACGGCTTCCTGGTGCCCGACGCCTTTGTGGTGGGCTATGGACTGGACTATGCGGAAAAATATCGCAATCTCCCCTACATCGGCATTCTCAAGCCGGAAGTATACGAAAAATGACCGGTACACACGGGCGCGGCGGACTGCCGCGCCCCCGTCTGTCCGGCCCTGATAAGGATGTGACACAATGAATCGTTCCCACCGCACTATTCTGTCCTATGTGATTCTGGCCTGCCTTGCCCTTTCCCTGGTGAGCATGCTGGAACGCTGGGATCGGCCGGAGGATATCAGCTACAGCCAGATGGTTCAGCTCTTTCAGCAGGAGAAGGTCACCGAGTTCTCCATCCGTGACAATGAGGTCACCCTCAAGCTGAAGGAACCCCTGGACGGCCAGGAAACCATCACCTGCTCCGTCCACAGCTTTGACACCTTTTACGCCGATCTGAACGACCTGGTTCAGCAGCAGAAGGCGGACGGAATCATCACCCGGTACAACTACTATCCGGACACAGAAACCCCCTGGTGGGCCAGTATGCTGCCCTCCCTGATTACCGCCCTGCTGGTCTTCTTTCTCTTCTTTACCATGATGCGTCAGCAGTCCGGACAGGGCGGCCCCGCCCAGTTCGGCAAGGCCAGAACGGTGAGCAACGACGACCCCAACGCCAAAAAGGTCACCTTTGACGACGTGGCCGGTGCAGAGGAGGAGAAGGAGGAGCTCCAGGAGGTGGTGGACTTTCTCCGGGATCCGGAAAAGTTCGGCCGGCTGGGCGCCCGGATTCCCAAGGGCATCCTGCTGGTGGGCCCTCCGGGCACCGGCAAGACGCTGCTGGCCAAGGCGGTGGCCGGAGAGGCAGACGTTCGCTTTCTCTCCATCTCCGGCTCCGACTTTGTGGAGCTGTATGTGGGCGTGGGCGCCAGCCGGGTGCGGGATCTCTTTGAGCAGGCGAAAAAGAACGCCCCCGCCATCGTCTTTATCGACGAGATCGACGCCGTGGGCCGCCAGAGAGGCACCGGCCTGGGCGGCGGCCACGATGAGCGGGAGCAGACCTTGAACCAGCTGCTGGTGGAGATGGACGGCTTTGCCGGAAACTCCGGGGTCATCGTCATGGCCGCCACCAACCGGCAGGACATTCTGGATCCCGCCCTGCTGCGGCCGGGCCGGTTTGACCGGCAGATCTATGTGGGCTATCCCGACATCAAGGGCCGGGAGGGCATTCTCAAGGTACACGCCCGGAAAAAGCCTCTGGGCGACGACGTGGATCTGAAAGTCGTGGCCCAGGCCACCGGCGGCTTTACCGGCGCTGACCTGGAAAACCTGATGAACGAGGGCGCCCTGCTGGCCGCCCGGCAGAGCCGCCCCTATATCACCATGGCTGATCTCCACGAGGCCATGATCAAGGTGCTGGCTGGCCCGGAGAAAAAGAGCCAGGTGGTCACCCCCCACGCCAAAAAGCTCACCGCCTATCATGAGGCGGGCCACGCCGTGGCCATGCGGTGCCTTCCTTCTCAGGATCCGGTGCACCAGATCACCATTGTTCCCCGGGGCCGGGCAGGCGGCATGACCATCTCCCTGCCTCAGGAGGACAAGGCCTATATGAGCAAGCGGGAGCTGGAGGAGGAGATTGTGGGCCTGCTGGGCGGGCGGGTGGCCGAGGAACTGGTACTCCAGGACATTTCCACCGGCGCTTCCAGCGATCTGCAGCGGGCCACCAGCATCGCCCACAGCATGGTCTCCAAGTACGGCATGAGCGAGCGTCTGGGAGCCATGGTGTACGATGCTGGCAACAACGAGATTTTTATCGGCAAGTCCATGGCTCAGTCCCGGAGCTATTCCGAGGAGAGCGCCGCCGCCATCGACCAGGAGGTGCGCTCTATCATCGACCTGGCCCATCAGCGCTGCCGGGCCATTCTGGAGGAGCACCGGCCCCAGCTGGAGCAGGTGGCCCAGTTCCTGCTGGAGCATGAGACCATGTCGGCTCTGGAGTTTGAGCGGGTATTCAACCCGGACGCCACCCAGGCCCTGGAGTCGGAGGCCCTGAGCCAGTTTGCCGCCGCCAAGGCCCCGGATATCCAGGTCGAGGAGCGGCCGGAGGAACCGCAAGACGAGCAATAAGCCCTGTTTTTACACACAAAAAGCGCACGGAAGTTTGGATGCTTCCGTGCGCTTTTCTCATGATTGGCCTTATAACGCCCCCTCGTGGGTCAGCAGCCAGCGCTTTTTCTCCAGGCCCCCGGCGTAGCCGGTGAGGCTGCCGTCCGCTCCCAGCACCCGGTGGCAGGGAATCACAATGGAAATCGGATTGCGGCCCACCGCGCCGCCCACCGCCTGGGAGGACATGGTCTCCCGGCCCAAAGCTTGAGCGATCTCCCGGGCCAGTTGGCCATAGGTGACCGTCTCGCCGTAGGGGATCTTCCTCAGTCTGGCCCAGACCAATCTCTGGAACTCCGTGCTCCGGGGGGCCAGGGGGACTGTGTCCATCGGGGGACGTTCCCCGGCGAAGTAGGCCGACAGCCAGGCCTCCGCCTGGCGGAAGATGGGGAGGTCATTCTGGAATTTCCCGGACTGGGCCCGGGCTGCGGGATAGTATTTCTGTCCCTCCAGCCACAGGCCGGTGAGGTGATCCCCGTCGCTGGAGAGCAGGATGGGGCCCAGGGGGGTGGATTGGGTTGTGAAGTATTCCATTTTTGCCTCCGGGGTTTTTGGTAGGGGCGCACATTGTGCGCCCGCGGGCATCAGAAATTGCCTGTAAATATGACAAGAGCACCCGTTTTCGCAGGTGCTCTCTTTTCGATGGACGATAACGGATTCGAACCGCTGACCCGACCCACTGCAAGGGGTTCACCGCTTGACATTTCACCCGCATATGTGATAAGAGCACCCGCTTTCGCAAGTGCTCTCTTTTCGATGGACGATAACGGATTCGAACCGCTGACCCTCCGCACGTCAAGCGGATGCTCTAGCCAGCTGAGCTAATCGTCCGGGTCGACTTTGACTATTATACTCATCCAACCCCTGTTTGTCAATAGAAAAGATTATAAAATTTTCTGCAAACTTTTTTGGGTCTGTTTTCAGCTCTGGTTTTGCTCCCCCAGGGCCTCCTTCATCTCCCGGGTGATCTGCTCCACCTGCTCCATGGTAGAGAGTTGGGTCAGGCGGCTCTTCCACTTGACGCCTCCCCGGACCCCCTTCAGATACCAGGCGTAGCTCTTCCGGGCCTCCAGGCAGGCGATATGCTCCCCCTTCAGCTCACAGGCCACCCGGAACTGGCGCAGGGCGGTGTCGCACCGCTGTTCCACCGTGGGGACGGGGGGAATCGGCTCTCCCGCCAGCAGGGCCTTCGCCTGCTGAAACAGCCAGGGATTGCCGCAGGCTCCCCGGCCGATCATCACCCCGTCCGCGCCGGTGACGCGCAAAATTTCCGCGGCGTCCTGGGGGGTAAAGACGTCGCCGTTTGCAAAGACGGGGATGGACACCGCCTCCTTCACCTGCCGGATGATCTCCCAGTCCGCTTTGCCGGCATACATCTGGGTTCTCGTCCGGCCGTGGACGGTCAGACCGGCCACCCCGGCAGATTCCAGCATTCGGGCAAACGCCACCGCATTCACATGGTCGGCATCCCAGCCCTTGCGGAACTTGACAGTCACCGGGCGGCCCGCGCCTTTGACCGCCGCCTCCGCCACCCGACAGGCCAACTCCGGGTTCTTCATCAGGGCAGACCCGTCCCCGGCAGAGACGATCTTGTGCACCGGACAGCCCATATTCATGTCCAGAATGGCGGGATTGGCCAGTTCCGCTACCTTGGCCGCCGCCTCCTGGATGCAGACCGGGTCACTGCCGAAGAGCTGGACGGCGGCGGGCCGCTCACACTCTGCCAGGGCCATGAGGGGAACTGTCTTTTTGTCCTGATAGCACAGGGCCTTGGCGCTGACCATCTCGGTGACGGTATAGTCCGCCCCCAGCTCCCTGCAGATGATCCGAAAGGCCTGGTCGGTGACCCCCGCCATGGGGGCCAGGGCCAACTGTCCGGGAATATATACGCCGCCGATATTCATACCGCTTCTCCTCGTTCCAGTCAATTTCCTGAACAGGATAGCATAAATCCGGCCTTCCGGCAAGGGGCGGCGTCTCTGAGGGGCTGTTCCTTTGTCGGCCCCCTCATCAGTCCCCTTTGGGGACAGCTTCCCCCCAAGGGGAAGCCTGGCAGGGCGGTGGCTTGCCCCCGCCGCCGCATCCGCAGACAGTCATAGGTTTACAATTAAAAAATCAGCCAAAGCAGCGAGACGCATCCCGCCCCGGCCAGGAACCAGAGCCAGCCGCTCCATCCCCTGAGCCGCATGAGACGGCTCCTGGCCGGGGTATTCTTCCGCAGATAGCTGTCTGCCACCTCCTTTGCCTCCTGTACCACCTGCTGGGCGGTGACTCCCTCCCGTTTCAGGGCGTCCTCCTTCAGGAGAAAGATTGCCTGTTCAAAAAAGCGAGGGTCAGGGGAGGGAACCACAATGACCCGCCGGGAGATCCCTTTTACCATAGCTTCCACACCTTTCCAGTTGCTGCTGTCAGTATGGACAACCATGGCCCGATTTATCCGGATCGGGACAAAATTACCCGGCCTGCTGCGTCTGCTCCTGTCTGGGGGCGGCCCGGTTCCCCTTGGGGGACTTGGCCTGGGGACGGGGCGGACGCTCCTTGAGCTGAAGGACGATAACCGTCCGGTCATCCCGTCCGCCAGTGCTGCCGGAGAGAATCTCCGTGGCCAGTTTCTTTGGGCTCTGCTCCCGGAAATCCCGGATCATCTGCCAGAGCCAGTCGTCCTCCTCTCCGTCGGACACGCCGTCGCTGACCATGACAGCAATGTCCTCTCTGGAGAGGGAGAAGGACCGGACGTCCGGCCTGCTCTCCTGCCCAAATTCCAGCCCGGCAGGGAGACTGTTCCCCGTCAACTTTTTCACCCGTCCGTTCTGCCGCAGATAGGTGGGCGCGGCCCCCAGCTTATAGCTCCGGCACTGGCCGGAAAAGAGATCCATTCCCAACAGATCAATGGTGGTAAAGCCCAACTGCTGTTCTCCCCGGAGGGCCAGGGCATTGGAAAGGGTAGCGAGGGCAATCTCCGGGGCGATGCCCGCCTTGAGAAAGTCCTCCAGCAGGCTCAGAGCCAGCCGGCTCTGATGGCCCGCTCCCGGGCCGCTGCCCATGCCGTCGCAGAGCACCACCCACAAAATGCCGTCCCGATCCCGGAACCAGTTGCCTCCGTCTCCGGAGACCGTCTGTCCCTCCTTGGAGAGGGCGGCCACCCCGGCGGTGGCCAGAAAGTTATCCTCCTGGACCAACGTCATCCGCTGGCCCGCCCGATCCCGCTCCAGGGGACCCATGGCAAAGGACACCCCCATATTGCGGCACAGGTCGTCCAGCAGCCGGCCCTCCCGGATGGGACTGAGATCTGTGCCAAAGAGCTGAATGACCAGCCGGCCCCGCTTGTCCCGGCCCAGGCGGATCTCCGCCTCCAGGCCGTGGCGGCGCAGAAAGCGCAGGACGGGGGCGGCCTGCTCCGGGTCTGGGGTGAGATCGCTCTCCAGCTCCTGGGCCGCCTGACTGAGCAGCTGAGAGAGCTGGGCGTACTGCCGCCACACCGCCGTCCGGCTGGTGCGCAGACGGGCGTCCAACTGCCGCCGGTGAAGGAGGGAGGCGTATTCCACATTGGCGGCGGAGACCAGCTCTCCCGCCCGGCTGCATCGTCCGAGAAAGGAGACCGGAGCGTCGCTGAGCTTGCCGTAGCCCCGCTGCTGGGTGGCGGTGAGCATCTGGTGAAAGGCCTGATAGGTCTCATGATAATCCTGCTTCCAGCAAATCTGATACCGGGGGCAGCTCTGACAGACCTGCTCTGCCGCCCGGTCAAATACCTGTTCCAGCCGCTGCTCGGTCACAGGCGTCTGATTCAGGCCCTTGCGCATGTCCTCGTACAGGGTCTGAAAGGCCTCCGCCTGGCCGTTGAGCTTGGCCTGGAGCTGCTGCTTGGTATAAGTAGGGCTCTCCTGAACCGGCAGCACCGATCCAACCCGCCGGGGCTGAGGCCGGTCCCGGGCTCTCCCCTGGAGCAGCCTGGGGGGCAAGGCTAATGTCACCAGCGTCCCGGCGGTGAGGTTGAGTAGCAGGCCAGCCGCGTCCGTCCCCGTTCCGCTGCACAGAGCCGCCCCCATGCCGCCCGTGAGAAAGAGCAATCCGGAGGCCACCCGGCCGTGAGACGCCCCCAGCCCCGCCAGCAGGCCGCCCAGGGCCAGAGCGCCGGTATAGAGGCCCCCGCCCCCCTGGCTCAGATCCAGGGTCAGGCCCAACACCACGCCGGCGGAGACTGCCTGTCCTCCCTGTCGCTGGCTGAGCAGCAGCACCGCCGCCGCCGAACAGGTGAGCCCCAATTGCAGCCAGCCCAGCACCACCATCTGGCTCAGGGCGGCCGCCAAACTTGCGCCGGAAAACAGCAGGGCCCAGCCCCAGCGCTTTCCGTCCAGTTTCTGCTCCGGCTCCGCCAGGGGCTGGAGAGCCAGCCGGTAACATCGGGCAGAGAGACCGATCAGCAGCAGCTCCACCCCCAGGGCCAGCAGCTCCTGTCCCTGCCAGCCCTCCTCTGAGAGGTAGACGATTCCGGTGAGCCCTCCCATGGCTGCGGCGCACAGGGGCATGAACCAGGCGGTCTGATACAGCTTCAGGTCATAAAAGGCGAAGGCCACCGCATAGATTAAAATGGCCGCCGACACATAGCGCAGGCCGCTGACCAGCCCCAGGCTGGAAAGGTAGCCCATTGAGGCGCCGATCAGGGCGCAGAAGCCTCCTGGCCCGGAGCCGGAGGCGGCCACAAAGCCCAGAGCAAAGGGAGAATAGTGCTCCAGCACCCTGGCCGAGGCCAGGACGATAGACAACAGCAGTCTGCCGCCGCACTCCAGCAGGGTCAGCACTGCCGGTGTTTGGAGCAGCAGCTCCCCTTTTTCCGCCAGATCCTTTCGGGTCCGCTTCCAGAAGCCGGAGGAGCCGTAGGTCGTTCTCATTGGTATTCACCTCGTCTGTTGGATTTCACCCAGATTATAGCCCGGTTCCGGAAAAAATCAGGTCGGGAAATGGACTGGTTTTCGGAAATACAGGGTAAAATTCCAACAAAATAGGCCGCTTTCCGATGGAAGCCGGCTTTGTGCGGCGAGGTGTATGAAAACAGGCCGCCCCCGGCTGGGGACGGCCTGTATGTATACCATTTAGTTGTCTGAGAAACCCAATCAGGCCAGAGCAGCGGTGATGATGGCCATGGAATAGACCTCCATGCCGTTGCAGCCGCGGGACAGGTCGTTGATGGGGGCGTTCAGGCCCAGCAGGATGGGGCCGTAGGCGTCAAACTGACCGAGACGCTGAGCGATCTTGTAGCCGATGTTGCCGGCGTTGATGTCGGGGAAGACAAAGACGTTGGCATGGCCGGCCACCTTGGAGCCGGGGCACTTGGTCTGAGCCACACGGGGGGAGACGGCGGCGTCAAACTGCAGCTCGCCGTCAATGGCCAGCTCAGGCGCCTTGGCCTTGGCCAGACGGGTGGCCTCCCGCATCTTGTCCACGTCGGCGTCCTTGCCGGAGCCGTGGGTGGAGAAGCTCAGGAAGGCAACCTTGGGGTCGATGCCGAAGTGACGGCCGCACTCGGCGCAGTAGATGCCGGTCTCTGCAATCTCCTCGGCGGTGGGGTGGATATTGATGGCGCAGTCGCCGAAGGCCAGAACCTCGTTGTCACCGGAGGCGGAGGCACGAACCAGAATGAAGCAGGAGGACACGCTCTTGTAGCCGGGCTTGGTCTTGATGATCTGCAGCGCGGGACGGACGGTGTCGGCGGTGGAATAGGTGGCGCCGCCCAGCAGAGCGTCAGCCACGCCCATCTTCACCAGCATGGTGCCGAAATAGTTGGCCTGACGCAGCATGGGAATGGCCTTCTCCGGGGTCATACCCTTGCTCTTGCGCAGCTCACAGAACAGCTCCACCATCTCGTCAAAGCGGTCGTAGTCGTTGGGGTCGATGATCGTGGCGCCCCGGACGTTGTAGCCCGCCTCCTCAGCGGCGGCAAAGACGTCATCGGGATGGCCGATCAGGATAGGCGTCAGGAAAGTGCTGGCCAGCAGACGGGAGGAAGCCTCCAAAATACGGGGATCAGTGCCCTCGGTAAAGACAATCGTCTTGGGATTCTTTTTCAGCTGGGCGATCATGGAGCCAAAGCCAAATGCCATAGTGATGTACCTCCTAATATCTATTACTCTTTTGCATCCGGGTGCATAAGCATCTATGGTAAATTTATCACTTTTTTAACTGGAATGCAAGTATTTGCCCAGTTGTTTTATCAATTTTCCTTTGCTAAGTTTTTAACAAAGAAAATTACCCGCAGTGCTTGCCTTTTTGAATACAAGCTGTTATCATATTACCACTTGTTTAGAAACCAACCCAGAGCGTTCCCCCTTTTCCTGGGGATGGAACCTTCTGTTTTTGTTTGCAAAACCGGGAGTGCATGTTATAATGAATGAAGATTTTGCCCATACCCTGTCCCTTTTACGCAAGGAAAAGGGGATCAGCCAGCGGGTGGCGGCGGAGGATCTGGGAATCAGCCAGGCGCTGCTGAGCCACTATGAAAACGGTATCCGGGAGCCAGGCCTGGCCTTTGTGGCCAAGGTCTGCGACTATTACCACGTCTCGGCGGACTATCTGCTGGGCCGCACGCCGGATCGGGAGGGCATGATGGGCCAGTCCAGCGCCGGCGGCCCCAGAAGCGGCGGCAGCAGAGAACGGCAGCAGGGGCTGGAGCTGCGCAAGCCGATCATCAGCGCAATTGTACTGCTCTTTGACCTGCTCAACCGGCTGGAGAATACCGCTGTCCTTCAGGCAGCGGCCCGGTACCTCTCCACCTGTGTCTATCTGCTCTTCCGGCAGCTGTGTCAGGCGGATCCCAGCCGGCAGAGCGACCTTTTCCCCGCCGGCCTGACAGCGCCTGATCCCGGCGTCGGGGACGCAGAGGTGCAGCTGTGCCGGTGCCAGTACACCATGGCGCTCCAGACCCATGTGATGCAGCGTCGGCCCATGCCGCCGGTCAGTGGGGAGCTGCTCAGCCACGACTACCCCTGGGCCTATCCCGCCTTGCTGGATATTCTCCAGGACACAGGAAAACGGATCGCCGGACGGATGCCGGAGCAGCCGTCCGGGCGGAGACGGCGGCTGGGTTAGACGGTAGCCCTCTCACAACCAGCAAATTTACGCTAGGAGTAAACCTATGAATCAGAATCATATCCGAAATTTTTCGATTATTGCTCATATCGATCACGGCAAATCTGTTTCCCAAACGGCGAGCCGTTTGGGAGCCCTTTCCTGATTTTACTTCCTCGGCGGAAATGAATTCCGCCTGCGGCAAGGTTTTTGCTTTGCAAAAACGCTTGTTACCGCCGCACCCGCGGCGGAGCGCAGACTTGCCGACGTTACTCTAGGAGCTTGATTATGAATCAGAACAACATTCGCAATTTTTCCATCATTGCCCACATCGACCACGGCAAGTCTACGCTTTCCGACCGTCTCATCGAGCTGTGCGGCGCGGTGCCGGAGCGGGAGATGGAGAGCCAGCTGCTGGACAACATGGAGCTGGAGCGGGAGCGTGGCATCACCATAAAGGCCCGGGCGGTCACCCTCCGCTATCAGCGGCAGGACGGGGAGGAATATCTGCTCAACCTGATTGACACCCCGGGGCATGTGGACTTCAACTATGAGGTGAGCCGCTCCCTGGCCGCCTGTGAGGGCGCTGTTCTGGTGGTGGACGCCAGCCAGGGTGTAGAGGCCCAGACCCTGGCCAACACCTATCTGGCTCTGGATCACGACCTGGAGATTCTGCCGGTCATCAACAAGATCGATCTCCCCGCCGCAGATCCCAAGCGGGTGAAGGAAGAGGTGGAGAACATCATCGGTCTCCCCGCCGCAGACGCCCCGGAGATCTCCGCCAAGGCGGGCATCAACATCCCCGCCGTGCTGGAGGATATTGTGGACAATATCCCCGCCCCGGACGGCGACCCGGAGGCCCCGCTGAAGGCGCTGATCTTCGACAGCCAGTATGACGCCTATCGGGGCGTTATCGTGCTTATCCGGGTGGTGGACGGCAAGCTGAAGGTTGGCATGGACGTCAAAATGATGGCCTCCGGCGCCACCTACAAGGTGGTGGAGTGCGGCCACATGCTGCCCATCGGTCTGGATCCCCGGGAGGAGCTCTCCGCCGGCGAGGTGGGCTATTTTACCGCCAGCATCAAAAACGTCCGGGACACCAGCGTAGGCGACACGGTCACTGAGGCTGCCCGGCCCACGGAGGAGGCCCTTCCCGGCTATCGGCCCGCCCAGCCTATGGTCTACTGCGGCATCTACACCGAGGACGGCTCCAAGTATCCCGACCTCCGGGACGCCCTGGAAAAGCTGCAGCTCAACGACGCCTCTCTGGTCTTTGAGCCGGAGTCCTCCGCCGCCTTGGGCTTCGGCTTCCGGTGCGGCTTCCTGGGTCTGCTGCATATGGAGATCATTCAGGAGCGGCTGGAGCGGGAGTTTGACCTGGATCTGGTCACCACCCTGCCCAACGTCATCTATGAGGTCATCAAGACGGACGGCTCGGTTGTGCGGGTGGACAACCCCCACAACTATCCAGACCCCGGCACCATCAAGGAGTCCCGGGAGCCCTACGTCAACGTCTCCATCATCACCCCCAACGAGTATGTGGGCGACATTATGCCCATCTGCCAGGAGCGGCGGGGTGAGTACAAGGACATGCAGTATCTGGACACCCATCTGGTGGAGCTCCACTACGCCATGCCTTTGAACGAGACCATCTTCGACTTCTTCGACACCCTCAAAGCCCACACCAAGGGCTACGCCTCTCTGGACTACGAGCTGGCGGATTACCGGCCCAGCAACCTGGTCAAGGTGGATTTCCTGCTCAACGGCGACAAGGTGGACGCGCTGAGCATCATCGTCCACAAGGACAAGTCCTATGCCCGGGCCCGGCGGATCTGCGAGAAGCTGAAGGAGAACATCCCCCGCCAGCAGTTTGAGGTGCCCATCCAGGCGGCCATCGGCGGCAAGATCATCGCCCGGGAGACCATCAAGGCGGTGCGCAAGGACGTGCTGGCCAAGTGCTACGGCGGCGACATCACCCGGAAGAAGAAGCTGCTGGAAAAGCAGAAGCGGGGCAAGAAGAAGATGCGCTCCCTGGGCACAGTGCAGATGCCGACGGAGGCGTTTATGGCTGTGCTAAAGCTGGACAGCCAATAAGGCTCCGCTGCCCTCTGGCGGGCGCACAATGTGCGCCCCTACGTCCCTATTACTATACAAAATCGCCCTGTATCGGCCATGATACAGGGCGGTTTGCTGTTTATCCTTCACTTTTGGGCGTCTGGGGCTTCTGTCCGCCCTCCTCCGGCTTCCGGGCGTGAGGACGGTGCTTCCGGTAATGGGGCCGGGGACGGCGCTGCTCCCCGGACTGGCTCTCCTCCTTGGACTGAGGAGCGGGCGCAGATTCCTCCGTCTTCTGAGCCTGCTGAGGGCGGGACGGACGGGGACGGCGGGGGCGCTGCTCCCGGCTCTCTCCCTCCGGCTTGGCCTCGGGATTTTTCGTCTCCTGAGGACGGCGCTGTCTGGGCTGTCTGGGGGGACGGGCGGGCTTTTCCTCCTCCACCGGAGGGGTATTCTCCTCCTCCGGCAATACCTCCGTCTCCTCCGGCAGCGGCCCGTCCACAGGCTCCTGCTTGGGCGGCTCCTTCCGCAGCGTCCGTGGTGCGGGAGCGGCGGGCTCCTCCGGCTTTTCGTATCCGGCGGGCCGCTTGCCCTTGCCGCTGCGGATCACAGTCAAGTCGCTGTTTTTGTAATAGCGGGGGGTGTCCGGATCGCTGTCCAAAGTGACCTTGCAGGTCTCCCGCAGCAGATTCACCTGATTGACCACGCCCACGCCGTCCGGGGTCTCCACCAGGGAGTCCTGCTTGGGGGCCCGCTTGAGCAGGTCGGTATAGGCGTCCTGCTCATATTTCAGGCAGCACATCAGCCGGCCGCAGGTGCCGGAGATCTTGGTGGGATTGAGGGACAGGTTCTGGGTCTTGGCCATCTTGATGGAGACGGGATGGAAGTCGTTGAGGAAGGAGGAGCAGCAGAAGGGCCGGCCGCAGATGCCCAGTCCTCCCAGCATCTTCGCCTCGTCCCGGACGCCGATCTGCCGCAGCTCGATGCGGGTGCGGAAGATAGAGGCCAGATCCTTGACCAGGGCCCGGAAATCCACCCGTCCGTCGGCGGTGAAGAAGAAGAGGATCTTGCTGCCGTCAAAGCTGTACTCCACCTCGATCAGCTTCATCTCCAGCTTGTGCTCGGCGATCTTCTCCTGACAGACCTGGAAGGCCCGCTGTTCCTTTTTCCGATTCTCCTCCATCTGGCGGAGATCCCCCTCGGTGGCCAGACGCAGCACCGGTCGGAGAGGGGAGATCAGCTCGGTCTCGTCGATCATGGCGTTGCCCTTGGAGCAGACGGCGCACTCGATGCCCTTGGCGGTCTCAATGATCACCGCCTGGCCCTCCGCTACCTGCAGGCCGTTGGGGTTAAAGTAATATTCTTTGCCTCCGTTTTTAAAGCGGACGCTGATAATTTCTGTCACAGGATTGTCCTCCTTGTCAGTTTGTGCCCTTGCGGGGGCTCATTCCAGCCGCAGCAGCTCCCAGGCGGAGACGGCGAACCAGCCCAGGCTGTGGCCCGGAGAGATGTTGCCCTCCACCGCCTGCAGTCCGGTTCTGGCCAGCTGGGAGAGCTCCACCTGCTGCCGCAGCGTCAGGCAGTCCCGCCAAATTCCGCCCGCAGGGTCGCCGGTGAGGGCGGCCGCCATGGCCTCCAGCAGGGCCTGGTAGAGCTGCCCCAGCTGCTCCCGGGTCAGTTTGTCATTTTGCAGGCCCACCGACCACTCCATCAGCTCCAGCTCAGAGCGATGGGTCATGGCCCTGGCCAGGCCGGTCAGGGCCTCTGTAATTTTGGGATTTTCCTCCGCTTCGCCCTCCAGCCGGCTGACAGCCCGGCCCAGGATGCCGTCTGAGGCGTCCAGCGCCGCCTGAAGCGCCCGCTCCTCCCGTTGGGGGAACCGGCTTTTCAGAAACGCCAAAGCCTCCGCCCCAAAGACAGGGGCCAGGTCATACCGGACGCACCGGGAGCGGATGGTCTGGAGCAGCACCAGGGGATTATCCGTCAGAAGCAGAAAGGCGGCGTAGTCCGGCCCGTCCTCCAGCACCTTGAGCAAAGCGTTCTGGGCCTCCGGGTTCATCTTCTCCGCCTGGTCAATCCGGTAGATTTTCCGCTTTCCCTGATTAGGCCGGACAAAGACGTCCCGGCGCAGATTGCGGATGGTATCCACCACGATACCCTTTTTCTCCCGGTCCTTGGGTTCTACAAAGGACTCCAAGGGGGGCATATCCGGGTAGATCTCCCTTTCCACCTGCCGGCAGCTCCGGCAGACGCCGCAGGGGATCTCTCCGGGTCCCTCGCAGACCATGGCCTGGGCCAGCAGCCGGGCCAGGGTATGCTTTCCACTGCCCTCTGGGCCGCCCAGAATGATGGCGTGAGGCAGGCGGGCGGGGCCGGAGAGCTGCTCCTTGATGCGCTCGTTGCCTGCAAGCCGGGTCAGATTCATACCCGTAAAAATTGCTCCACATCCACCACAAAGATGGTGGCGCCGGAGACCAAGATCTGGGGATCATTTTCCAGCATCATGGAGTGGACGGGCAGAGGGCCGGTCACTGGCGCCTCCCGGCGGTGGACAGCGCCCCGGATGACGGCGATCACTTCCTGCAACTTGTCGTCGGCCACACCGGTAATCAGGGTGCGGTTCTCCTGCTGGAGAAAGTTTCCCTGAGAGCAGAGGCTGGTGGTGCCGTAGCCCTTCCTGATCAGGCTGGAGCGCACCTGCTCCTCATCATCCACATTGACGACTGTAATCACCAGTTTCATGCCAGTACCTCTCTTCTCTGCAATCTCTCTTTTTCTTCACACTAAGACATATATTGTTCCATTCTTGTCATTATACCCTATCTTCTGCAAATAGGCCAGATGATTTTTCCCGATCCGCTCCCCGGGGGCGATGACCGGCACACCGGGGGGATAGGGGGCCACCTGCTGAGCACAGATCCGGCCCTCCGCCCGGGAGAGAGGAAGCTCCTCCTTCCGGCCGAACACCGCCTCCCGGGGGCTGCACGCCGTCTCCGGTTCCGGTGGAAGCAGCCGCTCCAGTCTGGGCGCGGGCTGGTAGCCCAGGTCCAGGGCGGTGAGAATGGCGTCCAGCTGATCCACCTGCTCCTCCCCGTCGGCGCCGGTGAGGATGAGCACCACATGGTTCTGATCCGCCATCTCGGGGTAGAGGCCCATGGCCTCCAGCTCTGCGGCCAGGGCATAGCCGTCCTCTGAGAGCAGGGTCAGCCGCATAGGATCCAGCACGATTCCAGGCTCCTCCTGGAGGGTGGGATATTTCTCCCGCAGCTGGAGCACCGCTCCGGCGGTGAGAAAGCTCCGCTCCTCGCCGCCGCAGGCCAGCCAGGTGCGCAGCCGGTCCAGAGCCGCCATCATGGGATAGGAGGGGGAGGAGGTGGCAAAGAGCATACTGCTCTGCCGGAGCTGCTCCATGGAATAGCCGTTGGCGAAGAGCAGGGCGGTCTGTCCCGGGGCGGGCAGGGTCTTGTGGGCGGAGACCACCACCAAATCCGCCTCTCCATAGGGATTCTCCCGATAAAACAGGGGCAGATGGGCCCCGTGGGCCCCGTCCACCACCAGCTTGGCCCCGTAGGCGTGGCAGACAATGGCGATCTTTTCCACATCAGAGCAGACGCCGTAATAGGTGGGGGAGGTGATGCAGACGGTATGGCAGTCCGGGTTCTGCTCCAGCAGCTGGGCCACCGCCTCAGGGGAGACAGGGCCAAAGATGCCTCCCTGATCCAGCCAGGGCCGGCCCAGCCAGCAGGGGTGCAGATCCAGCAGGGCCATGCCGGTGTGGAGGCACCGGTGGCTCACCCGGTCCATAATAATCTTCTCCCCCGGCTGGGCGGCCAGATTCAGCGCCGTGTGCAGTCCCTGAGTGGAGCCGCCGGTGAGAAACAGGCAGCTGTCACTGCCCCAGTAGTCCGCCCAGAGCTGCTCCGCCCGGTCGATCAGGCCGTCCGCCTCATAGAGATTGCCGGTGCGGCTGGTCTCGGTAAAATCCAGGGCGGCGTAGCCCTTGAGCTCCGGGACGGGGAGTCCGATGCCCTTGTGGCCGGGCATGCACATGCGCAGGGGCTTTTCCGCGGAAAACGCGTGCAGGGCGTCGTACAGCGGCGCCTCCAGAGGGGTTTCATTCATATGGATACCTCACAAAGGGGAAGAATTTGCTTTATTCTACCACCTTTTTTGGAAAATGGGAAGGTTTTCCGGAAAGTTCTCAAATGTCAGGCGCTGCACGCAGGGCAAGATATCTTCCTGCAGATGAAAAAAACATCTGAGACCATGTCGACACGATCTCAGATGTCTTCCGTTTTTACTTGTTGTAAGCCACCACAATGCGCCGGTTGGGCTCAGTGCCGGTGGAGTAGGTGGATATATTGGGGTGATAGTCCTGAAGCTCTGCGTGGATCACATGGCGCTCATAGGCGTTCATGGGCTCCAGCATCATGTTCTTGCGGTACTTCACCGCCTTGCCGGCGGTCTTGCGGGCCAGACGCTGGAGGGATTCCTCCCGCTTCTCCCGGTAGTTCTCGCAGTCTACGTGGACCCGCACCCGGCGGTTCTGGCCGTGGTTGACGGCGTAGTTGGTCAACTGCTGGATGGCGTCCAGGGTCTCGCCCCGGCGGCCAATCAGGGCGCCCAGGCCCTCGCCGGTCAGCTCCACCTGATAGATGCCGTCGTCCTCAGAGGTGACCACCGGGGTGGCCTCCACCTCCAGATGCTCCATCAGGCCGGTGAGGAAGTTGAGAATATCCTCGGTACGGTCGGGAATAGGTGCGGCAGACTGCTCCGTCTTGGGAGCAGCGGGCTCTGTCTTGGGCTGCGCTTTGGGCTCCTTCGGCTCCTTGGGCGCCTTTGCCTGAGGCTTGGGCTGGGGCTTGGCCGCTTTGGGGGCCTTGGGGGCTTTGGGGGCTTTGGGCGCCTTAGGCTCAGACTTCTGAGGCTTGGGCTCCGGCTTGACCTCCGCCTTGGGGGCCTCGGGAGCGGGCTCAGCCTGAACGGGCGCTGCCTGCACAGGGGCGATGACGGGCGCGGCTGGCTCCTCCACCTCGTAGCTCACCCGCACCTTGGCGGGGCAGCTGCCGATGCCCAGAAAACCGGTCTTTGCCCGGGTGATGATCTCCACAGAGACGTCGTCCCGGTCCATGCCCAGCTGCTTCAGAGCGGCGGCAATGGCCAGTTCCTCCGTCTTTCCGGTGGTCTCAATAAACTTGGTCATGGATTGTGTAACCCCCTTATTCTTCTTCCTGGGTATCCCCGGCCTGCTCCGCCTGGGTCTCCGGCGTTACAGGAGCATCCTGCTCCTCAGAGGTCTGCAGCTCCTGGACGGGGAGCTCCTCCTCTTCCTGGGAGATCTGCTTGCCCCGCTTGGCCAGGGCACGCTCCAGGGCCTCCTCGTCCAGCACATCCTGGGGATCGCGATAGGCGGTGATGGGATAGCGGTCGGGATCATAGCTCCGGCCCCGGGCATATTTACGCACACCGATCTGGCCGGCGCTGCTGTCTCTACCGGAGGCCTTTTTCTGGGCCTGCTTGGCAGCCTTCCGGCCGCCCTTGGTCTTCATCTGATCCTCCATGGCGGCCCGGCGGGCGGCGATCTCCGCCTTCTTTTCCCTCTCCTTCTCCCGTCTCTCCGCCAGGCGGGCCTGTCTGGCCTCCTCCTCGGCGGCGAACTTCTTGTTCAGGAACTTGGAGAAGATCATATCCTGCAGGGCGCTGAAGATGGCGTTGCAGGCCATATAGACGCACATGCCGGCGGGCATGATGTAGCCGAACCACAGATACATCAGCGGCATCATATACATCATCATCTTGTTGGTGTTGTTAGCCGCTGCAGCGGAGGAGTCGTCAGAACCAGCCTGCTGCTTGATCTGGTTGGACTTCATGGAGTACTGGGAGTACAGGAAGTTGAGCAGGGTGACCACGATGGGGATGAGGAACAGGCCGATGTGGTTCCAGTCCACCGTGTCCCACTTCCAGAACTGCCAGTCGGGAATCTCGCCCAGGTTGATGCCCAGGAAGTTAAAGCTCATGGTCTGGAGCTTGGAGGCGGCGTCGCCCAGGGCGTTGGAGACGGCGGAATAGAGGCTGGAATCCTGGCTGATCAGGTTCATAATATGAATTTCCTGATAAGCCACCTGATTGGCCTCAAAGGTATGGCCCAGACCGGCCAGGGTGTCCACCACGGTGGTGATCTGCTCCTCGGTCAGGCAGAGCATATAGAGCATGGGCCGGCGGATGACATAGTACAGACCCATCAGGATGGGCAGGGGGAGCAGGGACCAGAGGCAGCCGCCCATGGGATTGACCTTCTCCTCCTCGTAGAGCTTCTGAACCTCCAGCTGGTAACGCTGCTGATCCTTGCCGTACTGCTTCTGCAGCCGCTGCATCTCCGCATTGAGGGAGTTCATCTGCATCATGCTCCGCTTGCCCTTATAGGACAGGGGAAACAGCACCAGCTTGGTCAGCAGGGTAAAGACAGCCAGGGCCAGGGCATAGTTGCCGAAAAAGTTGTAGATCCACAACAGAATCCGGCCAAAAAACTGTAAAATAGCGGTAATCAATGTGTGGCCTCCTCAGGCGTATGGTCTGATTGGGTGAAAGGTAGCTTCCACCGGTTATGGCACAGGGTCATACTCGATGGTCTTCTGCCGGTGAAAGGGGTGGCATTTGGACAGCCGCTTGGCCGCCAGAAGCCCGCCCTTTGCGGGGCCGTATTTCTCCACCGCCTGCCGGGCATATTCCGAGCAGGTGGGGTTAAAGCGGCAGCAGGGAGGACGCATGGGAGAGATCTGGGTCTGATAAAAGCGGAGCAGCCAGAGCATCAGCTTTTTCATTCCTGCTCCGGCTCCTTCCAGATGCCCAGTTTACGGGCCATCTTCTGGAAATCCCGATCCAGCTTCCAGTAGTCCACCTGGGGCGCCCGGCTCCGGGCCACCACCACAAGGTCAATCCCCTGGCGAAGCTGCTGCCCGTGGAGACGGCAGATCTCCCGGATGCGGCGGCGGATCTTGTTGCGCACCACCGCGTGGCCCAGCTTGGTGCTGACGGTAATGCCCAGCCGGTTGTGATCCAGCCGGTTCGGCCGCCAATAGAGCACCAGGGTGGAGCAGGCGGCATACTTTCCCCGGCTGTACAGCCTGCGAAAGTCCCGATTCTCCTTGAGCGTAACAGAGGATTTCACTGGTTTTTCTCTCCTTGCACCGGCATAGGTTTTGCGGCCAGGCCGCAGGAGCGGCAAAACAACGCTTTTAGGGGTGGAAGACCATCATGCGGCCCTCCGGCCCTGGATCATCCACCCCTGAAAAATCATGGCGCTATTTGCTTCGCTTTGCCCTTCATCAGTGGGTCAGACGGATACGACCCTTGGCGCGGCGGCGGGCAAGAACCTTGCGGCCGTTGGCAGTCGCCATTCTCTTGCGGAAACCGTGGACCTTGGAGCGATGAAGCTTCTTGGGCTGATAGGTACGTTTGGTAGCCATGAATAACACCTCCGACTTTTCTAATTGCTCAACAAGCCGGCAGAAAAATTGCCGGCCGCAGCTGACAGTGTGAAGCTCCGGGCCGATGGACGGCACAGACAGTCCGACCCAGAATGCAACAGCTATTATAAACCAATCTTTTTCCCGCTGTCAACTATTATTTCCCCGATTTCCCCTGAAAATCGGACGAGATTGGTATACTACCGGGAGAAAACACAATATCTTGTGCCCAAGGCAAGGATTTTCCCTTTCCTGTCTCCGGAACGACAAAATTCCCTTCCAAAAGGAGCTTATTTTTATTTATATGTATGCCCGAATTTTCCTTGCTGGAAAAGGCCTTTTATGATATAATATTCGTGCATAATTTGGGTTCTTTTGACCCTGTATATTTTCTTTTGCCAGGTTTTCGCACAAAACCGCGAACAGCCTGGCATTCTCCCGGCTCCGGGCCGACGCCGGGCGCCCTTTCCACGGAAACGGGCTGATTTTATCTATGCGCTTTGAGGCGCCAGGGAGGTTTTTATGAATTCCGCTGCCGAAATCTGGTCCAGCGTGATTGCCCTTCTGGAAAAGGAGCTGACCCCCACCGCGGTCAGCACCTGGTTCTACGATGCCGAGGCCATCGACCTGCAGGAGGACCGGCTGGTCATCTGTACCCCATCCGACTTCAAAAAAAATATTCTGGTTCAGCGCTATCTCCCCATTCTGAAAAAGGTGCTCTATGACCTGTTCGCCGCCGAGATTGACGTGCTGGTGCTCACCAAGGAGGAGGCCAGCAAGTATAATGCCTCCGGAAAGCGAAATGAGAACGTGCTCATCGGCAACGAGGAGTTCACCTTCGACCACTTTGTGGTGGGCTCCTCCAACCAGTTTGCCTACAACGCCGCCCTTCATGTGGCGGACAATCCGGGCCAGAGCTATAACCCGCTGTTCATCTACGGCGAGTCCGGCCTGGGCAAGACCCATCTGCTCTACGCCATCTATCACACCATTCACCGGAACCACCCGGAATACAATATCATTTTCATCAAGGGCGATGAGTTCACCAACGAGCTGCAGGAGGCGATCCGCACCAAGAGCACCGACGCCTTTCGGGCCAAGTACCGGGACAAGGATCTGCTGTTGGTGGACGATATTCAGTTTATCGCCGGCAAGGAATCCACCCAGGAAGAGTTCTTCAACACCTTCAACAACCTGTACGAGGCCAACCACCAGATTGTTCTCACTTCTGACCGTCCCCCTTCGGACATGTCCAAGCTGGAAAACCGGCTGCGCACCCGGTTTGAGTGGGGTTTGCTGGCGGACATCCAGCCCCCCGACTATGAGACCCGGTGCGCCATCATCAAAAACAAGGCCATCCTGCTGGGGCTGGAGCTGCCCAACGATTTAGTAGAATACATCGCCCAGAACATCACCGCCAATGTCCGGCAGCTGGAGGGCACCATCAAGCGGCTGCTGGCCTACCGGGATCTCATGGGACAGAACGTCAATGATGAGAACACCTCCCGGGCGATTCAGGCCCTGATCCGGGCCCGGGATGAATACGTTCCCTCTCCGGAAGTCATCATTGAAGAGACGGCGAAATACTACTCCATTGACCCCAAAGCGATTCTGGGCAGCTCCCGCACCAAGGACATTGTCCTGGCCCGTCAGGTGTCCATCTATCTCATCCGCTCCATCACCAACCTGTCCCTGCCGGAAATCGGCAAGGTCTTCAACCAGCACCACACCACCGTGATGCACTCTCTGGACAAGGTGGAGAAGATGATGAAGGACAACCGGGAGCTCTCTGAGATCGTCCGGGACATCAAGAGCAACATCAACAGCCGGAGCTACTGACCCGAAACGGCAAAGCCGCCCGGAAAAGGGCAAAAGCCGCAAAAAAGCCTGTCTTTTCCACAGGGGAGTTTTCCACATTATCCACAGAGTTTTTCCACCCGTGCGGTGCAATGGTGTGCAAAACCATTTCCCGCCGTTTTTGCCTGTGGATCGACAGGGTGTTCGTCCACCTGACGCTGTGGACGGATTTTTCCCGGCGTTTCAAGGGTTTTTCCGAGTTTTCCACTTTTCCCGGCCCCCTACTACTACTGCTGTTTAAAACATTCTTACTTTCTTGCAAAAGAACGGAGGTTCCCTATGAAATTTTCCTGCGAGAAGGCGCTAATTCAAAGCGCCATCAGCCTGACCTCCCGCACTGTCGCGGTAAAGAGCTCTATTCCCGCCCTGGAAGGCCTGCTGGTCGAAGCCCGGGAGGATCATATCCGCATTACCGGCTACGATCTGAAGACCGGTATCCGCACCGTATTCCCGGCAGATATCCGGGAGACCGGTTCTCTTGTACTCTCTGCCCGGCTCTTTGGCGAGATCATCCGGCGGATGCCCGACGATGTGGTGACGATTTCCACAGACGGCTTCACGGTGAACCTCAAATGCAACCGCAGCGAGTTCAATATCCAGGGCATCGACGCCTCGGAATATCCGGATCTGCCCACGGTGGACTATATGAACTCCTTCCAGATGGATCAGTCCGCCCTGCGGGATATGATTGAGCGCACCAGCTTCGCCATCTCTCAGAGCGACGCCCGTCCCATTCATACCGGCGCCCTATTTGACGTGGAAGAGGTAGAGCAGGGCTTCTACAAGCTGTCCATGGTGGCGGTGGACGGCTACCGGCTAGCTCTGAGGCGGGAGAATATCTCCGAGGTCTCCGGCGCCAAGGCGTTTCAGTTCGTTGTCCCCGGCGCCGCCCTCCGGGAGGTGCAGCGGATCGCCTCCGGAGAGGATCTGCCGATTCAGGTGATTCAGGGCGAGCGCCACGTCATGTTCAAGACCGGGGACGTGACCCTGGTGACCCGGCGGCTGGAGGGAGAATTTTTGGACTACCGGAAGGCGATTCCCACCAACTCCTCCATTCTGGTCAACGCTGACACCAAGCAGCTCATCGACTGCATTGAGCGCTGCTCTCTGATCATCAGCGAGCAGCAGAAGAGCCCCCTGCGCTGCACCTTTGAGGACGGGGTGCTCAAGTGCAAGACCTCCACCGCTTTGGGCACCGCCTATGATGAGTGCGTGGTGGACGGCAACGGCAACGGGCTGGAGATCGGCTTTAACAACAAGTATATGCTAGATGCCCTGAAGGCGGCCCCCACTCCGGCGGTGAAGCTGTCCCTGAACACCGCCGTATCCCCCTGCATTATCACCCGGGCGGAGGGCACCGAGGCTCCGGAGGACGCCTTCACCTATATGGTTCTGCCTGTCCGGCTCAAAGCGGGCATGTGACAGGGAGAAGGAGGAACTGATTTTGATTCAAAAGACGAAAATTACTACCGAATTTATCAAGCTGGACAGCCTGCTCAAATATGAGGGCCTGGTGGAGACCGGCGGCGAGGCCAAGATGCTGATCCAGGAGGGACAGGTCAAGGTCAACGGCGAGGTCTGCACCATGCGGGGCAAGAAGATCCGGCCGGGAGACCGGGTGGAGCTGGGCGGCACCGCCCTGCTGGTGGAATGATTGCAAAAACGCTCCAACTGGAGGGCTTTCGCAATTACAACTCCCTGGATGTGGCCTTTGATCCGGGGATTAACGTCATCATCGGGGACAACGCCCAGGGAAAGACCAACCTGATTGAGGCCATCCGGTACTTTTCCGGCTGCAAGAGCCATCGGGCCCGGACCGACCGGGAGCTGATCTCCTTTGACCGGGAGCAGGCGAAGATGACGCTGACGCTGGAGAGCCGGAGCCGGGACTTCAAGCTGGAGGCCCTGCTGCGCCGGGGCCAGCGCCGGGGTCTCTGGTCCAACGGCGTCCGGCTGAAAAGCGGAGCGGAGCTTTCCGGGATATTAAACACCGTCCTGTTCTGTCCGGAGGATCTGGCCCTCATCAAGGCGGGAGCGGCGGAGCGGCGGCGGTTTCTGGACGACGCCATCTGTCAGCTCCGGCCCCGGTATGCCCAGGCCCTGGCGGAATATAAGCGGCTCCAGGAGCAGAAAACCCGGATTTTAAAGGATTTTCAGCAGGACAGCTCCGTCATGGACACCCTGGATACCTACAGTCTGCGGATGTGCCGGCTGGGAGCCCAGATCATCCACTACCGGGCCTACTATATCGAAAAGCTCCGGCAGTTCGCACCGGGCATTCACCGGGAGTTTTCCGGCGGACGGGAGGAGCTGAGCCTCCGCTACCGGACGGTCAGCTCAGTCACCGACCCCTTTCGGCCGGTGCCGGATCTTTATCTCCAGCTTTTGGAGCATATGGACGCCCATAAACGGGCAGAATGGGAGAGCAGAAGCTGCCTCTCCGGCCCCCACAAGGACGATCTGGAGGTGGAGATCAACGGCGTCTCCGCCCGCACCTATGGCAGCCAGGGGCAGACCCGCACCGCCGCCCTCTCTCTCAAGCTGGCGGAGCGGGAGATCAGCCGGGACGACCGGGAGGAATACCCGGTGCTGCTGCTGGATGACGTGCTCTCCGAGCTGGACCCCCGGCGGCAGGAGTTCGTCCTCAACCGCATCTCCGGCGGACAGGTGTTTATCACCTGCTGCGAGGAGGAGAAGCAGGGAAATCTGAAGGCGGGCAAGGTGCTGCGGGTGGAAAATGGCATGATTTTATAGAAATATCAATTGTCTGTAGAGGCGCACCGTGTGCGCCCGACAAGGAGCAAATTATGTATCTTCATCTAGGCCAGTCCACCGTAATCCGGGAGAAAGATATCATTGGCATCTTCGACCTGGACATCACCAGCCAGAGCTACCGCACCCGGCAGTATCTGAACCGGGCAGAAAAGGCGGGGCAAGTCATCAATGTGAGCGAGGAACTGCCCAAGAGCTTTGTGGTCTGTCAGCGGAGGGATGAAAAGCGGCAGCGGGTCTACCTGGCCCAGCCGGCCAGCGGCACCCTCCAGCGGCGGTTGAAAAATGAGAAATAAATCGTAGGGGCGCACCGTGTGCGCCCGCCCGTCACCGCGTTGCGTCCCTGCGGGCGCACGCTGTGCGCCCCTACGGCAGCATGAATGTGTTAACGTAATAGGAGAACAGAAATGGCAGAAGATTTACTGGAAAAAGGCACCGCAGTGGCTGCGGACAACGAATATAACGCCTCTGAAATTCAGGTTTTGGAGGGTCTGGAGGCAGTGCGCAAGCGGCCGGGTATGTACATCGGCTCTACCTCCTCCTCCGGACTGCACCACCTGGTCTATGAGATCGTGGACAACGCCATTGACGAGGCATTGGCCGGTTACTGCACCGAGATCAATGTCAGCATCGATGAGGGGGATATTATCACCGTCACCGACAACGGCCGCGGCATTCCGGTGGATATCCAGGCACAGACTGGCAAGCCCGCTCTGGAGGTGGTCTTCACCATCCTGCACGCCGGCGGCAAGTTCGGCGGCGGCGGCTATAAGGTCTCCGGCGGCCTCCACGGCGTGGGCGCAAGCGTGGTCAACGCCCTGTCCGAGTGGCTCACCGTCCAGGTGCATAAGAATGGGCAGATCTATGAGATGAAGTTTGCCCGGGGCCATGTGACCCAGCCCATGACGGTGGTGGGAACCACCGACCACACCGGCACCAGCGTCACCTTCAAGCCGGATCCCCAGATGTTTGAGGACACCGTCTATGACTATGAGATTCTCCAGAAGCGGATGCGGGAGCAGGCCTTTTTGAACGGCGGCCTGCGCATCGTCCTGGAGGACCGCCGCTCCGGCAAGGAGCAGCGGGACGACATGTGCTATGAGGGCGGCATTCGCTCCTTTGTGCAGTTCATCAACGAGAATAAGACCCCCATCCATCCCGAAGTCATCTATATGGCCGGGGAGCAGGACGACGCCATGGCGGAGATTGCCCTCCAGTACACCGACAGCTACAACGAGATTATTGTCTCTTTCGCCAATAATATTCATACGCCGGAGGGCGGCATGCACGAGACCGGCTTTAAGGCGGCTCTCACCAACGCCCTGAACACCTATGGCAAGCAGAAAAAGCTGCTCAAGGACGACGAGAAGGTGTCCGGCGACGACTGCCGGGAGGGTCTGACCTGCATTATCTCGGTCAAGCTCACCGAGGCCCAGTTCGAGGGCCAGACCAAGGCCAAGCTGGGCAACAGCGAGATCCGCACCCTGGTGAACAACCTGGTCTCGGAGAAGCTGGAGATCTTCCTGGAGGAGCATCCCGCTGTGGGCAAGGCGATTCTGGACAAGGCCATGACCGCCGCCCGGGCCCGGGAGGCTGCCCGGAAGGCCCGGGAGTCCATCCGCCGCAAGACCGCTTTGGGCGGCGCTGCCATGCCGGACAAGCTCCGGGACTGCAACGAGAACGACCCGGAGCTCACTGAGCTGTATATCGTCGAGGGCGACTCCGCAGGCGGCTCCGCCACTCAGGGCCGGGACTCCCGGTTCCAGGCGATTCTCCCCCTGTGGGGCAAGATGCTCAACGTGGAGAAGGCCCGGGCGGACAAGGTCTACGGCAACGACAAGCTCCAGCCGGTGATCACCGCCCTGGGCGCCGGTATCGGAGACGAGTTTGACCCCAACAAGCTGCGCTATCACAAGGTCATTATTATGGCGGATGCCGACGTGGACGGCGCCCACATCCGGACGCTGCTGCTGACCTTCTTCTTCCGGTTTATGCGGCCGCTGATCGAGCAGGGCTATGTCTATTCCGCCGTTCCGCCGCTGTACAAGCTGACCCGGGGCAAGACCACCCGGGTGGCCTTCTCCGATGAGGAGCGGGATCAGATCTCCGCCGAAATGCGGGGGGGCAACCCCAACGTCAAGGTGGACATCAGCCGGTTCAAGGGCCTGGGCGAGATGGATCCCCATGAGCTGTGGGAGACCACCATGGATCCGGAGCGCCGCACCCTCCGGCGGATTGAGTTGGATGACGCCGTCCAGGCGGACGCCACCTTTACCGTCCTCATGGGCGAGAAGGTGGAGCCACGCAAGGAGTTCATCGAAAGAAACGCCAAGTACGCCGTCAATCTGGACTACTAAGGGAGGTGGAGAGATATGTCTAAAAAACCCAGTTATGATCCGGAGGAGATTCGCTTCCCGAATCAGCATATTGTCAACTCTCCCCTGGTGCCGGAGATGGAAAAGTCCTATATCGAGTACGCCATGAGCGTCATCGTGGGCCGTGCCCTCCCCGACGTCCGGGACGGCCTGAAGCCGGTACACCGCCGCATCCTCTACGCCATGTATGAGGACAATCTGACCCACGACAAGCCCTTTAAGAAGTCCGCCACCTGCGTGGGCGACGTGCTGGGCCGGTATCATCCACACGGCGACGCCTCGGTCTATGACGCCATGGTGCGTCTGGCCCAGGATTTCTCCATGCGCTATCCCCTGGTGGACGGCCACGGCAACTTCGGCTCCATCGACGGCGATCCCCCCGCCGCCTACCGTTACACCGAGGCCCGCATGTCCCGCATCTCGGACGAGATGCTCCGGGATATTGAGAAGGACACGGTGGACTGGGATCCCAACTTTGACGAGAGCCGGAAGGAGCCCCGTGTGCTCCCCAGCCGGTTCCCCAATCTGCTGGTCAACGGCTCCTCCGGCATCGCCGTGGGCATGGCCACCAATATCCCGCCCCATAACCTGCGGGAGGTGATCGACGCCGCCATCTGCGTGCTGGACGACCCCAACGCCACCCTGTCCGATCTGATGGAGCATGTCAAAGGTCCCGATTTTCCCACCCGGGGCATTATTATGGGCCGCTCCGGCATCCGGGCCGCCTATGCCACCGGACGGGGCAGAATTGTGGTCCGGGCCAGGCACGAGTTTGAGGAGTTCAACAAGGACCGCACCCGCATTGTCATCACCGAGCTGCCCTACCAGGTCAACAAGCGGATGCTGATCAAGAATATTGCTGATCAGGTGGAGGATAAGCGTCTGGAGGGCATCTCCGGCCTTCGGGACGAGTCTGACCGCAACGGTATGCGTATTGTCATCGAGCTCAAGCGGGACGCCAATCCCCAGGTGGTGCTCAACCGGCTGTTCGCCCAGACTCAGCTCCAGACCACCTTTGCCGTCAATATGCTGGCTCTGGTGAATAATCAGTCCCAGCCCAAGATCCTCTCCCTGCGGCATATCCTGGACGAGTATATCGCCTTCCAGGAAGAGCTGATCATCCGCCGGACGAAATTCGATCTGAAAAAGGCTCAGGAGCGGGCGCACCTGCTGGAGGGCCTGCTCATTGCCCAGGACAACATTGACGAGGTCATCAAGATCATCCGGGAGTCCTACAACGACGCCAGGGAGAACCTGATGAAGCGGTTCGGCCTGGATGAGATTCAGGCCCAGGCGATTCTGGATATGCGTCTCAAGGCGCTGCAGGGCCTGGACCGGGAGAAGCTGGAGAACGAGTATAAAGAGCTGGAGGAGCGGATTGCCTACTATAAGCGGCTGCTGGAGGACGAGGAGCTGCTGCGCAAGACGCTGAAGGACGAGCTCACCGTCATCCGGGACAAGTACGGCGATGACCGTATCACTGAGATCCAGGATGTGGAGGACGAGATCGATATTGAGGATCTGATTGAGGAGGAGGACAGCGTCTTTACCCTGTCCCACGCCGGCTATATCAAGCGCACTCCCGTCTCTGCCTACAGGGCTCAGCGGCGGGGCGGCAAGGGCGTCAACGCCCAAACCCTTCGGGAGGAGGACTATGTAGAGACCCTCTTCACCTGCTCCACTCATGATCTGATTCTCTTCTTCACCAACACCGGCAAGGTACACCGGAGAAAGGGCTATCAGATTCCCGAGGCCAACCGCACTGCCAAGGGTACCAATTTGGTCAATATCCTGCCCCTGGAGCCGGGAGAGAAGGTCACCGCCATGATCCACTGCCGGGAGTTCTCCGAGGATGAGTTCCTGGTGCTGGCCACCCGCAACGGCACGGTGAAGCGGATTACCATGAAGAGCATCGACACCGCCCGGAAAGCGGGCATCCGGGCCATCACCCTGGACGAGGGAGACGACCTGATCGCCGTCCGCCGCACCCACGGCAGCCAGGAGATTCTCCTGGCCACCCATGACGGCATGGCCATCCGCTTTGCCGAGACCGACGTCCGGTGCATGGGCCGGGACGCTGTGGGCGTCCGGGGCATCAAGCTCCGGGAGGGCGACTATGTGGTGGGCGCCGAGATCGCCAGCCACGGCGACGCTCTGCTGACTATCACGGAAAACGGTTACGGCAAGCGCACTCTGGTGCCGGAGTACAGCGTCCAGAACCGGGGCGGCTACGGCATGAAGAACTACAATATCACCCCAAAGACCGGCTCGGTGGTGGCCACCGCCATCGTCTACGAGACGGACGATGTGCTGATCATCTCAGACGACGGCACTATTATCCGCACCAAGGCAAATGGCATCAGTGTCTACGGCCGGGTGACCCAGGGCGTGCGTGTGATGACCGTGGCCGACGGCATCAAGGTGATCTCTCTGGCCAAGGCACGGCTGGATGAGAATGGGGAGGAGAGCCTGACCGGCGAGGACGACGAGGCTTAATTCATGAAAAGTGCAAAGGCCACCGGCCAGAAAACCGGTGGCCTTTCTGCATCGAAAGGAATAGGATGAAAACAGTAACCTTGTATACCGACGGCGCCTGCTCCGGCAACCCGGGCCCTGGAGGCTGGGCGGCGATTCTGCTCTACGGCGAGTTCAAAAAGGAACTCTCCGGTGGGGAGAAGAGCACTACCAACAACCGGATGGAGCTGACTGGGGTGATCCGGGGCCTGGAGGCGCTGAATCAGCCCTGCGTGGTGGAGCTGTACTCCGACTCCAAATATGTGATCGACGCCCTGGAAAAGGGCTGGGCCCGGGGTTGGCAGGCCCGGGGCTGGGTGAAGAGCGACAAAAAGCCGGCCCTGAACCCCGATCTCTGGCAGCGGCTGCTGGAGCTGTGCGACTATCACACGGTAAATCTCCACTGGGTCAAGGGACATGCCAGCAATCCCTATAACAACCGGTGCGACGAGCTGGCGGTGGCGGAGTGGAAGAAGCTGCGGTGAAAAACGAGACGGGCGATTCGTGAATCGCCCCTACGATGATATCACAGGCTGTAGGGGCCGTTCACGAACGGCCCGTCATCTTCACGGAAAAGAAAAATACACGCAGCGGCCTGCATATTCAGGAACGCTGCGTGTATTTTTTTCTTGATCTGGCTCAGATCCGCGCCACGCCGGTATCCCGGGCGGCCTGGGCCACGGCGGAAGAGACGGCGCCCCGCACCCGCTCATCGAAGGCGTAGGGGAGGATATACTCCGGAGAGAGCTCCTCCTCGCTGACCAGGCCGGCCAGAGCCTCGGCGGCGGCCAGCTTCATGGCGTCGTTGATGTCGCTGGCCCGTACGTCAAAGGCGCCCCGGAAGATGCCGGGGAAGGCCAGGACGTTGTTGATCTGGTTGGGGAAGTCGGAGCGGCCGGTACCCACCACGCCGGCCCCGGCGGAGAGGGCTTCGTCGGGCAGAATCTCCGGGGTGGGGTTGGCCATGGGGAAGAGAATGGGATTGGGAGCCATGGTCTTGACCATCTCGGCGGTCACCATGCCGGGGGCGGAGACGCCGATGAACACATCGGCCCCAACCAGCATCTCGGCCAGAGAGCCGGAACGCTTCTCCCGGTTGGTAAAGGCGGCGATCTCCCTCTTGGCGTCGTTCAGACCCTCCCGGCCCTCGTAGATGGCGCCCTTCCGGTCGCACATAATGACATTGTGCAGGCCCCGGGCCCGGAGCAGCTTGATGATGGCGATGCCCGCCGCGCCGGCGCCGCAGGTAACCACCTTGATGTCCTCCATTCGCTTGCCCACGATCTTCAGGGCGTTGGTCAGGGCGGCCAGCACTACCACGGCGGTGCCGTGCTGGTCGTCGTGGAAGACGGGAATGTCACACCGCTCCTTCAGCTTGCGCTCAATCTCAAAGCAGCGGGGGGCGGAGATATCCTCCAGGTTGATGCCACCGAAGGAGCCGGCCAGCAGGGCCACGGTGTTGACAATCTCGTCCACGTCATGGCTGCGGACACACAGGGGAACGGCGTCCACATCGCCGAAGGCCTTGAAGAGGACGCATTTGCCCTCCATGACCGGCATGCCCGCCTCGGGGCCGATATCACCCAGGCCCAGGACTGCGGAGCCATCGGTAACCACCGCCACCGTATTCCAACGTCCGGTGAGCTGATAGCTCTTGGCCGGATCCTTCTGGATCTCCAGGCAGGGCTGGGCCACGCCGGGGGTATAGGCCAGGGAGAGGGCCTCCTTGTCCTTGACCTCCATCTTGGGCACGGTGGACAGCTTACCCGCCCACTGATAGTGGAGCTTCAGGGATTCCTCTGCGTAATTCATTCTCTTTCCGCCTCTCTCAGCGGCCAAAGCCGCTAAAATACTCAAAATCCGCTTTATTATAACCCACTTTTGCCCGATGTGCAATGTGGAGCGCCGGAGGAAGGGTGGAAAAACGAATTTTACATGGTTTTCCATAAAATTTATTGAAATCATGTAAAAAATACGGTATCCTGTAAAAAGAGTACGGAAAAGAGACAGAATGACGCAATGCACTGGTTTTTAAACCTGTCCTGTGAGGAGATGACTGCCATGAATCCCCTTCCCCCTGACGCCGACAAGCGGGGCTATCTGCTGGAGGATTTCCGGCTCTTTCACCTGAAAGAGAGCCGGGCCCAGCGGTTTTCCTATCACTACCACGAATTTGACAAGGTGGTGGTCTTTCTCTCCGGACAGGTGACCTACACGGTGGAGGGCAAGGCCTATTTTCTCTCCCCCGGCGACCTGCTGCTGGTGCCTCACCACCATATCCATCAGCCGGATATCGGCGGCGCCACCTATGAGCGGTATATTCTCTGGCTGGCTCCGGAATTTCTGGGCGCCAACGGTTTGGAGCCCTGCTTTGTGCGGGCGGCCCAGTCCGGCTTTCATCTGATTCGTCCGGGGGAGAACCGCACCCGGCTGCTGCTGGAGAAGCTGAGTGAGATGGAGCAGGCGCTGGCAGACCGGGAGTCCTTCGGTCACGCCCTGCTGGCGAAAACCTGCTGTCTTCAGTTTCTCATCGGCCTGAACCGGGGCAGCCAGGGCAATTTGGCGGCGGAGGACCGGCAGGTCTACCGGTCCGATCCCAAAATTGAGGAGATTATGGGGTATATCAACGATAATCTGGCCCAGTCCATGACGGTACAGAATCTGGCGGAGCGGTTTTATCTCTCCCCTTCCTGGCTGATGCACCGGTTCAAGGAGGTGACGGGATGCACTGTCCACCAGTATATCCTGCAAAAGCGGCTGATTCTGGCGGCCTCCCTGATCAGAAACGGTGTGCCGGTGCTCAAGGCCGCCGTCCAGAGCGGTTTCTCCGACTACTCAACCTTTCTTCGGGCTTTCCGCAGCGCTTACCACTGCTCTCCCCGGGACTTTCAATGAGAGAGAAAAATTCCTTCCAAAACTTTTTGACCTGATTTCCTGTAAAGCCCCTCGTCCTGACAGAAAGACAGAGAAAGGAGAACGGTTCGGCATTATGTGAACTGATTGTGAATATTCTCCCTTTCCACAGTTTTGCAGGGGATGTGCAAAACCCTGTGGACAATGTGCAAAAGTGCGTTTCCCGTGGAAAAGTAAAAAAGAGCGCGCACTTTTCCGACAGGGGCTTTGGATGCATATTCATTCACGGTTGCAGAGCCATAATTTTTGAGGAAAAGCGAGGGCCTCCGCGCCGGCGGAGGCCCCATTTTTTGGATGTGTACTTTTTTCGATGGTTAGTTTTGGCTTTCCAGCCGGTTGGCGATGACCTGTGCCACCTTGATGCCGGAGGCGCCTGCCTGGGCCAGGCCGCGGGTGGTACCGGCGCCGTCGCCGATGGCGAAGAAACCGGACATGGGCGTCTCCAATTCATGGGAGAGCTGGATGCGGCTGGAGTAGAACTTGACCTCGGCGCCGTAGAGCAGGGTGTCGTAGTTGGCGGTGCCCGGTGCAAGCTTGTCCAATGCGTAAATCATTTCGATGATGTCGTCCAGCTGGCGCTTGGGCAGGGCCAGGGACAGGTCGCCGGGGACGGCGGCCTTGAGGGTGGGGTGGACAAAGGACTTGGTCATCCGGTGGCTGTTGGTGCGCCGGCCCCCCACCAGGTCGCCGAAGCGCTGGACCAGGACGCCGCCGGCCAGCATATTGCTCAGGGAGGCGATGTGCTTGCCGTAGCGGTAGGGCTCGTTGAAGGGCTCGGTGAACCGGTTGGAGACCAGCAGGGCGAAGTTGGTGTTTTCGCTCTGGAGGCTGGGGTCGGAGTAGGAGTGGCCGTTGACCGTGTTGATTCCCTCCACATTTTCCGCCACCACATGGCCGTAGGGGTTCATACAGAAGGTTCGCACCTGGTCGCCGTACTGTTTGGTGCGGTAGACCAGCTTGGACTCGTAGACCACGTCGGTGATGTGCTGGAACACCTTGGCGGGCAGTTCCACCCGGACGCCAATGTCCACCTGATTGTTGATCAGGGGGATGCCCAGGCCCTTGCATTGACTGGCGAACCACTCGGCACCGGAGCGGCCGGGGGCGGCGATGAGATAGGTGCAGTCAAAGTCCTCCTTGCCGGTGCACAGGCGGTAGCCGCCATCGGGCAGAACCTCGATCTTCTCCACGGCGGTATGGAAGTGGAACTCCACCCGCTCCTTCAGGTACTCATAGATGTTGGCGAGAATGCGCAGGTTGTTCTCGGTGCCCAGGTGCTTGCACTGGGCCTGGAGCAGATGCAGGTCATATTTCAGCGCCTCACGCTCCAGGGCGATAGCCTCCGGAGTGAAGGTGGAGTAGACCTTCTCGGTGGCGCCAAAGTGGACGTTCACGGAATCCACATAGTGGATCAGCCGCATGACCTCCTTGCTGTCCATATAATCGGTGAGCCAACCGCCGAACTGGGTGGTGAAATTGAATTTGCCGTCGGAGAAAGCGCCCGCCCCTCCGAAGCCGCACATGGTGCCGCAGGTCTTGCACTGAATGCAGTGATCCACCTTGCCCTGAACAATGGGACAGGTGCGGGAGTAGATATCCGCTCCCTGTTCCAGCACGATCACCTTCAGGTTGGGGCAGCGGCGGGTCAGCTCGTAGCTGGCAAAAACGCCTGCTTCGCCGCAGCCGATGATGACGACGTCTGCACGATTGCTCATAGTTCCTGTTCCTCCTCTGCGTTTTGGCCGGGCTGGCTTTTGCCCGGCAAACAGCGGGCCGGTGTATGGATCCGGCCGGCTTTTTTCATTTTGTCTGGCGCGTATCGACGCTCCGGCGCCGCAAATCCGGCAATTTTCAGCGGGGCGGCAACCGGTTAATCATATTATATCTGATTTTGTCGTCAGATGGTATCCTTTTCCCCTGGTTTATGCTAAAATATTTTTTATAAAGCTGTCATTCTGACAGGAAAGGGGATGGCTTCCCATGTTTCCACAGAGCCGTGAGGAATTGAGCTATTATTATGGCAGAGTGAGTCTGACGCTGATTGTCTACACCGCGCTGGTTCAGGTGATGACTTCTCTGTGTTACTTGCCCTATTATCTGGGGGATTACAGACTGTTTTACAGTGACTGGTATTATTATCTGATGGATCCTATTGTATTTTATCCGGCAGGCTTCCTCACCTTTGGACTGATGCTGCGGCGGTTTCCCACTCCGAAGCTGGTCAAGGCCGGGCCGCCGGAGCTCCGGCAGATTTTCTCCGGCTTGGCGGTGGCGCTGGGATTGCTCTACGCCTCCAGCAATCTGACCGATCTTCTGCTCTCCGGAACCGAGACGGTAGACTATGCCAATGAGTCGGTAGCTCAGGAGCCGCTGTTTTTCGCCCTGCTGTGTACCGTTCTCATCGCCCCCATCTGCGAGGAGTACATCTTTCGCAGGCTGATGCTGGACCGGCTGCTGTTTCTGGGGGACTGGTCGGCCATTGTCATCTCATCCCTGTTTTTCGGTCTGTTCCACACCAATCTGTATCAGTTCCTGTATGCCTTCGCGGTGGGCCTGGTGCTGGGCTATGTGCGGATTATGACCGGGAGCATGCGGTGGAATATTCTGCTGCATATGTTCATTAACCTCTTCTGCGGTGTTTTGATGGGTTATCTTCCGGATGAGGAGTGGATTTACTCCCTGCTTGGGCTGGTGGTGCTGGGCTGTATCTGCTACAGCGCGGTTTACCTGCTCCGGGAGAAGCCCTGGCGCAATTTCTATCCCGGCCCCACACAATGCTCCGGCGGAGAAAAACGGCATGCCTGCCTGACCAACGTCACCTTCTGGCTCTGCGTGCTCATCCACCTGGGATTATCGGTCTACTATATCTGCATTTGAAAGAAAGGGCAGCCCCGGAATTTCGGAGGCTGCCCTTTGCGGTATTTGGATAAAATAGAATTACTGGAGATACACCTTGAGCCGGTCGATATTGTCCCGCTCCTTTTGAATGGTCTGCCGGGCCAGGTCGATGGCGGGATTTTTCGCCTGCTGGGCAAACTGGGCCTCAGTCTGACTCTGGGCGGGGTTGTCCTGGCTGTCCCCGTAGCTGTTGAGCACCCCGGTGAGGGAGAGAATGCCCATATTGCTCCCCTGGATCATCAGCTTGGCCAGGTAAGAGGTCTCCTTATTGCACAGGGTCTTGCCCTGCACGCCCAGCCAGAGCATTGCCTGCTGCTGGCCGGTCAGCTCCTGGGGGCAGTGGCCCAGCTCCTTGAGAGCCTGCTCCGCCGCCTGGCCGGTGGACTCATACTGCTGATACTGGGCCTTCAGGTCGGAGCGAAAGCCGGCGTTTTTCACCTTTGGCAGCAGCAGCCGGATGGACTCAGTCCCCATGGCCGCTCCCTGGTAGATCTCCTGGAGCAGTGCGCACTCATTGGAAAATTCCATGGAATTGTCCTCCTTCTCGTTTTTTCCCTTCTATTCTGTGCCGGCTGTTGCAATTCATGCGGGATTCGGTTATGCTGTAAGCTGAAAAATCTGGATGAAAAAAGAGGTAATTCGTCATGAATCAGATTTGGCTGGAAGTGAGCATTGACACGGTGTCCGGCTGCCTGGAGGATCTGGCCGCCTATCTCACTGCCCGGGGCATTGTGGGCCTGGTAATTGAGGACGAGAACGACCTGGAGCAGTTTGAGGATGAGCGCCGGGCCGAGTGGTCAGATGTGGACGAGGAGCTGAAAAACGCCCTGCGGGGCGTATCCCGGGTGAAATTCTACGTCACCGACGACGAGGACGGACATGTCCGGCTGGAGGACGTCAGGAGCGGCCTGGAGGCCTTTCGGGGCCGGGTGGGCAAGGAGGCGGGGACGCTGTCCGTCTCCACCAAAGCCCTCCAGGAGGAGGATTGGGCCCACAACTGGCAGAAATACTATCAGCCCTTCCCGGTGGGAGAGAAGCTCTATGTGGTGCCCGAGTGGATGCGGGGACAGGCGGTTCCGGAGGGGAGAATCCCCCTCTATCTGAATCCCGGCCTCATCTTCGGCACCGGCTCCCACGGTACCACCCGGCTCTGTCTGGAAGGAGTGGAGCGGTACGCCAAGCCGGGAGACCGGGTGCTGGATCTGGGCACCGGCAGCGGCATTCTGGCCATTGCAGCCCTGCTGCTGGGGGCGGAGTCCGCCGTGGGCTGCGACATCGACCCGAAAGCGGGCCGGGTTGCGGCGGAGAATGCCGGATTCAACGGCATTAACGACGCCTTCCGGGTGGAGACCGGCAATGTCATCGGAGACGAGCAGCTCCGCATGCGGCTGGCGGGACAGTATGAGCTGGTGCTGGCCAACATCATCGCCGACGTGATCATCCCCCTCATCCCCTATGGGAAGGATTTTCTGGCTCCTGGGGGCGTCTTCCTCACCTCCGGCATTATTGAGCACCGGGCGGAGGATGTGGCCAATGCGCTGACTGAACACGGCTATCAGATCCTGGAGCTCCGGGAGCGGGATGGTTGGGTGTTTTACGCCGCCCGCTTAGCCCAGTAAGATTTTGATGCCCAGCCCCAGCAGCACCAGTCCGGCGGCGATTCCGGCGGGACGGCTCCAGCGTTGACCGATCCGCTGCCCCAGTAAGCCGCCCGCCAGGGAGAGGCAGAAGGTCACCAGCCCGATGAGCAGGGCGGAGGGAGCCAGGGCCTGGCCCAGATAGGCCAGGGACAGGCCTGCGGCCAGGGCGTCCAGGCTGGTGGCCAGAGCCAGGACGGCCATGGGGCCGGGCCGGAGATCGTAACGGGGACAGGCTTCTCCCCGGGAGGGAGCGATTCCCTCCCAGATCATTTTTGTGCCCAGATAGGCCAGCAGACCGAAGGCCAGGAGACTGCCCAGCCGCCACAGGCGCTGGCTGAGCAGGCCGCCGAAAAGGCCGCCGATCCAGGTCATGCCGGTCTGAAAGCCTCCGAACCAGAGACCGATCACCATTCCATCCCGGAGCTTCAGGCCCCGGGCGTTGATCCCGCAGCAGACGGCCGCGGCAGCGGCGTCCATGGAAAGGCTGACAGCCAGCAGAAAGACCGAGAACAACCCCTCACCCCCTTGGCAGACAATCTATGTGCCAAGGCGGCAGTTCATACCGGGAGGAAACGATGAAGCCCAGCAGAGAGCAGCAGGAGCGGTATATGCGAGAGGCCCTGGCCCTGGCCAGAGCCGCCCAGGGGACAGGAGACGTGCCTGTGGGCTGTGTAATCGTCCGGGGGGAGGAGATTGTCGGCCGGGGCCAAAACCGGCGTGAGGCGGCCTCAGACGCCACAGCACACGCCGAGCTGGAGGCCATCCGTATGGCCTCCCAGACTTTGGGCCGGTGGAACCTCTCTGACTGCGCCCTCTATGTCACCCTGGAGCCCTGCCCCATGTGTGCCGGCGCCATCTGGAACGCCCGGATTCCCCTTGTCTGCTTCGGGGCCGCCGACCCAAGGGCGGGCTGCTGCGGGTCAGTGCTCCATCTGGGGCTGGAGGGCTTTGGCCCGGAGCCGGAGATTTGGGGAGGGCTGCTGGAGGAGGAGTCCCTGGCGCTGCTGCGGGACTTCTTTCAGGGCCTTCGAAAAAAACAGGACAGTTAATTCTTTTGTAACAACTTCTCCCGTATTTTTGTAACATCCCTCTGGTATTCTACCATCAGCAAGAGATAGCAGCTTCTTTTCATTCTATCCTCCATTCTTTAGAGACGGCGGCTCCCCCCAAGCCGCCGTCTCACTTTTGCTTTTCAAAAAATATTGATTTCATCTTTTGGTAACATTTTCATACTAACTTTTGTAATAACTCTCTGGTATCTTTATACCTGCAAGCAGGGATCATTTTTCATTTCATTTTTCTCCTCCTTTCATTTTGATACCGGCGGCCTGAAAGGGCCGCCGGTACAATTTTGGACAAAGAACGTGAAAGCGCCGCCATTTCAAACGAATGGCGGCGCTTTTATCAGCGTTGAGAGATTCAGTTTTTCGCCTTCTGCTCTTTGGCGGCGCAGATGAAGTCCCGGAAGAGAGGATGGGCGTGGTTGGGACGGCTCTTGAACTCGGGGTGGAACTGAACGCCCACAAACCAGGGGTGATCGGGCAGCTCCACAATTTCCACCAGCCGGTTGTTGGGGGAGAGGCCGGCCAGCATGAGGCCTTTCTCCGTGAGCAGGTCGCGGTAGGCGTTGTTGAACTCGTAGCGGTGGCGGTGGCGCTCATAGATCACCGGCTCACTGTAGGCGGCGAAGGTCTTGGTGCTTTGGCTGGTGATTTTGCAGGGATAGGCGCCCAGCCGCATGGTGCCGCCCTTGGCGGAGATATCCCGCTGCTCGGGCATCAGGTCGATGACGGGATGGGGGGTGTCCGGGCACAGCTCGCTGGAGTGGGCGCCGGAGAGTCCGGCCACATGGCGGGCAAACTCCACCACTGCCATCTGCATACCCAGGCAGATGCCGAACATGGGGACCTTGTTCTCCCGGGCCCACATGATGGCGGAGATTTTGCCCTCAATGCCCCGGTCGCCGAAGCCGCCGGGCACCAGCACACCGTTGACCCCTTCCAGGTACTCGGCCACGTTGAAGTCGTCCACCAGCTCGGAGTCCACCCAGCGGATCTTTACCTTGACGTCATTTTCAATGCCGCCGTGGGTCAGGGCCTCCACCACAGACAGATAAGCGTCGTGGAGGGCCACATACTTGCCCACCAGAGCGATCTCCACCGTCTCGGTGGCCGCCTTGGCGCGCACCACCATGTTCCGCCACTCGGTCAGATCGGGAGCGGGCACGTCCAGGTTGAGCCGCTTGCAGACCACCCGGGCCAAACCCTCCTCCTCCAGCATGAGGGGCACCTCATAGAGGATGGGGGCGGTGAGGTTGGAGATAGCGTTCTCGGGGGGAATATTGCAGAAGAGGGCAATCTTCCGGCGGATGTCGTCGGTGAGGGGCTGATCTGCCCGGCAGACGATGACGTCCGGCTGAATGCCCACGCTGAGCAGCTCCTTGCAGGAGTGCTGGGTGGGCTTGCTCTTCAGCTCGCCGGTGCCGGGGATGGAGACCACCAGGGAGACGTGGATGAACATGCAGTCCTCCCGGGGCAGCTCCCGGCTGATCTGGCGGATGGCCTCCAGGAAGGCCTGGGACTCCATATCGCCCACGGTGCCGCCGATCTCGGTGATGATGACGTCCTTGGGCTCGCCCTTCTCCATGCGGTAGATCCGCTCTTTCAGCTCGTTGGTGATGTGCGGGATGATCTGAACGGTGCCGCCCAGATAGTCGCCGCTGCGCTCCTTATTGAGCACAGACCAGTAGACCTTGCCGGAGGTGACGGAGGAGTTGACGTTCAGATTCTCGTCTACAAAGCGCTCGTAGTGGCCCAGATCCAGGTCGGTCTCGGCGCCGTCATCGGTGACAAAGACCTCGCCGTGCTGATAGGGGCTCATGGTGCCGGGATCCACGTTCAGATAAGGATCCAGCTTCTGCAGGGCCACCTTGAGACCCCGCTGCTTGAGCAGACGGCCCAGAGAGGCGCCGGTAATGCCCTTGCCCAAACCGGAAACCACGCCGCCGGTGATGAAAATATGCTTGACAGCCATATAAGATCCTCCCTCATCCAAGAAAATCAGAAGTCTGCTTTTTAGTTCTGCTATGCCATAGTTATCTTACATTCTACCGTTTCTATGACATTCCGTCAAGGAGAACGGGGGAGAAAAGGGAGGGCTTTTTCCGGGCGGGGCGTTGCAGTTTCGACAAATGGAGGGAAATGGAAAAGCCCGTCCGGGGGGACGGGCGGCTCTACTGTTTCAATTGGAAGACGGTGCAAACGTGTGGGAGGGCACAGAGGCCCTCCCCTACGGCTGTTTGGAAGCCGGTTCGTTTTCCGCCTCTTCCTGGAGGTTGTCCAGGGCGACCCGGACGGCCTCCACCACGAAGGCGGAGAAGGTACAGTCCTTGCCCTGAATCCAGTGCTCCACCTCGTCGATCATATCGTTGGGGAAGCGGATGCTTTTGCTTGTTGTTGGAGGGATGCTTGGTATCTTGAATTTCTTCATGTCTTTCAGCCTTTTGTGTTTTGATATTACTATCGTAATACAAACTGAAAGAAATTATGTGCAACAATTGAATTTCAATCGTAAGTCGTCTATAATAGTTGTATTAAAAGAAAAGGGGTTAAATAGCAATGGTAAACTATTTTGATACACTTTACGACTGCATGACGGCTGGAATGCTGAAGGGCATCTCCCTGTGCGCTCAGGGAAAGAGCGCGGAAACGATGGCGGTACTGCGGGAGACGCTATCCAAAGCGGAGCTGCTGCACTGTTACCTTGGCTTTTTGGAAGAAAATGAGCAGCGTCAGGCGGAGGGATTGGCGCCGCTGAAACTGGAGGAGACGTTTTCTGCCGGGGATTTGGAGGAGATTGGGATATTGATGGGGGATGGAGTGTAATCGCTTCTCTGGAGGTGGGGCACTGGACGACTGTGCATGTCGGTACTGCGGTGGCCTGCCTCCGGCGGCCTACTTTTCCCGCCCGGGAAAAGTAGGCAAAAGCGGGCTCAGGGCTTCGCCCCGAGACCCCTCCGGGGCAATGGTTCCCTGCGGTGGCTCGTTGTTGCGGACATGTACTACGGCTTTCTACCAAAGCCGGGCAAGGACAGGGCAGACCAGCTTCTCTTTTGATCCCTACAGGGGTGTTGGTTCTGCTCTATGACAAGGACACTCCTACGGTGGCTCGCTGCTGCACTCCAATCCTAGGGTCAGTACAAAAGCCGACGGGCTGGTCATCCCGTCGCGGGAATCTGCCTGTCTAACGAAAACGGATGCCAGATTGAAACCCGGAAGCAGCCATTTCTGTGGCTTTGACTGGGGATGGCGGAGAGCGGAGGGCTCCCGCGCGTCAGTGCGGGACACCGCTTCCGCCATCTCCCGGAGGGGTCCAGGGGCGAGCCCCTGGTTTCCTTTCCCCCCGCTTTCCGAAACCGGAAAGCGGGGCCGCCGGAGGCAGGCCACCGCAAAATCAGATTTGCACAATCAGTCAGTGACAAACCTCCGGACTCAAAAAAACACTTAAAATAGCAAAAAGGGACGTGCCGAAGCACGTCCCTTTTCAGTTAGAACTTAATCAAGCGTTCTGAGAGAGCAGATTAGCCCAGCTCGGAGAAGTACTTGATGATCGAAAACGAAAAAGGGACGTGCCAGTGGCACGTCCCAGTTTTCGACTTGGATTGAAATTTTCCCGAAGGGAAAATCACCTATATCAAGTACTAAGGAAGATGAGAGAATTAGCCCAGCTCGGAGAAGTACTTGATGGTCCGCACCATCTGAGAGGTGTAGGAGTTCTCGTTGTCGTACCAGGAGACGACCTGAACCTCAGAGGTGCCGTTGTCCAGATTGATGACCATGGTCTGAGTGGCATCAAACAGGGAGCCGTAACGCATGCCCACGATGTCGGAGGACACGATCTCGTCGGTGTTGTAGCCGAAGGACTCGGTGGCCTCAGCCTTCATCTGAGCGTTGATCTCCTCCTTGGTGGGAGCGCCCTCGACGATGGCGGTCAGGATGGTGGTGGAGCCGGTGGGGGTGGGAACACGCTGAGCAGCGCCGATCAGCTTGCCGTTCAGCTCAGGAATGACCAGGCCGATAGCCTTGGCAGCGCCGGTGCTGTTGGGCACGATGTTGCAGGCAGCGGCGCGGGAGCGGCGCAGGTCGCCCTTGCGCTGGGGGCCGTCCAGAGTCATCTGATCGCCGGTGTAGGCGTGGATGGTGCACATAATGCCGGACTTGATGGCCCAGCCGTCGTTCAGAGCCTTAGCCATGGGAGCCAGGCAGTTGGTGGTGCAGGAAGCGGCGGAGATGATGGTGTCCTCGGGCTTCAGAGTGGTGTGGTTGACGTTGTACACGATGGTGGGCAGGTCGTTGCCAGCGGGAGCGGAGATAACGACCTTGCGGGCGCCGGCGTCGATGTGAGCCTGAGCCTTGGCCTTGCTGGTGTAGAAGCCGGTGCACTCCAGGACGACGTCAACACCCAGCTCGCCCCAGGGCAGCTCGGCGGCGTTGGCCTTGGCATAGATGGTGATCTTCTTGCCGTCGACCTCGATATAGTCCTCGCCGGCCTTGACGGTGTCAGCCAGAGCATACTTGCCCTGAGTGGAATCATACTTCAGCAGATGGGCCAGCATCTTGGGGCTGGTCAGGTCGTTGATGGCGACAACCTCGTAACCCTCAGCGCCAAACATCTGACGGAAAGCCAGACGACCGATGCGGCCGAAACCGTTAATTGCAACTTTGACTGCCATTTTTAATTACCTCCTGAAATAGGTTTCAAATGGATTTACCGTTGTTTATTGTAATCCATTGTTAAAGATTTTACAAGGGCTATTCCAATAATTTCACAAAAATTTCTCTTTTGAAAGTGTAGAAAAGACTTTCCCATGGTAAAAAGCGACAACAATATCAGACTGTTTATGTTCGTTTTGTGCAAACAAACAATCCTGCGCCGCCCGGTAATTGGAAAAAACCGGACAGCGCAGGATAATGAAAACAAGGAAACGTTTTTCTTTTAGAAGAATGTTTTACGCCTCGTCCAGATCCAGCTTGATGTGCACATCCCGCAGCTGGCTCTCCTCCACAGTGGAGGGGGCGCCCATCATGACGTCCTGGGCGTTCTTGTTCATGGGGAAGGGAATGATCTCCCGGATGGACTCCTCGCCGGCCAGCAGCATGACCATCCGATCCACGCCGGGGGCGATGCCCGCATGGGGAGGCGCGCCGTAGCAGAAGGCGTTGTACATGGCGGGGAATTTGGCCTTCACGTCCTCTTCGCCCAGACGAACCAGCTCAAAAGCCTTGACCATGATCTCCGGGTCATGGTTCCGGACGGCGCCGGAGGACAGCTCCACGCCGTTGCAGACCAGGTCGTACTGGTTGGCCATGATCTCCAGGGGATCCATCTCCCCCCGCTCCGCCTTGAGCAGGACTTCCATACCGCCGTTGGGCATGGAGAAGGGGTTGTGACAGAACTCCAGCTGGCCGGACTCCTCGCCGATCTCATACATGGGGAAGTCCACAATCCAGCAGAACTCGTACCGCTCCTTGTCCATATGGCCGGGGCAGGCATTACCCAGCTTGGTGCGCAGCACGCCTGCGGCCTTCTGGGCGGCGCCCAGCTTGCCGGCGGTGAAGCCGATAAAGGCGCCGGGCTTGAGAGACAGCTTTTCCACCAGGGCGTCCTTGGAGTCCTTAAGAAACTTGGCCACGCCGCCGGCCAGCTCTCCCTTTTCGTCCAGCTTGCACCAGTAGGCCTTGGAACCGGACTGGACCTCCACCTCGGCGCACAGCTTGTCAATGGCCTTGCGGGCCAGCTTGCAGTCGGGCACCACCACAGCCTTGACGGTCTGACCCTGGAAGGGGGCGAACTCGGTGACAGAGCAGATGTCAGTGACGTCCTGAACGGTCAGGTCAATGCGCAGATCCGGTTTGTCGGAGCCGTACTGCTCCATGGCGTCCCGGAAGGTGATCCGCTTGAAGGGGGCAGTAGAGGCGATGTTGTAGGTGCCGTATTTGGCAAAAATGGGGGGCAGCACCCGCTCCAGAACGGCAAAGACGTCGTCCTGGGTGGCAAAGGCCATCTCCATGTCCAGCTGATAGAATTCGCCGGGGGAGCGGTCGCCACGGGCGTCCTCATCCCGGAAGCAGGGGGCGATCTGGAAATAGCGGTCAAAGCCGGCGGTCATCAGCAGCTGCTTGAACTGCTGGGGGGCCTGGGGCAGGGCGTAAAACTTGCCGGGATGCTTGCGGGCGGGCACCAGGTAGTCCCTGGCGCCCTCGGGGGAGGAGACGGTGAGGATGGGGGTGGTGATCTCCAAAAAGCCCTCCTGAGTCATGGCCTGGCGCAGGGCGGAGACCACGTTGCAGCGGAGGATGATGTTGTTCTTAACGGCGGGGTTGCGCAGATCCAGATAGCGGTACTTCAGGCGCATGGCCTCGTCGGCCTCCCGGCTGCGGTTGATCTCAAAGGGCAGCTCATTGTAACGGCAGCGGCCCAACACCTCGATACTGGCAGGGACAACCTCAATGTCGCCGGTGGGCAGCTTGGGGTTCTTGCTCTCCCGAATGCGGACGGTGCCGGTGACCGAGATGGTGGACTCCTTATTCAGGGGCTTGATGATGTCCATCATCTCTTTGTTCTCAATGACGAACTGAGTGGTGCCGTAGAAGTCCCGGAGGACGCAGAAGGCGAAGTTGCTGCCCACCTCACGGACGTTTTCCAGCCAGCCCACCAGGGTGACGGTCTGGCCGGCGTTGGACTCTCTCAGCTCACCACAGGTGTGGGTGCGGGATTGAAACATAGTGGTTCCTCTTTTCTCTTGTGAGATCGGTTAATGTGTACTTTGAGCGGCGGGCGATTCATGAATCGCCCCTACGGATATTTCGCTTTTATTCAGCGCCATTTTTGAATGGCTCAAGAAAGAAATTTCCTTATCCAATAATAACCTTGCCGCTGCTGCGCCGCTCCAGCTCCGCCAGAATCTCGGCGGCGGCGGTGTCAAAGTCTGCTGTTTTCTGCTCACCGGTGGTCAGATTCTTATAGGTGACGGTGCCGGCGTTCACCTCGTCCTCCCCCAAAAAGACGGCAAAGGGGATGGCCAGCTTGGAGGCATAGACCAGCTTCTGCTTGAACTTTTTCTTCTCGCAGTGGAGCTGAGTGCGGATGCCCTTGTCCCGGAGCCGGGTGGCCAGGGCGATGGCGGCGGTGAGATCCTCGGTCATGGGGAGAATGAGCACGTCCGCCGGGGCGGTGGGCAGGTCGGGATTGAGCATCTTCTGCTCGTTGAGGACGTAGAACAGCCGGGTCAGGCCGATGGAGATGCCTACGCCGGGGAGCTGCTTGTCGGTATAGTACTCCGCCAGGTTGTCGTACCGGCCGCCGGAGCAGACGGAGCCCACCTCGGGGTGATCCAGCATGGTGGTCTCGTAGACGGTGCCGGTGTAGTAGTCCAGGCCCCGGGCGATGGTGAGGTCCACGGCGAAGTGGCTCTGAGGCACGCCGAAAGCGGCCAGGTACTGGGTGACCGTCTTCAGCTCGGAGAGACCCTGATCGAACAGCTCGTTCTTGCCGGTGTAGCCCTCCAGAGCGGCAATGACCTCCTCATTGGTGCCCCGGATACTGATGAATTTCAGAATCTCATCGGCGGAATCCTGAGAGAGGCCGTTGTCGTCAATCAGAATTTCACGCACCTTGTCCGGGCCGATCTTGTCCAGCTTGTCCACGGTGCGCATAATGTCGCCGGACTGCTCGGTGAGGCCCAGCAGGGCGTAGAAACCGTTCAAAATCTTCCGGTTGTTTACCCGGATCTGGAACCGCTCCAGGCCCAGCTGGGTGAAGGTCTTGTAGATGATGGAGGGGATCTCCGCCTCGTTGATGATGTCCAGCTGGCCGTCGCCGATGATGTCGATGTCCGCCTGGTAGAACTCCCGGAAGCGGCCCCGCTGAGCACGCTCTCCCCGGTAGACCTTGCCGATCTGATAGCGGCGGAAGGGGAAGGCCAGCTGGCCGTAGTTCAGAGCCACATATTTGGCCAGAGGAACGGTGAGATCAAACCGGAGGGCCAGGTCGCTGTCTCCCTTCTGGAAGCGGTAGATCTGCTTCTCCGTCTCGCCGCCGCCCTTGGCCAGCAGCACATCGGCGGCCTCGATGGCGGGGGTATCCAGAGGAGTAAAGCCGTAGAGGGAATAGGTGCGGCGCAGGGTCTCCATCATGCCCTCCATCTGCTGCTGGGGGGCGGGGAGCAGCTCCATAAAGCCGGAGAGGGTACGGGGTTTCAGTTTGGCCATATGCTGGCACGTCCTTTCCAGAGGTAAAAATAGTGTGCGGAGTCTGTCAGCCCTTGAAAACGGGCTGTTCCGCAAAATCGCCCGGAAAAATCCGGGCGAAGAGGCTAACATTTATAAGGGCCGCCCGAAATCAGAGGGCGATCTTCTCCTTTTGGGGGCGGATAATGTCCCGCCAGTCCAGATCGCCCCGGGCCAGACCGTGGATCAGCATCTCGGCGGTGGCAATATTGGTGGCACAGGGGATGTTGTTGTTGTCGCACAGGCGGCAGATATAGCGCAGGTCGTCCTCGTAGGCATCGCTCTTGGGGCCGGTAAAAAACAGTACCATATCGATCTCGTCATAGGCAATACGGGCGCCGATCTGCTGACAACCGCCGTGATCGTGGGTGAGCAGCAGCTGGACGTCCAGGCCGGTGGCCTCGGCTACCATCCGGCCGGTGGTGTGGGTGGCACAGACATTGTGCTTGGCCAGAATGCCGCAGTAAGCAATGCAGAATTGCACCATCAACTCCTGGCGGTGCTCATCACTCATCAGTGCGATGTTCATTTCGGTAGAACCTCCTCTGTCCGATCTATGCTGAAGACCTCAGATGCGCATGGGTGGCACCCGCTGTCCCAGAATTCGTTTTGAAATATTGTAATAGGCCCTGGCAGCGCCGTTTTTGGACTGCATGATCACCGGTTCTCCCCGGCTGGCGGCCAGCGTCACCTTGGGGTCCTCCGGAATGATGCCAATCAGCGGCAGGCCCAAGGCGTCCATGGCATCATCCACGTTGGTATTCATTTTGCGCAGAAACTGCCGGGTAATCCGGTTGACAGCCAGATGAATGGTGATGCTTCGTTTGCGGAGCTGCTGGACGGCGGACTGGGCGGCACGAATGGAGACCGGGTCAGTGGTTGAGACCACAATTGCCCGGTCAGCCGCGCAGGTGGCCAGCCGGAAGCCGGTGCCGATCCCCGCCGGGCAGTCGATCAGGCAGAAGTCATACCGCTCCTTGGCCTGAGCGATCAGCTGCTCCATGCCCTCCTGAGAGAGGGGCTGGGCAGGGGGAGTCAGCGGCGCTGGAAGCAGATAGAGTCCGTTCAGCTTGGGATGGGCTGTGGCAGCCCGAACCAGATCACACCGGCCCTGTAGTACGTCAGAGACATCCATGAGGGCGACGTCGGTCATGCCCAGGGACAAATCCAGATTGCGCAGGCCGATGTCCATGTCAATACAGAGCACCTGCTTGCCCATGGCGGCAAGACAGGAGGCGACGCCCACGGTGAAAGAGGATTTTCCCGTGCCGCCTTTTCCGGATGTAATGACGATAGCTGTACCCATGGCAACCTCCGCTTAATAGCATTATAGCACAAGGGAAAAGAGACATTCAAGAACTTTTTTGCGAGAATTTCCCTTAAAGAGGAAACTTTTTGATTTTAGAAAACCGCCTCGGCCAGCGGCTGGGGGTGGAGGATTTCTTCTCAATCACAACCACCCGGTGGGTAATTTCCGTGCCGGGAATCTGATAGACGGCGTCTTTACGCAGTTGACCGCCTAACATAGTAATGCATCGGCTGGCAGAATCCTTTTCCTCCTGACAGTTTGGCCCCTTCATGGCCAGAAACAGGCCACCGGGCCGGACGAAGGGAAGACACAACTCGCACAGCACCCGCAGATCCGCCACTGCCCGGGAGGTAACGATATCAAACTGCTCCCGGTATTCCGGCATCTGACCGTATACCTCCGCCCGGCCGTGGATGGCGGTGAGCTCTGTGATCCCCAGCTCCGGAGCGATCTCCCGCAGCCAGTCAATCCGCTTGTTCAGACTGTCCAGCAGGGTGAGGGAGAGGGAGGGCTCTACAATTTTCAGTACCATACCGGGAAAGCCGGCTCCGGTGCCCACGTCCAGCACCCGCTTGTCCCGGAAGTCGGCGCAGTTCAGCAGAGCGGCGCAGTCCAGCATGTGCAGCCGGGCTACCTGCTCCGGGTCTGTGATGGCAGTGAGATTCATCTCCTGATTCTTTGTCAGCAGGAGATTGCCATATTTTTCCAAAATAGGGGCGGCGTCCAGGGGGAGGGAGAGGGCGGCCAGGCCCTGGCGGAGAATCTCATTCATCGTCGGCTCCTTTGTGGGGGAATCGGGCGGGATAGGGAAAGCCGGGCAAAGGAGGGGGCCCTTGCCCGGCTTACAGGGATGGGGAAAAGGGGGTCATCTGAATTTGGAGATCAGCTCCAGGCAGCCCAGCACCAGGGCGAGCACCGTTGCAATAGAACAGCCGACGCCCAGCAGCAGGAAGACGGTGGGATTGCCCCGCTCCTGCCGCTGATGGAGCAGCTTCCAGCGGCAGTTGAAACACTGCACAGCCAGACCGGCGCAGAGAGGAAAGAGAATGATGCCGGTGAGACCGTTGATCAGGGAGGTGGTGGCGATCCAATAGGTCATGAGAAAAACGCTGATGACCACATAGACCACACCCACCATGGCCCAGATGCGCTTGTTTTCCATGGGTTACTGCTGCTTCTCCTTGAGCAGATCACGGATTTCAATGAGCAGCTCCTCGGTGGTGGGACCTGCGGGAGGCTCGGGGGCAGGAGCCTCATCTTCCTTTTTCCGGGAGATTCTGTTCACTACCTTGACAATCCAGAAAACCACAAAGGCAGTGATCAGGAAGGTGATGATAGCATTGATGACGGCGCCGATGCCAAAGCCGCCGGGGGCCCACTCGGCAAAGGTGCTGCTGGGGAGGAGAAGGCCGATAATGGGGGTCAGCAGATTTTCCACAATGGAGGTGACAATTGCGGTGAAGGCAGAGCCTACCACGACGCCGACTGCCATATCCAGCACGTTGCCCCGCATAATGAAGGTTTTAAACTCATCCACCCAGCCGGGCTTTTTGATCTGATTGCTCATATCGATGTCCTTTCTCTATGTTATATGTGGGAAATGGCTTTTACTGTGCGTCCTCCGCATCGGCGGCGGGCTCTTCCTCTTCGGCTGCCTCCTCATTGGGCGTTTCCTCGGGAGCGGCTTCCTCCTTGGTATCTACCTCTTCCACGACTACATCGTTGGTGACTTCCTCGGCAAAGGGCTCCTCCGGCTCAGCGGGGGCCTCGGTCTCCACCTCGACCTCAGCCTCGGCAGTCTCCTGCTGGGCCTCTTCCTCCTTGTCCATGAAGGGGAGCAGCTCCATGGTATAGGTGTCCTCTTCCTTGCCGGTGGTCTTCTTCAGATTCCACAGCAGGCCGCCCAGCTCAAATTCGCCGGACTCCTTGTCGGACTTGAAGTGATAGGGAACCAGACCGGCGGCCAGGGCCACTGCGCCGGCGGCGCCGATGATTTTGACAACTTTCTTCATTGTTGAGCACCTCTTTCTGTTTTGATCTGGGTTTTATGAGATAGATGATAACATCTCAGCTCACTTTTTGGGAAGCAGCAGCTCCTTGCCGCCCATATAGGGGCGGAGCACCTCAGGCACCCGGATGGAGCCGTCAGCGTTCATATTATTCTCCAGGAATGCGATCAACATCCGGGGAGGAGCCACGCAGGTGTTGTTCAGGGTATGGGCCAGGACGGTGCGGCTCTTCTTCTTGCCCTTAGCGTCGGTGTAGCTCTCCTTATAGCGGATGCCCAGCCGGCGGGCCTGGGCGTCGCCCAGGTTGGAGCAGGAGCAGACCTCAAAGTACTTCTGCTGGCGGGGAGACCAGGCCTCAATGTCGCAGCTCTTCACCTTCAGGTCGGCCAGGTCGCCGGAACAGCACTCCAGCTGGCGGACGGGGATGTCCAGGCTGCGGAACAGATCCACAGAGTTCTTCCACAGCTTGTCGTACCAGGCCATGGAGTCCTCCGGCTTGCAGACCACGATCATCTCCTGCTTCTCAAACTGGTGGATGCGGTACAGGCCCCGCTCCTCAATGCCGTGAGCGCCCTTCTCCTTGCGGAAGCAGGGGGAGTAGGAGGTGAGCGTCTGGGGCAGCTGGGACTCTTCCAGGATCTGGCCCTTGAAGCGGCCGATCATGGAGTGCTCGGAGGTGCCGATCAGATAGAGATCCTCACCCTCAATCTTGTACATCATGGCGTCCATCTCGGGGAAGGACATGACGC
>JBJDXS010000022.1:0-70609 GCA_051866815.1 Candidatus Onthomonas sp. | reverse complement strand
CAGTGTAGCTGGTGGAGGTGGTGACTGTCAGCTTAGTCCAGCTTTTCGCGCCGCTGACCTTCCGGAAGACCCGGTATTTGGCAGCTCCATCAACTTTTTCCCACTTGAGCGTAACGCCGCTGGTAACATTGGACACGCTGGAGAGCACGGGCGCCGCAATGTAGTTGACGGAGACGCCATTCTTGTCGTAGCTGCTCATCGCCGAGGCGCCGTCTTCCTCAACAATGGCACGAACCGTGTAGACATAGCTCTCACCGGAGACAGCAGTAGTGTCCTTAAAGCTGGTAGTGGTGACGAGGCCACCATCAAGCTTGGTATTGCTCCAGCTCTTCACGCCGGCAGGTTTACGATACACCTGATAGGCGGTAGCATCCTCCACAGCGTTCCAGGTCACGGTGACGCCGCCGTTAGAGTTGGATGCCTTGCTCAGCTTGGGAGTAGCCAGCGTCTTCTTGGGGATAGTCTCCGACTCGATGTCCGTGTAGTCTGTTCCATTAAAGTTTACAGTGGCAATATAGGCATCGCTGCCAGTTTTCGTATAGGTGGGCTCGACGACATTATGCTGAACAGAGCACTCTACCGTCACCGGTTCGACATCACATGCTCTGCAGGTAAAGGTCGCAGTGGCGGACTGCATGTCTTCGCTCCAGGTATAGACAGGCTCGCCGTAGTCATGACCCTTGGCAGGAATCTCTACCGCCTTTGTGCCAGTATTGCTGTCGTCGGTATAGGTCACGCCTTCATACTCCACAGAAGCGGTGTAGACGCCCTCGCCGGCATCTGTGCAGGTGGCCTCCGTGGTCACAGTGAAGGTGACCTCAGCCTCCAGATCCGATACCACATGGCCTTCGTCGCCTTCCTTGCAGTTGCTGCAGGTCAGCACCGCAGTCGCAGTATAGTCGTCCTCATTCCAGGTAAACGCAACACTGTAGTTATGTCCGGTAGCAGGAACCGTCTCAACCTTCTCATCCGTGTAGGTCTCACCATCCGGCCCCTCAGCAGTAGCAATGACGCCCTTCTTGCCATCTTCGGTGCAGGTAGGAGCAGTGTCCACCGCTTCGATCTCACAATCCACATTCTGGACATCGTCGCATCTCGTGCAAGAGAACTCAGCCTTTGCACTGCTGTTATCATCAGTCCAGTAGAAGACAGGCTCGCCGTAGGCATGCTGTCCAGCTTCGGTGGTGATGCTCCCGCTGACAGTGAAGGGAATGTCGTTATAGCTGCCAGATGCGGTATAGGTGGTAGTCACGCCCTCCTCGCAGGTACCGGTGGGCTCACCGGCAACCGCCTCAAGGGTCATCGGCTCCTCCAGCTCCATGGAAATGGAGGTCTCGCCGTCAACGCTGACGAATCTGGCGGTCTCATCATTTACCAGGAAGTCCAGCAGATTGCCATCGCAGGTCGGGCAGACCAGAAGGTTTTTGCCGCTGATAGTGACAGTCGCACCGCCGTTCTCTTCCTTCCATTCGATCAGGCCATCGTCAGTGGCAACCAGCACATAGCCGCCATGGCCGCTGTCGGTTTCGCCACTCTCAAGCATTTCCCACTCACTGTTGTCTGCATCCTCATCGTCACTCAGATCGTTGACGGAGTGCAGGCATTCGGCGCAGACATAGGCCTCGCCGCTCTTATATTCGTCGTCTTCCTTGGTGTAGTAGGTTTCCTCGAAGTGGATGAAATGATGCTGCAGGGCAGAGTCAGCAATCTCGACCCGGGCCATCTCATCATCTTCACCGGAGGCGACATAGATCCGGCCGCAGTCAGAGCAGCGGTATTCGGTGTAGCCATCGATGCCGCAGGTGGGGTCGACGGTGACCTTCTCATAGTTGTGGTCGGTGCCGGCCAGCTCACTCACAGAGATGGTGTCCACAAAGTTCGCGGCCCACATGAACTCGTCGTTGTCGTTGTCTTCCTGTTCAATCAGGCCATCCAGCTGACCGCCATAGCCGCCGAGATCGACGCCATAGTCAGCGTAGTTGATGTAGGAGGCGTTATAGTTGGTCTCCTGGAACTCGTAGCCAAAGCTTGACTTATCCTCAATGCCAGACTTACCGGAGATAAAGGCATAGTTGGTAGCCAGAGAAACAACCAGATCATCGCCAACAATGTTGATGGCCGCAATGGGAGGATTGGTAATACTCAAATCAGCTCCGTCAGCGTCATCGGCCACAGTGAATGCCATGCCGCCGAAGGCATTGGTCTTGTCCCGCACAGCATAGACCTCGTTGTACTCCAGAACCCGGGTCAAGGTGCCGGCCTCCACATCATAGGCCAGGACAGTGTTGGCCAGGCTCAGGTAGGCAATGCCGTCGTCATAGGCCATGGAGACAAAGACAGCGGGATAGTTCTCAGCGTACTCCAGGTAACGGCTGTAGAGCTCCTGCAGAAGCTCGCTCTCCACCATATTGCCGTCGGCATCCCGGTAGGTGCCCTCGTTGACCTTCACCAAAATCCGGGCATTGTCGTCGTCTTCTACGGTATAGGAGTCTCCGCCCTTTTCAGCACTGTTGGCACTGTCCATCGGACGATAGACCAGTCTGTACTCAGTCGGCTCTTCCTCTTCGTCCCAATTGGAGCCACTCTGGTCGTTCTTCTTTCCCAGCTCGTTGAGGGCGTCGGTGTCGTCATACATATAATAGTAGCCGCTGCCGTCGCTGTAGACCTGGCTCTTGGCGAAGCTGAACCAGGTGTGCTCATAGCCGGTGTCGTCAGAGACGCCGGAGTTATTTCTGCTGTCATACAGGGTGTCCAGGCCGGTATCGGAATCATAGTAGCCGTCGTACATCTCGCGGGCGCTGGCGTCGCTGATCATGAAGTAGAGGTTATTGATGTAACCGTCAGTCTCCACGCGGCTGCGCATCATGCACTCAATATAGATGTCGGCATAGCAGGAGTCAATGTAGTACCACTCGCCGTCCACCTTAACTGCGGACCAGTAGTGGTCGGAGGTGAAGTCCTCCGCGACCTCGCCGTACATACTGACGGACTTGTTGTAGGTGATGCGGACGGAATCCACCACATAGCCGGCATCAATGCTGAAGGTCTTGTCTTCCGTGGTGATCTCGTTGCCGTCGGCGTCAACCAGGGCGGTGCCGTCTTCCGCAGTGGCAGTTGTCTGACCGTCAGTCACATAGAAGAGATCTTCAGCAGACTTCCAGTTATCAGCATCGCTCAGGTCAGTGCTGTCACCGTTTTTGCCATAGACGCCGGGGTTCATCCACTGGACGATGTAGTTGAAGGCATAGGTGTAGGCCTTGCACACGCAGCTGTCCAGGCACAGGGCGCCCACCAGGTTGCCTGTCCAGGAGCCGGCCACCTGGGGTGCCAAAGCCGCAGCGAACTGAGGCGCGACCTGAGCGGCATACTGCTTGGCGTATTCCTTCGCGTATTCTTCCGCGTAGGCTTCTGCATAGGCAGTAGCCGCCGCGTCTACAGTAGTTGTCTCCGTCTCATCGGCAGACTCTTCCTCACCCTCGACTGCAGCGATGGCCATAACCTGCGCATCCGAATCTGCGGCGGGAGTAGGCTGGGAAGCGGGTGCAGCATCCTCGGCAGTCTCAACAGCAGCATTCTCATCGTCGGCATTTTCGGTGTCAGGGTCAGGCTGCTGAGACACAGCCGCAGCGGTAAAGCTCAGAGTCCGCTCCTCTCCGTACGCGACCTCAGTATCAGCGTATGTCGGCTCAACCAGCTCGTAATCCTTAGGCAGAATCTCCTTTACGGCAGCTTCGATCTCAGCGGCCGTGAAGGTTTTGGTTTCGCCCTTTGTACCGGTCTGAGTCAGCTGCTTGGTGGCCAGGGTCTCTTCATCGGCGTTCACGATGCTGATGTTCAGCTTCGCGTCAGCCGACTCAACCTTGACCGCAGCGGTGAAGCTCAGAGTCTGCTCCTCTCCGTACGCGACCTCAGCATCAGCGTATGTCGGCTCAACCAGTTCGTAATCCTCAGGCAGAATCTCCTTTACGGCAGCTTCGATGTCAGCGGCCGTGAAGGTTGCGGTTTCGCCCTTTGTACCGGTCTGAGTCAGCTGCTTGGTAGCCAGAGTCTCTTTATCGGCGTCCACAATGTTAATCGTCAGGACTGCAGCAGCCTGGGAGTCGATCTGCTGGGCAGCCTGCTGTGCCACGGCATACTCAGCCTCAATCGTGGCGACATGATCAGCCTGTCCCTTGGCCTGCTCCTCGGAAAGGCCCTGCTCGATCATTGCGTCATAGGCGCTGCTGTAGACCTGGTCATAGACCGCCTGATACATCTGGTCATAGACAGCGTTGTACACGTCCGCATAGTTTTCCTTCATATATGCGGCATAGCCAACCTTCTTGCCCTCTTCTCTGCCATCCTCCATGGCGCCCTGCTCAAAGATCGGCGTCAGAACCTCATTGCAGAAGTCCTCCAGCTCGCCGCTGGCGAGGTACTGATTCCCCTCAGTCTCCTCCTCAGCCACCATCATCTCAATGGTGTTACCCTCTTCGTCCTTCTGGCTCTGGTTCATGATGTAGGGCATATCGAAGCTTGCGTGGTTGGCCAGCCAGTCGGTGAGCACCAGCAGCTTGTCGACATAAGTCTTTGCTCCGGAGTTCTTGACCGCCGCCAGCGCCTCGTCCTTGGCGGAAATGATGGCACTTCCGTAGTACTGGACTGTAGCCAAGTTGCCCAGGTAGAAGGTCATGATACAGCCGAACAGGTCGTTATAGCTCACCTGGCCGTAGTCGATGGCTGCCTGGGGAATGCCCGCCACCACAAGCATGGCGCCCATAGGGCTGGTGTCGGTATTTTTGGTGTAGAAGTAGGGGTCCAGTACACCCAGGTATTGCGGATAATCCACGTAGGTTTGAAGGTAGAGGGCATACAGGGACAGCAGCTCCTGCTTCTCGTCATCGGTCAGGCCGGTAGCCTGACCTCCGCCTTCGCCTTCCCCATCCACGGCAGCCACACCCTCATCAGGGTTGACAGTGGCGGGCGCGTTCTCGCTCAGCTCACTCATCTCATCCTTGGCCAGCGAGAGCGCCTCGCTGCGCTGAATGACAAGGTGGGTGGCGATGCCGTCGCTGTTCACCGCGCAGGTCACGGTGACGAAGCTGGTGAGATAATTCTCCTCCAGCACCTCAGCCACCAGGACGTCCATGTCGGAAGCGGAAACGCCGTATTTGGAGACGTTCACCACAGTATCGTCCTCCAGCAGAATGATCCGCCGGAGCTCCGCCTTCACATCGGCAGTGGTGTAGTCACCTTCCAGAGTCACCTCGCTGGCTCCTGTTGACGCGCTGCTGCTGACGGAAGTGCTGTTGCTGACGGAAGTGCTGTCCCCGGCAGACACATCCGGAACTTCCACTGCAAAGGCTGCCAACACGCCGGACGGCAGCACACTCAGCGTCATAGAAAGCGTCATCACCAGTGCAACAAGCCTCTTTACAATCTTGTCCATTGATTCTCCTTCTTTCTTGAACGGATTAAAGGTTGGTAGGTACATCCGGCCGGATGGTGCATCAAGCCGATCTATCTTTACTTCCCGTGAGATGCGGGTGAATCTCCAGGGGCAGCAAAAATATATAAAACAAAACGGAAATTTGACTCTGCTGAAAAAAACAGTCTTTCCCTTCTGTCTGATAAACAGCCCTGTTCTTTACGAAAGCGAAATGGTCAAAATTTCCTCCGTGTATGGCAACAAAAAACCATATGTAATACTATATCACACCCCCCTTCCGCTTGCATAATGAATTCCATTTCTTCATATTTCCTCATTTTTCATAATATGATTTCACATTTTCTTCACTTCAGTCACATTTCCTCTTTCCTTATCCCGTGACTTTCCTCCTCAATTATAGTATTATATCCCATGTGTCGAAAACAAGCCAACAACGTTTTCTTTTTGACCAAACAATGCGAAAGAGAAGGAAGAATTTATGAATAGAAAGACGAATTTAACCGGAAAGCCCAGTGTCGACCGCCCTTGGATGAAATATTATCCTGATATTCTCATGCAAATGATTTCTCTTCCCCACTGTACCCTCACGGAGTACTTGAAACAGCATTGTCCCGGCATGGATGTTGCCGCTGTGGAATATTACGGTGAACAGATCTCCTGGCAGACGATTTTTGACGAAACCGAGAAGACTGCCCGCGCTCTGAAAGCACTTGGATTCGGCGAAGGTGACCAGATTCCGCTCTTTTTGCGGCTGGTTCCTGAGTTTCTTCCCTTGCTTCTGGCCGCCGAAAAAATCGGTGCCTCCATCCTGTGCCGTGACAACACACTGGAAGAAAATGTGGAAGCTGTCAGCAAAGCCGGAGCTAATACAATCTTCGCCCACACATTTCTTTCCCGGGATGAGATGGACGCCTTCCACCGTGCCGGAGTGATTCACTTCATCCTGGTAGATCCGCTGCACTATGGCAGCCGCGAGGCCATGCCTGGCTACATCCAGTCCCGTCTGGATTCCTTTTATTCCGACGTGCCTGCCTCCGGCCCCTCTACGATGAGCTGGGATGCGTTTTTGGCCCTGGGCGAGTCCTACAATGGCCCGATTGAGGCCCCTGTGGACATCAACCGTCCGCTGTTCCGGGCATATACCTCCGGCTCTACCGGCCCCTCCAAGCAGGTGATTCACTCTGCGGACACAATGCTCTCTACTGTATGCCAGATGAATTTTTACGGCGGCGTTTCCGATACCCGGCCCACCTGGCTGGTGACCTGCCTGCCGCCCGCCTTGGTGGCCGTGGTTGTCTCCATGGTGCTGCTCCCTCTGTCCTCTAACAAGCTGCTGATTATGGATCCCTTCGTCTTTGAGCGGGACGTGGATCTGGAGCTGATGCGCTACAAGGCCAACAACTGGCCCTGCATCCCCATGTTCGTTGAGCTGCTCATGCGCAACGGCCGCATGGGTGATGACTATGACCTCTCCCACCTGTTGGCCATGGGCCCCGGATGCGAGGCGTATAACAACAATCAGATTCAGCGGGCCCAGAAGTTCCTGCTGGATCACAACTGCAACATCCGTCTCACCACCGGTTACGGCTGCAGCGAGGCCGGTTCCTGCATTACCCTGCCCATGTCCCCCCACCCTGTTGTCAACGGAAACGTGGGTGTCCCCATGCCGCTGGGCATCGTCTCCATCTTCAAGCCCGGCACCCAGGAGGAGTTGACCTATAATCAGATGGGCGAAATCTGCATTACCGGTCCCGGCAACATGCTGGGCTATGATGACGCAGAGTCCACCGCACAGGCGCTCCAGCTGCACGACGACGGAAGAGTCTGGCTGCATATGGGTGATCTCGGCTGCATGAACGAAGACGGTGTGCTCTACGTTATGACGCGGGGGGCTTCTCCTCGCTATGGCGGCGGCGATCTGGCTGTTCAGCCCATGGAAAACCTGGTCGCAGACGCTCATATAGAGGGTATTGACGATGAGTTTTTTGTGGTCATCCCCGACGATGAGCATCCCACCTATTTCCTCCCCTATCTGTATGTGGTTCTCCACGACGGCTATACGGTGGAAGATATCCAGGCGCAGGTGGACAGCTGTCTGGAGGAGTATATGCAGCCCGTTGAGATCATCTCCATTGCCGAGCGCCCCTTCTTCCATTTCAAGACCAACCGCATTGGCCTGACCCAGGAGCTGCGGCAGATCCGCGCCTACGCGAAAATGTGATAATAAGCAGGGCAGCAAAAGGGTCTCATCTAAGGCTCTCCGCATGTCAAAGAACCCCGGTTTTTAGCAAATGGAAACCGGGGTTCTTCAGCGTCTGCAAAGACACGTTCGACTGTCTCCTTGCGCTGCGCACAGAGCGCTTTGCCTACCTCCGTTTTTCAGTTGCTCCACGTGTCTTTTTCGTTTACTTCACATTTTTTCTTACCTGAACAACCCGCGCATTCCTTTGGCATATTCCGGCAAGTGCGTTTTCCCTTTCGGTCTGTGGTTGTATGCGGCATAATTCCGCCCTCCGGGCAGATGTATTTATCCTTTTCCGCTATGATACAGGAAAAGGGCGCGTTATAGTTCTCACTTGACAAGCTCACCCCCTTATGTAGGTTTTTATTCTACACAAGGGGGCTTCTTGTCTTTTGTCCGGTTTTACTGATTCAGTTCCCCACGGGTTCGGGCTGTCTTTTTTACCAGTTGCGTTTCATAATCTCCTCACAAATGCGCTGGCTGTTGTTGTGATCCAAATAAGCGTACATCTGTGGCCGTATCTCAGCGTATTTCTCCGGCAGTCGGAAGTCATTTTTGGCGTAAGCCTCCAGCTGGGCCAGCAGTTCTTCCGTGGTCATCACCCGGTCTCCAAAGAGCTCGGTCTCCATGTCAATGTAGGAGCCGGTGGTCTCATTGTACTTATCCACGTCAAACTGATAGAAGAGCACCGGCTTTCCCTGGTAGTACACGTCCCAGCAGACACTGGAGTAGTCGGTGACCAGCAGCTTGCATCCCATGATCAGCTGGTTCAAAGGCTCGGCGCCGAAGGGGATCATCCGCACCCGGCTTCCGTTGGAAATGGAGAAGTTGGACAGATACTCCCGGAACTTGGGATGGATATAAAAATCCAGGTAAAGATCCTGCTCCTCCAACAGCCGGGAGAGTCTCGCGTCGTTGAGCAGAGACATGTAGTTCCGGTAGTAGTCGCTGGCCATAAAGACCACGTCGGACACCTCTTCCAGCCAGTTGCGCCAAGTGGGCATGACCAGAATGTGCCGCTCTTTCAGCCCCTTGTCCTCCAGCACATCCCATCGGGCCAGGCCGGTGATAATGACGTCTTCGGTGGGGTAGGCCATCTCGTTGACGATGATGTCGTGCTCCCGTTGGTTGGAGGTGACAAAGAGGTTGACGGCATTGGTGCCTTTCCGGTAGAATTCCACCCGTTTCAGGGCAATAACGCCATGTTGGAGGAAGATCAGCTTTTTCTGGTTCATGATCCGGGGCAGAATAATGCTCTCCTTGGCCCGCCAGGCGTAGGCGTGGGCCTTGGAATCGCTGGAAATGAGCAGGCGGGCAGCCAAGATATAGACCATGTGCTTCAGGCTCATAAACTGGATGACATGGTCCTTGTAGGGCAGCAGCCGCTCCTGATAGTCCGGCTGCTTTTTATCGATGACAAAGTAGATATTTCGGTTCATCTTCCGCTCCATGTCATGTTCCATACAGTGGCGGAAGAAGTAGAAGCCATTGTCCTGGGCCATGCAGCAATATTTTTCATAGCAGAGGAAGATGTGCTTCTGGGTTAGCTGCTTGCGAAACACCTTGGACAGCACCAGGGCGCAGCGTTCCTTGAGCCGGAAAAGCAGACCGCTGTAGGGGCTGTACTCCTGGCAGACCAGAGCAAAGCTGTTGTCCGCCGTCTGATAGAGAGAGACGGACAGGTCGCTCCCCTGTCGGTAGCTGCCGGAGAAAATCGTCCGCTCCAGCTGTTTGCAGCGGCGGCGCAGCTTTTTCTTTGCACGGCTTTCCTCTGTCCGGAGCATGGGGCGGATCTTCACCATGCGGGGCACTCCATCCTGTCCCTCAAACACTGCCCGGATATCCCAATAGAGGGGGAAAAACTGCATCTGGGACAGGTCGATATCTATCGTCAGCCAAGTCACATCCTCCTGCCGGCGTACCCGCTTGGCAGGGCAGAAGAAAATTTGCCGGTCCGGCTCCAGCTTATACCGATGCACCAGGGCGATGGAGGTCCATTTTCCCGGCACTGCGTTGGGGCAGCACACTTTGATATGAAGATGGGTACCCCGAAGCTGAATCTGCTCACTGCGGCAGACCAGCTGCCGCTCGTAGCGGCGCATCCGGTCGGCCGTCTGAATCTGGCAGTAGCCGTTGGAGGGGCAGCAGATCAGGGCCTCCACTGTCTGATCGCCCAGGGGCACCGAGCCGACAGGCTCGTTATAGGCGAAACTGTAATTCAGATAGGCTGCGTCCGCGTCCAAGCCCCGGCGGATGGTCTGCTCGGGAATGCGCAGCTTCATATTGTAATAGGCATCCCCCCGGCGAATGGCCAGGGACAGCTTCCAATAGCTGATCAGGCTGTTCTGCAGTCCTCCGGCCAAGGCGGACAGATCCGCCGACAGCAAGCTCCGCCCCGCTGTACAGGAGAGCACCTCCACCGGAAAGGTAAACCAGTTTCCCTTGCAGACTGCCCGGAGGACAATCTCATCCTGAGCGGACAGCTCATAGCCGGGCAGCTCAAACCGCCAGTGCCAGTTCTGTCCCCCCAGATTCCGGACGGCGCAGTGGCCCACCACCGGCAGCAGCGCCTGCTCCAGCGCCTGCCGCAGTCCGATGCCGGACAGCCCGGTCTGGCAGACCGGAGGGCGTTCTCCCGCAATCAAAGTAGGCCGGCACAGGTCGTCCAGCTCCAGATAGCAGCCCAGCTCCCCCTCCCGCCGTAGCGGAGTACCGTTGGCGAGAATCTCCATCGCCTGATGGATTTTGGGGGAGATCACCGCCAGCGGCACATGGTAGAGCAGGTCATCCTCTGTATGCAGGACGCCGGAGAGGGCATACCGCTCGCCGTCCATGGGCAGCTCTTCCATGGGGATCGCGCCCCAGCACCCTTCCTCCCGGGGGCGGCCCGGGATAAATCTTTGGCCCTCCGCCTCACCGCTGAGCCGGTGAAGAGAGAAGCCCTCCAGTGCCGGAGCGCCCTCCGGCATCTTTGCGGCCAGGAGCAGCTTCCCCTCCTTGACCGTCATGCCCAGCAGGCCATAGGACATCTGCCGCCAATACCGGAGGCTCCTGGGCGTCATGGACAGCACCAAGGCAATCTTCTTTTTCTCCCGCCGGATAAAGTGGGGCAACACCTCATAGAGAGTCTCCCCCCAACAAAAGCTGGCCGCTGGACTGCCCCACAAGTCCCGGTCGTCAAACAGGTAGGGGCACCGGTTGGCCGGCCGGAACCGGGCAAGTGGCTGGCTGCTCAAAAGGGGATACTGCTTCAGTCCCCCCTCCACCCGCTGGGCCAGGAAAACCAGCAGGGGCCGTCTTTCCTCTGGATCATAGGCGGCCTCTGCCCCGGATAGTTCCGCAGTCAGCGTGCCGTCCTCCACCCGGGCAGGAACATACCAGTGCCTGGTCTCCGGCCAATTGGAGATTACCAGCATCAGTTCCCCCTGGGGAAAAGCACCATTTACGCATTGCAGCCGGAGCTGGCCATACTTTGCAGGCAACAGGGCCACCTTGAGGGGCAAAGTCGTGGAAACCACCGGCATGTCCTTGCCCAACGGCTGCCAAAGAGCGTTTTGTTGTGACATAGAGCACCTCATATCAAAACGAGAAACGAAATTTCTTCCAAATGGTAAGATTCACCATGTTGCATTATAGCATATCTACTCTGTAAAGTACAAGATACTCCTCAAAAACTCGGCTGTGCCGGACACAAAAATGTCCCGGACGGCTTTGCCGCCCGGGATCTGAGATAATATCCTACCCCGCCATCTCTCCCAGCATCTGCCGGAAAATTTGTCCAAAGGTGAGCCGTGGCACGTCCTCCGCAGCCACCAGAGGGATCTCCTGCACCGCCTGCTCTCCCACTAAGACAGTGAGGGTACCCAGCACATCTCCCGCATGGACCGGCGCCTCCACTGTCTCCGCCAGGGTCACCTGGCTGGTCACCTGGCCCAGCTGATCCCGGGTCACCAGCAGCCGGGGGCTGCTCTGGAGCACCGGCTGCACCGTGTCCGCCGTCCCCAGGGTCACCGGCACCCCCTGGATGGGCTCCTCCAGGGCGGCATCCGCCATGGCCCAGCCGCCGAAGCCATAGTTGAGCAGTGTCTTGGCGCTCTCAAACCGGTCGGAAGAGGTCTCCGACCCCAGGACCACGGCGATCAGCTCCATCCCATTCCGCATGGCGCTGGCTGAGATGCAGAAGCCCGCTCCCTGTGTAGAGCCGGTCTTGAGGCCGGTGGCGCCGTCGTAGTAATAGATCAGCTTGTTGGTATTGGCCAGCTGGAATTGACCGCCCCGGAGGGTGTCCATCCAGATGCCGGTATAGTCCCGGATCAGGTCATGGCTGAGCAGCTCCCGGGACATAATCGCGATGTCATAGGCGGAGGTCACGTGACCCTCCGCCGGCAGACCAGTGCAGTTGCAGAAGTGGGTGTCGTTCATGCCCAGCTCCTGGGCCCGCTGGTTCATCCGGTCCACAAAGGCCCCCTCGCTGCCCTTCAGGTGCTCTGCCAAGGCAACAGCGGCGTCGTTGCCCGAGGCCACCGCCACCGCCTTGAGCATCTCGTGGACGCTCATCTGCTCTCCCTCTTTCAGATAGACCTGGCTGCCCCCCATCCCGGCGGCATAGGCGCTGGTGGTCACCGTGTCCTCCAGGGAGAGGCTCCCCTGATCAATGGCCTCCGCCACCAGCAGCATGGTCATCACCTTGGTCACTGACGCAGGCTCCAGCGCCTCATGGGAGTTCTGCTCAAAGAGCACCGCGCCTGTCTCCCGCTCGACCAAAATCCCCGCCTTGGCCGCGATGGTCACGCCGCTTTCAGAAACCGGCTGCGCCGCAAAGGCTCTGGGCATCAGGCTGCTGATTCCGGCGGCCAGCAGCAGCGCCGCAAGGAACTGTCTCTTCATTCCGATCCCCCGTTTTTCAGGATGACCTTAGTGTGAATCGTTGACAACCGCCCTATGCTGGAAAATCTTTCACATTTTTTGCGTCAATTTTAGGTCCGCTCTTGTCCAAATCGTAAAAACGTATTATAATGACAAGCACAAAATCTTTGAACCAGGAGGTTCCCCCATGCTGCGCGCCTTTGTTGAAAACCACCACTGCCTGTTCGCCGACCGGGTGTCCGACTGGCGGGAGGCCATCCGGCTGAGCTGCCGCCCTTTGGAGGAGGACGGGTCGGTAGATCCCTCCTATGCCCAGCTGATTATCGACTGTGTGGAGCGTTACGGCCCCTACATCATTATTATGCCAAACGTCTGCCTGGCCCACAGTCAGGAGAACGCCGAGGGCGTCCATAAGACGGGCATCTCCTTCCTCCACCTGCAGGAGCCGGTGCTCTTTCAGGGCAGCGACGGCCCCCAGCCGGTACAGCTGGTCTTTGCCCTGTCCGCCTGCGATCCGGAGAAGCATCTGCAGAATGTGGTCGCCCTAAGCGATCTGCTGAGCATTCCCGAGATGGCCCAAAAGCTGGCTGAGGCCGGCTGCGAGGCGGATCTGCTCCGGCTCCAGGAGACCTACCTGGACTGCTTCCACCGCTTTTGAGCGGAGGCGGCGCTAATGACCGGTATCCGCCTGCTGATCTGCTGCCCCAACGGGGCGGGGGTCAGCCTGATGATGGAGTCCATGGTGCGTACTGCCGCCCAAAAGCTGAACCTCCCCATCCAGCGCCTGCACCACGGTTCCATCCGGGAGGGCGTCCGGAGGGCGGGGGAATTTGACCTGGTGCTCTGCCCCAGGGAGCTGACCGCTCAGCTCTCCCACTGGCAGGGGAAGGTACAGGTGATCGGCCTGAACAACCCCCTCTCCCGGCGGGAGCTGGAGGAGAAGCTGGCTGCTTATATGCAACAGGAAAAAAGCCTGGAGAGTGCCGAATGACCACTCTCCAGGTCTTTTTCTGCGTTTATTCTTCCAGAAGCGCCCCATCCCGAACAATCCAGCAGCCTGCCACAGTCTCCGCATTGAGGCCGTTTTGCAGGTGCAGCTCCGCCCGCAGCTCGGCGTAGTCTCCCTCAGTGAGGGCACACGCAAAGTCCACCGGCGTGTCAGAGTCAAAGCCGCTGAGCAGCTCATCCGGGCCAACGTCTTCCGCCAGTGCTTTCACCGTTTGCTCCTCTGCCCGGCTCACCTCTTCACCGTTGACATAGAGCACCCAATCCATGGACACCGGCTCCAGCGTCTTGCTTAGACTGTAGCTGGGCGCGGTGTAGCTCACGTTGCATTCCGTAATCCGCAGTCCCGTTGCCCCCTCTGTCGTCCACTGGAGCACCCGGGCCGTAAATTCCGGTGTAGTGCTCTCCTTCAGATAAACCAGCTCATAGGCTCCGGAGGGATTGGACAGATCGGCCAGGATCTCAAAAGTCTGTCCGCCGGCCCGGTTCAGGATAAAGCAGTAGCTGTAGCCGTCCTCAATGGCCAGTTCTGCCGACGCCGTATAGCAGACGCCGTTCCATTGGCACTCGCTCCGGGCGATCTCCTCCCCGTCCAGCTGAACGGAGAAAATGCCCTGATCGCCCTCCTGATACTCCTTGGGCGTGGCAGAGAGGGTAACTGCGACCGCCGCTTCCCCGCCCGACGGGGTCAGTGTCCAGCCGGAGAGCAGTTTTGTCTGCTCTTCCATCTGCCCTGTCAGGGCATCCATCCGGTACTGCAGGCCGCTGATCTGCTCCTGCAAAAGCTGATAGCTGGCAGCCAGGCCGGACACATTGGACCGATACCCGCTCAGCTCGGCGCTGATGGAGCCGCCTACCTTTATTCCCGCAATGAGCAGGATCAGAAAGGCGAACGCCAGCAGCATGAGCGCCCTGGGGCTGTTCCACCACCGTTCCCGCCGGGTGGGGGCGGGCTCCGGCCGTGCCGCCAGATAGCGCTGTACGATCTCCTCTACCAGCTTGAGCTGGACGTCGGTAAGGGCCTCCTCCTTGCTCTGGGCGGATGAAATCTCCTCCTCCACCCCCAGCAGCCAGCCCACCGGAACGGAGAACAGCCTGCTCAGGGCGATCAGCTTATCCACCTCCGGAATGGCGGCGTCCGCCTCCCATTTGCTCACCGCCTGGCGGGAGAGGCCCAGCCGTTCCCCCAGTGCCTCCTGGGAGAGCCCCAGCTTTTTCCGCTGCTCCACAATGCGCTGACCCAGTGTCATGGTCTCTTCCCCCTTTCCTTTTCTGTCTTCAAAATAACAAAAAACGCCCGGTTTGACCACCAACCGGGCGTTTCCTCTTGTCAACTGTGGGTTGCGGAGCGCTTATCCGCCCTTTTTCCAGCGCAGCAGGCGGCTGCCCATTGGGGGCACCTTCACCGTCAGAATGCCGTCCCGCACCAGCTGCCGCTTACCGGTCTCCAGATCGGTGGCGGAGGGGTAGGGCCAGGGCAGGGTCACCTGGGCCTCGGCGCTGTCGATGTTGACCGCCACCGCCATCCCCTCCCCGTCCAGCTGACGGGTGAAGGAGATATGGCCGCCCTGGCAGTGGCCCCAGGCGAACCGTCCGGAGCGCAGGCACGCGTACTCCTTGCGCAGCTTGCCCATAGAACGGTAATAGGCCAGGATCTCCTGGTTCTCACGGCCCCAGGGATAGGTGCGTCGGTTAAAGGGATCCTCAAAGCCGGTCATGCCCGCCTCGTCTCCGTAGTAGACGGTGGGGGCGCCGGGGAAGGTGAAGAGCACAAGCAGGCCCAGCTTGAGCCGGCGCCAGCCCCACTCCGTCTCCTGCTCGGTCATCTGGTAGTTGGCGCGGGTCTCCTTGCTCCACTCGTACCGCTGGGCGCCGGTGCCCAGATAGGTGAGAATGCGCAGGGTGTCGTGGGTGCCCAGGGCGTTCATGGCGGAGTAGAAGGCGAAGGGGGGATAGTTCTCCCGGATGGTCTCCATCTGCTCCTGGAACTGCTCGCCGGAGGCCCCCAGCAAAAAGCCGATGAGAGCGGAGCGGAAGGGATAGTTCATCAGGCCGTCCAGGTGGTAGCCCAGCAGGTGCCGGCGGCGGACGCCGTAGGCCACCTTGTTGGAGCCGTCCTCCCAGACCTCGCCGATGACGACCGCGTCCGACTTCTCCTCCCGGGCCGCCTGGTGGATGCCCCGGACAAAGTCGTCGGGCAGCTCGTCTGCCACGTCCAGCCGCCAGCCGTCCGCCCCCGCCCGGAGCCATTTCCGGATCACCGAGTTCTCGCCGCCAAAGATAAACTCCCGGTAGGCGGGGCAGTGCTCGTTCACCGCCGGCAGAGAGTAGATGCCCCACCAGGACTCATACTCCTTGGGCCAGTTCTGGAAGCAGAACCAGTCGTAGTAGGGAGAGTCCTTGCTCTGGCTGGCGCCCATCGTGGGATAATAGCCGTCGCCGTTAAAGTAGCGGCTGACATAGCCGGTGTGGTTGAATACGCCGTCCAGAATAATGCGGATGCCCCGCTTGTGGGCCTCCCGGCACAGGCGGCTGAAGTCCTCGTTGGTACCCAGCATAGGATCCACCCGGTCATAGTCGGCGGTGCCATAGCGATGGTTCTCCGCCGCCTCAAAGATGGGGCAGAAATAGATGGTCTCCACCCCCAGGGAGGCGATGTAGTCCAGCTTTTCGATAACGCCCTTCAGGTCGCCGCCGAAGAAGTCCCGGTTGCGCACCTCGCCCCGGTCGTTGGGCCGCCATTCCGGCTCGTCGTTCCAGCTTCCGTGGACGGTACGGCCGCCCACCATGCCCATAGGGCTGGGAATCCGGGTGCGGCAGAAACGGTCAGGAAAGATCTGATAGCACACACCCCGTCCAAACCAGTCGGGTACCTCATCGGTGGGGTCATAGACGGTGAGCTGATAGGGCCCCAGCTCCTTGCACTGGCCGTTGAGCCCCTCCAGCCGGAAGGAGTACCAGATCAGGCCGGTATAGTCCTCCGCCACCGGCAGGGTACCTGTAAAGACGTCTACCCCCAGGTCGGTATCCGTCCAGACCATGGGGTGCTCTTCCACACGATTGTCCTGAAACTCATATTTGGCAATCAAGACCCCCCGGGAAAAGCCCTCCTCCCGGCGGGGACGCAGGGTCAGCTTCACCACAGTTCCCATGGGCACGGCGCCGTAGGGCCGCTTATAGGAGGGGCTTCGGGAGTCAAAGATCTGCTTGTCAAACATCACTCGATCAAAACCTTTCAGGAAACCCCGGGGCTTCGCCCGCGGTTCCGCCTGTTTCCCCCGGCGGATGGGAGGCTGATGCCGTATTCAGCAGGATGTGCCACAAAGTATCACGCTTGTGCATCACATGCCACAAATCATCACATTAGGACAAAGCATCACATTTGTTTAGTATACCACAGAGTTGACGCCTGGAAAAGGGAAATTTTATCGAAGCAGCTGATTTTCTCCGTCCACCCGCTCCAGCACCGCCTCGTCCGAGAAGTAGTAGTCCAAAATGTCTGCGGCAATCACCGCCGTGGCGGCGCCGGAGCCGCCCTTTTCCACCGCCACGCAGACGGCGATCTCCGGATCATCAAAGGGAGCGAAGCAGACGAAGAGACCGTTGGCATTTTCCTGGCCAGAAACCTGGGCGGAGCCGGTCTTGGAGCCCACCTGAATTCCCTGCGCCGTCAGGCCGGAAAAGGCCTCCCGGACGGTGGTGGTGCTCTCAGTCACCTCGGCCATACCCTGGAGAATGGCCGCCCGGCTCTCGTCGGAGAGGGGCACCTCATTGAGCTCCTGGGGCTGGTACTGCTCCAAAAGCCGGGTGTTGTCCCAGCTCTTGACGCTCTTGAGCAGGTGGACGCTGTACCTGTGGCCCCCGTTGACCACTGTGGCGATATAGTTGCAGATCTGGAGCGGGGTGAACTGGTTGTCGCTCTGGCCGATGGCGGAGGAGAGGGTGTTGCCCGGATACCAGATCATGCCCACCTTCTCGCTGTACTCCGGCCCGGCATTGACGCCGGAGGACTCGCTGAGCTCCACCCCGGTGGGCAGGCCCAGGCCGTAGGCCTGAGCGTACTCAGTGAGGGTGTCAATGCCCAGCTGGCTGCCCACGGTATAGAAGAAGATGTTGCAGGAGTCCCGGATGGCGTCGCTCACCGTCTCCGGGCCGTGGGTGCCCCCGTTCTGCCGGTAGATCCAGCAGCGGAAGGTGGTGTCCAGATACTCCATCCGGCCGGTGCAGCGGATGGTATCCGTGGGAGTGATCAGCCCGGTGTCCAGCGCCGCCGTGGCGGTGACAATCTTATAGGTGGAGCCGGGGGCGTAGGTGCCCAGAAAGGCCCGGTTGAACAGGGGCTTTTTCTCATCCCGGACCAGCTCGGTGTAGTCCTGGCGGTAGGTGGACAGGTCAAAGGTGGGCCAGCTGGCGGAGGCCAGCACGCCCCCGTCCTTCACATCCAGCACCACCACGGCGCTGCCGCCCTGGCCGCCGTTGATCTCCTCGGTGTGCCGCTCCAGGGCCAGCTCTGCCGCCTCCTGAAGCTTGATGTCCAAAGTCAGGGCCACATTGCTCCCCGCCACCGGCATCTCGCTATAGCTCTCGTTCAGGAGATTTCCGTCCAGGTCGGTGATCCGCTGGGCTACCCCGGAGGTGCCCCGAAGGTAGGACTCAAAGGCGTATTCCACCCCCGACTGGCCCACCACCGCGTCCATGGCGTAGCCCTGTTCCTTGTAGTTCTCTCCCGCCTCCCAGTCCTCGGCGGCAATCAGCCCCACCTGGCCCAGGAGATGGGCGGCGTAGTCGGTGTGATAGACCCGCTCCGCCGCCGCCCGGATGGCGACGCCGGGGAGATTCTCCTCCTTGACCACGGTGATAAAGTCAATATCCACATTCTGGGCAAAATACCAGGTGGTCCATACCACCTCTTTTTCCCGGAGATAGCAGGCGTAGAGTACCTCCAGCACCTCTTCCCTATCCTCCGCCCCGGTCAGGCCGAAGGTCTCCAGCATGGCCTGGGCCACCCGATCCGGGTTCGCCCCGTCCGTGGGCCACTCCATGGCCTGGCAGAGCTTGGCAAAGCTGGTGTCCGTGCTGGTGCCGTCCTCCTGCATGCGGGCAAAGGGGGAATCTGTGGTGTAGCGCCAGCCCTCACCGGAGCGCTCCAGAGGCAGGCCGCCGTCATTCCAGTCGATGCCCTGGCTCCGGCAGATCTCCAGCAGACGGCGGATGGTGGCCACCTGCTGGCTGTAATCTCCCATGGCTCCCACGTCCAGCGCAGCGTGGTACACCGTCTGGTTGCTCACCAGTACCCGGCCGTACCGGTCGGTGATCTCCCCCCGGGCGGCCTCCACCGTCTCCCGGGTGACAATGGTGTTGGCCGCCGTGGAGGCGTCGATGTCAATGCCGTGGCGGATCTGGGCGTCATAGAGCAGGCCCAGAAAGGACAGCGTCATCAGCAGACAGGCCAGAATCAGCACCTGACTGCGGAAGCGGAACAGCTTATACTTCATCTTCGCTTAAACTCCATATCCGTCCGGAGCCGGCTGCAGATCCCCCGGAAGGCGGGATAGACCAGCGGCGCAAAGAGCAGGGAGTACAGCCCCTCCGCCCCGGCGATCCGGCACACCGGCTCCGCCGACTGATTCAGAAAGACCAGGCGCACCAGAACCTCAATCCCCTCCAAAAAGAGCAGGCTGCCCAGGGCGCAGAGCAGATAGCCCAGCAGGCTTCGGCCCAGCGTCTTGTTCACCGTGGTGCCGCAGGCGATGCCGATGGCGGTATACTGCCAGATCAGTCCGGCCCACTCTGTCCCCGTGGTCAGGGCGCAGAGCAGTCCGGCGCCCAGGCCGAACACTGACCCGGCAAAAGAGCCCTCCCAGAAGCCCACCGCCGCCACCGCCAGAGGGGCCAGCCGTGGAACCGCCCCCCACAGGGAAAAGCGGTTGAGGACACAGCGCTCCAAAAAGAAGAGCAGAAAAAACAGGGCGGCGTAGCTCCACCACTTCAGCCCTGTCCGGTCTCCCCGTCCCATGGCCTCACCTCATTCTACGATGTCAAAGTCTTTGATGACAAAGACCTCCGCCAGCCGCTCCAGGTCAGCGGCAGGCTGGAGCACGGCGTACTGCTCCACCCCGGAGGGGGTGGTGTGCACTTGCTCCACCGAACCGATCACCAGGCCGGAGGGGTACTTGCCCCCCATGCCGGAGGTGAGCACCTCGTCCCCGGAGACCAGCTGGGCCTGGGCGCTGAGATAGGACAGACGGCACTTGCCCTCGGTCATCAGGGTCAGATCACCCTCCAGGATGCCGTCGTCCCCGGTGCGGAAGATCAGCGCCCCCACCGAGATATTGGGGTCCAGCAGAGTGGTCACGGTGGACCAGTTGAGCCCCGCCTCGGACACCACCCCCACCAGGCTGCCGGTCTCGGTGATGACACAGTCTCCAATCTCCACGCCGTGGGCGGTACCCTTGCTGATGGTCAGGGTGGAGGACCAGCTGGTGGAGGTACGGCCGGTGACTGTGGCGGACTCAAAGACAAAGTCCCGCCGCTTCTCCCGCAGCTCCAGCAGCGCCCGGAGGCGTTCGTTTTCCTCCATGGCCTTCACCGCCTCCCGGTTCTCCTCCTCCATCTGGGCCACCTGCAGCTCCAGCTCCTGCACCCGGTTCTGCAGGTCATCATATTCCGTGGCATAGCGCCAGACCCCCTGCACCCAGGAGGTCACCGCCGTGGAGGCCGCCCGGAATGGGGTGGCCAGCACGCCCAGCAGGTTGGTCACCGGATTCACCGGCATCAGGGCGGAGGCGATGGACACCGCCGCCGTCAGCAGCAGGGCGGCGATCACCACCATCAATCCGTTTTTCCGAAAGAAATCCTTCACTGTCTGCTCCTTGCAGATATCACAGGGTTTTTACCCCAAATCGGTTCAAAATCTGTCCCAGCTTACAGACAGGGAGACCCATCACGTTGAAGTAGTCTCCCACGATGCCTTCCACCAGCAGGGCTCCCCGGCCCTGAATGCCGTAGGCCCCCGCCTTGTCCATAGGCTCTCCGGTGGCCACATAGGCGGCGATCTCCTCCCGGGAGAGGGGGCGAAATCGCACTTCGGTGGCCTCGTGGTCGGAGACGGTCTCCCTGCCCCGGAGCACCGCCAGGCCGGTATAGACCACATGATGCCGTCCGGAGAGGGTCTCCAGCATGGAGACCGCCTCCTCCCGGCTGTGAGGCTTGCCCAGCACCTGGTGGTCCAGAGTCACAATGGTGTCGGCGGCGATGATCAAATCCTCCGGCCCGGCCTGGGCGGCCACCTCTCTGGCTTTCGCCAGGGCCAGAGCCTCGGAGAGCCGGTCGGGGGACAGATGAGCGCCCATATCCTCCTCTCCCCGGGCGGGGCAGATGACAAAATCGGTGATGCCCATCTGCTCCAGCAGCTGTCGTCTTCTGGGGGACTGGGAGGCCAGAATGATTTTTCCCATGGCGTTCTCCTCAGTTCCGGCCGGTGGAGCCCAGGCCGCCGGCGCCCCGCTCCGTCTCGTCCAGAGTGTCCGCCTGCTCCAGCTCCACCTGGAGCACCGGCACCACCGCCAGCTGGGCGATCCGGTCGCCGGGCTGGACGGTATAGTCCTCCGCACCGCTGTTGTGCAGGCCCACCCGGATCTCTCCCCGGTAGTCGCTGTCGATGACCCCTACCCCGTTGGAGAGGGCAATACCCTTTTTAATGCCCAGTCCGGAGCGGGCAAAGACCAGGGCCACATAGGCGGGAGAGGGCAGGGCGATGGCAATTCCGGTGGGAATCACCGTCCGGTCCCCGGCAGGGATGGTCACCGGCTCCTCCAGGCAAGCGTGGAGATCCAGGGCGGCGGCCCCGGCGCTGGCGTAATAGGGTGCGGGAATCTCCCGGCCGATTTTGGGGGAGAGGGCTTTCCATTGCAGTTTCATAGGGTGTTCCTCACAAATTCTATTGGTTTTTTCCATATATCAGTAAGTCCGCATCCGGACGGCCGCGCAGGGCCGCCCCCTGCGGTCGTTATTCCACATCCCGGAAGTACAGCCCCCGGGTGATGTCCGCCGGGGCGTAGCTCCCCCGGCCCTGGTAGCGCTCCAGAATCTGGACGCACTCTTTGGGGTTCTCTGTGGTAAAGCTGAGCCGGGCGCCCCACAGCCCCAGGGACTGGAAGCTCTCCAGCTTATCTCCCAGGTAGAGCTTTTTGGAGTTGAAGATCTCGTTCCGGCAGCCCCGGGCCTTGAGCACCGGGAACTGGGCCCCGGTGCGGTCGGTGAGCAGGTTGGTGCTCTGGCAGTTGCAGCGGTTGGCGCGGTTGCGGATGATGCAGTTCTGGGTGATCATCAGCGGCAGGCGGCCGTAGACAATGAGCTCGGTGTCCAGGGGCTTGTTCAGATCCCGCACCCGGGCCAGCCGCTGCTCAAAGGACAGCGTGGCGGAGATCAGTCCCATCTCCCGGAGCTGCTCCAGGGTCAGGGAATTGTACACCCCCAGGCCGAAGTCTCCCCGGCAGGTGAAGTCCTGGCTCAGGGCCAGGGTCAGGGCCCCCAGCTCGCCCACCAGGGCGGTATAAACCCCCAGCTCCTTGACCTGCTCCAGCAGGCCCACCAGCTCCGCCCGCTCGCTGTCCCACAGAATCCGGGGCATGGCCACGCAGACCTCAATCCCCCGATCCATAGCCCGGGCCACCCGGGCCTTCTGGGCCAGAATGTCCTCCGGGGAGAGGTAGAGCACCTGGGGGGTCAGGTCGATGAGGGCGTCGGTGAGCTGCTCCCCCCGGCGGAGGGAGACGGTACAGACCGGCGGCTCCGTCCGCCCGTCAGCCCGGACCAGAGAGGCAAGCTGGCCGGCGGGGCGTTTGGGGGGCTGGATGCGCTGGATGCTCAAATCGTCCAGCAGCCTGCGCCGCAGGCCGTTGAGAGCGGAGAGGGAGACGGAAAGATTGGGCTCCGCCTCCACCTGAATCGTTTCCCCATAGAAGGGAGTGCCGCCGGTGCGCTCCAGCTGCTGGCGCACCTGCTCCTGGGTAATGGCCCGGTGCTGGGCAGCCTGGGGAACCGGACCTGTGACCGATACGCTGTGTCCCTCCCGATCCTCCGCCCGGAGCAGCATAGGCTCCCCTGCCCGGATGCGGGCGGTCATAGTGACAGGCACCCGGGGATGCTCCCGGCGATAGTCCTGGCGCACCTGGGCAAACCGCTTTTCCGGCACCTGCTCCTTTTCCCGGACGCCGAACATCTGCCGGCCCGTCTTGCCCTGGTAGTATCCGTCGGTAAAGCCCTGTCGGGAGAAGGCGGCGCGCAGATCCTCCAGCTCCGCCCGGGTGGGGGCTCTCCCCTGCCGGAGAACGTCGGAGTAAATCTTGGTGACAATGCCCACATATTCCGGTCGCTTCATCCGCCCCTCAATCTTGGCGCTGGCCACCCCCATGTCCTGGAGCTCCTTCAGGTACTCCACCAGGGCCATGTCCTTGAGGCTGAGGGGATAGCCGTCGGCGGAGCCGTCCCAGCCGTACTTCATCCGGCAGGGCTGGGCGCACATGCCCCGGTTACCGCTGCGGCCCCCGATGACAGAGGAGAGGAAGCATTGTCCCGAGTAGCACATGCACAGCGCCCCGTGGACGAAGACCTCAATCTCAATGGGGGAATGGCGGCAGATATAGCGGATCTGCTGCCGGGACAGCTCCCGGGAGAGCACCACCCGCTCCATCCCCATGGCGGCGCAGGCCATGACCCCGTCCAGATTGTGGACGGTCATCTGGGTAGAGCCGTGGATGGGCAGCTCCGGAGCCACCTGGCGGATCATCTCCGCCGCCCCCAGATCCTGAACGATGAGGGCGTCCACCCCGATCTCATTGCACAGCCCCACCAGCCTAGCCGCCTGGGGCAGCTCCTGGTCTGAGAGCAGGGTGTTCAGGGTAAGATAGACCTTGACGCCCCGGAGATGACAATAGTCTACCGTAGTCCGCAGGCCGTTGTCGTCGAAATTGGCAGCATTTCTCCGGGCGTTGAATTTTCCGTATCCCAGATAGATGGCGTCCGCCCCGTTCTGGACGGCGGCCACCGCCGCTTCATAGGAGCCGGCGGGGGAGAGTATTTCCATCATGAAAGCTTCCTCCTGGCAGATGTGTCAGCCGAAAGAGGGGCCGGAGATACTCTCCGGCCCGGTTTCGCGGCATACCCGATCTCGATCATTTCCCCTTGGAGCCTTTTTTCAGCCGGGTGATCTCCCGCTTGGCCTCGGCCAGCTCCTGCTTGGCCCGGTTGGCCTCCTCCAGGTAGTCCTTCAGCTGGGCCCTCAGAGCCTGGGCCGCCTCCTGCTCCTTAAAGGCGGAGTCCACCGCGTTGATGGCGGTGAGGACGGCGGCGTCCAGGGCAGGCACCTTGGCCTGCTTCATGACGGAGGTCATCAGCCCGTCCACCTGGGCAGCGACCTTTTGCACATAGGGCTGCTCCTCGGTGGTGACGAGGGTGTAGGGGCGGTCCGCAATGGTGACGGTGACTTTGCTTTTCATTTCAGATACCTCCCGGCCGAAACCGTTCCTTTCCAATGTAAAATGGGCTGTATTTGTCCGCAAGATTGGGATTCTATTCATTATAGCATAGCCACGGCCACAAAGAAACCGATATTGCGCGGAATTTTTTGCCCTTTCCCCGATTTTCTCCGCCTTGTTTTGCCCGTCAATTCCTGCTATACTATATGCTGTCATCATTCTGTGATAATGTATACAACAAAGGACTCGAAACTTGTGAATTTTAACGATTTGAATTTACCCGCCCCCATTTTGACCGCTCTGTCCGAGCAGGGCTATGAAACCCCCACCCCCATCCAGGCCCAGGCCATTCCCCCTGCCCTGGCGGGCCGGGACGTGCTGGGCTGCGCCCAGACCGGCACCGGCAAGACCTGCGCCTTCGCCGTGCCCATTCTCACCCGGCTCAGCGCCGAGGCCCGACAGGATCACCCCATCCGGGCTTTGATCCTCACCCCCACTCGGGAGCTGGCCATCCAGAACCAGGACTGCTTTGCCGCCTACGGCGCCCATCTCCCCCTGCGCAGCACCGTCATCTTCGGCGGCGTGGGCCAGGGGCCCCAGGTGGAGGCGCTGCAGAAGGGCACCGATATTCTGGTCGCCACGCCGGGCCGGCTGGCAGACCTCTACCAGCAGGGCTATATCGACCTGTCCCGGCTGGAGATCTTCGTCCTGGACGAGGCGGACCGGATGCTGGACATGGGCTTTATCCACGATGTGAAAAAGATTCTCCAGTGGCTGCCGGAGAAAAAGCAGACCCTCTTCTTCTCCGCCACCATGCCCAAGGAGGTGCGGAGCCTGGTCAACCAGCTGCTCCACAACCCCGCCCGCATCGCCGTGGATCCCGTCAACTCTACCGTAGAGGCCATCGACCAGAGTCTCTACCGTACGGATAAAAGCAAGAAAACCAAGCTGCTGACCTGGCTGCTGCAGGAAAACGACTTCCCCTCCGTCCTGGTCTTCACCCGCACCAAGCACGGGGCCAACCGGGTGGCCCGGGATCTGGAGCGCGCCGGCGTCTCCGCCGCCGCCATCCACGGAAACAAGTCCCAGACCGCCCGTCAGTCCGCCCTGGCCGGCTTTAAGTCCGGGGAGATCCGGGTGCTGGTGGCCACCGACATCGCCGCCCGGGGCCTGGACATCGAGGGCCTGTCCTGTGTGGTCAACTACAACCTCCCCGACGTCCCGGAGACCTACGTCCACCGGATCGGCCGCACCGGCCGGGCGGGGCAGGACGGCATCGCCCTGTCCTTCTGCGACGCCAGTGAGCTGGAGGAGCTGGCCGCCATCGAAAAACAGCTGGGGAACCCCATCCCCCTGGTTCAGCAGCACCCCTACCCAATGGAGGAGATGGAAGTGCCAACGACCACAGACAAGCACGGCCGGCGAATGCACCCTGAGGACGCCGAGGCCCGGGCCGCCGCCCAGGAGCAGAGCCGCAGGCGTCGGGAGAAGTCCTCCAAGCCCCAGCAGGCTCAGGCCGCCCCTCAGCCTGCACCGGAGCCCCAGGACAAGCCGGAAAAGCCTGCCAAACAGGCAAAAAAGCCAAAGAACAAGCCCAAAGCCGCCGCTCTCCAACCGGAAAAAACCGCTCCGGCCAAGGAGCCGGTCCTCTCTCCAGAGGAGGACGTGGGCAACTACGCCGATTTGATCCGCCACCGGGCCACTTCCCGGCCCCAGGAGCGCAAGCCCTACTCCGCCGCCTCGCTGGACGAGCTGCTGGCTCTGCCGGACTTCGCTGATGAGTTGGGCTACGACAAAATCGGCCAGAGCCAGCCCAAGCGGCGCAATCCCCTCTCCGGGGGCAAGGTGATGGACGCCACCGCCCGGATGTTCCTCAAGGGCAGTCCTCAGCCTCAGGAGGAGGAGCCCGCACCTCAGCCCAACCGGAGCAGCCGCCGGAAAAAGCGGGACTCCGCCGGTCAGAAGCCGGCGCAGGAGGCCCCCGCCCCGCAGGCTCCCGCACCCAAGCAGCAGCCGGAGCAGCCCGCCCAGCCCAAGGGCCGCAAGGGCAAGGCTCAGTCCAAAAAGCAGGCCGCTCCGGTCAAGGCAAAAGAGGCCCAGTCCCAGGAAAAGCCGTTGAAATCCGCCGCCCTCACCCAGCCCAAAGCCGCCCCCAAGCCGGGGCCTAAGTCTGGCTCCCGGCACGCCCGTCCCCTGCCCAAGCAGGAGCACGCCGGCAATCAGGATGCCAGCCGCAGCCTGGTGCGTCCCTACTACCTGAGCGACAAGAAAGGGAAACGTGGATGAAGACCGCCCGTTATTATCTGACCGCCGCTCTTTTGGTAGTTCTCGACCAGGTGACCAAGGCGCTGACCCGTTCCTTTCTGGTAGGACAGGGCACTGTGGTGTTGATCCCCGGAGTGGTGGGCCTGACCTATGTGGAGAATACCGGCATGGCCTTCTCCTCCTTCAGCGGCTATACCCCGGTGCTGGCGGCACTCAGCTTTGTCGTCTCGGTGCTGCTGGCAATCACCATCTGGAAAAAATGGCTGCCCCATCCCTTCTGTCAGTGGATGCTGACCCTGGTTCTGGCGGGGGCGGTGGGTAACCTGATCGACCGGGCCTTTCTGGGCTACGTCACCGACATGATTCAGGTGCTGTTTATCAACTTCGCCGTCTTTAACGTGGCAGACTGCTGCGTGGTGGTGGGCGGCATTCTGCTGGCGGTCTATGTCGTCTTTTTCTGGAAGGACGGGGAGCCAAAGCCCTCCGCCTCCGGGGAGGACAAGGCATGACCACCCTGACCCTTACCGCCGACCAGGCCGGGGAGCGGGCGGATCAGTTTCTGGCCCGCTCGGTGGAAGGGCTGACCCGCTCCGCCGCCCAGAAGCTGCTGGAGCAGGGGGCAGTCACTGCCGGGGGCAAGGCGCTGAAAAAGAACGCCAAATTGGAGATCGGAGCGGAGCTCTCCCTCTCCCTGCCCGACCCGGAGCCCATCGACGTGGCGCCTCAGGACATCCCCCTGGACGTGGTCTACGAGGACGAGGACGTGATTGTCATCAACAAGCCGGTGGGCCTGGTGGTGCATCCCGCTCCCGGGCACCCGGACGGCACCCTGGTCAACGCCCTGCTCTACCACTGCGGGGACTCCCTCTCCGGCATCAACGGCCAGCTCCGCCCCGGCATCGTCCACCGGATCGACCGGGACACCAGCGGCCTGATCATCGCCGCCAAAAACGATGCCGCCCATCAGGCCCTCTCCGCCCAGCTCCAGGATCACTCCCTGGCCCGGACCTACGAGGCCATTGTGGTGGGGGGCCTTCGGGAAGATTCCGGCACAGTGGACGCCCCCATCGCCCGGCACAGAACCGACCGGAAAAAGATGGCCATCGACCCGGAGGGCCGCCGTGCGGTCACCCACTGGGAGGTACTGGGCCGCTACCGGGGCTATACCCACATCCGCTGCCGGCTGGAGACCGGACGCACCCATCAGATTCGGGTGCACATGGCCTCCATCGGCCATCCCCTCCTGGGGGACACCGTCTACGGAGCGAAAAAGCCAGTGCCGGGGCTGGCAGGCCAGTGCCTCCACGCCCGTGCCCTCACCTTCCGGCATCCCCGGACGGGAGAGCCGGTCACCGTCACCTGTCCCCTGCCCGACTGGTTTCAGGCCCAGCTGGACAGGCTGGAGCGGGAGATGCCGTAAGAGGGGGCAATTGTACACCGCCCATTGCGTAGGGGCGCACATTGTGCGCCCGCCGGTGAGTCATCGTCTGGCGCAGTCAGCATCTTGACAACGCTGTCGTTTCGTGTACAATAGCACTCAGACCGCAAAGTAAATAGAACGCAGGGGCGCTGGGGGTCATCCCCGGCTGAGATTGGGGCAAAACGCAGTCCCAGGTCGCCTTGAACCTGATCCGGGTAATGCCGGCGTAGGAAGCAGTTTTTTGTCGGCGCATTGCGCCCGCTTTCGTACCGCGTTGTTCTGGATACAATGCGGTACTTTTTTGTTCGGAGGTCTCTCTCATGAAAACCAACACCCGTATGCTCTGCGAGGGCGCCATCCTGGTGGCTGTCGCCCAGATCCTCAGCCTGATCAAGCTGTGGGAGATGCCCTGGGGCGGCTCTGTCGTCCTGGCCATGGTGCCCCTGATCCTCTTCGCCGTCCGCTGGGGCCTGGGCCCCGGCCTGCTGGCCGGTTTCGCCTTCGGCGTGCTCCAGTTCCTGTTTGACGGCGGCTTCGCCATCGGCTGGCAGTCCATCATCGGCGACTATCTGCTGGCCTTCACGGTTCTGGGCCTGGCCGGCCTGATGAAGGGCAAGCAGGGCGGCGTCTATTTTGGCACCGTCATCGGCGGCGTCGCCCGGTTCCTGGTCCACTATGTGGTGGGCGCCACCATCTGGGCGGAGTATATGCCGGAGGAGTTTCTGGGGCTCTCCATGTCCAGCCCCTGGTTCTACTCCCTGCTGTACAACATCCTCTACATGGGCCCCAACATTATTATCACACTGGTGGTCTTCGCCCTGCTGCAAAAGCCCATGGGCAAGTACTTCCGGGGTGAGGATCTGCCCCGGGCCTGATCTGAGTTCAACCAAACAGCACGCCAAAGGGCCCCGGTCATCGACCGGGGCCCTTTGGTTCTGCGTGTCGACTTCTGTCGACACGCTCGAACAAAATCTACGATTTTGTTCGACAAAGTGCGGCCGAACCGCGCGCCCTTACGGGCACACAAGGTGAATTGCCCCGCAGGGGCAAGAGAAGGTCCCCTGGGGGACTCCCGGCCTCCCTGTGTTTTTCGGCCGGTACACGCCCGTCCGAAAAACAGGATTCCATTTTATTTTGCTGCTTCGCAGCAAAACTCCTGCGGAGCGCTTCTTACACTTTTGCCAGCACGCCAAAGGGCCCCGGTCATCGACCGGGGCCCTTTGGTTGAGAGAAAAGAGAGAAAAGAAAAGAAAGAATGTAGGCAACTTCTGTTTGCTGTTATCAGTATAGCCGCTTTCCCCTCCAAAATTCATGAATGATTTATGAACTTTTTATAAACTATCTTCTCTTTTGTAAACTTCACTGTATTTCCCACGCCCTACAGGCAGATTTTCACCCCTCAGTCCTGACAACCGGACTGGAACTATGCTATAATTAATTTCAGAAACACCGATGAAGGGAGAACTGCCCATGTCCTGCAAAGAGGAATTTATTGAGATCTATCAGGAAAAGGTGACCCGGAAGGGCGCCGACGCCCTGCTGGACTACCTGACCAACAAATGCGACTTCTTCACCGCTCCCGCCTCCGCCCGGTATCACGGGGCCTATGAGGGGGGGCTGTGCGAGCACAGTATCAATGTCTACCACTGCCTGGTGGACTATCTCAGCCGGGAGCGGGTGAACGAGCTCTACGGCCTGGAGTACTCAGAGGAGACGGTGGCCCTGGTGGCCCTGCTCCACGACGTGTGCAAGGCGGGCTGCTACAAAAAGACCTTCCGCAACGTGAAGGGAGAGGACGGCAAGTGGATTCAGGTGCCCTCCTACCAGTTCGACGACCCCCTGCCCTACGGACACGGGGAGAAGAGCGTCTATGTGGTCAACGGCTATCTCCGGCTCACCCGGGAAGAGGCCTTCGCCATCCGGTATCACATGGGCTTTTCCGGCAATGAGGACAAGAATGCCGTGGGCAAGGCCTTCCAGATGTATCCTCTTGCCTTCGCCCTGTCGGTGGCGGACATGGAAGCTACTTATTTCCTGGAGGGGGAAAACTGAGATTTTTCCGATCAATCGAAACCGCCGCGGAGCGTTGGCTGCTCCACGGCGGTTTTCCGTATTTAGATGGAGATGGTGAAGGTATACGTCTTTTTCACCCGGGGCTCCCGGGGCTGGGGTTGTGTGTCCCGGAGCAGGTCACGCTGACGGAAGAGGGAGAGAAGCAGCCCGATGAGGGCCAGCTCCAGGGCAGTGAGGGCGTTGCTCTCGGTGATCAGGGGCAGGTAGGAACGGCCCACCGTAATGCCTGCGCAATTCATACAGAGCATCAGCGTCTGCAGGGCCATTGGAAACAGCACCGCCGTAGAGAGCAGCCGGCCAAAGCCGGTTCGCTGGCGGAAGCAGGTTCGCAGCCCCACAGCGAGAAAAGCTGCCATGAGCAACAAAACTGCCAGCGCGGCCGCCCGTCCGTAATCATAGGCCAGCCAAGTAAACGTGTAGCCCAAATCCCGAATCAGCTCTGGCTCATGCCCGGTAAAGCCTCCCGCCCCGGCACCCAGCCATTGGCTGGCCGTCAGTACCCGCCGGATCGCCAGCGCCAGATAGCCCTCACCCTCCGCATATTGCTCCGGTCTGAGCAGCACATCCATCCGGTGCTGTGCCAGCAGCAGATTGATCCCCGCCAGCGCCAGCAGGGCCGCTATGACCAGCAGCGTGCCCAGTCCCTTCCGTTCGACCTCCAGCAAACCGCTTCGGATCGCCATCAGGAGCAGCAGTCCCCCCGTCAAGGTGAGCACCGCCAGGTCGTTGACAGACGGAACCGCCAAGCAGATCTCCGCCAGCACCAGATAGCCCAGACCGCACCCCAGCAGGCCCCGGTATCCCTTTCCCCGCATGCTGTAGACCAGCAGAGCAAAGGACACCGGAAGAAAAATCAGCCCCAGCCAGCTCCCATACCAGAAATAGTTGAACCGTTGGTTGCAGAGCAACTGGGCGCCGGCAGGGGCCAGCGCAAAAAGGCAGGCCGAAATCATGGGATGTCGAAGCAGAGGCTTACAATCCCAGAAATAGACCAGCACACACAGCACACCCCCCGCCAGCAGGCCGGGGAGACGATTGTGCACCGCCTCGGCCAGACTATCCGCCGTCAGCAGGGAGAGCCCCATCCCCACCGCCGCCAGCGCCAGGGTCAGAGCCATCAACCCCCACTGAGGCCGGGGCCGGTGGAGCAGGTTCAGTTCTTTTCCCACTGAGACCGGATCCCCCATCTGCCGCACCGCCTCGGACTCAGCCTCCTCCGGACTCAGACCGGCAGCCAGACAGGCTTCCCTCTGATCCTCCAGATGCTGCCGCAGCTCCCGGGTCACCGCTGTCCGGGCCCGCTTCCAATGGATCTGTTCTTCCACTTTACAGAGGTACTGCTCCATCCGCAGCTCCTCAGCCATGGCAGACCCCTCCCTTCAGCACCTGATTCACCGCCCGGGTATAGGCCTCCCACTCCTGCTCCTTTCGGGCCAGGGCTTTGCGGCCGGCGGAGGTCAGGTGGTAAAACCGGCGCACCCGTTTGCCCTGGGCAGCTCCATCGTAGGACTGAACATAGCCCTGCTCCTCCAGGCTGTGGAGCAGGGGGTAGAGCGTGCCCGCCTTTAAATCAAAGGTGTGGTCGGAGCGCCGGGCCAGCTCCTCTATCATCTGATAGCCATACAGGTCAGACTGCTCCAGCAGCTTGAGTAGCAGCATCCCGGCGCTGCCAAAGACCATCTGTTTGTCGCTTCCCATGCAGGTTCCCTCCTTTATGTAGATCATCTATGTATTATTATAGATAGATGATCTATCTATGTCAAGAGCGAAAAGAGCGCCGAAGCGCTCTTTCGACGGGCGAAGCAGGCTTTTCACCGCTTTCCCCGGTACGCCTTTCCCCAGAAGCTGGGCTTTGGCTTATCGCTGGGCCGGCTGCGGCGGCTGCCGGTATAGCCAGGGGCCCGTTTTTGGAACTGGCCGGGGCCATAGCGCCGGTTGGACATCCGGAACCGGCGGCCGGTCGTGCCCGCCGGCTGGGTCAGGGGGAGCTGTCCCCCTTTGGGCCGGCTGCCGCCGGTATAGGGCTTTCCGGCCCCCCGCTGGCGGAGGTCGGGGCGTCTCCGGCGCCGGATCCACCGGCTCAGCCGGCGAATGCCCAAAATGAGCAGCAGGATCAGCGCGGCGATCAGGCAGAGAATGCCGAAGGTGAGGGAGCTGCAGTTACGGAAGAGGGCCACCGGATTGAGGGAGGCGTGCTCCACCTTCCGGCCCTCCGTCCCGGCATATTGCTCAGGCACCGAGCCGTCAAAGCTCCGGAGATAGGAGGCGATGGCCGCCCACTCCTTCACCTCCGCCCCCGTCCCGTCGTGGACGATATAGTCCTCCAGCCGGTCCATGTCGATGGGGGTGCCGTCGGCGTTTCGAGGTGTGATGGAGAGGATTCCGAAGGACTGGGACTCCACCGCCCCCAGCATCTGGCCGCAGTAGAGGCCGGTGACCACCCGGTACAGCTTGTCGTCCTCAATCTCCACGACTGAGCCGTCCTCCAGGATCTGTCCGCAGTGCTCCACCTTGTTGAAGATCATCCGATAGGGGTTCCAGGTGAAGGTCATGCCGCTGAAATAGAGCTGGGCGGCTGGCATCAGGTCGGTGATGGAGGCGTCCACCTCAAAGGCGTTTTTCACGTCCTTGCCGGTGAGGTAAACCGACACCAGGGGATATCCCGCCACCCCGTCGGCGCCGATACCCAGGGATGAGACATTAAAGGCGTCCGAGACGGTGACCGCTCCCAGGGGCACCGTGTCCCGCACCACCCCGCAGGCGGTGAGGGCAAAATCCACCGGCTCTCCATTCCCGCCTTCCGCCTGCTCCACAGCGTAGCGGTAGGCGTCGGCGATCAGGTTGCCCAGCCCCGACTCCCGGTGGTTGGCATAGAGGTCGCCCACCGTGTCAAAAACGATGCTGTTTTCCGTCAGCACCTGGTCGTAGCCAGTATAGCCAAACTGGGTGAGATACTCCTGCTCCACCAGGGCCTGGTAGTCCTCAATCTCCCGGGCAATGGCGGGATCCTCCGCCACGGAGTCGTCCAGAGGCAATAGCCGGTAGGTGTATCCGGTTTTCTCCCCGTCCTCGTTCCAATCGACCAGAATCTCTCCCAGGTATTGTGTATAGCATCCCCCAGAGACGATGAGGGTCTCCCCCACCTGGATGGGCTGCTCCAGCACCACATGGCTGTGGCCGGAGATAAGCAGGTCGATGCCCTCCACCGCTTTGGCCAGTTCCTCGTCCTCAGAGCCGCCGCCGGTGGCGGTGCCGCAGTGGGAGAGACAGATGATAAACAGCGGCTCCTCCGTCTCCACCTCTGCCCTGATCTTGTCCACCGTGGCCTGGGCAATCTCAATGGGATCGGAGAGCACCATGCCGGACATGGGAGCATCCGCATCCGCCTCCTCCCCGAAGATGCCGAAGATGGCGTAGGTAATGCCGCCCCGCGAAAGGGTGACATAATCCTGCACCCCATAGGCCTCCAGCGCCTCCCACACCAGGGCGTCGGTGTCGGAATAGCCCTCCTCGCCCGCCGTGCGGGGGAGATAGTTGGCGTCCACCAGGGCAGGGAGGGGATCGCCGCTGTCTACGGCCGCCCAAAGCATGGAGGAAAGTCCCTCAGGCCGGTAGTCAAACTCATGGTTGCCCAAGGTTGTAGCGTCAAAACCCAGCTTGCCCATCAGCCGCAGCTCCGGTGCCTCGGCGGCATAGATGGACTGGAAGAGACTGCCCATGGAGAAGTCTCCGGCGTCCACCGTCAGGGCGTCGGGATATTGGTCCCGCTCCTGCTCCAGCAGGGTGGAGAGCCGGGCCAGGCCGCCGTAGGTGCCTCCCGCTCCGTCGGAGACCGGGAGAAAGTGTTCGTGCATATCCTGGGTGAAGAGAACGGCGGACTGATGCTGGCCCTGGGTTCCGCTGGTAACCGAAATCTCCTGGTCCGCCGCCTGAGCGGCAGGCAGCAGGGACAGGAACAGCAGCAGGGTGAGGGCAAGGCTGAGGAAACGGAGGCTTCGTTTCATGGTTGGCCTTCCTTTCTGTAAGGGTGGGCAAGTGAGAATCCTGAATTTGAATCTCTTTTTCTATTATGCCATTCTTTTTCCCCCGGCGCAACAGTCATTCCTCCGTCGGGACAATATTGCGATTTTCCAACCCTTTCCTTTTTCTTGTATTTCCCGCCCGCTTATGCTACTATGAAAGAAAAAAGCCGGGAGGCGGAGGCAATGGGGCAAAGTGAGTACGAACTGATCCGATACGAGAAAATTCGGCATATGCAGATTTTTATCGTCTTCATCCACTCCCGCAGCGCCCATGTCCACCGGGCCTGGGAGCTGGCCCTGGTTCTGGAGGGCCGTGCCAGCATCCGGCTGAAGGATGAGAGCTTCACCGCCAAACAGGGAGATCTCTTTCTCTTCAACCCCAACCAGTCCCATGAGATTATCAGTCTGGAAAAGACGCCGGTACGCATTCTCATCGTCCAGACCTCGGTGAACTTCTGCGGGGAGTATATCCCTGCCTTAGGGCGGGTGGAGTTTGACCGGATCAAGCTGGATGAGGATGCCGCCCCCCTGGCCCGCCGGATGACCGACACCGCCCTGGCCTTCTGGGAGGGGGCCCCTTACAGCCAGCTCACCTGTGTCGCCCAGCTCTGTCTGCTCTTCCGGGATCTCCTCCTCCAGGTGCCTCACCGCACCATCAGTGAGGCCGAGCTCTCCTCCCGGAAAAAGAAGGGAGACCGTCTGGCCCGGATCACCGGCTATATTGAAGAGCACTACTACGAGCCGCTGCGGCTGTCCGACCTGGCCAAGTCCGAGGGGGTCACCACCGCCTATCTCTCTCACTTCCTCCGGGACAACCTGAACATCACCTTCCAGGACTATCTCAATATCACCCGGTTTGAAAAGGCCCTCCAGCTCATCGGAGACCCCGGTCTCAGTCTGTTGGAAATCTGCATGGAGTGCGGCTTTTCTGACAGCCGGTACCTGAACAAGCTGTTTTTCCAGCGCTTCGGCTGCTCTGCCAAGGAGTACCGGGCCCGGCTGGTGCGGCAGAGCTCGTCTGCCCAGACCGAGCCTATCCCCACCGTGATCGCAGGAGAGCAGGTACTCACCTCCGCTCAGTCCCTGGCCTGGCTGCAGGCCCATCAAGCCGCCGCATCAAAGGAGCATTCATGAAAATTCTGGTCGTAGACGACGAAAAGGTTCTGGTCAAGGGCCTGAAATTCAATCTGGAAAACGAGGGCTACCAGGTGGTCACCGGCTTTGACGGTGCCCAGGCGGTGGAGCTGGCCCGGCAGGAGCGGCCTGACCTCATCCTGCTGGACGTAATGATGCCCCGGCTGGACGGCCTCCAGGCCTGCATGCAGATCCGCACCTTCTCCGATGTCCCTGTTATTATGTTGACAGCAAAGGGAGAAGATATGGATAAAATCATGGGCTTCGAGTGCGGCGTGGATGATTATGTCACCAAGCCCTTTAATGTCCTGGAGCTCAAGGCCCGCATTAAGGCGCTGCTGCGCCGCTCCGCCGGCCGGGATCGGGCCGCGGATTACCGCAACCCGGAGGACACCATTGAAAAGGGCCACATCCTGCTGGATCGTGTGGCCCGGGACGTGAAGCGGGAGGGCATCTCGGTGGAGCTCACCGCCAAGGAGTTCGACCTGCTGGAGCTGCTCATGGCCCATCCCGGCCGGGTGTACAGCCGGGAGCAGCTGCTGGACAAGGTCTGGGGCTATGAGTACCAGGGAGATTACCGGACGGTGGACGTACACATCCGCCGGCTCCGGGAAAAGGTGGAGCTGGTGCCCGCCTCTCCCCAGTATATTCTGACCAAATGGGGCGTGGGCTACTACTTCAGAGGTGAAGACCGGCCGGAGCGCCCCGGGAGGTGACCGCCTTGACCAGCGCTCGCCCCAGACAGGCCCGGGTTCCCCTCCGGCACAGCCTGCAGGCCAAATTTGCCGCCAGCTATATTCTGATCATTCTGGCGGTGCTCATCGTCCTCAATACCTATCCCCTGGTGGCCTCTCAGGAGCTGGTCTTTCAGAGCAAGCAGACCGCCCTGCAGAATGAGGCGTCGGTGCTGGCCTCCAACCTCTCCGGTCTGGAGATGCTCACCGGCGATGGGGTGGAGCATATCATGGCCCTGCTCCAGGAGCGGGGCCTCAACCGCACCCTGGTCACCGACCCTTCCGGCCTGATTCTCTATGACAGCGCCCCGGGGGCGGAAAATCAGGAGGGGCAGTACGCCCTCTTTCAGGAAATCGTCCTGGCCTTGGAAGGGCAGGACGTGTTTCAGTCCGCCTTTCACGATGGGGTCTTCCGCTCCGGCGCCGCCTGTCCGGTGGTCTGCCGGAATGTGACCATTGGCGCTGTCTATCTCTACCAGTACGACAGCCAGCAGGGCCTGGTGCTGCTGGGCCTCCAGGACAACCTGATGCGCATCTCCATTGTGGTCTGTGCCGCCGCCCTGCTGCTCAGTGTCTTTCTCTCCGGCACTATGACCCGGCGGATCAGCGGTCTGCTCTCTGCCATCCAGATTCTGCGGGAGGGTGAATACTCCCACCGGCTCACCGTCCGGGGCCATGACGAGCTGACCCAATTGGCAGAGGAATACAACCAGCTCACCCAGCGGCTCCAGGCCACCGACGAGGTGCGCCGCCGCTTTGTCTCGGACGCCTCCCACGAACTGAAAACCCCCCTGGCCAGCATCCGGCTGCTCACTGACTCCATCCTTCAGAGTGAGGATATGGACGCGGAGACCATGCGGGACTTCGTCTCGGACATTGGTGATGAGGCCGCCCGGCTGAACCGGATTACGGAAAAGCTGCTGGCCCTCACCCGGCTGGACAGCAGCCGCCTGGCCCAGCGGGAGCGGGTGGATCTCCGGCTGCCGGCAGAAAAGGCGCTGAAAATGCTGACTCCCCTGGCCCAGAGCCGGGGCATCACCTTTGAGACAGACTTTCAACCCGATTGTGTCATCCTGGCCACCGAGGACGACCTGTACCAGGTGGTCTTCAACCTGGTGGAAAACGCCATCAAGTACAACTGTCCCCAAGGCCTGGTACGGGTTTTGCTGGGCCGGGAGGAGCACCGGGTCTTTCTCCGGGTGGAGGACACCGGCATCGGCATCCCCGAGGCGGAGCGGGAAAAGGTCTTCGACCGATTCTATCGGGTGGATAAGGCCCGTTCCCGGGAGGCAGGGGGCACCGGCCTGGGCCTCTCCATCGTTCGGGACACCGTCCACCTCCACGGGGGCTGGATCGGCGTCGGCCCCCGGGCGGGAGGCGGCACCTGGTTCCAGGCCACCTTCCCCGCGGCAAAGGAGGATGGGAGATGAGACGGCTCACCGCACTGCTGCTGGCGTTATGCCTGCTGCTCCTGTCCGGCTGCGGACAGCCGGAGGCGGCCCAAGGGCTTCTGCTCTATTACGCCGCCCGCAGCGATACCGGCGGCCAGAGTGCCGCTCTCCAGGGGGAGATTTGGCCGGACGCTCCCGATCAGCCGGATCCGGGCCAACTGGTGAACCGGCTGCTGCAGCCGCCCCAGGAGCCTCAATTGGAGCAGGTCTTCCCCGAGGAGCTCCGGCTGCTGTCCTGGTCGGTGTCCGAGGGGCTGCTCACCCTGGACTTCTCTGAGGAGTACAGTGAGCTCAGCGGCATCGCTCTGACGCTGGCAAACTATTCCCTGGTGCTCACCCTGACCCAGCTTGAGACGGTGGATCGGGTGACCGTCACGGTAGACGGGAAGTCCCTCCCTGAGGGCAGCGGACAGAACCTGTCCCAGTCAGATCTGCTGCTCACCGGCGAGGCCCGGGATCCTATCACCCTGGGCTTTCAGCTCTATTTTCCCCTGCTGGACGGCGGGGGGCTGGGCACCGAATACCGGGAGTCGGAGCTTGCCGGCACCAGCCTGGAAGAGCGGATTGACGCTGTCATTCTGCTGCTCACCCAGGGACCCCAGCACCCTGACCAGATGGCCGCACCCTTCGGGGCGCTGGAGAACCAGCTGGAGCACGAGATGCTGGGGGATGTCTGCCTGCTCACCCTTCCGGAGAGCTGGGCGGAGCTGCTCTCGGCGGACGGATGGGCCCGTCAAGCCCTGGTCAACTCTCTGTGCGAGCTGGAAGGCGTGGAGGCCCTGGCCTTTGACTGTCCCCCAGCGGAGCAGGAGGTGCTGTCCGGAGAGTTCCGGGCGGTATATGATTGAGCGGCATATTTCTCGCTCTGCAATAGCTCGCAAATGACAACTGCGGCAGCCTGACCAAGCATCAGGCTGCCGCAGTTTTTTACGTTTTCCGAATTACTTTCTCCGTCTCCCGCCCTTATAATTCCGGGGGCGACGGGTGCCGGTATAGCTGGAGCCATAGCGGCGCTTGGGCCGAAACACGGTGAGCCGGAGCACCACAATCAGCACCACCAGCACCGCCAGTCCAATGGCAGCCTTAAACCAGGTCTGGGAGATAAAGTCCTCCACCGCCTTCTTTTTTGCCAGGAAGACCGACTGCTCCACATCGTCCAGCGCCACCAGATCCACCGAGCCGTAGGCCTCCTCCCCCAGGTAGACGGTGAGGGTGCCCAGCTTCTGGCCCTTTTCAACGGGGGCCTCCGCTGACTCTACCACCTCCGCTCTGGTGGTAAACTTTTCGCTGGTCACGTCATTGGGCAGCAGCGCCTCCAGCCCGTCTCCGGGCACCACCAGCACGCTGTCCACATCCTTACCCAACGTCACCGGCACCTCGGCCACCGGATCGGTGCTGTCCAGGATGGAGTGGTAGGAGTAGTTTTCAAAGCCCCATTTCAGCAGGGACGCGGATTCAGAGAACTGCTTGCGGTGGGTGCCGGCGTCGTCCAGGGTGGTCTCTGCCCCCATGACCACCGAGATCAAAGTGGTGCCATCCCGCTCCGCCGCTGACAGCAGGCAATAGCCGGCGGCCTCAGTGGAGCCGGTCTTGATGCCGATGCAGCCCTCCAGCACATAGCCGGAGTACTTTTTGCCGGTGAGCAGGCCGTTGGTGTTGTAAAAGTGCCGCTCTTCCTCCGTCTTGTTGGTGGGCGGGACGGTATACTCGTCGGTGCTGACGATTTTGCGGAAGGTCTCGTTCTGCATGGCCTGCCGGGCGATGAGATAGAGGTCATAGCAGGTGGTGTAGTGATCCGCATCGTGGATGCCGTGGGGGTTGACAAAGTGGGTGCCGGTGCAGCCCAGCTCCACTGCCCGGTCGTTCATCCGATCCACAAAGGAGGACACCGATCCGCAGACCTCCTGGGCCAGGATATTGGCCGCCTCGTTAGCGGAGGGCACCAGCAGGCAGTAGAGCAGATCCTCCAGGGCCATGGTCTCTCCAATCTGAATGTTCTGGGTGGTGCCGTCGGCGGGGATGCCCAGCCAGGTCTCATTGCCCGCCGTCACCTGGGTGTCCAGGCTCAGGTCTCCCCGATCCACTGCCTCCAACACCAGCAGGGCTGTCATCACCTTGGTAATGCTGGCGGGATAGACCTTTTCCCGGGCGTTTTTCTCGTAATAGATCACGTCCTCGTCCATGTTGACCAGCAGGGCGGCCTTTGCATCCACCTGCTTGTTTTTCACCAGGTCGGAAACCTCGGTCAGGTCCGCCGCCCCCGCTGGGACGGCCATCAGCCCCAGCGCCAGGGCCAGAGCCAGAATCAGAGATACGATACGAACTCTTTTCATTGGAAACTCCTGTAATCTATGTCTGTTTTTGGCATTCTTGGTCTTTTCCCCTGCTTTCGGGGGCAGGTTACGGACTATTATAGCAGACCCCACGGAGCAAATCAACGGGAAAAGGCCGTTGCGGTTTCCCGTTTTTTCTGCTATGCTAAGCATAATGCGCCAAATTACCATGAAAGGAAGGGTTTTCCATGGGAGAAAATCTGAAAAAGATGCTGTCCTACTACCGGCCCTATCTGGGCACCCTGTTTGCCGACCTGTTCTTCGCCATTCTGGCGGCGGTGATCTCCCTCGTCATTCCCCTGGTGGTGCGGTATATCACCTCTACCGTGATCTATCTGCCGCCGGAGCAGGCGGTAACACAAATCCTCTGGCTTGGGCTGGGTCTGACGGCCCTGGTGCTGGTCCAGTGCGGCAGCAACTATTTTATCACCAACTTCGGCCACGTCATGGGGGCCAAAATCGAGTACGATATGCGGGCCCAGCTCTTCGCCCACTACCAGCGGCTGTCCTTCTCCTTCTACGATAACCAGAAGGTGGGTCAGCTCATGAGCCGGATCACCAACGACCTGTTTGACATCACCGAGCTGCTCCACCACGGCCCGGAGAATCTGATCATCTCCGCCATCAAGCTGGTTGGCGCCCTGGCCATCCTCCTGTCCATCAGCCCGCCCCTGGCCCTGGCTGCTTTCGCACTGATCCCGGCCATGCTCTGGTACGCCGCCGTCTTCAACCGGAAGATGAAGCGGGCCTTCCGCCGCAACCGGGAGCAGATCGCCCGGATCAACGCCCAGATCGAGGACAACCTCTCCGGCATCCGGGTGGTCAAGTCCTTTGCCAATGAGGCGGTGGAGGAGCACAAATTCCAGGCCGGCAATGACGGCTTTCTCTCCGCCAAGCGGGACAGCTACCGGTACATGGGCGGCTATAACTCCGGCCTCACCGCCTTTATCACCATGATCCAGGTGGTGGTCATCGTCACCGGCGGCATGGGCATCGCCCAGGGCTGGGTGGAGGTCACCGACTTGGTCACCTTCTTGCTCTATATCAACGTGTTCACCGACCCGGTACGCACCCTCATCGACTTCACCGAGCAGTTCCAGAACGGCTACACCGGCTTTGAGCGGTTTATGGAGATCCTCCGCATCGCCCCGGAGATCCGGGATCTCCCCGGCGCGGAGCCCATCGGAGAGGCCCAGGGCGCTCTCTCCTTTCAGAACGTCTCCTTCCACTACGAGGACGACGACCGGCCGGTGCTCAGCCACATCAATCTGGACATCGCCCCGGGGAGCTATGTGGCCCTGGTTGGCTCCTCCGGTGTGGGCAAGAGCACCCTGTGCAGCCTGATTCCCCGGTTTTACGACGTCACCGGCGGCGCCATCCTGCTGGACGGCCGGGATATCCGCTCCATCACCCTGGAGAGCCTCCGGCGGCAGATCGGTATGGTGCAGCAGGAGGTCTACCTCTTCTCCGGCACCGTCCTGGACAATATCCGCTACGGCCGTCCGGATGCCAGCCGGGAGGAGATCATCCAGGCTGCCAAGCAGGCCAACGCCCACGACTTTATTATGGACCTGCCCAACGGCTACGACACCGACATCGGCCAGCGGGGTGTCAAGCTCTCCGGCGGTCAGAAGCAGCGGCTGTCTATCGCCCGGGTCTTTCTGAAAAATCCCCCCATCCTCATCTTTGACGAGGCCACCTCCGCCCTGGACAACGAGAGCGAACGCCTGGTCCAGGAGAGCCTGGAGCGGCTGGCGAAAAACCGCACCACCCTGGTCATCGCCCACCGGCTGTCCACCATCCGCAACGCCCAGCAGATTCTGGTGCTCACCGAGGAGGGCATCCAGGAGCAGGGCAGCCATCAGCAACTGCTGGACCGCCACGGCATCTACGAGCACCTGTACCGGATGCAGTTTGAGACGGCGTAAATTTTAGCATTCTCCGACCCCAATTGACAAAATATAGCCGGTATCCTCCGTATCTCCCTGTTCCTTTTCTAATGAAGATTAGCACTCCAATATTTAGAGTGCCAGAATTTACAGCTCCGACACAGTCCGTTCATGAATTATTCATAGTCTCGTCCTATCCTATAGTCAAACAAAAAGGAGGGCCGCAGCCCCGGAGAGACCGGGGCCCCGAGCCCGGAAAGGATGAATGATTATGATGTATACTATGATGCCTTTTGGCCGTCGGAGCGACAGCCTCGGAAACCTGTTTGACCAGATGGAGCGCAGCTTCTGGAGAGATACTGGCTCTGCCTTCTCCGCTTTCCCCACCGATATCAAGGATGAGGGGAACCAGTTCGTGCTCACCGCCGAGCTGCCCGGCTTCAACAAGGAGGACATCCAGCTGAGTCTGGACAACGGCGTGCTCACCATCACCGCACACCACCAGGAGAATCTGGAGGAGAAGAACGAGAAGGAGCATTACCTCTGCCGGGAGCGCCACTACGGCAGCTACCAGCGCAGCTTCTCCATCTCCGGCATTGAGGAGAACGCCATCACCGCCAGCTACGAAAACGGCGTGCTGCGGCTGGTGCTCCCCAAGGATACGCCGGTGGTGCCCGCCGCGCGGCAGATCAGCATCCAATAACCCCTCCCTCTGCCCTCCGGTGCCCCCATCGGAGGGCAATTTTTGAATTACCTATCGACTAAAGGAGGTTGAACATCATGAGCAACCTGAACTATACGAGAAAATCCCAGGAGGCCCTGGTGGCCGCCCAGCAGCTGGGCCAGGAATACGGCAGCCCTCAGATTGAGCAGCCCCACCTCCTGTACACCCTGCTGGACCAGGCGGACGGCCTGATTCCCCAGCTGGTCTCCGCCATGGGCCCCGACCCGGAGAGCCTCAAAGCCGCCGCCAAGGCAGAGGTGGAGCAGCTGCCCAAGGTCTCCGGCGGCGGCCGGGAGGCGGACAAGGTCTATATCTCCGCCGACATGGACAAGGCCATGAAGGCAGCCCAGGATGAGGCTCTGAAGATGAAGGACGAGTTCGTCTCGGTGGAGCACCTGTTCCTGGGTCTGGTGGAAAAGCCGGACCGGGCGCTCGCCAAGCTGTTTCGCACCTATCAGATCAGCAAGGAGAAGGTTCTCTCCGCCCTGTCCTCGGTGCGGGGCAATCAGCGGGTCACCTCGGACAGCCCGGAGGACACCTATGACGCCCTGAAAAAGTACGGCACCGACCTGGTGGAGCGGGCCCGGAGCCAGAAGCTGGACCCGGTCATCGGCCGGGACGACGAGATCCGGAATGTCATCCGCATCCTGTCCCGGAAGACCAAGAACAACCCGGTGCTGATCGGTGAGCCCGGCGTGGGCAAGACCGCCATCGCCGAGGGCCTGGCCCAGCGGATCGTCCGCAAGGACGTGCCCAAGAGCCTGGAGGACAAGACCATCTTCTCCCTGGACATGGGCGCCCTCATCGCCGGCGCCAAGTACCGGGGTGAGTTTGAGGAGCGGCTCAAGGCCGTCCTCAACGAGGTGAAGAAGTCCGAGGGTAAGATCATCCTCTTCATCGACGAGCTGCACACCATCGTGGGCGCCGGCAAGACGGAGGGCTCCATGGACGCGGGCAACCTCTTGAAGCCCATGCTGGCCCGGGGCGAGCTGCACTGCATCGGCGCCACCACCCTGGACGAGTACCGCCAGTATATCGAGAAGGACGCCGCCCTGGAGCGCCGGTTCCAGCCGGTGACGGTGAACGAGCCCACTGTGGAGGACGCCATCGCCATCCTCCGGGGCCTGAAGGAGCGGTATGAGGTGTTCCACGGCGTCAAGATTCAGGACTCCGCCCTGATCGCCGCCGCCACCCTGTCCGACCGGTATATCTCCGACCGGTTCCTGCCGGACAAGGCCATCGACCTGGTGGACGAGGCCTGCGCCCTGATCCGGACCGAGATCGACTCCATGCCCACCGAGCTGGACGTGATCTCCCGGAAGATCATCCAGCTGCAGATTGAGGAGACCGCCCTGAAGAAGGAGACGGACAGCCTATCCCAGGACCGTCTTGCCAAGCTCCAGGAGGAGCTGGCCAACCTGCAGGACGAGTTCAACACGAAAAAGGCCCAGTGGGACAACGAAAAGCACGCCATCGAGCACGTCCAGAAGCTCCGGGAGCAGATCGAGCAGGTCAAGCGGGATCTGGAGGTGGCCCAGCGCAGCTTTGACTACGAAAAGGCCAGCCAGCTCCAGTTCGGCCAGCTGCCCAATCTGCAGCGGGAGCTGGCCGAGCAGGAGGCCATCGCCGCCGAGGGCAAGAAGCGCTCCCTGCTCCGGGATCAGGTCACCGAGGAGGAGATCGCCCGGATTGTGGAGCGCTGGACCGGCATCCCGGTGTCCAAGCTGATGGAGGGGGAGCGGGAGAAGCTGCTCCACATGGAGGACATTCTCCACAAGCGGGTCATTGGCCAGGACGAGGCTGTCCAGCGGGTTTCTGAGGCCATTCTCCGCTCCCGGGCGGGGATTCAGGATCCCGGCCGGCCCATCGGCTCCTTCCTCTTCCTGGGCCCCACCGGCGTGGGCAAGACGGAGCTGGCCAAGACGCTGGCTGAGACCCTGTTTGACAGCGAGCGCAACCTGGTTCGCATCGACATGAGCGAATATATGGAGAAGTACTCCGTCTCCCGGCTGATCGGCGCGCCTCCCGGCTATGTGGGCTATGAGGAGGGCGGCCAGCTCACCGAGGCGGTTCGCCGCAAGCCCTACTCTGTGGTTCTGTTCGACGAGGTGGAAAAGGCCCACCCCGACGTGTTCAACGTGCTGCTCCAGGTGCTGGACGACGGCCGGATCACCGACAGTCAGGGCCGGACGGTGGACTTCAAGAACACCATCCTGATCCTCACCTCCAACCTGGGCAGCCAGTACCTGCTGGACGGCATCGACGCGGACGGCGAGATCAAGCCGGAGGCCCGGGCCAACGTGGAGCGGCTGCTCAAGCAGTCCTTCCGTCCGGAGTTCCTCAACCGGCTGGACGAGATTGTCTTCTACAAGCCCCTCACCCGGGCCAACATCGGCAGCATCATCCATCTGCAGATGGATGATCTGAACCGCCGGCTGGCAGAGCGGCAGCTCTCGGTGGAGCTGACCCCCGCCGCAGAGGATTTTGTGGTGGAGGAGAGCTACGACCCCGCCTTCGGCGCCCGGCCCCTGCGCCGGTATCTCCAGCACACCGCCGAGACTCTCATCGCCCGGAAGGTCATCGCAGAGGATGTGGCCCCCGGCACCCGGTTTGTCATCGACCGGGAAGGGGATCATCTGGTGGTGCGGTGAGCGCTTGCGTACAGCCCAAAAATCATTTCCCGGAAACACAGCACCCCCGCCGCAAACGCGGCGGGGGTGTTCTGTGTGGAAGGGCAGCTCTGTTCTATTATTCCTCCATCAGCTCCCGGAAGGAGTGGATATACCCGTCGCAGAATCCACGCATCTCCTCTTCATAGGCGGCAAAGAGGGGGTCGTAGACTCCAACGACGGTGCAACCCGCCTCTTTGGCCCCCCGGCAGGCCACCGGGGAGTCGTCGAAAAAGGTGATCTCCTCCGGGCTTACCCCCAGCCGCCGGGCGGCCTCCCGGAAGGCGTCAGGGGAGCGCTTCTCCATGCCTAGCTCCTGGGCAAAGACCACCTGGGTGAGATACCGGCCAAAGCCCCGGCCCTCCAGGGCGGCCCGGCAGAGAGAGGGCTCCGCCGAGGTGAACAGGGCCATCCGCTCCCCTCGGGCGGCGCATTGGGCCAGATAGTCCAGGGCCCCCTCCTTGGCCTGGAGGGTGTGGGCGTAGCCCTCCCGGGCCATGTCCAGCCACTCGGCCATGATCTCCTCCGGGCTCTCTTCCAGATGACAGAACTCCTTGGTAAATTGGGCCGCCGTGGGGAAGATGGCGTGGATCACCCCCTGGTTGTACTCCTCCGACCAGGGGATGCCCCGCCGGCCGAGAAAGGCCACGTCGATCTCCTGCCAGATGCCGTTGGAGTCCAGCAGAGTGCCGTCCATGTCAAACAGCTTCATGGTATCGCCTCATTTCTGTCCATAGTAAAACCGCCAGGGGAAGTCTATCGCCTCTTCGGCATAGTCGATGCCGATCCGCTTGCCGGTGCAGATGGGCCGGGTCTCCGGAGGCAGGGCAAGGCCCAGCTCCCCCATATCGTCTGTGACCCATAGGGTCTCTCCCCGGGTGAGATCCAGGCCGTTCTCCTCCCGGGTCAGGGCCAGAGCTTTGCACAGCTTGCCCGGGCCATCCAGAAAGTGCTTTTTCTGGTAAGGGGTGAGCTGTTCCATCGGCCTGCCGAACCGGAGCCGGGCCATAGTCTCTGTCCCCAGCAGCGGCTCTCCGCCCCGGATGAGGACGGCGGCGGGCTCCCCCTCCGGCTCGGTGACAAAGTTGAGGCAGTGGTACATGCCGTAGATCAGATAGATATAGGCCCGGCCCGGCGGGGCGAAGAGGGTCGCCGTGCGGGCGGTCTCCCGGTAGCCGTAGGCGTGGCAGGCCTTGTCGCACCGGCCCACATAGGCCTCGGTCTCGGTGATCCGGCAGGCCAGCAGCTCCCCCTGAATCTCCCGGACGATCACCTTGCCCAGCAGACGCCGGGCGATCTCCACCGTGTCGCCGTCATAAAAGCCGGATGGCAGGGGCGCCATGGCAGTCACCTCCAAATGCGTGTTTCCCTCAGTATACCAGCCACCGGGAATTTAAGTCAACGCCTGTCGGATTGCGGGGAAGCGAAAAGAGGTGTAAAATGGGGATAACAGCCACATCGCATCCACCCCGTAGGGGCGCACATCGTGCGCCCGCCGTTTGACGGAGCTGCCACTGCGATATTTCACATTCACTATACATCCAGAAAGGCGGAACCATATGAACGACCTGACCGCTCAGCTGGGCCAGTGGGCCCCCATCGTCTCAGAATTTCAGCAGGAGCCCTGGTGCCAGGCCCTCTTTCAGCGGGTGGAGGCCGCCTATCAGGGAGAAAAGCCGGTCTATCCCCCCCGGGAGGATCTGTTTACCGCCCTCCGGCTCACCCCGCCTGAGCGGGTGCGCTGTGTCATCCTGGGCCAGGACCCCTATCCCGGAGAGGGACAGGCCCACGGTCTGGCCTTCTCCGTCCGGCCCGGAGTGGCCCTGCCCCGATCCCTGCGCAACATCTACCAGGAGCTGGAGTCCGACCTGGGCATTTCCCCCGCCGCCGGAGGCAGCCTGATCCCCTGGGCAGAGGAGGGAGTGCTGCTGCTCAACAACGTCCTCACCGTCTACGGCGGGGAGGCCAACAGCCACAAAGGGATGGGCTGGGAGCAGTTTACCGCCCGGCTGCTGCGCTCCCTGCAGGCCCAGCCCCGGCCTATTGCCTTTGTCCTCTGGGGCAAAGGGGCCCAGACCAAGGGGAAGGAGGCCGGCATCCAGGAGAGTCCCTATCCCCGGCTGGTGCTCCAATCCCCCCATCCCAGCCCCCTCTCCGCCCGGCGGGGCTTTTTCGGCTCCCGGCCCTTCAGCCAGGTCAATCGATTTTTGGAAGAAAACGGGGAGCCTCCTATCGATTGGGCGCTGGAGCGGAAACGCAGCTCCGCACTTTAACGGGACCCTTTTGTGAAACAGCGGGCGCACAATGTGCGCCCCTACAGGAGGAACCGGTCATTGTCCATCCTTTGGTTTTCTGCGTCCCGTTTCGCTCATACTAACCACAGACAGGAGGTGCTCTCAATGGCAACACACGATCATCCTCTCCACTCCGGCCTGCTGGGACGGCTGGCAGGCATGAGCCTGGGCTGTCTTTTTTTCGGCGCAGGGGTGTCTCTCTTTCTCGATCCCTTGCGCATCGCCCCAGGAGGTCTCTCCGGCGTGGCCATCGTGCTGGGGGAGTTTCTCCCCCTGGAGACCGGCGCCATTCTCATTCTACTCAATATCCCCCTGCTCCTGTTGGGCCTGTGGCAGTTTGGCCGGGAGTTTCTCTTTTCCACCGTCTACGCTACGCTGCTCTCCTCGGCACTGATCGACGTCATCACCTGGCTGGCCCGGGATCTGCCCCTGATCACCCATCAGGAGCTGCTGGCCGCCCTGGCGGGCAGCGCCTGCACCGCTCTGGGGGTAGGGCTGGTCTTTCGCTGCGGCGGCACCACCGGCGGCACCGACATTGTGGTGCGGCTGCTCCGGCGGCGGTATCCCCACATCAAGTCAGGGGCCTTTACCATCGCCCTGGACGCGGCAGTCATCCTCGGGGTGGCAGTGGTCTACCGGGACCCGGAGAAGGCCCTCATCGCCGCTGTGGGCGTCATTGTGTTCGGAATCGTACTGGATCAGGTGCTCTATCGGAGCGATGAGGCCACCATGCTGCTCATCGTCAGCACCCACAGCCAGGGGATTGCCCAGCGGATTCTCACCGAGCTGAACATCGGCGCCACCTTTCTCCAGGCCAAGGGGGCCTACACCGGCCGGGAGCAGCAGATTCTCCTCTGTGTGGCCCACAAGCGGCTCTACCCCAAGGTGCGTCAGATCGTCCACGAGGAGGACAGCGCCGCCTTCACCATTCTCACCAATGCCAGCCAGGTCTTTGGGGAGGGATTTCTGGATCCCTATCAGCCGGAGATTTGATCGCAAAGCCGCGGAATGGATTCCCGGAATACTCCATTCCAGTGAATGTCGCCATAGGGGCCGTTCACGAACGGCCCGCGCCAGTATTGGCAGCACTTCCGAATAAGCGATTCGTGAATCGCCCCTACAGGCCGAATTCATCCCTGAAATCTCCCCTTTCCCTTTCCTCTTTTTCCCGTCTGTGCTATACTGATTGGGAATGTCAACCTGGAGGTGCCGCCTATGTCCTCTCCCCTGCTCGCCCTCATCCGCCGGAACGACTGGGGCCCCTATCAGCCTCTCATGGATCGACTGGCCCGGTGGGAGGGCTGGCCCCTGTTTCTGGACAAGCTCACAAATCTGAATTGGGACGCCCTCTACCAGAGCCCCATCCACGGCCCCGGCCACATTGAGCGTACCATGCTCCACGGGGCCTTCTGCGCCATGGAGGAGCCGCTCGGCATGGGGGACACCGCCCTGTTGCTGGAGTGCTGCGCCTATCACGATGTGGGCCGGGTGAATGACCGGCTGGATCACCTTCACGGCTACCGCTCCGCCCAGTCCCTGGCCAGGCTCACTGGCCGCTCGGGGGAGGAGCTGACCATGATGATGGCCGCCGTGGACGCCCACTCCCGGCCGGAGGCCCAGCTGGAGGACACGCTCCGCCGCTACTGCCCCGCGGACTGGAACCGTACCCTCACCCTGGCCCAGCTGCTCAAGGACGCGGACGGTCTGGACCGGGTGCGGATCTGGGATCTGGACGTGCGCCATCTCCGGCGGGAGGCCAGCCGGGCGCGGGAGGACCTTGCCGAATACCTCTTCCGGGTCTATCAGGAGGAGATCCACGCCTCTACCACGCCGCCCTTCGACCGGGCGCTGCTGGACAAGCTGGCCGCCCAAAAAGAGGCCCGGGACCGGGCCAGAGGGAGGATCTGACATGGCCCGGGAACTGACCCGCTGCCAGCTCATCGAGCGCAGCATCATCAAAAAGTATCGGGAAGAGCTGTGGAACCCCTTTATTTTGGCAGCAAAGCGGTATGAGCTGGTACAGGAGGGAGACAAAATTGCCGTCTGCATCTCCGGCGGCAAGGACTCCATGCTGCTGGCCAAGCTGATGCAGCAGCTCCAGCGGGTGAGCATCGTCCCCTTCCAAGCGGTCTATCTGGTGATGGATCCGGGCTATGCCCCGGAAAACCGGCAGAAGATCATCGACAACGCTGCCCTTCTCCAGGTGCCCATCCAGATCAAAGACTCCAATATCTTCTCGGTGGCCAACAGCACTGACCACTCCCCCTGCTACCTCTGCGCCCGGATGCGCCGGGGGCATCTCTACTCCATGGCCCGGGAGCTGGGCTGCAACAAAATCGCCCTGGGCCACCACTTCTCCGACGTGGTGGAGACCACTGTGATGGGGATGCTCTACGGGGGCCAGCTTCAAGCCATGATGCCCAAGCTCCATTCCACCAATTTTGAGGGAATGGAGCTGATTCGGCCCATGTACTGCGTCCACGAGGAGGACATTATCGCCTGGGCCCGGTACAACGACCTCCACTTTCTCCAGTGCGCCTGCCGCTTTACCGAGCAGGCCGCCCAGGGCCAGGGCAGCTCCAAGCGCCAGGAGGTGAAGCAGCTGCTCCGCCGTCTCCGCCAGGACAGCCCCCAGGTGGAGAAAAACGTCTTCCGCGCCATCCACAACCTCCAGCTGGACACCTTCCCCGGCTATAAGACCGGGGGCATCGAGCACAGCTTTCTGGAGCACTACGACCAGGGCCCGACCGGCCCCGACTTTGATGAATAAGGAGAACCTCATGGATCACACAATAACCTCCGGTACGCCCGCCGCCCAGGAGATGTTCCTGCTGAAAATGGGCGAGATCGTCCTCAAGGGCCTCAACCGCAAGAGCTTTGAGCAGCGCCTGATGGGCAATCTTCAGCGCCGTCTCCATCCCTTCGGCAAGTTCCGGGCCTACGCCCGCCAGTCCACCATCTATGTGGAGCCGCTCAACGAGTTCTGCGACCTGGATGGGGCCTGGGAGGGGCTGAAGCAGGTCTTCGGCATTTCCGGTCTGTCCCGGGCCCGGGCCTGTGAGAAAGACAAGGACGCCTTTTTCCAGGCCGCCCGCTCCTATCTGGACGACCAGCTCCGCAGCGCCAGAACCTTTAAGGTGGAGACCAAGCGGGCGGACAAGTCCTTTCCCATGACCTCCATCCAGCTCAGTCAGTATGTGGGCGGTCTGCTGGCTGAGGCCTATCCCCACCTGACGGTGGACGTCCATAACCCGGAGCTGGTGGTGCACCTGGAGGTGCGGGACTTCGCCGGCTACGTCCACGCCAATCCCGAGCCGGGAGCCGGTGGACTGCCGGTTGGCTCCGGGGGACGGGCGGTGGCCCTGCTCTCCGGCGGACTGGACTCCCCGGTGGCCTGCTATATGATGGCAAAGCGGGGCCTGGCATTGGAGCTGGTACACTTCTTCTCCTACCCCTACACCTCGGAGGAGGCAAAGGACAAGGTGCTGGAGCTGGCCCGGCTGATCAGTCCCTACTGCGGCCGGATGACGGTGAATATCGTCCCCTTTACCAAGATTCAGGAAGATCTCCGCCGCAACTGCCCGGAGCCCTACTTCACCCTGGCCATGCGCCGGTACATGATGCGCATCTCCGAGATGGTGGCCCGGCGGGTGGGGGCCAACGCCCTGGTCACCGGCGAGAGCCTGGGCCAGGTGGCCAGCCAGACCATGGACGCCATGGCGGTCACCGGGGCAGTGTGTAAGCTCCCCGTCTTCCGGCCGGTCATCGGCATGGACAAGGAGGAGATCGTCCGCATTGCCCGGAAGATCGGCACCTTTGACACCTCCATCCTGCCCTATGAGGACTGCTGCACCGTCTTTACCCCCAAGCATCCCAAGACCCATCCCAAGGTGGAGGAGCTGGAGGAGATTGAGCAGAATTACGACTTCCAGGCCCTCTGCCAGGAGGCCTTCGACGGGATTGAGCGGGTGCAGATCCGGTGGTGAGGGCCGGGCACATCAACCCGCTGTAGGGGCCGTTCATGAACGGCCCGCAGGATAACGAAAAATACTCGAACGGGCGATTCGTGAATCGCCCCTACACGCCTGTTTGACACATCCACATGGAGGAATCACCATGACCCATACCGCTGAACTGATTGCCGTGGGCACCGAGCTGCTGTTGGGCAATATCTGCAACACCGACGCCCAGATGATCTCCCAGGCCCTGTCCTCCCTGGGCATCAATGTCTATTACCACACCGTAGTGGGGGATAACCCGGAGCGGGCCAAGGCCGCCGTGGAGGTGGCTAAGACCCGGGCAGATATTATCATCACCACCGGCGGCCTGGGGCCCACCTGCGATGACCTGACCAAGCAGGTGCTGTCCGAGGCCTTCGGCAAAAAGCTGGTCTTTCACGAGGAGAGCGCCCAGCGCATCCGGGACTACTTCAGGCAGCGGCTCCCCCACCGGCAGATGACTGAGAACAATCTCCAGCAGGCCATGCTCCCCGAGGGCTGCACTGTCCTCCAGAACGACTGGGGCACCGCCCCGGGCTGCGCCTTTGAGGCGGACGGCATCCGGGTGATCATGCTCCCCGGCCCGCCCCGGGAGTGCCGGGCCATGCTGCAGCACCGGGTGATCCCCTACCTCAAGGGGCTGTCCGACGGGGTGATCGCCTCCCGGACGCTGAAGCTCTTCGGCATCGGCGAGTCCGCCATGGAGGCACAGCTCCGGGAGGAGATGCTCTCCATGCACAATCCCACCCTGGCCCCCTACGCCAAAGAGGGGGAGTGCGAGCTGCGCATCACCGCCAAGGCGCCCACCCCGGAGGAGGCTCAGGCCATGCTGGATCCGGTGGAGGCCCAGCTGCGGCAGCGGTTCGGCGACCTGATCTACGGGGTGGATGTGGCCAGCCTGGAGCAGCGGGTCTCCCAGCTGCTCCATGAGCAGCAGCTCACCCTCTCCGCCGCCGAGAGCTGCACCGGCGGTCTCGCCGCCAAGCGGATCACCGACCTCTCCGGCGCCTCCCAGATTTTCAAGGGCGGCGTGGTCTGCTACACCAACGAGGTCAAGCACAACCTGCTGGGGGTGCCTCAGGAGATTCTGGACCAGTACGGCGCCGTCTCCGCCGAGACCGCCCGTGCCCTGGCTCTGGGGGCCTGCCGAGTGCTGGGCAGCGACCTGGCCATCTCGATTACCGGCGTGGCCGGGCCGGAGCCGGACGACCGGGGCAACCCGGTGGGGCTGGTGTATATCGGCCTTGCCCACGGGTACCAGGTCTGGGTCAAGGAGACCCGACTGGGTCAGGCCCGGGACCGGGTGCGCAACAGCGCCGTGCTCACCGCCTTTGACCTGGTGCGGCGGCATCTGACCGGGCTGCCGGTGGTGTAATCAGGGCTTCCTTCGCTCCCTGTCGTATTTCGTAAAACGGCGGGCGCACAATGTGCGCCCCTACGGCTCCGGCGGCGATGATCTGCCGTTTCTTTCAATTCACACCCACGGGCGGCCCTGCTGGCCGCCCTTCCAACTGTCTAAAGGAGGCCCTTCCTCTCCATGTCCCATACTCCGTCCCAATCCCCTGACCTGGGTACGGCGCCCATCGGCCGGCTGCTGCTGCGGCTGGCCGTTCCCGCCATCTGCGCCCAGATGGTCACCGTCCTCTATAATCTGGTAGACCGGATCTACATCGGCCACATCCCCGGCATTGGCAGCGACGCCCTCACCGGAGTGGGCATCTGCTTTCCCATTCTCACGCTGATCACCTCCCTGTCTCAGCTCTTCGGCGTGGGCGGCGGCGCCCGAGCCGCCATCCATTTGGGGGAGGGCCGGGTCTCCCGGGCGGAGGAGCTGATGGGCAGCTGCACCACCGCCCTGATCGTGGCCGCCCTGGCCGCCTCCGGCCTGTTGACCGCCCTGATGGAGCCCCTACTCTACGCCTTCGGCGGCAGCGACGCCACCATCGGCTATGCAAAGGACTACCTCTCGGTCTACCTGCTGGGCACCGTCTTTGTCCTCTTCACTGTGGGACTGAACAACTTCATCACCACCCAGGGCTTTTCCACCATCGCCATGGCCACCACCATGCTGGGGGCCGCGCTCAACCTGATTCTGGACCCCATCTTCCTCTTTGTGTTCAATCTGGGCGTCCGGGGGGCGGCTCTGGCCACCATTTTGTCTCAGGCGGTCTCCGCATTGTGGGTGCTCCGGTTCCTCACCGGAGCCAAGACCCGGCTCCGGCTCCGGGCGCGGTATCTCCGGCCCCGTTGGAAGCATCTGGCCCCCGCCATGGCGGTGGGTGTCTCCCCCTTCACCATGACCGCCACTGAGAGCCTGCTGTCTGTCACCTTCAACGCCTCCCTCCAGACCTACGGCGGCGACCTGGCGGTAGGGGCCATGACTATCTGTGCCAGCATGATGCAGATGGTCTGCCTGCCCCTCACCGGCCTGTGCCAGGGCAATCAGCCCATTGTTGGCTACAACTACGGGGCAGGCAATATGGAGCGGGTGAAAAAGTCCTTCTGGCTGCTTTTCCGCTGCGCTCTGACCTTCGGGGCAGTGGCCTGGCTGTGTGTGCGGCTGTTCGCCCGGCCGCTGGCGGGTTTGTTCACTGACGATCCCACCCTCCAGGCCTATGCCGCCTGGGCTATGCGGATTTATCTGGCCGCCTCCTTTATGCTCCCCCTCCAGTTCACCGCCCAGCAGACCTTTGTGGCCATGGGCCAGGCGAAGATATCCCTCTTTCTGGCCTGCCTGCGCAAGCTGATTTTGCTCATTCCCCTGATTCTCATTCTGCCCCACTTCTTCGCTGACCAGGTCTTCGCCGTCTTTCTGGCGGAGCCGGTGGCGGACACTTTGGCCGCCATCACCACCTTCTCCCTCTTTCTCTGGAAGCTGCCCAAAATCACCGCCCACCGGCTGGCTGAGCTAGGCGGACAGGAGGCAAAGTCATGACCAAGGAACAGTACGAGCGCTGGTCCGCGCCATTCCGCTCGCCCCGAGGGGAGCTGCGGCTGAACCGGGTGAATTTCCTGCTCACCCGACTGTGCTATGTGGCCTATCCCCTGTGTCTGCTGTGGCTGGCAGTCACCCGGGACAGCCGGGGCATCCCCGCCCTGCTGGTGCCCGCAGTGAGCTTTCTCCTGGTTTCCGTCTTTCGGAACCTGTACAACGCCAAACGGCCCTACGAGCTGCTGGAGATTCAGCCCCTCATCCACAAGGACAAAAAGGGCAAGAGCTTTCCCAGCCGTCACGTCTTCTCCGTCTTTGTCATCGCCATGACCTTTCTCTGGCTCTGTCCTCCTGCGGGGGCTGCGTTTCTGGTCATCGGCGTGCTGCTGGCCCTGTGCCGTGTGATTGGCGGGGTGCATTTCCCCCGGGACGCGATCGCCGGGGCGCTGGCGGGAATTGCGGCGGGGGCGTGCTACTGGCTGATTTGGTGAGGGGGCCTTTTTCTGTTTTCAGATTTCCTGCACTTGAGCCTGAAGCTATATCGGCCCCGATTGTACATCTTCTTACTGCGGTGGCCTGCCTCCGGCGGCCCCACTTTCCGGTTTCGGAAAGTGGGGGGAAAGGAAACCAGGGGCTCGCCCCTGGACCCCTCCGGGAGATGGCGGAAGCGGTGTCCCGCACTGACGCGCGGGAGCCCTCCGCTCTCCGCCATCCCCAGTCTCTGACACAGAAATGGGCTGCTCCTGTGTTTTCGTCTGGCATCCGTGACAAATAAGCAGGCAGACCAAAGCAAAGGGATACCGCACCCGTTAGTCGGCAGCAAACCTACTAACTAAAGTAAACAAACGGCAGCTTTCCTCCCCGCAAAGGGAGAAAAGCTGCCGTATTTTTGCTTTTGCTGAAAGGAATGGAACCGCTTACTCCGCCAGCACCTGAGTCCAGCACTCGTTGTAGAATGCCTCGGTCTCCTCTCCCAGCCAGGTGAACACCTCGCAGCGATCCATGGTCTCCTGATCGGCGAAGACGCCCACATCGTTGAGGGTCTCCTCGTCAATCTCCTCCATGGCGCCGGTGTTGGCGGTGGCGTAGGTGATATACTCAAAGTTTTTCAGAGCGATATCCGGGCGGCAGAGGAAGTCGATGAACTTTTCCGCGTTCTCCTTATTCTCGGCGTTCTTGGGGATCACCCAGCTGTCAAACCACAGGCAGGAGCCCTCTTCCGGCACCACATAGGCCAGATCCGGGTTCTCCTCCTTGCAGAACAGGTATTCGCCGGAGTAGATGACGCCGATGGCCGCCTCGTTGCCGATCATCTTGTCCCGCACCTGGTCGATGACATAGGCCTGAACCAGGGGCTTCTGCTCAATGAGCAGATCCCGGGCCGCCAGAACCTCGTCCTGATTGGTGGAGTTGATGGAGTGGCCCTGATAGGCCAGCGCCACGGCGAAGGCGTCCCTGACCGACTTCTGCATCAGAATCTCGCCGGAATATTTCTCATCCCAGAGGACAGACCAGCTGGTGATGGGCTCATCCACCATGGTGGTGTTGTAGAGGATGCCTACAGTGCCCCAGGTATAGGGGACGGAATACTTGTTGCCCGGGTCAAAGCCCTCGCTGGCCTCCATATAAGCCTCGCCGATATATTTGATGTTGGGGATATTGTCATAGTTGATCTCGGCCAGAAGGTCGTTGGCAATCATCTTCTGGATCATGTAGTCAGACGGACAGACCACATCATACACCGCCTGGCCCTGCTCGATGATGGGATACATGGCCTCGTTGGTCTCAAAGGTATCATAGACCACTTTGATGCCGGTCTCCTCTTCAAACAGGGGGATCACCGACTCGTCAATATACTCGCCCCAGTTGTAGACGTAGACGACCTCCTCGCTGCCGGAGCTCCCTGCTCCGCAGCCGGCCAGAGCCAGCACCATCAGGGCGGCCAGGAGCAGCGCAGTCATTTTTCTCTTCATCTCTTGTTCCTCCTTTATTCGTGTGCCCCCCGGGCGTGACGCCGGCGGGAGAGCTTCTCCATCTGCTGAGGCAGAAAATTCTGTGCCAGTAGGAAGAGCAGCACCGCCAGGAAGATCACGGTGGACAGGGCGTACATGGTGGGGACGATGCCCCGACGGACTTGGGTATAGACCAAGGTAGACAGGGTGTTGATGCCCCGGCCCCGGGTAAAGTAGCTGATGACAAAGTCATCCAGGCTCATGGTAAAGGCCAGCAAAAAGCCGGAGAGGATACCCGGCATCAGGTCGGGCAGAACCACCCGGAAAAAGGCCTGAATGGGGGGCGCGCCCAGATCCATGGCCGCCTCATAGGCGGAGCTGCTGGTAGTCTTGAGCCGTGGCATGACGCTGAGAATCACATAGGGGATGCAGAAAGCCACATGAGAGACCAGAATGGTTCCGTAGCCCAGGGAGATGCCGAAGGCGCCGAAGCAGATCATCAGGGACAGGCCGGTGACGATCTCCGCATTCAGAATGGGGATGTTGTTCAGCGTCATGCAGATGGCCCGGGGGCCCTTACCCATGGCCTGGATGCCGATGCAGGCCAGCACGCCGATGAGGGTGGCGATGATGGCGGCAAAGAGGGCGATGGACAGAGAATTGTACAGGGCGTCCATAATGGTGGAGCTGTCAAACATCTCCTGGTACCACCGAAGGGTGAAGCCGCCCCATTTCGCCCGGGACTTGGAGGAGTTGAAGCTGAGCACCATCAGGGTCAGGATGGGCGCGTAGAGAAAGATCAGGATCAGGGCGAGGTAGATCTTTTGAAGCATTTTTTTCATCACAGCACCGTCCCCTCTCCGTTTTTGTCAAAGATGTTGAGCAGGGCCATGCTGGCCAGGACAAAGATCATCAGCACAATGGACAGTCCCGCGCCGGTGTTCCAGTCGTAGCTGACGGTGAACTGCTGCTCGATGACGTTGCCAATGAGCAAAATCTTGGCGCCGCCCAGAATATCCGAGATGACAAAGGTGGTCAGGGCGGGGACAAAGACCATGGTGATGCCGCTGATGATGCCGGGCAGGCTCTGGGGGATCAGCACCCGCACCAGGGTCTGGGCCCGGTTGGCCCCCAGGTCGTGGGCGGCGTCAATCACATTGTCATCGATTTTAGCCAGGGCGTTGTACAGCGGCAGCACCATAAAGGGCAGGAAGTTATAGACCATGCCCAGGACAATGGCCGCCGGGGTGTTGATGATATTGATGGAGGGCAGCCCCAGAGCAGAGAGCAGGCCGTTGATGACGCCTTCCTTTTCCAGCAGGGTCTGCCAGGCGAAGGTGCGTAGCAGAAAGTTCATCCACATGGGCAGCACGAAGAGAAACACAATGAGGCTGTTGGAGCCGGAGCCCATATTGCGCAAAATCAGGGCCAGGGGGTAGGCCAGCAGCAGGCAGAGCACTGTGCTGATGAGGGACAGCTCCAGGGAGAGGATCAGCGCCTGATGGTTCACCGGATTACCCATGGCCAGGAGATTGTTCAGGGTGAAATTCCCCTGGCTGTCGGTGAGGCCCTTGACGCCCATCATAATCAGAGGGATGATGGTGAAGGCGATCATCCAGAACAGGTAGGGCCCCGCCAGCAGCTGTTTGCCGAACCGCTTACTCATTGACCTGGGCCTCCTCGTCCTCGGAAGCGGGCTTGTTCATGATCTGGATGTTCTCCGGACTCACATAGATGCCCACCTGGCTGCCCACCGGGCTCAGAGTAGTGCTGTGTACCAACCAGGTAAAGCCGCCGGCCTCCACCTCCATCTCATAGTGTACTCCCTTGAAGATCAGGTGGGTCACCGTGCCAGTGAGAGGGGCGTTCTCCGGCTGGATCAGTTCCACGTCCTCAGGGCGGATGACCACGTCCACCGGCTTGTTACGGCCGAAGCCGGTATCTACGCAGGGGAAGCGAACGCCGCAGAGCTCCACCACCAGATCCTGGATCATGGTGCCGTTAATAATATTGCTGTCGCCGATGAAGTCTGCCACAAAGGCGTTTTCCGGCTCGTTGTAAATCTGCTCCGGCGTGCCCATCTGCTGGATATAGCCCTGGTTCATGACCACGATGGTGTCCGACATGGTCAGAGCCTCCTCCTGGTCGTGGGTGACGTAGACAAAGGTGATGCCCAGCTCGTTTTTCAGCCGGATCAGCTCGTACTGCATGTCCTGACGCAGCTTCAGATCCAGGGCGCCCAGAGGCTCGTCCAGCAGCAGCACCTTGGGCTCGTTGACGATGGCACGGGCGATGGCGATCCGCTGCTGCTGGCCGCCGGAGAGAGAGTCCGGCATCCGCTTGCCGTAGCCGTCCAGGTTGACCAGTTTGAGGGCGTAGTCGATTTTGTCCCGGATATACTGCTTGCTTTTCTTTTTGATTTTGAGGCCGAATGCGATATTTTCCTCAATGTTCAGGTGGGAGAACAGGGCGTACTTCTGAAAGACAGTATTGAGCTGCCGCTTATGGGGAGGCACATTGGAGATGTCCTTACCCTGAAAGAACACTTTGCCCTGATCCGGCTGGGTAAAGCCCCCCAGGATGCGCAGAGTGGTGGTCTTGCCGCAGCCGCTGGGGCCCAGCAGGGTGACAAATTCATTCTCCCGGATGGAGAGATTCAGGTCGTCCAGGACGAGGGTGTCGTCAAAACGTTTGGTGATGCCCACCAGGTCAATCAGCGGTGTGCTCATAGCCTTGCCTCCCAATCTTGCTGATATGCCGCCCCGTCAGAAGCTGGGGGGCGTGCTCACCCAGAGCACGGTGCATCCATGCTTTGAGGAGAGATAATGCTGCTTGTCCGGCGTAAAATAGAAGGATTCGCCCTTTTTGGCCACCGCCATCTGGCTGCCCAGATGAACGGTCACCGCCCCCCGGAGCACATAGCCGAACTCCTCTCCCTCATGGGGGTTGTCCGGGTAGGTGGAGCCCCCCGCCTCCAGGGTGAGCCGGATGGGCTCCATCATGTTCTTCTGGGCGTTGGGGATGATCCACTCAATCGTGTTCTTCAGCTCCGGGTCCTGCTTTTCAAAGTAGTCCTCCCCGCCGAAGACCAGCTGTTCCTCCGCCGTCTCCTGAAAGAACTCCCCCGGGGTGGTGCCCAGGCACTGGAGCAGGTCAATGAGGGTCGTAATGGACGGGCTGGTCAGATCCCGCTCCAGCTGGGAGATAAAGCCCTTGGACAGCTCCGACCGGTCCGCCAACTCCTCCTGGGTCAGTCCCTTTCGGATGCGCAGCTCCCGTATTTTTTTCCCGATTTCCATGAATGATCCCTTCTCAATATTTCAATCACGCTGTTTCGGAAGTTTACTGCTGCTATCCTCTATAAACATTCATCTGAAGTTTAACAACACTAAACCAAAACTGATTATACCAGTCTTTTCCCCTCTGTCAACACTCTTTTGACTCTGTGGCGATTTCTGTCGCATTGACAAATTACCTGTCTCATCCAGGGGAATTTTTTGGGCACAGCGGCCAAAGTGTCCCAGCTCGCTCTTGCCATTTTGCCCAAAAGCGAGTACACTGTAGAAAAAACCACAGGAGGATTTCCGCCGTGTACGATGAGAGCAACAATTTCTGCGAGGTACTGATCTCCCGGGAGCCGGACAAGAAGGTGATTCTGGTCGCCCGGATCTATGTGGCCCTGGCCATTATCACCGGTCTTCTGGCGCTGTTTCTCAACCTGCTTTACCTGATTCTGACCGTGGCCTGCATTCTGCTGCGCCGGAGCGTGCTGAGCAAGGCGTCGGTGGAATTTGAGTATGAGTTCTGGGGCCGCCAGTTGGATGTGGATCTCATCCGCAACGGGGAAAAGCGGGACAAGCTGGTTACCTATCTCATGGATGAGGTGGAGATTCTGGCTCAGGAGCAGGATCCGGTGTTGGAGGATTACCGGGCGTTGCTGGACGCCGACGTCCAGGTCAAAACCCGGGATCTCACCGACCGGGATCCCCAGGGCCGTCCTGTCTATATTATGTACGCCCATGAGGACATCAATCTGGTGCAGGTGCGTCTCCAGCCCAGCCATGAGATGCTGCGGCAGATGTGGCGGGTGGCCCCCAAGATTGTCCACATCCCGGAGCACATCCGCCGGGAGCCGGAGGATCTGCCGGACCGGGAGGAATGACAAGCTGCGCTTCCCCCGGTCTTTGCCGGCCGGGGGAAGAAAAAAGTCAAAAAGGGGCTTGACATCTGAGGTGAGGGATGGTATATTATTACTCGCGTCCGATACCAAAGCAAATGCGATATGCACGAGTGGTGGAATTGGTAGACTCGCTGGCTTCAGGTGCCAGTGCTCGTTGTGGGCGTGCGGGTTCGACTCCCGCCTCGTGCATAGACAGGCTCTCAGCTCTGCTGAGGGCCTGTTTTTTGTTGCTTTCTCCTCTGTTCACCGGCCCGTAACCCTGCTATAATGACAGAAACCGGCAAAACGGCCCTCCTTTTCGCCGGAACGAGAGAAAAGAGTGTGATTGCAAAATGCCTGAGCTTCCCGTCTCCCCCCACATCCGCCACGCGCTCAAGAACAACGCCATCGCCCTGATGAAATGGCTGATCTTCGCCGTGCTGGTGGGGTTTTCCGTGGGTGTGGTGGGCAGTCTGTTCCACCTGGTACTGGAGTGGGCCGGCGAGACCCGCGCCGCCCATCCCTGGCTGCTCTTCCTGCTGCCGGTGGGGGGACTGGCCATTGTGGCCGCCTATCACTTTGCCGGCATGGATGACGACAGCGGCACCGAGATGGTGATCACTTCCATCCGCAGCGGCCAGCCCATGCGGCTGCGCACCGCACCCCTCATCTTCTTTGCCACCACCGTCACCCATCTCTTCGGCGGCAGCGCTGGCCGTGAGGGGGCCGCCCTCCAGCTGGGCGGCAGCATCTCCAGCGCTCTGGGCAAGCTGCTCAGCCTGGACCGGGAGGACGAGCGGATCATCACCATGTGCGGCATGGCCGCCGGCTTTTCCGCCCTTTTCGGCACCCCCCTCTCCGCCGCCATCTTCGCCATGGAGGTGGAGAGCGTCGGCGTCATGTATTATGCCGCCCTGGTGCCCTGCCTGCTCTCCGCCCTGCTGGCCCAGAAGGTGGCCCTCTTCTTCCATATCTACGGCACCCTCTTTTTGGTGGTGGACGTGCCCCATCTGACGGTGGACTCCATTATCTCCATCATCCTGCTGGGCATCCTCTGCGGCATTCTGGCCAACATTTTCTGCCGGGTCATGGGGCTGGGCAGCGCCCTCTACCGCAGAATCACCCAGAACCGGTGGCTGCGTATTGTCATCGGCGGCTGCATCGTGGTGGTCTTCTCCCTGCTCACCGGCACCTCGGACTACAACGGGGCGGGCATGGAGGTGATCCGCCAGGCCCTGGCCGGAGAGGCCTTCCCCCTGGCCTTTGTGCTTAAAATGCTGCTCACCGCCCTCACCCTGGGGGCCGGCTTCAAGGGCGGCGAGATTGTCCCCTCCTTCTTTGTGGGCGCCACCTTCGGCTGCGTGGTGGCCCCCATGCTGGGCCTCTCCGCCTCCTTCGGCGGGGCGGTGGCCATGATCGCCGTCTTCTGCGGCGTCACCAACTCCCCCATGACCTCCATCCTGCTGGGCTATGAGCTGTTTTTCGGCGGGGTGGGCATCGAACCCATGGCGCTGGTGGCCGCCGTCAGCTATATGACCTCCGGCTATCACAGCCTGTACCACCAGCAGAAGATCGTCTACTCCAAGACCAAGTCCAACTACATCGACAGCTTCTCCGGCGACGAGCCGGAGGAATGAGAGAGGAGCCGCTATGTATTACACCATCTGGGAGCTGATTCTGTTTTTCTTCGTCTACGCCTTTCTGGGCTGGGCGCTGATGGTGGCCGTCTCCGCCTTCCGCACCGGCCGTTTTGTCAATCCCGGCCTGCTCAACGGCCCCTACTCCCTGACCTGCGGCACGGTGGTCACGCTGATGGCGGTGCTCTCCACCAACTACGCCACCAACTATCTGGGACAGTTCGTGCTGGGGGTCATCCTCATCTCGGTGGTCACCACCTGCTCCGGCTACTTCTCAGAGCACGCCCTGGGCCGTAAGCTGTGGGACTACAGCGGCAGACAGTATTTCGCCCTCAGCGGCCTCAAGGGCCTGGCCCGAACCGCTGTGCTCGCTCTGGCTACCCTGCTGGTGGTGCTGCTGATCCAGCCTTACCTCTACATCCTCTGCCATCTGATCCCCGTCCTGGCCCTGCAGATCATCGACTGGGTGCTGCTGGCCCTGCTGGCCTGCGACCTGATCGCCACATTGTGGGCCATGCGGGCCATTAAGAAGGGCAGCCGGTTGGCCCTGGACGTCTCCGCCTCCCTCCAGGACGCCCGGATGACCTGGGGCAGCCGGCTGGTGGGCTCCATCCGCCGCCGTCTGTGGAAGGCCTTCCCCGAGCTCTCCGACGCCCCCAACGACGGCACCGGCTTCGGCGAAACCCGGAAGGACCGGGTCTTTGCCCAAGGCATCGGCTTTTACAATATCTTCTGGATGTTCTTCCTCTGTGCCCTGCTGGGGGACTGGATCGAGACAGTCTACGTCTGGCTGGTCCACGGGGTGCTCATGAGCCGGTCCAGCCTGCTCTACGGCACCTTCAGCGTGGTCTGGGGCCTGGGCGGCGTACTGTTTACCATTGTGCTCTCCCCCCTGCGGGAGCGGAGTGACCGGTTTATCTTTCTGGGCGGCTTTCTCATCGGCGGCGCCTATGAGTATCTGTGCAGCGTCTTTACCGAGATCGTCTTCGGCACCGTCTTCTGGGACTACAGCGATATGCCCTTCAACATCCAGGGCCGTACCAACCTGCTGTTCATGTTCTTCTGGGGCGTGCTGGCTCTGGTCTGGGTCAAGGCGATCTACCCCCTGCTGAGCCGCGGGATTGAGAAGATCCCCCCGGTGGTGGGCACCGTACTCACCTGGTGTCTGGTGGTCTTTATGGTGCTCAACACCGGCCTCACCGCCCTGGCCATGGGCCGGTACACCGCCCGGACCCAGGGCACGGCGGAGCAGACCGCCGTGGGCGAATTTCTGGACAACCAGTATCCGGACGAGCTCATCGAGTGGGTCTGGCCCAATCTGGAGTTTGTGGAGGAACCGGCGGCAGAGTAACTCCGGCGGCTCCCTTCACGCAGCAAGCCACATTACGCACAACGGCCGCAGGAGAACATCCCTTGCGGCCGCGTTTTTATTTCGTTGTGTGAGAGTTCACTCCTCCGCCTGCTCCTCCGGAGTGGCCAAGGCCACGTCCTTTACCTCAACAGGCGGATCGGGCAGCTCTCCCTTGGTGGCCACGCACCGGTTGATGGGCACCCCCATGGCGGAGAATTTGGCCTCGTAGTCGGTCATTATGCCGCAGACGCCGTTTTCGTGCAGATGATTGGTCACCTGGCTCAGGGCGTAGCCGGCGGCGGGGAACTGAGTGAGGGAGAAATCAAAGAGGGGCCGGTTGTCCGTCTTGAAGTGAATCTCTCCTCCGTCCCGGAGAAAGGCCCGGTAGGATTGAAGAAAGCCCACTGCGGTGAGCCGCCGCTTGCAGTGGCGCTTGGAGGGCCAGGGGTCGCAGAAGTTGAGAAACAGCCGGTCCGCCTCCTCCGGGGCGAAGATGTCCCCCAGCCGGGCGGCGTCCACGCAGATGAAGAAGACATTTTTCAGCTCCAGCGCCTTTGCCTTCTCCATAGCCATCACCAGGGCGTCCGGCACCCGCTCAATGGCGATGAGCAGGGCCTGGGGATTTTGCCGGGCGGTCTCCACGGTAAAGGTGCCCTTACCGCAGCCGATCTCCACCCACAGCTCCTCCGCCTGGGGATACAGCTCTCTCCAATGGCCCCGCATGGCCTCCGGCTCTTTGACCTGCCAGGCGGCGCAGCGCTCCATCCGGGGACCCAGATTCTTCTTTTTACGCATTCTCATAGGGCTTCTTCCTCTCGTTGGGACAAATTTTTCCCATGATACCATAAAATAAAAGAGAGAGCAAGAATAGAAGCGGCCGGAAAGCGGAGGTCGAAAAACCCATTTCCCCTACTAACCTGGATGACAAGCGGGAAAAACTGTGCTATACTGCCCATATTGCAGGTTTTCCGGGGGAAGCGGCCCTTCCTCCGCCCGATACAACAGAACTGACCCGGCTCCGCCGGGCCAGAGAGGAGACAAATTTATGCTTGAATTGCGGCACATTTCCTATTCCGTAGAGGAGGAGGGCAAGGTCATCCCCATCCTCCAGGACATCAATCTCACTCTGGATGACCACTTTATCGCCTTCACCGGCCCCAATGGCGGCGGCAAATCCACCCTGGCCCGGGTCATCGCCGGCATCATCAAGCCCAACGAGGGCCGGATTCTGCTGGACGGGGAGGACATCACCGACCTGAACATCACCCAGCGGGCCAAAGCGGGTATCAGCTTCGCCTTCCAGCAGCCGGTGCGCTTCAAGGGCATCACCGTCAAGACCCTGCTGGATCTGGCGGCGGGCAAAAGCCTCTCCCTCAAGGCCGCCTGCGCCTACCTGTCTGAGGTGGGCCTGTGCGCAGCAGATTATGTCAACCGTGAGGTGAACGACTCCCTCTCCGGCGGCGAGCTGAAGCGGATTGAGATCGCCACCGTTCTGGCCCGTGGCACCAAGCTGTCCCTGTTTGACGAGCCGGAGGCGGGCATCGACCTGTGGAGCTTCCAGAATCTGATCCAGGTCTTTGAGCGGATGCACCAGGAGATTCAGGGCTCCATCCTCATTATCTCCCATCAGGAGCGTATTCTGAATATTGCCGACCAGATCGTGGTCATTGCCGGCGGCCGGGTCCGCCAGCAGGGCAGCAAGGACGAGGTGCTCCCCGCCCTGCTCCAGGGCGAGGCCAGCCTGCGCCCCGCCGGCGCCTGCTTCGGCAAGAAACAGTGAGGTGAGTTCCATGAGCGAAAAAAAGACCTTTGAACAGCTGCACATCGACCCCATCCAGCAGCAGATTCTGGCCCAGGTGGCCGAGCTCCACGAGGTACCCGAGGGGGCCTACAGCCTCCGGGTGAACGGCGCCTCCGCCGCCGTAGGCAGCAGCGAGCATGTCACCATTGTCAAGAAAGAGGATAAGCCGGGCATCGACATCTATGTGGCCCCCGGCACCAAGCATGAGAGCATCCACATCCCGGTGGTGCTGTCCCAGACCGGCCTGAAGGATCTGGTCTACAACGACTTTCACATCGGCGAGGGAGCAGATGTGGTCATCATCGCCGGCTGCGGCATCCACAACTGCGGCGTCCAGGACTCCGCCCACGACGGCATCCACAGCTTTTTCCTGGAGAAGAATGCCCGGGTGAAATATGTGGAGCGGCACTACGGCGAGGGCGACGGCCGGGGCGGCGTGCTGATGAACCCCACCACCATTGTGGAGCTGGCTGAGGGCAGCTATATGGAGATGGACACCTCCCAGATCAAGGGCATTGACTCCACCGTCCGGGTGACCAAGGGCACCCTGGCGGAAAACGCCACCCTGATCATCAAGGAGAAGATCATGACCCACGGCGAGCAGTACGCCGAGACCAATTTCTCGGTGGAGCTCAACGGCGTGGGCTCCAGCACCGACGTGGTCTCCCGCTCTGTGGCCCGGGATCAGTCCAAGCAGAAGTTTTTGGCCTGCATCAGCGGCAACACCGCCTGCCACGGCCACAGCGCCTGCGACGCCATCATTATGGATCAGGCCTCGGTTCAGGCCATCCCGGAGCTGGCGGCCAACGACGTGGAGGCCAGCCTCATCCACGAGGCGGCCATCGGCAAAATTGCCGGCGATCAGCTCATTAAGCTGATGACTCTGGGCCTCTCCGAGGAGGAGGCGGAGGCCCAGATCATCAACGGCTTCCTGAAATAAAGACCCATTCGGCCGGAATCGGGAGAATTCTCCCGGTTTCGGCTGTCTTTTCCTCTTTCTGGCTGGTGATAATATCCAAAAAGGGCAGAGAGGAAAATATGTTTTTTGAATTTTTTGTCTGTTGTTCCCCGGGAGAGAATAAGCTACAATGAAACTAGCTCTTTTTTACAAACGGTTTACAGACCGTCAAGGGGGAGCAAACATGAAAAACCATGTAAGGAGGAAACCAAAAAATGAAGAAGCTGCTTGCACTGATTCTGGCCTTGGTGATGTCTCTGTCTCTGGTGGCTTGCGGAGGAAGCTCCGAGCCTGCTGCGGAGAAGCCCGCTGAGGAGCCCGCCGCTGAAGAGCCCGCCGCCGAGGAGCCCGCTGAGGAAACTCCTGCTGAGGAGACCGCTGCTCCCACCGACGTGAAGATCGGTCTGATCTGCGTCCACGACGAGAACTCCGGCTATGACGCCGCTCACATCGACGGCCTGAAGACCGCCGTGGCTGAGCTGGGTCTGGACGAGTCCGCTCTGGTCATCAAGTACAACATCCCCGAGGATGAAACCTGCTACGACACCGCCGTGGATCTGGCGGAAGAGGGCTGCACCATCATCTTCTCCGATTCCTATGGCCATCAGTCCTACATGATGCAGGCTGCCACCGAGTTCCCCGAGGTCGTCTTCGTGGCTGACACCGGCGATCTGGCTGCCAATTCCGGTCTGGACAACTACAAGAACCTGTTCACCTATGTCTATGAGTCCCGCTACGTCTCCGGCGTGGTGGCCGGCATGAAGCTCAAGGAGCTGATGGACGCCGGCACCGTCACCGATCCCTACATCGGCTATGTGGGCGCTTTCCCCTATGCCGAGGTGGTCTCCGGCTACACCGCTTTCTTCCTGGGCATCCAGTCCATCGTCCCCGAGGCCCATATGGACGTCCAGTACACCAACTCCTGGTATGACCCCACCGCTGAGGCTGAGGCCGCCAACGCTCTGATGTCCCGCGGCTGCGTCATCATCGGCCAGCACGCCGACTCCACCGGCGCTCCCTCCGCTGTCCAGGCCGCTCTGGACGCCGGCACCGTGGCTTACTCTGTGGGCTACAACATTGACATGCTGTCCGTGGCTCCCACTGCCGCTCTGACCTCCGCTCAGAACAACTGGTCCGTCATCTACAAGGCCACCCTGGAGAAGTTCCTGGCCGGCGAGGAGATCCCCACCGACTACGCTGCCGGTTATGCTGACGGCGCTGTCATGATCTCCGCTCTGGGCGAGAGCTGCGCCGAGGGCACTCAGGAAGCCGTGGACGCCGCCTGGGCTGGCATTGCTGACGGCAGCCTGAAGGTGTTTGACACCTCCAAGTTTACTGCTCCCGAGGCTTCCGACGGCTCCTATGTTGTGGACGCTGACGGCCACGTGACCTCCGCCTTCGGCCTGGATGCCGACGGCGACTTCGTCAACGATAACGGCGAGGCCATTGCCGACGGCGCTTTCGTGGAGTCTGTCCTCCGCGCCGCTCCCTACTTCTCCCTGCGCATTGACGGCATCACCGAGCTGAACTAATTCATCCCCGTTCCCCAAAGGAGGGGCTGCCTCAGGGCAGCCCCTCCTTTTTGCCCGGAGCGGGCGGAAGCCGCCGCTTTTGCGCACATTCCATCCAAATACCGGGAATTCTCCAGTCAAAGGGGCAAAATAGGGTTGCTCTTTTGGCTCCGCTGCATTAAAATACAATCAGCAGCTCCGGCGCGAGAGGCCGGAGCCGTTTCCTTTTCTTCCCAGCCCGTCCGCCGGGGACAGGGCAATTTTCAAAAGAAAGGAAGATTTCATTGGAACAGAGCAATGCCATCCAACTCAAGGGCATTACCAAGCGATTCGGCAAGGTAGTGGCAAACGACCACATCAGCATGGAAATCCGCCGGGGCGAGGTGCTCTCCCTTCTGGGCGAGAACGGCAGCGGCAAGACCACTCTGATGAATATGCTCTCCGGTATCTACTTCCCCGACGAGGGAGATATCCTGGTCAATGGGGAGCCGGTGACCATCGCCTCCCCAAAAGACGCCTTTGCCTGCGGCATCGGCATGATTCACCAGCACTTCAAGCTGGTGGACGTGTTCACCGCGGCAGAGAACATCGTCCTGGGCCTGGAGTCTGAGGGCAAGCTGAATCTGAAGGAGGCGGCTGCCCGCATCCGGGAGATCAGCGAGAAATACGGGTTCTCTATCGATCCCAACAAAAAGGTCTACGACATGTCTGTCTCGGAGAAGCAGACGGTGGAGATCGTCAAGGTGCTCTACCGGGGTGCGGATATCCTCATTCTGGATGAGCCCACGGCGGTGCTCACCCCCCAGGAGACCGACCGCCTCTTTGCTGTCATGCGCAATATGCGCGAGGATGGCAAGGCCCTGGTCATTATCACCCACAAGCTCCACGAGGTGATGGAGGTGTCTGACCGGGTGGCGGTGCTGCGCAAGGGCCAGTACATCGGTGATGTAGCCACCAAGGACACCAATCCCCAGAAGCTCACCGACATGATGGTGGGCCGGGCCACCACCCTGAACATCGACCGGCCGGATCCAGTGAACCCGGTCCCCCGTCTGGAGGTCAGCAATCTGACCGTCTTTGACAATCTGGGGGTCAAGCGGCTGGACAACGTCAGCTTTACCGCCATGGGCGGCGAGATTCTGGGCATCGCCGGCATCGCCGGCTCCGGTCAGAAGGAGCTGCTGGAGTCGGTGGCCGGCCTTCAGCACGTCCAGAGCGGCGCCTCCATCCAGTATACCGCCATGGGAGAAGAGCACAAGGACGGCATTGAGCTGGTAGGCAAGACGCCTCTCCAGATCAAGCAGGCCGGCGTCTCTCTGGCCTTTGTGCCGGAGGACCGGCTGGGCATGGGCCTGGTGGGCTCCCTGGGCATGACCGGCAATATGCTGCTGCGCAGCTACCGGAACGGCAAAGGCTTTTTCACCGACCGGAAGAAGCCGGAGCAGCTGGCCGAGACGGTGATGGAGGAGCTTGAGGTCGTCACCCCCAGCACCAGCTTCCCGGTACGCCGTCTCTCCGGCGGCAACGTCCAGAAGGTGCTGGTGGGCCGTGAGATCGCCCAGGAGCCCTCTGTCCTCATGACCGCCTACGCAGTCCGGGGACTGGACATCAATACCTCCTACACCATCTACAACCTGCTCACCGAGCAGAAGATGAAGGGGGTCGCCGTCATCTATGTGGGCGAGGATCTGGACGTGCTGCTGGAGCTGTGCGACCGGATTCTGGTGCTCTGCGGCGGCCAGGTCAGCGGCATTGTAGATGCCCGGAAGACCACCAAGGAAGAAGTGGGTCTGCTGATGACTCGTTTTCAGAAGGAGGGCAGTAAAGCATGAGTGTGACAAAGCACAGTAAAGAGCCTCTGCTTCGGATTGCCAAGCGGGACGGCATCTCCCGGCCCAAGGCCTATACCATTCGGATTGTTTCCGTACTGCTCTCTCTGGTGGTCAGCGGTATCTTTATCTTCGCGGTGACCAGCCTGAACCCCATCCAGGTCTACCAGGCCATGTTCAACGGTGCCTTCGGCTCCGCTCGTCGGAGCTGGGTCACCATCCGGGACGCCATGATGCTGCTGTGCATCGGCGTGGGTTTGGCCCCCGCCTTTAAGATGCGCTTCTGGAACGTGGGCGCCGAGGGTCAGGTGCTCATCGGCGGCATCCTCACCGCCGGGCTGATGCGGGCTCTGGGTGCCTCAGTGCCCACCCCGGTGCTGCTGCTGATTATGGCGGCGGCCAGCCTGCTGGCAGGCGGCTTGTGGGGCATTGTGCCCGCCGTGTTCAAGGCCTACTGGAACACCAATGAGACCCTGTTCACCCTGATGATGAACTATGTGGCCATCCAGCTCACCAGCTACTGCGTGGCCCTGTGGGAGAACCCTAAGGGTTCCAACACAGTGGGCGTCATCAACCAGTCCACCCAGGCGGGCTGGTTCCCTGAGGTCTTTGGACAGGCCTACGGCCTCAACGTCATCCTGGTGCTGGCCCTGACCATCGGCATGTTCCTCTATCTGAAGTACTCCAAGCAGGGCTACGAGATCACTGTAGTGGGCGACTCCGAGAATACCGCCCGCTACGCCGGCATCAGCGTGAAAAAGGTCACCATCCGCACCATGGCCATCTCCGGCGCCATCTGCGGCCTGGCCGGTTTCCTGGCGGTCTCCGGCGCCAGCCACACCATCTCCACCTCCACCGCCGGCGGACGGGGCTTCACCGCCATCATTGTGGCCTGGCTGGCCCAGTTCAACACCTTTGTCATGGTGCTGATCTCCTTCCTGCTGGTCTTTCTCCAGAAGGGCGCCATCCAGATTGCCTCCCAGTTCAATCTGAACGACTACGCCTCCAACGTCATCACCGGCATCATCCTCTTCTTTATCCTGGCAAGCGAGTTCTTTATCAACTATCGCGTCATCGTGCGCGGAAAGGAGGCTGAGGGCAAATGAGCGTAACCCAACTGGTACAGCTGCTGCAGTCGGCAGTGGTCTTCGGCACCGTCATTCTCTTCGGCGCCATGGGTGAGATCCTCACCGAGAAATCCGGCAACCTGAATCTGGGCGTCCCCGGCATCATGTACCTGGGCGGCATCGCCGGCCTGGCCGCCTCCTTCTTCTACGAGTTCAACAATCCGGATCCCTCTCCGGTGCTCTGCCTGATTCTCTCCTTCGCAGCGGCCTTTGCGGCCTCTGCCCTGGGCGGGCTGCTCTACAGCTTTCTCACCATCACCCTCCGGGCCAACCAGAACGTCACCGGCCTGACCCTGACCATCTTCGGCGGCGGCGTGGCCAACTTCT
>JBJDXS010000021.1:0-13864 GCA_051866815.1 Candidatus Onthomonas sp. | reverse complement strand
CGGCTGCTGTGGCCGTCAAAGGAGACGTCAGAATGGAGATGGGTGTCGAGCATGGGATCACCTCAGAAAACACCAGACTATCAAAAAAGTAAGTCTGGCGATTTTAAATGGGGGCTAAAAGTTCAGAAAGCCCTCCGCAGGAGTTTTGTTGCGTCAGCAACAAAATGAAATGAAATATCGTTTTTCGGACGGGCGTGTACCGGCCGAAAAACACAAGGAGGCCGGGAGTGTGCGCGCGAAGCGCGTGCGCGGACGGCCGCACTTTTCGAACAAAATCGCAGATTTTGTTCGAGCGTGTCGATCTTTATCGACACGCTAAATGGGAGACGCATTGGATTCGTCTCCCATTGTACTTTCTTTTCCTGCAGATGTCAAAACAAAGCGTTCACAGCGGCTGGCGGAACAGCCCGTGCCCGGTGCAGTGCCACAGCAGCAGCCCGTGCCCCCGCCGGGGCAGCCGCACCTGCAGCTCCCACTCCGGATAGGTTTTCACCAGTGTGAGCCGGTCCCCGGCGGCCAGGGCCACAAAGGACAGGTAGTGCTCCTTGGTCATGGGGTGCTCCGAGGTGAGAAACCACTCGTCCTCCACCTGCTCCACGGACAGACGATGTGCCTCGTCCGGCTTCTGGGGCGCCAGAGCCTCCAGACGCCGGCCGCAGCAGGAAATCTGAGCGCTTCCAGCAGCGAGCACCAGATTGCCGCACACCGGACAGACGTAATAGCTTGTCTTTTTCATGTTACCCTCCAAAAAACGGTTTTCCTTTCGCTCGCCGGACAGGAGTGCGTCCATATCCAGCTCCAGCACCCGGGAGAGGGGCGGAAAGAGGGAGATATCCGGGCAGCCCTGCCCCCGCTCCCATTTGCTGACCGCCTTGTCTGAGACCAGCAGCAGCTGAGCCAGCTCCCGCTGGGTGAGGCCCAGCTCCCGCCGTCGGGCGAGAATCAGATTTCCGATTTTCTCTGCATCCATGAAATCGCCTCCTGTTCACAAACGGATTGTACCAGATGGGGGCTGGAAACGCAATCCACGGAGCGTAGAGCGGGCAATCAAAGGCGGATGCCCCGTCTGCTTTGTCCAGAGACAGCATTTTTTCCGAATTTTCCCAAAGTTCTGCTGTTTCGGTTGAAAAGTTTGCTGAAATATTATATTATGTATGCGGTATATTTTGCTATTTTTGAACTGCTTTGGGCCTGTGCCCGGAGAGGAGGGAATGGGATGTTTCGACTGCAGGACGGACTCCTCCATTTTGTCTTCTGCAACGAAGATGAATATCTGCTGGACTCATTGATTCGGCTCAACCTGACCGACGAGCTTCATTACCTGCTCACCAGGCAGGGCTATCAGGGAATCTACTTTGTGGCGGGTCAGGAGAACACGGCAGAGGTGCAGATGCTGGATCCCCAGTCTGACGCCTATTTCCCTTATAAATGGATGGAGAGCCTGCTGCGCGCCGAGTTCCGGCAGCAACGCACTCTGGACAACCTGGGGGCGGCTGAGCTGGGAAAGCGGATTGCCGCCCTGCTCACCGATCACAGACGCCGCAACGCGATTGTGTTCCGCAGTCTGGAGGATTTCGCCTCCCTGACGTCAGAGAGCCCTGCCCTGCGAGATACCCTCTGTGGGGAACGCACTTCCACCCGGGACAGCATCGTGGTGCTGCTGACCCGGCCCAAGGCCAGCATCTGTCTCAGCGCCCTCACCGGCAGCGACAGCGTGTTTGCCCTCCGGGATTACGCCATGTGCCCGGAGCTGAAGCATGTGGTGAGCAGCGGCAGCGGAGATCTGTTTCAGGATCTGAAAGACCGGTTGAAGGATCGGTGTGTTTTTCTCAACGAGCTTTCTGAGGAGCGGATTCACGCCCTGTTGGAGAGCTGGATTCTTTTTTCCAATGCCGGCGTCACCGCCACAGAGCAGGAGATCGAGGACACGGCCTGGCTGATCTACACCTGGTATCACTCAGAGGAGATGCAGCTGGACGAGACCTTTGCCTGGCTGCTGCCGGAAAATCCCGAGGGCAGCCTGAGCAAGCTGAGGGACAGCCTGCCCAAGGTGTGGAAGAAGCTGACCGCCCAGCTGGCGGTGATCCGCCAGTCCAGTCCGGAAGAGCCGGTGCGGCAGATATTGGCCCGGTGTTATCCCGTTCAGTACCGCTGCCCGGTGGAGGCGGATACCCGATTGGCACAGCAGGTGCAGCGGCTGATGCGCCGGGCACTGGAGAACCATCTGGACGACGCTTTCGGCGTGGAGCGGGAGACGCTGCTGGCACTGGAGCGCAGCTATACTGCTTTTTACAGCCGGGAGCCGGCGGAGATGATGAAGTGGCTGCTGCTCCGTTGTGTGGAGCGGTGTGAAGAGTCCATGGCCCAGGGGGACCGGGAGTCCTTCCTGCGCTGCGTCAAGCTGCTCAGCCTGGCCCACGCCCAAAAGCTCCGGTGGCCGGAGGACGAGGAGCAGGAGGCAGGGTGGAAGAGCTGGAACACCCTGCTGGAATACTCCAGAATGTGGTTCCACACCGGGCGGCAGCTCCGGCAGGCGGAACTGCGGATTGCTGAGCAGGAGGAGCTCTGCGCTGCCCGGGAGGCGGAGGCCTGCCAGCGGCGGGAAGAGGGCTTCCGGGAGGACTCGGTGGTTCTGCAGAACATCCGCAGAGGCATCGAGGACTGCCGGGAGCGCATCGGCCGCCTGCGGGAGAACAACAACCAGACGGCTGCCTTCCGGCAGAGTCTGAACAAGGATCTGGCTACACTGGAATATTACGCGGAGAATTTCTGCAGCACCGTCTCTTCCGGACAGCTGGCCAAGCTGCGTTCGGACGCCGAGCAGGCGATGGATCGGATGAAGCAGACCCAGAATCATTACAGAGACTATATGGACAGCCACACCGACCGCTCTTATGCAGTGGCGGAGCATAGCGAGAGACAGGAGCGCGTTTTGGATGAGAGCTGGACGCTGGAATACTGACAGAGGAGGCATGGACAGATGGGAATGAATGTGGGCTTTGACCTGGGCAGTACCTATACAATTCTCTCAGTCTATAACAGAAACAGCGACCAGCTGGACGCCGTGGAACTGACCAAATACGGCGGGAAGAGTATTCCCTCCATCGTGGCCAAGAACGGAAAGGGCAAGTATTTCTTTGGACAGAATGCCAAGAGCAAGCTGGGAAATCCCGGCATCCGCCCCTTTTCCGCCTTTAAGATGCTGCTGCCTGAACGGGGGAGCGAGATCCTGTGCCGCCGGGGCTACGACCCTCTGCCCCGGGATCGGGAGCAGCGCTATCAGGCGGACACCCCCCAGGAGATTACCAAAGAATTTATTGAGGCGCTGCTGACGGCGGCCCTCCAGGAGACTGACGGCGAACAGCGGGAGATCGACAATCTGGTCATCGGCGCGCCGGAGATCTGGTTCAGCGGCTGGAAGACGTTGGACGGCCGTCCCATTGTCCGGGACATCTGCGACAAGATCAGCTGCGTACGAAAGGAGGGCGTCCGGGTGGTGAGCGAGCCCACCGCGGCCTGTGCCTTTTTCGCCCATCACTACAGACGGGTGACCAAGCGCAATTACGAGGGACACATCCTGCTGGTGGACTACGGCGGAGGCACCTTGGATATCACACTCACCCGGGTGAACACCCGGCCGGACGGCAGCATGGAGGTGGAGGACGAGCATCGCACCGGCGCCGGCGAGAATCAGCCGGGGGGCCAGATCGGCAGCGCCGGCATCGCCTATATGGAGGCGGTCACCGAATACGCCATCCAGGCATCCGGCTGCCGGAAGGGGGCGGTGGTGCCCCGGGACGGAGCTTTCCTCAGCGCAGTCAATCAACTTGAGCGCAAGCTGCTGGATGAGGCGGACTCCCTGGGAGACACCTTCCGGGACGAGGATGACATTCGCTATGACCCGGAGCAGAAGAAGATTGTCTACCCTGACCCCACCATGCCGGACGAGGAGGTCTTTGCCACTCTGAACTACGCCGCAGACGGGATGGTCTATCAGGTCCATGTGACTTACGATATGCTGCTGCAGGTTTATAACCGGATTATCTGCCCGGTGCTCAGCGGTGAGCTGAGCAAAATGGTTCAGTTCATGCACGATACCGGTATTGATTACGAGGGCACCGGACGGGACAACTTTAAAATCGCCCTGGTGGGCGGTTTCGGCAGCTTCTGCCTGGTGGAGCAGCAGATCAAGGGCATGTTTGACCTGTTTGACCAGCAGGCCCATATCATCCAGGGCGGCGTCAACCGGGAGCGGGCGGTCTCCTACGGGGCGGCCCTCATCGCTGAGGGCGCAGTCTTTGTCAAGGAACTGGCCCCCTACTCCATCGGCCTGAAGGGGTATAACTACGCCATCACCAAGGGAGAGGAGCTGGACTTCGATGTGCCCAAGTTCCCTATGCGAAACGGAAAGATTGTCAACTATTCCCTGGGCGGAAGCGGTTTACAGCAGTTTGTCTTCAACTCCCACAAGAGCAGGGAGAGCGCTATCTATAAAAAGCTGTCCAAGGAGATGATCGAGAAGCTGAGACCTGTGGCCTCCAGCCTGGACAGCGTGCTGCAGATCGGCTTTTCGGTGGATCGGGACTATGTCTATTCGCTGCATGTCTACCGGTTCGATCCGGTGCTGAAAAAGCGGGTGGGCAAGCCGGAGACCATCCGGCTGGATTACATCAGTGAAATGTTTGAAGATGTGAGCGAGGCAAAGTGGGTGAGCGGAACATGAATCTGAACCGGACTAGAGAGGCACTTTCCAACCTGGGCGAGCCGGCCTGCGCAGATCAGGTGCTCAAGCTGATCCGACTGCTCTGTGAGGATATCTGGAAGGAGAGCGGATCGGCGGTCAGCACCCTGGAGGTGCGGGATGGGGATGAGCTGCTCTCCCAGCTCATTTGGATCAGCAAGCAGCTGATTCTACCCATCTGCAGCCGCAACCGGCAGCTCATCGACAGCCACCGGCGGGGCGACCGGCTCCGGGAGCTGGAGCGCCAGGTGGCCGACGTGGGCGGACAGCTGGAGGCGCTGACCCGGGAGGAACAGCGCCAGAGGGAGCTGGAGCAGTCTCTGACGGAAAAGCGCCGGGCGCTGCAGAATGCCCAGCGGGCCCTGTCGGAGATTCAGCCCCGCTGCGCCGCCCTGGAGGCGGAGGTACGGGGCAGACTTACCCCCGACTTGGAGAAAGCTCAGAGCAAGTTGGAGGCCCTGCGGCGGCAGAAGGCGGAAGTGACCGCCGCGCTGGAAAACGCCGTAAGAGAGACAGAGGCCACTGAGACGGCCCTGGCCCAGGCCCGGCGGCAGCGGGCAGAGACAGAGCAGCGCTTCCGGACGGCAGGCGCCGCCCTGACCCAGGTGCGGCAGGAGCAGGAGACCCTGGAGGATCGGCTGAGTGGAGCCAATGCCGACCTGGAGCGCGGCCGGGAGAAGCTGACTGCCGACCGCGCAGCGCTGGCACAGCTGGAGGGGAAGACGCTGCCGGAGCTGAAGGCCCAGCTGGAAAGCGCCGGTCAGGCGCTGGAGACGGCCCAGGCTCAGGCCAATGCGTTGGACGGCCAGCTGGGCCAGACGACGGCACAGCTTCAAAAAGAAACCCAGCGCCGGGACAGCCTGCGGCAGGCGCTGACGGACGCGCAGACCGGGATAGATTCCTGCCTCGGGGAGACAAAGACGTTGGAGGAGCAGCTGCGTCAGGATCAGGCCAGATTTGATGTCGCCCGTGCCGAACTGCGGCAGCTGCAAAACGAGGCGCTGCCCGCCCTGACCCAGGCGCTGACCGAGACGACTGCCGCCCTGGAGGAAACCCAGCGTCTGCGCAGCGAGAACACCGGAAGGCTCAACCAGCTGGCATTGAAGACGGCTGCGGCCAGGGCGCAGCTCGCTGAACTGCAGTCCGGCTGTGCGGAGCAGGAAGCGCTGAGCCGAAGTCTGGACGATCAGATTGAGGCGGCTCAGGAGACGATGCAGACGTGGCTTGACCGGAATCAATCAGCCCAATCTCAGCTCCAGGCGCTGGAGCAGGAGAATGCCGCCGCCGCCAGCCGGAATGAGCAGCTCACTCAGACGGAGCTGCCCCAGGCCCAGGCGGAAAAGGAGGCTTTCCAGGCAGAGTATGACGCAGCCCAGGCCAGCCTGACTCAGCAGCGGGAGACCCTGGCCAGGCTGCGTCAGGAGAAGGCCGCTCTCGACGAAGGATTACAGAAGGCCTTGGCGGAGACCCAGCAGTTGGAAAAGAAGCTGGAGACTATGCGGGGCACCGAGCGGTCCCTGTCCGACGACCTGCGGGAGAAGAGCCAGGAGATCAGCCGGCGCAATGCTGTGTGCGCCGAGAAAAAGGCGGAACTGGAGCGGCAGGAGCAGACGCTGGCGGCAGGCAACTTTGCCGAGTACCAGCGGGAGCTGGAGGGGCAGATCGCCGGGCTGGAGCAGAAGATTGCCGAGGCCCAGGAGCGAAACAGCACTCTGAACGCCAGACTGTCCGAGCTGAGGGACGCTCTGCGCAGTGCCCAGGAGGCCAATCAGGCGGACGAGGCAGAGGTGCAGGCCTGGAAGGGCAAGCTCTCCCAGGAGCATGAGCGCCATGCGGCAGAGCTGGCCGCCCTCCACGGAGAAATTGACGGGCTTCAGAAGCAGGCGCAGGCCCAGGCGGAACAGCTCCGGGCGCTGCAGGAAGAGCGGGACAGAAAGCAGACCGAGCTGAACCGGAGACGGCTGCAGCTGGAGCAGGAGAAAAAACAGCATCAGGACTGGCTGAGACGGCTCAACGTGGAGGAGTATACCGGCCAGCTGTATCAGCTGGAGCAGCAGGTAGCCCGGCTGCGCAAGCTGCGCCAGAGTATGGAGGAGGACCTCAAATACCTGCGCAATGCGGGCAATGGGGATCAATATAAAAGCCTGCCCGGCGTGAAGCTGGATCAAATTGCCGGGGAACTGGAGCAATATCGCAGAGAATATCACGAAAAGGTGATCGAAGCGCTGAGTAGCTGAGAAAAGGAGGAAGACCGATGAAATGTATAGTTTGCGGCAGAGAGACCGGAGATCTATCCGAGTGCCCCCGCTGTGGCTTTGAGGTGCTGGAGGTTCTGGGAGAGATGACCCCAGAGCTGGAAAAGGTACATGAGAGCTATGCCGAACGATATCGGGCGCTCTATCTGGGGGATATCCGGCTGGGTGTCACCGTCTATGAGTGGAAGCTGAGCGGCGAGGACGAGCAGCCGGAGAAAACCGGCGAGTCGGCGGCCTGGTTCGAGCCCTGGAAGGAGCTTCCTGCCGGCCAGATCAGCTGGATTCCGGAGGCCTTCCGGGCGGCCAAGACAGTGGACAGCGTGGAATTGACCATCCATATCAAAAAAACCGGCAAGCGGGAGGCACTGCGCTCCATGCGCTTTTCCACCGCCGGTCGGGGCGAGGAATGGCAGCTGGGTGTGCGCAAGGAGCTCAACGGAGACGTCACCTTTGCTCTGGGCACTGCCGGCCGCTATCAGAAATCTGAGACCGTCAACCTCTTTGACTTCCTGCGGGAGGCAGAGGCAGAATAAATCAGCGCGGGTGTGAGCAGACACCCATCAAATCAATTACCGGAAAGGGAGAAAGAATATGGGCTGGTTAGATGATATGCAGAAGAAAAAGGCGTCGGAGGATCGGGCCTTTCTGGAAGGGTGTGTGGAAAAGCTGAAGACAGTCAGCTTCCAGCCCTGCCGGGGCAGAATCGACGACATGGATCTGGCCAAATACAATGCGCAGCTCCAGAAGTTTATCAAGAGCCTGAACAGCGCGGACACCACCCGCACGGACACCTGGAATGTGGATCACGAGCTGGAGAAGATCATCGGCGAGCTGGCCGAGGCCGCCCGTACCCACAGCCAGCAGACGATTGAGTCCTGCCTGCTGGCCCTGGGCTACGCCACCAGCATTCGGGTCAACGAGATTCCCAAGCACCAGAACCAGCGGGAGGAGATGGAGAAGCGGCTGAGCCGTCTGGACATCTACACCACCATTATCGCCTGCTCCAAGGCCATCGACAACGCCAAGCGCTCTCTGGAGCAGCAGGAGCGGGAGCAGGTCCGCGTGGACCGGGAGCGGGCTGCCGCTCGGGCAGCCGCTATTCGCCTGCGGGAGGAAGAGCCTGCTGCTGCCGAAGAAGTGGATACCTGCGGCGGTGAGGTGGGCCACGTCTTTACCGGTAAGGCCCAGGAGATCCAGACTCTGATGAACAACGCCCTGGATCTGCGGGACCGTCTCACCGAGCTGGAGCAGATGATCGCCCGGAACAAGCAGATGATCCAGTCGCTGGAGAGCCAGATCGAGCAGAGCCGGATTCAGCTCACTCAGCGGGACATCAAGCTGAGCCGGGAGGAGCTGGACAAGATCGCCGCCGCCCAGGAGCACATGCTCCACCAGATGGCCTCCATGCAGGAGGAGGCGGAGAGGCTGCGCGCTCAGACCAGAGGCAGCGCGGAGCAGATCCGGGCTATGGCTGCCTCCGAGGAGGTTGTCATGAGCATGATGCGCACCTCTGAGGCCTTCCGCAAGGCAGAGCAGGAGATCGAGGAAAAGGCTCTGCGGGACGCCGAGGCCAAGGGCAGAATGTTGGAGCAAAAGCGCATTGAGGCGGAGCGCCGGGCCCAGCGGGAGCGGATTCTGCAGGAGCAGATTCAGCACAATGAGCAGATCCTGGAGAACCTTGCCCAGGAGACGCAGGAAGTGACTGAGGAAGAGGAACTGACCTACTGAGCGGCCGGATTGTCCGGACAACCGAGAAAGGAATATTACTATGGGATTTTGGAACGACAAACGGCATGAGGCCCAGAACGCAGCGAAAAAGGCAGTCAAAAAGGTGGTCAAGCCGAAAAAGAGCCGCCTGCAGATCGAGGCGGAGCTGACCGCTGAGCTCAACCGCCTGGAGGAGAACTACCGCCTGTTTATCAAGCGGCAGATGATGGTCGTGGAGAGCGCTACCAGCTCCAAAGCCATGCGGGACCGGGCCCGGCAGAAGATCGAGCTGGCCTGCGGCTCCCTGGCCCTGATCAAGCAGGCACGGGAAAATCTGCGGGACGCCTCCTCCTCCGCCGTGCTGGCCGGGGACATGAACGACCTGGGCAAGGCCCTCAAGCTGCTCAACCGGCTCTACGGCGCCTCTCCCAGCGTGCGCAACACCTTCCTCAACCGGCAGGTGCGTCTGATGAACGAGTTCTCCAACGAGGTGGCCGGAGAGAGCACCACCGGCTCCGTGCTGGACAGCCATACCCTGGAGAACATGGGCGGCGAGTGGCAGAAGAACGTGGAGCGCCTCATCAGCCGGGAGATCGACCTGGACGAGTTTATTCGCATCAGCGATGATATCGACAGCCCCTATCAAAACCTGTCCTCCTTCCAGCGGGAAGAGGAGAGCGAGTATGAAAAGATGCTCCAGCGGGCTGCGGCTGCCGGCGGCGTGGAGAGTAAAGCGGTGGAGGCCAGCGCGGATCATCTGCGCCAGTACGCCGAGGAGATCCGGACAGAGGGCTTCAGTGACTATGATCAGATGATGGACGACATTGACTGAGGCTGCGCTGTCAGCGGAAAGAGGGATCTGTGATGAGAAACGACTACTTTACCAGAAAGCAGACGGCCAACAGCAAATGCAAAGCGGCCATGGCCAAGGCGGAGAACGCCTTTATCAACAATGGCAACCAGCACTGCGTGGAGGAGTGCGCTTACCTGCAGGAGGCAGCCAATCTCCGCTCTGAGATGGCCCGGATGAGCACTGGCGAGGAGCGGGCCTACCAGCAGAGCAAGCTTCAGGAGCTCAATGCTCAGATCGAGGTTATCCGCCGGATCTGCGACCAGGATTACATCCAGCGAAATCAGGCCCGGGCGGCGGCTGCGCCTCAGAAGTCCGCACCCCGTCCCACGGCAGGAGGAAGCGACGAGGGAGGTACTCCCAACGCATCCAAGTCCGGTGCCGGCAAGGGCCGCTCTGCCGTCACCGACGAGGATGTGGCCAAGTGGTACAAGCCGGCACCCAGGCACTCCTTTGACGATGTGTCCGGCATGAGCGAGTTGAAGGAGCAGCTGAAAAGCTGTGTCAAGGATAGCCAGAACAGCGCCCTGCGGGACTTTTTGGGCATGAAAAATATCCACTCCTTCTTCTTCATCGGCCCTCCGGGCTGCGGTAAGACCTACATCATTGAGGCCTTTGCCCATGAGCTGATGGATCAGGACTATAAGTTCATCTCCCTGGACGGCTCGGACATCCGGAGCAAATTTGTGGGAGACGCGGAGAAGATCGTCACCCGGCTGTTTGAGGAGGCGGAGAAGAACGCCCCCTGTATCGTCTTTATCGACGAGGTGGACAGCGTGTGCAAAAACCGCTCCTTGCCCGACCTGCCGGAGTATGCCGCCTCAATCACCACCGCCTTCCTCACCGGCTACAACCGAATCAACTCTGCGGACAAGTCGGTGATCTTCATCGGCGCCACCAACTATCCCAACCAGGTGGACAACGCGATGCTGGACCGTGTGGAGTTGATCCGGGTGCCCTTCCCCGACCAGGAGGCCCGGGAGAGCGCTTTCCACCGTCATCTGGACGGCAAGATCCAAACGGAGGAGGATTTGACTTTCCAGTATATGGGAGAGCAGACGGTGACCTACAACTACCGGGATATCGACCGGCTGGTGGGACGGCTCAAGCAGGAGATCTACCGGGTGCTGAAGGAGAGCTACCCCACCGATGAGGACGCTGTCCGGGCCCTTCAGTCCGGCGAGTACCGGCTGACCCGGGAGTTGTTTGACGAGACCCGGGCCAACTGTCTGGCTACGCCTAAGGACTCCATCATCCGGGAGCTGGATGAGTGGGAGTCCAAGTTCAACAGCGCTGCTGAGCAGGGAGACTAAGGCGTGGGGCAGGAATACAGCCTGCTGCAGCCCATGGGCGTCATTCGGGAGAACTTTTACAACACTCCGGTGTGCAGGCGCTGGGGCGATGTGCTCAGAGGCTGCGTGCCCAGCGAGGACAGCAGGATTGAGCGAGAGCTCTTCCTGCTGCCTCAGCGAAAGTGCTTTTTTCTCTGCGGCCCCGCCGGTACAGGGAAACGGCAGCTGGCTACGGCTCTGGCGGGTACTCTGCAAGTGTCCTATCAATGCTTCACTGTCCGGGGCAGGCGGCTGCGCAGCGCCCAGACAGAGGCGCTGGAGGACTGTGTGGACGAACTCATTGCCCGAGCGGAGGAGCAGAGCACCTTTCTCCTGCTGGAGCAGCCCAGCCGTTATCCGGCGGGTGTGCAGCTGCTGGAACTGCTGATGGAGGAGCTGGAGGCCTGCGGAAACGGCCTTCCGCTGATTCTGGTGGTGTGTGAGACGGACCCCGCCGTCTTCCACCCGGAGTGGCAGGATCTGATGATGTATCTGCCTTTTAGCCTGCCCGATCAGGCGGAGCGGAAAGAGTTTTTTGAAGAGACCTTCCAGCAGGAACGTCGGAAGCGGGATAAGGCAGCCAAGCTGTATCATAAGTTCCCCCGGGACCGAAACCTCAGCCTGGACCGGATGGCGGAGGAGACCAAGGGCTTTAATTACAATCAGCTCCTGCAGCTGGTGAATGCGATCAAGCTGGCTCTGGTCAGCCAGGGAGACGCCTATGGCAGCACTGCCCAGGAACTGCTGGCTGCCATCAAAGGCGGTCAGCTGGTCTGTACCGCCCAGCAATTCACCCGGATGGTGGAAACCATCCGCCAGAGCGAGACCCAGCCTAAAGCGCAGGCGACCATACCCAATCAGGACTACAGCGAGGTGTTGGCCCGCCTGCTGCAGAGCGCGCCCGCCTCTGTCGTCCCAGGACGCGCCAGCAGCAGAACAGCGTCTTCCCAAAGTCAGGAGCAGGCAAAGAAAGACGAGAACGGCGCCCGGGAGTTCTTCACTGATGCCGACATCAACTACTTCAAATAAGACCGGTTCTGTGCGGCAGACCCTGGGGGTGTGCCGCACAGTGATATTTATGCGAGGGATATAAGATGCTGACAACCGAGACACTGAGAAAGGCCTGCCGGTCGGATACCTACGCCGCCGGAGAGCAGCTGGCCCGCAAGGGAAAGGTGCTGCGGCTCAGACTAGAAGAGCAGCCGGACGGAACTGAACTGCTCACCGCCCAGGTGGAGGGCAATTACGGCTACATCCACAAAGTTCAGTTGCTGCTCTCTGCCCCGGAAGAGGGGGAGCAGACGGTGCTCAGCTATGCCTGCAGTTGCTATGAGCGGCAGAGCGGCTGGGGCCTGTGCCGTCATTGCGCCGCGGTGGGCATCGCCGCCTCCGGGGCGGAGACGGAGGAAGTATCCCTGCCAACGCCTGCGCCCAAGCGCCCAGTCCGGCAGACTTCCGGCCGTCTGGCGGGCTATATGGCCCACTACAGCGCCGCTGCCCGCAATTTGAACGAGGGCATCCGGCCGGGCACCGTGCGGCTGGAGCCGACGGTCATTCTCGCGGAGGAGCCCGGCCTCTCCGGCGCAGTGAGTCTGAAAATCGGCGTCACCCGGATGTACGCCGTGCGCAATCTGGTGAACTTTGTCCATGCGATGTTGGCGGGAGAGCCCGCCGCCTATGGAAAAGGGCTGAGCTTTGTCCACAACCGGGCCATGCTGGAGGAGCAGAGCCTGCGGTTGTTTGACCTGATTGAGGGAGCGGTGCGCCGGGAAAATCCCGATATCGATTACCGGGGCGCTGACACGGTGGGAGAACTTCGGCAGATCGGCCTGCAGGGAGAGGAGCTCTCTGCCCTGCTGCGCCTCTGTCTGGGGGAACAGCTTCGCACCGGCGGCGGCGTCTGTCCGGTGTTGGAACAGGATCCGCCTCTGCGCATCTCCCTGGAGGGAACCCCCGGCGAGGGAGCGGAGCTGCGCATCCCCACCGTCACTCTGCTGGACGGGGCGGCGGACACCTGGGCCTATGACGGGGCTGCCTTTTATCACTGCTCAGACCGGTTTTGCCGGGAGGTGCTGCCTTTCTACTATGCGGTGGGAGCGGTGAATACCCAGCAGAAAACCGTGGAGGAATATCTCAGCCAGGAGGACTATCAGACCTTCTGCGGCACCGTCCTGCCAGCCCTGGAGGAGACGGTGGCCTTTGCCGAACAGGCGGTCAATCTGGAAGAGTACCGTCCCAAGCCGCCTCAATTCTCCTTTTATCTCTCTGCCGCCGGAGAACAGGAGCTGCACCTGCGCCCGCGGGTTTCCTACGGACAGGAGCAATATCCTCTCTTCATCGCTGGTAAAGAGTATCGGGCCCTGGAACAGGAGCTGGAGGTACGGGAGCTGCTGCTGCACTATTTCGACAGTTCAGAGCAGCCGGAGGTGCTGGTGCAGACGGAGGAAGAGGGGATTTTCATCGTTCTCGCCGAGGGAATTCAGGCCCTCCGGCAGGTGGGCCAGGTGCTCTACGAGGGGGAGCAGGAGCTGCCCCGGTTGGCGAAATTCCCCAAGGCCACGGTGGGAGTGGCACTCAAGGGGAATCTGATCGACCTGGACGTGCAGTCAGAGGAGCTGTCCCGGGAGGAGCTGGCCCAGCTGGCCGATGCCTACGCCGGAAAAAAACGCTACCTCCGGCTGAAAAACGGAGAGTACCTCATCCTGGAGGACGGTGCGCTCAAGGTGATCGGCGAGCTGGCCGAGGGCCTGGGTCTGGAGGGAGAGCAGCTGCTGGACGCCCAGCTCCCCGCCTTCCGGGCCAGCTACCTGGACGCCCTGCTCTCCCAGGAGTGCCCGGAGCTGGAGGTGCAGCGGGCGGAGGACTTTGACGCCCTGGTGCGGCGGGTGCAGTCCTACGATGACAGCCAATGCACCGTGCCGGAGGAGCTGAACGCCACCCTGCGGCCCTATCAGGAGACCGGCTACCGCTGGCTGTGCCG
>JBJDXS010000020.1:0-2929 GCA_051866815.1 Candidatus Onthomonas sp. | reverse complement strand
CTGCCCTCGCGGACAGCTCAGATAATATATCAAATGCCAGACGGTTTGTCAACACTCTTTCGCTTAATTCGACCGCTTTTTACGAATCCGCTATTCTCGCCCAAATTGCAACCGGTTGCCTTAGCAGAATGCCGATTGTCTGCCCTCTCTTGCATTTTCACCCCTTCTGATTTACCATATTGATATTCCATGTGGGAGGTCTTGTCATGAGCAAGCACGGTGAATTGGCCTACGAATATTTTATGCGCGGCTTCAATTGCAGCCAGAGTGTAGCCGCCGCTTTTTCGCAGGAGCTCGGTCTGCCGGAGGAGACTATTCTCCGGATGACCGCAGGCTTCGGTGCGGGCATGGGACGGCTGAGGGAGGTCTGCGGTGCCTTCAGCGGCGCTGTCTTTGTTCTCAGCTGTCTCTATGGCTCCGCCGATCCCAGCCAGAAGTCCCAGCTCTACGCCCGGGTACAGGAGTTGGCTCTGCAATACCGCAATGAGAACGGTGGGGACTCTATCGTCTGCCGGGAGCTGTTGGAACTGGACCGGGCGGAGGGCAGCCCTCAGGCCAGTGACCGGACAGCGGAGTATTACCGTAAGCGCCCCTGTCCCCAGTTGGTGCAGCTGTCGGCAGATCTGCTGTCCGATTATCTGGCCGCAAACCCCCTGCCAGGCGATACATTATAAATGTAGAGAACTCCCCTCCTCTCCCCTTGACCGGTTCATGGCAAAGTGTTATTATTTTAACGACCGCCGGGCGTTGTCTTTTTCTCACGCTCAGCAGGATTTTACGAGCACAATTGTCAAATAGATAAACGAGGTGTGTTGTAATGGTTACCAGCTTTCATGATCTGATTTCCAAGGTAAAAGAGTGCAGCAAAAAGACCGTGGCTGTGGCTGTGGCCGAGGACGACGCCGTCCTGGAGGCAGTTCACGCTGCCAAGGAACAGGGCATTGCCGACGCCATTCTGGTGGGCGACGAGGAGAAGATCCGGGCCGTGGCCGTCTCTCTGGGCATGGATCCGGATGAGTACCAGATTATCAACCAGCCCGACCACACGCTGGCCGCCCGCACCGCCGTCAAGCTGGCCCACGACGGCGTGGCCGATATGTACATGAAGGGTCTGCTGGACACCAAGTCCTTCCTCAAGAGCGTTCTTGACAAGGAGGTTGGCCTGCGCACCGGCAAGCCCCTGTCCCACGTGGCCGTCTTTGACGTGGAAGGGATTCCCCAACTGCTCTTCCTCACCGACGTAGCCTTTATGACCTATCCCACTCTGGAGGACAAGGCCCACATCATTGAGAACACCGTGGCCGTCTGCCACGCCTGCGGCATTGAATGCCCCAAGGTGGCCCCTCTGGCCGCCGTGGAGGTGGTCAACCCCAAGATGCCCGCCACCGTGGACGCCGCCGAGCTGACCAAGATGAACGAGGAGGGCAAGATCACCGGCTGCGTCGTGGACGGCCCCCTCTCTCTGGACATTGCCATTGATCCGGAGGCCGCCGCCCACAAGGGCGCTGGCAACCGGAAGGTGGCCGGCAACGCCGACGTGCTGCTCTTCCCTGACATCCATGCCGGCAACCTGGTCTATAAGTGCCTGGTGCACACCGCCAAGGTGGAAAACGGCTGCATTCTCACCGGCACCAAGGTTCCTGTCATTCTGACCAGCCGCTCCGACTCCTTCCAGACCAAGGTGAATTCCATCGCTCTGGCCGCCGTGGTGGCTGAGGCCATGAAGGAGCAGGGCTGATCTTATCTGTCAGAAAGGAGACTTTTCCATGGCTATCAAGAGCTTAATCATCAATCCCGGTTCCACCTCCACCAAGGTCGGCGTCTTTGAGGACGAGACCCTGCTCTTTGAGGAGACCCTCCGCCACTCCACCGAGGAGATTGCCCAGTACGCCTCCATCATCGACCAGAAGGATTTCCGCAAGGAGATCATCCTCAACTTCCTGGCCGCCAAGGACTGCGACATCAACTCCTTCGATGTCATTGTGGGCCGGGGCGGCCTGCTCAAGCCGATTCCCGGCGGCACCTACGCCGTCAGCGACGCTCTGCTGGCAGATCTGAAGATCGGCCCTCAGGGACAGCACGCCTCCAACCTGGGCGGCATCCTGGCCCGGGAGATCGGCGACCAGATCGGCGCTCCCTCCTACATCGTGGATCCCGTGGTGGTGGACGAGCTGACCGATGTGGCCCGGGTGTCCGGCATGCCCGAGCTGCCCCGCCGCAGCGTCTTCCACGCTCTCAACCAGAAGGCGGTGGCCCGGCGCTATGCCAAGGAGCAGGGCGTCAAGTACGAGGATCTCAACCTGATTGTCATCCACATGGGCGGCGGCGTCTCCGTGGGCGCCCACCGGAAGGGCCAGGTTGTGGACGTGAACAACATTCTCGACGGCGAGGGCGCCTTCTCCCCGGAGCGGGCAGGCACCGTGCCGGTGGGCGACCTGATCAAGCTCTGCTTCTCCGGTAAGTATAGCCAGAAGGAGCTGTACAAGAAGATCTGCGGCAACGGCGGCTTCAACGGCTACCTGGGCACCAACGACGCCCGGGAGGTGCAGAAGCGGGTGGACGCCGGCGATGAGACCGCCAAGCTGGTGCAGGACGCCTTCTACTATCAGATCGCCAAGGACGCCGGTGCCATGGCCGCCGTGCTCTGCGGCAAGGTGGATCAGATCATCCTCACCGGCGGCATCGCCTACTCCCCGGTGACCAAGGCGAAGCTGGAGGAGATGATCGGCTGGATCGCCCCCTTCACTGTCTATCCCGGCGAGGACGAGCTGCTGGCCCTGACCCAGGGCGCTCTGCGGGTCATGCGGGGCGAAGAGGCTGCCAAGGAGTACTAACTTGTTTTTTCACGGCTCCCCCTGACGAAAATCAGGTGGAGCTTGAGCCTGTCGTAAAACGACAGGCTCTCCAAACAAATGCGTTGCATTTGTTT
>JBJDXS010000019.1:0-3001 GCA_051866815.1 Candidatus Onthomonas sp. | reverse complement strand
AGGCCGTCCCGCAGGTAGTACATGGCGCCGCCGCACCACTCGCCCTGCTCGTTTTTCCGGCGGTAGAAGATGCCCAGCACGTTCTCGGAGTAGTTGGTCATCATGCCGAAGAAGGCGATCAGCCACATCCAGAACACGGCGCCGGGGCCGCCCACCAGGATGGCGCCGGCCACGCCCACAATGTTGCCGGTGCCCACTGTGGCGGCCAGGGCAGTGCACAGGCTCTGAAACTGGGAGATGGAGCGGTCAGCGGTGTGGCTGATGACGTGGCTGTCCCGGAAAATGGCGCCTACCGTCTGCTTCATCCAATGGGCAAAATGGGTCACCTGAAAGCACTTCGTGATGCAGGTGGTCAGTACACCGACAAAGGCCAACAGAATCAGGGCCGGCCAGCCCCAGACAATGCCGTTGAGGGTGCTGTTGATGTTGGTAATCAGTTCCAGCATTTCTCTCTCTTCCTCTCTGTGCGGCGGGAAAAACAAAAAGGACGCCGTGTGCCCAATGCACACGGCGTCCTCGCCGCGGTTCTTTAACATGGTGAATTTTACGTTGTTTTCTGGCTAATGTCAATCATCCAGCCGCATTTTACGCCCTTTTCCGCTGAAAATCAGCGAAATACCAAAAATCTCTCCAGCCCATTGACGTCATTTTTCTAAATTTTACAAAATTTCTCCGTTATATTTTCGTTTTTTCATTTCCTGTTCCGTAATTTTTTCTGTTTCAACCTCAAATCAGGCTCCCGGGGCGAAAAAATCCGCGCCAGCTGAAAAGTTGACACTTGCGAACCGGGTCAAAAATGAGTACTATGTAAGGGCAACACAGAGAGGAGAGAGCAAAATGCAGAAAATCCCCTTTATTACGTTAGACCAGGCCCAGGAGATCAAGAAATCCTACCCCACTCCGTTTCATATTTATGACGAGGCAGGCATTCGGAACACCGCCCGTGCGGTGAACAAGGCCTTCTCCTGGAACCCGGGCTTCAAGGAATATTTCGCTGTCAAGGCCACCCCCACCCCCCGCATTCTGAAGATCCTCCACGAGGAGGGCTGCGGCACCGACTGCTCCAGCCTGACCGAGCTGATGATGAGCGACCGCTGCGGCATCACCGGCCGGGACATCATGTTCTCCTCCAACGAGACCCCGGCGGAGGAGTATGTGCTGGCCCAGCAGTTGGGGGCCACCATCAACCTGGATGACTTCACCCACATCGACTTTCTCCGGGAGACTCTGGGCTTTATTCCGGAGCGGATCTCCTGCCGGTTCAACCCCGGCGGCATTTTCCGTCTGGGCGAGAGCGCCGAGGGCTTCCAGGTCATGGACAATCCCGGAGACTCCAAGTACGGCTTTACCCGGGAGCAGCTGTTTGAGGGCTTTAAAAAGCTGAAGGCCCTGGGCGCCAAGGAGTTCGGCATCCATGCCTTCCTGGCCTCCAACACCATCTCCAACGACTATTACCCCGCTCTGGCGGCTCAGCTGTTTGAGCTGGCGGTGGAGCTGCAGAAGGAGACCGGCTGCCACATCACCTTTATCAATCTCTCCGGCGGCGTAGGCGTGGACTACCGCCCCGAGCAGCCCGCAAACGACATCTATGCCATCGGCGAGGGCGTCCGTCAGGCCTATGAGCGGATTCTCACCCCCAACGGAATGGGGGATGTGGCCATCTACACCGAGATGGGCCGCTATATGCTGGCCCCCAACGGCCACCTGGTCACCACCGCCATCCATGAGAAGCACACCTATAAGGAGTATATCGGCGTAGACGCCTGCGCGGCCAACCTGATGCGGCCTGCCATCTACGGAGCCTACCATCATGTCACCGTTCTGGGCAAGGAGAACGCCCCCTGCGACCACAAGTACGACGTGGTGGGCTCCCTGTGCGAGAACTGCGACAAGTTCGCCGTAGACCGGATGCTCCCTGAGATCGACAAGGGGGATATCCTGGTCATCCACGACACCGGCGCCCACGGCTTCTCCATGGGTTATAACTACAACGGCCGCCTCCGTTCGGCAGAGCTGCTGCTCCGGGAGGACGGCTCCGTGGAGCTGATGCGCCGGGCGGAGACCCCGGACGACTATTTCGCCACCCTGGTCTGGTAACCCCCAGAGAAAGGATTTGCCATGAGACGAACCCTGGCCCTGCTGCTGTGCCTGCTGCTGGCTCTGACCGGCTGCGCTTCCTCCACACAACCTGCCGCCCAGCCGGAGGAACCTGCTCCGGCGGCAGAGTCTGAGTCCCCGGCGGAATCGGAGACCCCGGCAGAGCCGGAGCAGGCTCAGGAGGAGGAAACGCCGCAGCAGGAGGCTGCGGATCCCTCCGGCGCGGCTCAGGTGTCTATCCTGGACGCCGATCTCACCTGCACCCATGAGGACGGCACTGAGCTGATCTCCATTCAGTCCCAGAGCATTACGGTCACTGTGCCTGGTAAGCCGGAGGTGGAGGAGAGCATCAACGCCGACCTGCGCAATCTGCTGGAGAGCGCCAATGCCGATATCCAGGCCCTGGCCGATGCCGCCAAGGAGGATTACAGTCAGGCCCTGGAGGAGGAGTGGGAGTGGTACCCCTATGAGTTTTTCCTCCAGGCAGCGGTGACCCGCTGCGACGGCCGGGTGCTCAGTCTGCGCTTTGACGAGTATCAGTATACCGGCGGCGTTCACGGCTACGGCTTCTCCTACGGCCGCAGCTATGACCTGGCCAGCGGCTCCCGGCTGACTCTGGACTTTATGTCCGCCCAGGGGGCCAGCTTCCGGGACATCGCTCTGGAGCGCGTCGAAGTCCTGTGCCAGACGGAGGACTACGCCGAGTTGCTCTATCCCAAGGGCAGCTATGAGGACGCCCTGTCGGATGTGGTGCAGGACGCCCGGTTCTATCTGGAGGCGGCGGACGTGGTCTTTCTGGCGGATCCCTACCTCATCGGCCCCTATGCCTCCGGCGTCATTGAGTTCCGTCTGCCCTACAGCGAGCTGGAGGGCGTTTTGAAGGAAAACTATATTCCCGCATAAT
>JBJDXS010000018.1:0-15402 GCA_051866815.1 Candidatus Onthomonas sp. | reverse complement strand
CGGCGAGCGCATGGACCGCTACGAGTTCATCGACTACAAGGAGCACGCCATCAGCCGGGGCTCCGACTCCCGGGCCGTGGCCTATATCCAGCTGCGCACCAAGGACGGACGGGACGTCTTCGGCGTCGGCATTGACCACAATATCTCCATGGCCTCCATCAAGGGCATTCTCTGCGCCATCAACCGGGGGAAAAAGCTGGAAAAGCAGCAGGAGATCGCCCAGCAGCAGCAACAGCAGTAACCAAACGCCTTTCAACAAAAATGCTCCCTGTCTCCGTATTCCGGGACAGGGAGCATCTTTCTGTCAGTCTTCAAAAAAGGTCAGCGGCTGGTCATAGACGGCATGGCCGGATTCCAGGCATTCTCCGTCCACGGTGATCAGAATCTTCTCCGCCTCGTAGGCGTCCAGGAAGGTGTTCACCAAACTGCCCAGCAGGATATATTCCCCGGCGGTTCCGCTGCCGTTGAGCATATTGGAGAATTCCCCGCTCAGATCCAGGGAAAGAACACCCTGCTCGTCCTTGGCGAACTCATTGACAGCGACTCTGCCGGAGAGCACTCCCCTGCTGTACAGCAAATCTGCCAGCGCCTGGGGCGTGAGTGCGGGAATCTGGACCTCTTCGGAAACCAGATACTCACAGTTTTCGTCGCCCTGGTACATGGTAACCGTGACCTGCTCCGACTCTGGCTCAGGCTCTGTTTCCGGCTCAACCGGGGACTCCGCCTCCGGTTCCAGCTCAGCGGCAGCTTCCGGCTCTGCCTCCGGTTCCGGCTCCTGCGACGGCTCATTCTCCGGCGCCGGTTCTTCTGCCGGTGGCTCAGCCGTCTCCTGTTCTGGCGCCGCAGCCAGTGTCTCTTCCCTCTGGGGCTTACCGCCGCAGCCGGTCAGCAGAAGCAGAAAGGCGCCGCAGAGCAGCAGCGCAAAAAATCGTTTCATGTCGCGCCTCCTCCTATTTTGATAAAGGCATTGTAGCATCGGCCCTGTGCACCGTCAACGCGGCCGGGACAGGATTCAGAGTTGTTCAGCATTTGACCGGACGCGAAAAAGCGCCTCTGTACCGCCAAACACGGAACAGAGGCGCTCAATTCATAAAAGGGTCAGAGCCGGCCACGTCAGACCTGCTGGGTCTTCTGCCGCTCCTTGCGGCTCTCCAGAACCTGAATCAGGACGATGCCGCCCACCAGGACAATACCCACCACATCGGTGACCGTGCCCGGATAAATCAGGGTCAGGCCGCCCACAATGGACAGAATCCGCATGGGCCAGTTCATGGGACGGGCAATATAGCCCTGGAGACCGGCTGCAACGCCAAAGATACCGATCAGAGAAGTGATCACAATCTGGATGACCTCCAGCACGGTAGTGTCAATAAACAGCAGCGCTGGGCTGTAGGCGAAGATATAGGGAACGATGAAGGCGGCGATGGCCAGCTTGGTGGCGTTCAAGGCGGTCTTCATGGGTTCCGCCTTGGCGATGGCGGAGCCGGCATAGGCAGCCAAGGCCACAGGCGGGGTGATATCTGCCACGATGCCGAAGTAGAATACGAAGAAGTGGGCCGCCAGCACGGGGACGCCCATCTGCACCAGGATGGGGGCGCAGGTGGTGGCCATAATGCAGTAGTTGGCGGTGGTGGGGACGCCCATGCCCAAGACGATGCAGCAGAGCATGGTCAGCACCAGGGCGATGATCAGGTGGTCACCTGCCACGCCCACGATGGCGGTGATCAGGGTGGAGGCCAGACCGGTCATAGTGATGCAGCCGGCGATGATGCCCGCCATGCCGCAGGCGGCTGCCACCGAGATGGTGCTCCGGCCGCCGGCCTCCAGGGCCTCCAGGAACTTAGCCACGGTAATCCGGTCTTCCTTGTTAAAGAGACTGACCACAATGGCCACAACAATAGCCACCGCAGCGGCGAACTGCATGGTGCGCTTGTTGGTGCCCACCAGGTAGATCAGTACAATGAGGGGCAGAAGCAGATAGGTCTTTTTGATGAGCTCCTTGATCCGGGGCAGCTGATCCTTGCTCAGTCCCTTCAGGCCCAGCTTTTTCGCCTCCAGATGGACGCAGATAAAGATGCCGGCAAAATAGAGGACGGCGGGCAGGATGGCCCGGACAATGATGTTGGAGTAGGGCACGCCCACAAAGTCTGCCATCAGGAAGGCGGCGGCGCCCATAATGGGGGGCATGATCTGTCCGCCGGTGGAGGCAGCCGCCTCGACTGCGCCGGCGAACTCGCCCTTATAGCCGGTGTCCTTCATCATGGGGATGGTGACCGAGCCGGTGGTGACCGTATTACCCACCGAGGAGCCGGAAACCATGCCGCACAGGGCGGATGAGATAACCGCCACCTTGGCCGGGCCGCCGGCAGAGGAACCGGCGATGGAGTTGGCCAGCCGGATAAAGAAGTTGGAGATGCCGGTCCGCTCCAGGAAGGCGCCGAAGATGACGAAAACCACGATGTACTTGGAGCAGACGTTGATGGGGGTGGTCAGGATGCCGGTGTTGGAGTAAAACAGCTTATAGACGGTAAAGTCCACCGTGAAGCCGCTCCACAGGGAGTAGAGTACAAAGAATCCCGCGACGAACAGAATGGGCACGCCCACGCTCCGGCGGCAGACCTCCACCAGGGCCAGGATGCCAATGATGCCGATGATCACCTCATAGGAGCGGATGTTGGAGGCCCGGTTGATGATGTCGTTGGCGTTGAAGGTATAATAGAAATAGGCGCCGGAGCCGGCAATCATGCCCACGATATCAAACCAGGGCATGTAATTGATCCGATCGATCCCCTTTCTGTGGGGGAAGACCAGGAAGCCCATGAGGACGATCAGGCCCACAAAGGAGGTCAGACGGATCTGCTCCAGGAAGTTGGCAAACAAAGTGACATAGATGCAAAAGGCGGAGAATGCAACCAGCACGCAGCTCACCAGCAGCTTGGGTATACCCTCCCAGATGCGGATGTTGGACTCCTGGTCATACTTCTTCATGACTGCGTCCAGATCAGCGGCGGTGTCGGTCCCCACCGCTTCCGGGCTGGTCAGCGGCTGCTTCTCCTCTGCTTTCTTCTTAAAAAATGACAAATGGAACACCTCCTGGAGAATGCTGTAAATAGACTAGTGGAACGAGCGCTCAATGGTAAAGACGACGATGGCCTCTCTGTCAATCAGCTCCGGCAGAAATACCTCCTCATCGCCGACCCGCAGCACATGGGTGGAGATAGGAACCAGGCTGTAGGTCAGCTGGGGGTAGTATTTCTGGATGTTGTCGATGATCATCGCCCCGTCCTGATAGGAGAGGGACTCCCCCTCCTCCAGCTGGGTCTGAACCCCGGCGCCGAAGCCGTAATAGATGCAGCGGACATTGTGAAACCGGCCGTCCTCGGTGATCTGGTACACATCCCGCACCGGAGTCTTGTTCACCGAGTGTCTGAACTCGATGGAAAATTCCTCCCCGGGCTGGATGAGATAGCGGGCATAGACCTCGTTGGTCTGGAAATCTCTCAGTACCAGCCAGGTTCCCCGGCCAAACCACGCAAAGCCGAAGAGGGCCACAGCAATGAGCATCACTGCTGCGGCCACTCCCAGGCAGATTTTTCTGCGCTTCACGAATTACTCAGTGGGGACGGTAATGCCCTGCTCGGCGAAGTACTTGGCGGCGCCGGCATGATAGGGGACGGAAATGCCCTCGGTGGCGTTCTCCAGGCTCATCTCGGCATTCTTGGCGTGGCCAATGGCGTCAATGTTCTCGAACATGGCCTTGGTCAGCTGATAGATGTCGTCCTCAGAGACGTCTGCGGCAGCAATCAGGGTCGCCTTGACGGTGACGGTGGTGGCGTCCTCCGTCAGGGTCTCATAAGTACCGGAGGGGATGACATACTTGCTGTAGTAGGGGCAGGAGGCGATGAGCTGATCGATGTGCTCGTCGTCCAGGGAGACCAGATAGACGTCATTGGAGGTGGCCAGCTCGGTGATGGCGGTGGTGGGAGCGCCGGCGGTGATGAAGGCGGCGTCAATCTTGCCGTCCTTCAGGCTCTCAGCGGAGTCGGCGAAGTCCAGATACTGGGGGGTGATGTCACTCTCGGTAATGCCATAGGCGGCCAGGATGTCGGTGGCGTTGTAGTACACACCGGAGCCGGAGGCACCGATGGAGACAGACTTGCCGGCCAGGTCGGCCACCGTCTTGATGTCGGGGTTCATGGTGACGATCTGCACCTGCTCGGCATAGATGCCGGCCACGGTGCGGAAAGAGGTGATGGCGCCGTCCTCAGCGAAGGTGTTGGTGCCGTTGTAGGCGTAGTCCATCACGTCGTTCTGGACGATGCCCAGCTGGTTCTGGCCCTGGTTGATGTTCAGGATGTTCTCCTTGGACGCACCGGTGGACACGGCGGTGACGGACAGGTCGGTCTTCTGGGTCAGCATCTGAGCCAGAGCGCCGCCGAAACCGTAGTAGGTGCCGGAGGTGCCGCCGGTGGCCATAATCAGCTTGGTGCCGCTGCCGCCGCAGCCGGTGAGAACTGCCAGCATCATAACTGCCAGCATCAGGATAGAAATCACACGCTTCTTCATAATATGCCTCCTATGGTGTGTAAAATAAGCAGCCAGGCCTCCAAAAGGCCGAATGCGCTAATATGTTAAAATTATACAAGAGGAAATTCGGTTTTTCAATAGCATCCCCAAATTTTGCCGCAAAATTTTTTGTCTGCGCCTGAATTTCTCCGGTAATCTCCGCTCTCTCCCGCAAGGTTTCCGTCAAATCTGACGTTTTCCGAAGAAAACCGGCAGCCTGAAGCGGGCTGTTTTTCCCTCTTCAGGCTGCTGATTTCTCAGATTTATTCGTTGTCAGCGTGCAGAAATATGCCGATTCCGGCAATTTCACCCAGATGTGTCCTGCATATTTCTGTATATTTTCATCGAAATGAATAAATTTTCATGATGCAGACTTTCTGTCAAATTCCGGAGACGGTGACCTGATAGCTCAGCTCCTCCTCTGCTCCGGGAGCCAGACGGCGGATGCCCGGTTTCTCCTCCAGAGCGCTATTGGTAAAGGCGCACTCAGGCAGAGTGGACCAGGGCTCGATACAGATGTAGTTGGTGGGCTGGGGGGCCGCCTTGGTCCAGATACCCAGGTAGTCAAACTGCTCGAAGTCCATGGTCAGCCGGATGGGGTTTTTCCGGTTGGCCAGGGTGACCTGCCGGACCGGCATTTGCTCCAGCACCACGGTATCCAGGCCGAATACCTGGGGCGGCAGGAACAGCTTGCCCTCCTCCAGGGGATAAGCCCGGTCGCTGTGGGTAAAGAAGTTGTGCTCATCCATGCCGAAGGGCACCAGCTCGCTGAGACCAGGGAACTCGATATAGTAGTCCTCCATAGACTCGCCGGGCAGCAGGGTGGTGCAGAAACCGTCGTGGCCGCCCACCTCATAGTACATGTCCTCCTGGGAGCGGTTGAGCACCCGATGGGTTTTGGTCAGCTTCCCCCCCTCCAGGGTGTAACGCACCTGGAGCCGGAAGGCAAAGGGATATTTGGCCAGGGTGGCCTCGCTCTCCTCCAGCTGGAAGGTGACCGAGCTGTCCGACTGCTCCACCACCCGGAACTCGGAGTCCCGGCCGAAGCCGTGCTGGGAGATGGCGTACTCCTTCCCCCCTACCGTATACTTGCCGTCCCGTAGGCGGCCGATGATGGGAAAGAGCAGCGGAGCATGGCGGCCCCAGACGGCGGGGTCTGCCTGCCAGAGCAGCTCCACCCCCTGATTGGTGCGGATGCTGGTGAGCTGGGCGCCCAGAGAGTCCGCCCGGACGGTGAGCAGATCGGAGCGCAGGGTAATTGTCATAGATATCCCTCCCGGAACAAATTTGTTACCTCTATTATAATGCGCGCGAAAAAAAGCCGCAAGGAAAACCGTTTCTGTTCTCTCCAAAAATCGGCCCGCCTCCCAGAGGAGGCGGGCCGACAGCGCATAATTCTATTTTGGAATCCGAACCGCTCAGCTCAGATGCTTGTGCAGAGTCGCCCGCACAGCGCCGGGGCCGGCCAGCTCTTCCTTCAGATAGCCCTCAATCTTGGCAGCCAGAGGAGTAGCAGTCAGATCGGTGCCGAAGATGGAGGCGTTGGAGAGGATGGGCTGCAGCTTGCCGTCCACGCTCTCAGGCTTGCCCAGCTCCACGCCGGCGAGCATCGCCTGGATATCCTCCTTCAGCGGATCGGCGCTGACTTCCATAGGCTTGCCCTCATCATCCACAGCCAGCAGATACCGCAGCCAGCCGGCCAGAGCCAGAGGGATGGAGACCAGGCTGTTCAGATCCCGGCCCTCGGCGATGTAGCTCTTGATGGTCTCGCCGTAGCGGATGCCCACCTTCTGGGAGGTGTCGGTGGCAATGCGCTGGGGAGCGTCGGGCATGAAGGGGTTGGGCAGGCGCTGCTCCACCACCTCATCGATAAAGGCCTTGGGATCCAGGATGCCGGGGTTGACCACCACGGGCAGACCCTCCAGGTAGCCCAGCCGCTTGACCAGGTTGACCAGATCCTCGTCCTTCATCTCATCACAGATGAGGGTGTAGCCAAGCATGCAGCCGTAAACGGCCAGAGCGGTGTGCAGGGGGTTGAGGCAGGTGGTGACCTTCATGGTCTCAGACTTATTGACGGTGCTCCGGGTGCCGAAGTAGACGCCGGCCTTCTCCAGAGGCGGACGGCCGTTGGGGAACTTGTCCTCAACCACCAGGTACTGGGGCCGCTCGGCGTTGACGAAGGGGGCGATAAAGGTGCCCTTGGCGGTCTTGACGGGAGCCATGTCCTCGATGCCGGCCTCGGCCAGGGCCTTCTCCACCACGGGAGCGGGACGGGGGGTGATCTTGTCGATCATGGACCAGGGGAAGGTGATGGTGGACTCGTCGGTCAGGTAGTCGATAAAGCCCTGATCCACAAAGCCCTTGTCCTGCCAGGCCTTGGCCACCTCCATGACGGAGGCCTGGAGCTTCTCACCGTTGTGAGAGCAGTTGTCCATGGAGACCACGGCCAGCGGATACTTGCCGGCCTTGTAGCGCTCAAACAGCATGGCGCAGACCACGCTCATGGCGTGACGGGCGGCGGCGGGGCCCTCCTCCATGTCGGCCACTACCACGGGCATCAGGGAGCCATCCACCCGGCGCAGGGCATAGCCCTTCTCGGTGATGGTGAAGGAGATGAACTGCAGGCTGGGGTTGGTGAAGATCTCCTTCATCCGGGCCATCATGGCGGCGTTGGAGCTGTCCACCTGGATGCCCTCCACAATGCCGGCCTGGATCTCCCGGTCAAAGGAGCCGTCGGCGTTGAGGATGACGTTCATGGTCAGGTTGTCGAAGGGATCGTAGATGTCGGTGATGATGCCGTAGTCAAAGGTCTCGGCAGCGATGATGCCCCGGTCGCAGACGCCGGCGTTGAGCATCCGCTGGGCCAGGGAGCCGATGAAGCCCCGGAAGATATTGCCGGCGCCGAAGTGCACCCACATGGGGTTGGCCTTGGTCTCGGCAATCACCTTCTCCACATCATACTGGGGGAGAACGACGCCGGCGGCAGCCCAGCCGGCCTTGTCGCTCAGAGAGGCGAGATTCATTTTCATTGGAATGACCTTCTTTTTTCGAAATTTTTCCATTTGCGATACTGGCCGGAAGCCGCCCGGAATCGGGCTGCTCCCGACCAGCCGTAAAATCATTCAGCCAGAAAACAGGACAGGCTTACTTCTTCTCTTCGTCCAGCTTCTCCAGCAGATCCCAGACGCCCAGCATGTACTGGATGCCCAGGGCGCGGTCGTACTTGCCGTAACCGGGACGGCAGGAGCCGGGGCCCTCCTCCCACAGCTGACGGCCGTGGTCGGGACGGATGTAGCCGTTGAAGCCGCCGTCATGATAGGCACGCAGGATGTCGATGATGCCGGTCTCGCCGCAGCAGTCCCGATGGGCAGCCTCGGAGAAGGAGCCGTCGGGGAAGTGATGGATGTTGCGGATGTGGCCGAAGGCAATCCGGTCGCAGTGCTTGCGGACGATGTCGGCGCAGTTGTTGTTCGGATTGGCGTTCAGAGAGCCGGTGCACAGCGTCAGGCAGTTGTAGGGGTTGTCCACGGTGGTCAGCAGCTTATCGCAGGCGGCCTCGTCCACCATCAGGCGGGGCAGACCGAAGATGTCCCAGGGGGGATCGTCCATGTGGATGGCCATCTTGATGTCGCACTCCTCACAGGTGGGCATGATGGCATTCAGGAAATAGAACAGGTTCTCCCACAGCATATCCTTGGTGACAGGGGCATAGGCCTTGAACAGCTCGTCCAGCTTGGCCATCCGCTCCGGCTCCCAGCCGGGGAAGGTCATGTTGTACTTCTCGGTGAAGTTCAGGATGTAGTCGGCCATGGCCCGATAGTCGCCCTTGATCTCCTTGGGATCATAGAACAGAGCGGTGGAGCCGTCGCCCACAGGGTGGAACAGGTCGGTACGGGTCCAGTCAAAGACGGGCATAAAGTTGTAGCAGATCACCTTGACGCCGAACTGGCTCAGGTTGCGGATGCACTGCTTGTAGTTCTCGATGTACTTGTCACGGGTGGGCAGGCCGATCTTGATGTCGTCATGCACGTTGACAGACTCCACCACTTCAGCATCAAAGCCTGCGGCCTCAATCTGCTCCACCACGGGGCGGATCTCGTCTACCTCCCAGATTTCGCCGGGCATTTTGTTATGGAGCGCCCAGACAATGGTGGACACGCCAGGAATCTGTCTGATATCACCGAGGGTGACGGGATCGTTGCCCTCGCCGTACCAGCGCCAGCCCATTTTCATAGCCATATTGTTTCCTCCTTGCTTGATTTGCATTTATGGAAGCCGGCGCCCCGGGGAGGCTTCCCTCCCCGGCGGTTCGGCGAATCCAAGATGTTATTCGTCCTCGGCCATGCCGATCAGGTCGAACTTCTCGGTGCTGACCACAATCTGGAAGTCCTCCTTGGCCGGCATCGCGCATTTGATCATAATCGTCCGGTCGGACAGGTTGTAGAACCAGCCCTCGTCCACCGCGTCATAGGCATCCTTGACGATGTAGCGGGTGATGGGCTTGCCGTCCACAGTGACCCAGAAGGCGCCCTTGTCCTTGCTGACCACCCGGAGGGTGAGCCGCTCCACCGTGGGGGCATAGCTGCCTTCCCGGTGGAAGGAGATGACCTTCCGGTCACCCGCCTGGACAGAGATGTCGGTCTTTGCATAGACGCCCCGCTCGAAGTCCTTGGTATGGCCGTCGTCATCGTAGAACACCGTCTTGCAGTCGCTCTCGGCGGAGATGAGGAAGTCCAGGCTCTTGAGCACGTCGGTGGACGCCTGATGGATGTCCTCAGAGGTGTAGTAGATGGCGCTGCCCCGCAGGAACATGGGGATGGAGCCCAGATCCACCGGAATCTCGATGGTCTGACCGCCGGCGTAGGCCTTCAGGTTGTCGTTCATGTCGTACCAGGTGGCGCCGGCGGGGAGATAGATCTCCCGGGTCTTGGCGCCCTCCTCCACGACGTTTGCCACCAGGACGGAGCTGCCGAACATGAAGGTGAGCAGCTTGTCGTTGTAGCAGTTCTTGTCGTGGGGGAACTCCAGGAACAGAGGCCGCATGGCGGGCATGCCGGTGGTATATGCCTCATACATCAGGGAGTAGAGGTAGGGAATCATCCGGTAGCGCTGGGCGAAGGCCTCCTGGACATAGGGCAGGTTCTCCTCATACATCCAGGGCTGGGTGACAGTGTTGTCATTGTTGGCGGAGTTCATGCAGAACCGGGGCTGGAAGATGCCGCTCTGAATCCAGCGCAGCAGCAGCTCACCGCTGGGTGCGCCGCCGGCAAAGCCGCCGATGTCACAGCCCATATTGGCGCAGCCGGACAGGCCCATGCCCATAATGGTGGCGATGTTGAACTTCACCGTCCGCCAGTCGGTCAGGTTGTCGCCGCCCCAGACCTGGGCGTAGCGCTGGATACCGGCAAAGCCAGCCCGGTTGATGATGTAAGGCCGCTCGTTGGGATAGACCTCCGCAATGGCCTCCTTGCCCAGGTAGGCCATCATATTGCTGTGGATGATCTTGAGCTGGGCCATGTCGCCGCCCATGCCCTCGAAGTCGCAGTGGGCGGTGCGATCCTCCACGCCGTCCAGCTCGCAGTTGTCGTTCCAGACAGTCTTGGTGCCCTTCTCCAGGATGTTGGCCTTGAGCAGCTGTTTCCAAGCCTCTCGTGCCTCGGGCTTAGTGAAGTCCACAAACCGGCCCACGCCGCCCCACCAGCGGCCGTAATAGTCATCCTGGCCGTCCGGGGTCTTGATGAAGGCATCGGCTGCCTTCCACTTGTCCATGTAGGGGTGGTTCTGGAGGATGCCCGGCTTCAGGTTGGGGATCACGTTGATGCCCCGCTCGTTCATATGGGCGAAGAAACCCTCAGGATCGGGGAAGCGGCGCTTGTTCCAGTTGAAGACATAGCGCAGGTTGTCCTCCTCGCCGGAGGAGTAGCCGCTGGCCAGCCAGAAGTTATCGATGTAGATCTTCTCGGCAAAGTGCTTGTCGATGACCTTGTAGATCTCCTGGTCGCAGTCCTTCTCCAGCTCGGCATAGTACATGGTGCTGGCGGTAAAGCCCATCTCCTGCTTGGTGGGCATGGCCATACGGCCGGTGAGCATGGTGTACCGGTCCAGCACGGCGGGCATATCCGGGCCGTTGATCAAAAACAGGTCGATGTCGCCGCCGTCCACCTGGTAGTAAGAGTACCGCTCCCAGTAGCCGCTGATCTCGTTGCACATGTCGAAGGCCGCGTCATAGCTGTTGTTGTAGAACAGGCCAACCGCCTTCTGGACATTCTCGTTGATGCGGATATAGAAGGGGATGTGCTTATACAGGGGATCGCCGAACTCGGGGTCGTGGCCGATGGCGTCCTTGGGGCACATACGCATATGGCGGCCCTTCTTGTCCAGGTGACCGGTCTTTTCACCGAAGCCGTAGAAGTGGTCGTTCTCCCGATCCACCTTGGAGTAGTGGGTCAGGCGGCCCAGCTGATCCCGGTCATAGGCCCGCTCGGCCAGATCGGAGTAGATCAGGGTGCCATCCTTGTCATAGAGGCGGAAGTGGAAGGGAGCCTTGGTCAGCACCAGCTTGAGGTTGGCGGTCTGGAAGGTGATCTTCTTCTCCGTCTCCTCATAAGGCACATCCAGGGCGGTGATGCGGGTACGCTCCTCCTTGAGCAGCTCGTCCAGGTCGTCCGCCCAGGCGGTGGTAACCAGCGCATAGGAGGCCTCCTTGAACTGCTTATCAAAGCTGACCCGGATACGGATAATGTCATCGGTCATAAAGACCAGCTTGACGTCCGCGCAGTCGCCGTGAATCAGATAACCGTTGTCAGTTTTTTCGATAGATTCATACTTTCTCAGCAACATAAATATTATACCACCTTTATTCAAGTAGTTCCAGCATTACATGCCGATTAAGTCAAATTGCTCGAAAGAAACCACCAGTGTGGTGTCCTGCTTGGGATTGGGATACTTGACCAGCACCGCCTTCTTGGTCTGGCTGTAGTACCAGCCGGACTCGGCGGCCTCGAACTTGCGGCGGTTGAGGAAGTGCTCCAGCTTCTCGCCGCCCAGGGTGACCCAGAAGGGGCTCTTATCCTTGCGGATCATCTCCACTACCACGGTCTCCACATGGTCGGTGTAGCTGCCCTCGGCGGCAAAGTCCACCTTGATCACGTCGGTGCCGGACATGTGGATGCTGGTCTTGCGGTAGACGCCATTGGCAAAGTCGTTGCTCACGCCGTCGTCGTCATACAGGGTGTAGGTGCGCTCCGCGCCGGGGGCCAGGGTCAGATGCAGGGCGGTGGTGTGATCCCGCTCCATGCTCATGAGCTGGTTGTCCGCCATGGGGATGATGGCGCCCTCCCGGATGAACATGGGGATGGACTCCATGGTGACCGGGATCTCGATGGTCTGGCCGCCCTCATAGCAGGCAAAGTTGTTACCCCAGTCATACCACTTGCAGCCGGCGGGCAGATAGACCTTCCGGGTCTTGGCGCCCTTCTCGATGACGTTGGCCACCAGGATATCCCGGCCGAACATGAACTCGAAGCTCTCCTCATAGACCTTGGGATCGTTCTGGAACTCATAGACCAGAGCCCGCATAATGGGCGCGCCGGTCTGGTTGGCCTCGTACTCAGCGGAGTACAGATAGGGGGCCATACGGTAGCGCAGCAGGATGGCGCTGCGGATCAGATCGGCGGAGCCTCGGAACATCCAGGGCTCGGTAACCGTATTGTCGTTGCTGGCAGAGTGGATGGAGAACCGGGCCTGGAAGATGCCCTGCTGCACCCAGCGGACAAACAGCTCCTCCTCAGGAGCGGGGCCGGCGAAGCCGCCGATGTCGGCGCCCTCGTTAGGCTGGCCGGAGAGGCCCATGCCGGTGATAATGGGGATGTTGTACTGGAGGGAGTCCCAGCTGGTGTAGTTGTCGCCGCACCAGGTCTGGGCGTACTTCTGGATGCCGGCGCTGCCGGAGCGGCAGACGGAGTAGGGGCGCTTGGTGGAGTCGTGCTCCCTGACTGCCTCATTGCTCAGCTTGCACATGATGGTGCACATGATGGGCTTGAGCTGGCCGATGGTGCCGCCCTTGCCGTCAAAGTCCACGATGGCGTCCTTGTCCATCAGGCTGTCGTACTCGCAGTTGTCGTTCCAGACGGAGTTGGTGCCCACGGCGATAATGTTGTCGGTCAGGTATTTCTTCCAGGCCTCCCGGGCCTCAGGCTTGGTATAGTCCCAGAAAGCGCCGTCGCCGCCCCACCACTTGCCGACAGCATAGTGCTCAGGGTGCTCGCTGTCCTTGACAAAGACGCCCTTGGAGACAAACTCATCAAACCAGGGGTGGCAGAGCAGGATGCCTGGCTTGACGTTGGGCACGTTCTCGGCGTTCTTGTCCATCATCTCATGGAAATACTTGCTGGGATCCTTAAAGCGCTCGGTGTTCCAGGTAAAGACGCAGCGGCGGTTGGTCACCTTTTCGTCAGAATAGCTGGTGTAGCCGGAGGAGAGATGGAAGCCGTCAATGGGGAAGCCCTCTTCCTTGATGGTGTCGATAAAGCCCAGAACGGCGTCGTCGCTGTCCTTCTCCAGCTCGGGATAGTACATGGAGGAGCCCTGATAGCCCAGTGCCCGCTTGGGGAGCAGGGCGGGACGGCCGGTCAGCAGGGTGTAGTTGTCCACGATCTTGGCCAGGGTGCCGCCGCCCAGCAGATACAGGTCGATGTCGCCGCCGTCCGCCTGCCAATAGGTGTAGCGGGGCCAGTAGTTGCTCTTCTCGCGGCCCATGTTGAACACAGACTCATAGAAGTTGTGATAGAAGACGCCCACTGCCTTCTGGGTGTCCCGGTTGAGCTGGATGTAGAAGGGGATGTGCTTATACAGGGTGTCCATCTTCTTGGGGTCGTAGCCCATGGCATCGGTGGCCCGCTCCCGGAGGAACTCCTTGTTTTTGTTCAGCAGGCCGGTCTTCTCGCCAAAGCCATAGAAGCAGTCCTCTTCGTTCATCCGGCTGTAGTGCACCACCCGGTGGTTGCTGTCCAGCACGAAGGGATTGCCGGCCAGATCCTGATAGAGCAGGGTGCCCTCGGCGTCATAGAGCCGGAAGGACAGGGGATCCTTCTGCACCTCCAGCTTGACGGCGGCGGTGGCAAAGGTCAGGGTCTTATCGTCCTCAGCGATCTGAGGCACCACCGGAGCCACATGCTGCCGCTCCGGGAAGAGGGAATCCAGACGGTCTTCCCAGGCAACGGTGGACAGGACATAGGACTCCTCGGCAAATTCCTTGTCAAAGGAGGCACGGACCCGGACAATCTCATCAGTGACGAAGCAGACCTTCACATCCGCCTGGTTGGTGTGGATCAGATACATGCCGTTTGCAGGCTCGTAGCCGGTAAATACGGTACAGATTTTCATAGCGGAAACGCTCCTTGTCTCATAGATTCAGATTTGCCGGGCCTGGGGCGGGTCCGGCGGTGAAAGAGATAAGAAAAGCGGCGGTTCCCAGTTATCCATGCGCTGTAACTGTGAACCGCCGCAAGGACGTTTATGCGATCATGTCACCCACAGGGGCTCAGTTCAGCCAGCCAAAGCTGGGCACCAGGCCGCACAGATAGGGGACGATCATCGGGATGGCAGGAATGAAGGTGACCAGGAACAGTGCGATGACCATGGCGGCAAACATCGGCACAATGTACTTGGTGACGCCCTCGATCTTGACCTTGCCGACGCCGCAGCCCACGAACAGGCAGGAGCCCACAGGAGGCGTGACGGAACCGATGCCCAGGTTCATGATCAGCATCAGACCGAAGTGGACGTCGCTCATGCCCAGGCTCCGGGCGATGGGCAGGAAGATGGGGGTGAAGATCAGAACGGCAGGAGTCAGATCCAGGAACATGCCCATGACCAGCAGGAAGACGTTCATGACCAGCAGCAGCACATACCGGTTGTCAGAGACGCTCATCAGCGCCTGGCTGATGGCGGCGGGGATGCCGGTATAGGACATGACGTAGGACATGATGGAGGAGGCCGCAATCAAGAAGAGGATGGTGGCGGAGCTCTTCATGGTGTCGGCCAGCAGGTTGTAGAAGGTCTTGAGGTCCATCTCACGGTAGATGATGGACAGCAGGCCGCAGTACAGGCACATGACCACGCCGGCCTCAGTGGCGGTGAAGATACCGGCCAGGATGCCGCCCATGACGATGATGACTGCCAGCAGAGAGGGGATGGAGTCCACCAGGATCTTCCAGACGGGATCCTCTTCCTTGACAGCGGAGGCCTTATAGCCCTTCTTGACAGCCAGGAAGATAGCCACGGCGATGACGGAGATACCCAGCAGAGCGCCGGTCAGATAGCCGCCCATGAACAGAGCTGCCACGGACACGCCGCCGGCGGTGATGGAGTACAGAATGAGGGGACCGGAGGGAGGAATCAGAATGCCGGTGGGGGCGGAGCAGATGTTGACGGCGGCGGAGTAGTTGGGGTCATAGCCCTCGTCCTTCTCCAGGGGGCTCATGATGGAGCCCATGGCGGAGGTGGCAGCCACGGAGGAGCCGGACACGGCGCCGAAGAACATATTGGCCAGCACGTTGGTGGCGGCCAGATAGCCGGGCACCTTGCCCACCAGCAGACGGGCCAGGCGAACCAGACGCTTGGCGATGCCGCCCTTATTCATAATGTTGCCGCCCAGGGAGAAGAAGGGCAGGGCCAGCAGGGAGAAGGAGTCCACGCCGGAGAAGCAACGCTGAGCCGCAGTAAGGGCGAAAACGGCGGGATCCATGCCGCAGGCAAAAGCGGTGATAATGGATGCGATACCGATACCGGCAGAGATGGGCACGCCGGCGAACAGCATGACAAAGAAGGAGCCAA
>JBJDXS010000017.1:0-3059 GCA_051866815.1 Candidatus Onthomonas sp. | reverse complement strand
CCCTGAAGGGCAGGGCGGACACCGTCACCGTCCAGCAGGTCGGCACTGACTGCGCTTTGACGGTCAAGCGGGATTAATACAGCGCTGAAAAGAAACCGACCCGGATGCTGCACCCAGACAGCATTCAGGTCGGTGTTCTTTTTACCTGCTCAACGGCTTAGCTGTTCCCGCCAAAAGGAGACGGCCTGTTCCAGCCAGCCCTGAGCAGCGGTGCCATCGGCCAGGCCGGTGCCGTGGTCGGTTCCGGGATAGGTCTGATAGCGGTGGAGGATTTGCTGGGCAGCCAGCTGACGGGCCAGCAGCTGGGAGTTTTGGATCGGAACCACCGCGTCCGAATCACATTGCCACAGGTAGGTGGGCGGATAGGCGGGGGTAATCTGCTGCTCCACACTGTACCGGCGGGTGAAGTCTGGATCAGACAGATGCTCTCCCAGCAGACAGGCCCGGGAGGTGGGCTCGCTCAGGGGGCCCATGGTAATGACCGGATAGCAGAGCATCATTGTGCCCGGCCGAGGCAGGCCGTAATGCCGCCAGCCCAGAGCCTCGGTGCCAAAGCTGGCAGCCAGGTGGCCTCCGGCGGAAAAGCCCATGACGGCGTAATCGGAGAGGTCCGCCTGAAACTGACCGGCGTGGGCCAGAATATACCGGATGGAGACAGCCAGATCTTCCATGGGGTTGGGGGCCTGGGCTGCGCCCGGACCGGTGCGATAGTTGACCACAAAGGCGTGATAGCCCATCGCATTGAGCCGGGCGGCCACAGGATAGCCCTCTCCGGGGGACCAGACCAGGCTGTAGCCGCCGCCGGGGCAGATAATGACCGCCTTTCCCCCGGGATTGCCGGGGAAGTGGAAAAAGAACTGGCTGGGCTCCGGTCCGGAGGCGTAGAGCAGGGGATATCCCGCCCGGCGCAGAGCCAGCGCCCGGTTCAGGCCCTCGCAAAGCAGGGGGATGTTCCAGGTATCAGACAGGGCGCTGAGGGGCACGTCTCCGTGGCGGGAGAGGCTGAAAAAGTCGTCAATCAGCAGATGACTGCGGATGGACGCAAATTCCGGCAGAGAGAGCAGATCGCCCAGACGCAGCTCCGGGGTGATGGAAGAGAAAACAGATTTCATAGCGACCTCACAAAAGCAGGACAGTCCGGCGAACCGGATAAAATGGCAGGGACAGTATAACACCAAAGCAGGAAAAAGCAAGTGCTGAAAAAATTCAGGCCAGACATCGCTGTCTGGCCTGAACAAAATCATACTTACTTTTTCCGCTTTTTCCCGAAGAAGAAGGGCTCCTTCTCTCCTTCTGTGTTGGATCTGCCAGCCATAGCCTCGTCGAAGGCACGGAGGGCTTCCTTTTGGGCGGAGTTCAGATTGGTAGGAACCTGGACATTGACGGTGACGTACTGATCGCCCCGCATGCCGCCCCGGATGGCGGGAATGCCTTTGCCCCGGAGCCGGAAGGTGGAGCCGGGCTGGGTGCCGGAGGGAATATTGTACTTTACCTTGCCGTCGATGGTGGGAATCTCCACCTCGGCGCCCAGAGTTGCCTGGGCGAAGGAGATGGTGTGCTTATAGAGCACATCGCTTCCGTCCCGCTCAAAGTAGGGATGGGGGATCAGCTCCACCGCTACCAGCAGATCGCCGTTGGGACCGCCGTTGCGGCCGGTGTGGCCCTGATTGGGGATGGAGATGGCCTGGCCGTCATCGATGCCCTGAGGAATCTTGACGGTGATCTTTTTGTTGCGCCGGACCGCGCCCTTGCCCTTGCAGGTGGGGCAGGGATTCTTGATGATCTTGCCCGTGCCGCCGCAGTGGCCGCAGGTCTGGCTGGTGGACATGACGCCGAAGGGGGTGCGCTGCTGGACCTGGACAGATCCCATGCCCCGGCAGTTGGGACAGGTCTCCGGCTGGGTGCCGCCGGCACAGCCGGAGCCGAAACAGTCGGGACAGCTCTCAATCCGGGAGATGTCGATCTCCTTGTCGCAGCCAAAGGCGGCCTCCTCAAAGGTGAGCCGCACCGAGGCACGCAGCGTCTGACCCTTCTGGGGGGCGTTGCGCCGGGAAGAACTGCCGCCGCCGAAGCCGCCACCACCAAAGCCGCCGCCGAAGAAGGAGTTGAAGATGTCACCCAGGTCGATGTCGCCGTCAAAACCGGCGCCATAGCCGCCGCCGGCTCCGGCCCCGTAGTTGGGATCCACGCCGGCAAAGCCGAACTGGTCATACCGGGCCTTCTTCTGATCGTCGGAGAGAATCTCATAGGCCTCGTTGGCCTCTTTGAACTTGGCCTCTGCCTCTTTGTCGCCGGGATTCATGTCCGGGTGGTATTTCTTGGCCAGCTTTCGGTAGGCCCGCTTGATCTCGTCCGAAGAGGCGGAGCGGTCTACCCCCAGCACCTCGTAATAATCTCGTTTATCTGCCATATTTTTCACTTCCTAGTGGCCTTGCGGCTGAAATAAGTGCATTCAGCCCACAGGGCGTGACAGAATTTCTGCCACGCCCGGGGAGCTTGATGAGGGGGAACGCTTACTTCTTGTCGTCGTCCACCACTTCGTAATCTGCGTCATAGTAGTCCTGGCCGTTGCCGCCGCCGTTATTGGCGCTGCCGCCGGCGGCTGCGTTGGGGTCATAACCGGCGCCGGGGTTGCCCTGGGGATTTGCCTGCTGATACAGCTTGGCGGAGATGTCGTAGAAGGCCTTCTGCAGCTCGTCGCTGGCGGCCTTGATGGCGGCCACGTCGGTGCCCTTCAGGGCGTCCTTCAGGGTGTTCAGCTTGCCCTCCACGGTGGCCTTCTCGTCGGCGGAGATCTTGTCGCCCAGCTCGCTCAGAGCCTGCTCGGTCTGATAGACCAGCTGGTCGCCCTGGTTGCGGGTGTCGACCTCTTCCTTCCGCTTGGCGTCCTCGGCGGCATACTGCTCAGCCTCCTTGACGGCCCGGTCAATGTCCTCCTTGGACAGGTTGGAGGAGGCGGTGATGGTGATGTTCTGGCTCTTGCCGGTGCCCTTGTCGCAGGCGGAGACGTTCACGATGCCGTTGGCGTCGATGTCGAAGGTGACCTCGATCTGAGGCAC